>NZ_MTKN01000106.1 GCF_001975825.1 [Flexibacter] sp. ATCC 35208
CGAGGTCCGAATACTTACGCTATAAATGACATTAAGTGGATTTGAAGTTGTCATATTATCTTTAAATTTATAATGGATCAATGTTAACCTTAATGACCTTCTGAGAAAGATTAAAATTTTTTCCTCTAACTTTAGATGATTTACCGCATCAAAAAATTAATAAACCACTGCCCTTCTTCCTTGACAGATACGGAACTGTTGGCCCTATCTATCGGCACCGGTTCTAAAGGGAATAACGTAAATAATATTGCAAAGGAATTACTTGCAAAAGCCTCTTACAGCCTAAGTGAGCTAGTGAAATTTAATGTGAACCAGTTTAGGAGAATGAGAGGAATAGAAAATATAAAAGCTGCCGAATTAGCAGCGGTAATGGAATTGGGGAGACGCAGGCAGGTAGGACTTTTATTGTCGAAAAAGGTCATTAGAAGTACCATTGATGCTGTGCTATACTTCAAGCCTATATTAGGGGATCAATCCTATGAATCATTTCATGTGTTGTATATGAATCATGGGCAAAGGGTTTTAAAACACAGTGTTTTAGCCAAAGGGGGGATTGCTAATGTCTCATCAGATACAAGAATGATACTTCGAGAAGCATTGGAAATTGGAGCAACCAAGTTGATCTTTTGTCATAATCATCCTTCCGGGAATTTAAATCCTAGTTCTACGGATAAATATTTTACGGAGAAAATTGTGAAGGCAGCAAGCCTTATGGATATTGTTGTGATTGACCATATTATAGTTTCAGAGGTCGGATTTTACAGCCTGGCAGATGAAGGATCACTTAATTGATGGATTGTAAAAAATATTCGATCGACTATTTTTTACATTTTTCGACATTTTTCTACATAATATGACATTTTTCAACTTAAAGCTGCACAATTGGAATATCAGTTTTAGGGCATGACTGAACTTTGCTTTAAAATCTGACATATGATTAAACAGCAAGAATTAGTTACTATGCGTGCAATTGCAATTTGCTTCAAACCTTATCTGAAACCAGAAGAAGCAATGATTTTTTGTAATCTTGGACGTACACAGTTTGCCAAGAAATGCGAAGAGTTTGGCGTGTTTAAAAATGAAAATGGGTACTTTAAAAGAGAAGATTTAGAAAAAATGCTGGAGGGCGAAAAGGCAACAGAGATGGAATTACCGAAGAAGAGGAGGAGATAATTTTTGTCTTCCATTTAAAAAGGAAAGGCTGTCCAAAAGCGGACAGCCTTTCCTTTTTATTACAGGCATCAATTTATTCTTCAGTTTCCTCATCCGGTAAGTGAAGAAAATATTTATCAATATCCACCGATGGCAATTTCATGATGGTTTGCAGCTGGTCTTTAGCCCGGTGTCTTTTATAGGTCTTATTGACCTGTTTGGGTGTCGAATGACCCATTAAGGTGGCGATAGTAACCTCATCTACTAGGGCATCTCTGAGCAGTATAGCAAAAGATAAGCGGGCACATGACCAGGTAATATGTTTTGATATTTTAGCCGCTGCTATCCATTTTTCTAATACTTTGTTACAACCATTACGACCGAGAAGTTGAAATAGCTTTTTATTTCCAGGGGTGCTACCTCTTTTCCTTCTTTGTATTTTTATTATAGCTTGGGCTATAGGATGCAGGGTTAAAGTAACTGGTAAACCAGTTTTCTTTTGTATGATCCTGGTAGTAAGAACGTCTTCATTTACGTCATTATTCCAGACACGCTCAACATCTACCCATCTAAGCCCTGTGTAGCAGCAGAAGATAAATGCAAATTTTATTTCCTCATTTAAACAAGGTGTTTTAACCAGGGTTAAATATTCTTCCACCTCAAGGTTCTCCTTTAACGTCGCGCTGGGATTGGGTATAGCTGCAACTTCGTCTGTGGGATTGACCTGGAAATATTTATCCTTAGTCGCTGCGTTTAATACCCACTTGAATCTCGCATAATACCCCTGGGGAGTTTCCCCCTTAAATTTGGCTAAAAGGAATTTCCTAAATTCTTTGCACAGGTTTTCCGTAATGTCAACTGGCGAAACGAAACTACGCCCTACAAATTCTTTGAATTGCTTAAAGCTGTTCTGTAAAGCCCTGTTACCATCGGTCTTATTTTTATCTACATATTCCGCGTAATATTCCAGGAAATTCCCCTTAAACTTATGGGGAGGAATGTAGGCAGAACCTATAGATTGCTGTTCTATTATTGTCTGGCTTTTTTTAACATCGATTAGTTCTAACGCTTGCTTATTATGATTTTTTTCGGTCTGGTTCTTTGGTTTGGTATAGGTAAATACTCCTATAGCGGGTCGCTGTCCGGGAAGCCGGCCATAGTCATAATAATAGATCCTTTTATCTTTCGTCCTGTTTAGGTAAGATCCTATTTTCATATCGTTGCGGCTTTTGGGTTATAGGATACTGTGAACAATGGGTATGCCGTGCCATAGATATAAGGCGATCTATTTATTGTTTTAAGGGTGGCGTTAGAGAATACGGATATAAGTGGAAATAATAGTGGAAAAAGAATTTTTCGAAATTTTCCCTGAACAGCTGTCAGGACTGCCAGATTTACATTTCTAATTCTGCCAATTAAGGAAGGGGAGGCAATAGATCGATTAGAAGAATCCCAGGAATTTTGTTTTTGCCAATTCCACCAGGAAAAGGTGTGAGTAGTAGGACAATTTCTGCTTGTCATGCTGCTTGTCAATTGCTTGTCAATAATAGTGGTAGAATGCGTTAAAACCTATGAATTATTGACAAGCATAAATTAAAAATGGCCCTGTAAATCAATTGATTACAGAGCCATTTTGTGCCCAGAACTGGATTCGAACCAGCACACCCTTGCGAGCGCTGCGACCTGAACACAGTGCGTCTACCAATTTCGCCATCTGGGCAACTGATTTTGTGTTTCAGGACCGCGAATTTCTAACCTTTTCTTCTTTCTACAAAATATTATTTTCAAATTTTTCATTTTTTGCTAAATTAATCTCAGGAGACCCGTTTTAATTTATAAGGATATACTTTACCAGATGCCCATTGTGCTACATACAAATTATGATCCCGGTCCACGCACACATCATGCGGATGAAAAAAGATCTTATCTGTCTGGTACATAGGCTGAAGCTGACCATTTTTATAATCAGGTTCACTACCTCCAATATTACTCACTACTTTATTATGCTGATCAAGTATGGTCACGAACCCACTTCCTTCCTTATTCATATCCGGAGAACGAAGCACTGCTGCATACAACAAGTTCCCCTGTACGACAGGTCTGCATACACAGGCACCAGGCAGATGTATAATATCCAGTAATTGTCCTTCCCTGGAGAAACGTTTAAAACAATTCCGTGTACGGTCGGTGATCAGCAAAGATCCATCTTTACTTCTCGGATCTAACAAAATACCATGCGCATTATCAAGATGCTCATCTCCACTACCACGGCCTCCGAAATAATTTAGCAAATGTCCCTTACTGTCGTAATGTAAGATATATTGCTCGCCATAACCATCAGCAATGAAAATATCTCCATTGGGTGCAATCGTAGTTTCTGTAGGAACAAATTTCTCCGCCTGCGCATATAGCTTACTATCCATCGGCGCATCGATAGTAAGCAGTATTTCGCCGCTTAAGGTAGTTTTATATACCTGATGCTTTACCGTATCTGTGATATACAAAAATTCAGTACCATTTTCATCATGAATGGTCAATCCATGCGCACCTGGGAATGCATTGCCCCAGGAATCGAGTAATTGCCCCTTTGTATCGTAAATGAGTATATTGTTTTTCGTTTCGTTGGTCAGCAAAAAGATACGTCCTCTTTTATCCTGCACCATTTCATGACAGTCATTGACAGGATATTGCTGTGGGTTACATTTGCTCCAGCTGGTATCAAGTGTATATTGAACATGATTGTGACCATAAACCGGCCCTTTATCACGGGCCATAAGACCATTGGTCAGCCACAGGCCACCAAGAGATAAAGATGTATTGCGGATAAACTGTCTGCGGGAAGTATTTGTATTAACTGGCTTTGGTTTCATATATCGTGGTTGTTGAAGTGGTTTGTTTTATCGATTCAAGGTAAGCGCGTTTTACGATGACGGCCGTTTTGTGATCTCCTGTATGACTCCATCCAGGAGGCATAAAAATGTAACGGATTTTATTCATGATGCCTGGGGCTTTCCATACATCCAGCGCCAGGTAATAGAATTCACCGAAATAAACATCGAAGAAATTACGATTGTTTACATTACGTGTCACACCGTATTGAATGGGTTCTTTAGGATCTTCATATTGAAAAGTACCAAACACCTTATCCCAGATGTTCAGCAGATTACAAAAATTTGTATCCATGTACAAGGGGTTCTTTGCATGATGTACACGATGATGAGATGGGGTCAAAATCCATTTATTGAGAAAGCCCAATCTTCCGTTTTTAAGAATGTTTTCTCCTACATGAATAAACCCTCCCCAAAGGCCATCAATGAACATTATGAAAAACAATAGTGGAGGATTCACGCCGGCCAGTATACATACCGTGGTACGAATAATATCGGCATAGGCGCCTTCTAAGAAGAAATGCGCATAGCTTACAGAAAGGTTCATCGTCTGTGGCATATGATGGGTAGCATGCAGGCACCAGAATAAGCGAACCCTGTGGCCCCAGTAATGATATAGGAAGTGACCAAATTCCCAGACGATATAGCCATAGATCAGCCAATACCAGGTAAACGTAGTTTTGAAGATGGCATACTTCTCAAATACGCCGATGCAAAAAGCAATGGCTGCAATAGAAAGAAAACGGCCGATGACGCGATTGATAACGAAGATAAAAAAAGGCATCCGATAGTCTTCTATCTTAAACCTTTTATAGACGAGTGCGCGTGTTATTTCAATTAATAACAAAAAGGGGAGTACCGGTGAGATGGCGCCTAATATGCCGTTTAAAGTGAGCAACGACTGGTAATTTCCTGTGCGGTACATTTCGAGTAGGGCATTAAGCCCCATGAAGCCGATGATTTCGTCGTACAATGTGTGGAGTATTCCCATACGTGGATATTTGATTATTAGTAAGCTACTAAATAATCGATTATTGGTAGAGGTTTTTGAAGTTCTTTACAGAAATATGAAAAACTTCAAACATAGGATGCATACATAGTAGGGAGTATGTATGGTGTGTAATGTGTTTTTAAAATAATTTTAGATCGCTCAGCCTTTGGTCAAAAACTGGTAATCAAAATAATTATTGTTACATTTAATATAGCTGGCTCACCGGCTGTTCATACTATCCATTTTATTGAGCGTTCATAAAAAATGAAACAGGAATGATTACCCATGAGAACCTGGCTGCCTCCGCCCCAAAGCAGGTTGCTAACAGCAGTTTAACATCAACGGTAAATAAAAGCGGCGGCGCTTTTCAATTGATGAACAACCGGCCGGAAGCTATTATCCAACGGCAGCTGCAGGCAAAGGTCATTAATAGTAGCCAGGTGCGGCAATCGCAGGCTTACCAGGAAATGGCGAATGCTGGTTTGCAGGCCAGACAGTTGAAAACCGGATATCCCGCAGCAACACCTGTGATACAATTAAAACGTTCTAAAGACACGGTACTTGAAGAATTCTCCGCACACATGGCCGAGGGGGGAAATGAGCAATCAGAGAAACGGGCAAATCCGGAAAATCTGGACTTCCCCGTTATTTTTGACACGAAATCATTGGCGGCCTCAGAAAAACAATATGATGATAGTTATGCTACAGGAGAAAAGATCCTTATTGCCCTTGAAAAAGCGAAAACAGTCCGGGAGGAGGAGATGCATTTTACCCGGACGGAAATTCTATTGAATACGAATTACGAAGATACCCTGAAATATACAGTATCTGTACCTAAGCAGCAGGAAGTGACGCAAGAGGATCTTCATTCTGATAAAGAAGACGATGACGATTTGTTTGGTGGTTTGGATGATTTACGGGAACGCCGGCCGCAATCAACAATGGAGGATGAGGATGTGAATACACTTCAGGAGGGGCAGAAAGTAAAAAAGTATCTTATCAGTACTGGCAGGCAGGCAAATCGTGGCGAAACGCACTATAACAACCAGTATGACCCGCAGATGAAGACATTTATTGCCGCTCAGAACTTTGGTGATAAAGATAAAGAGAGTGCCGGAAGTCAACCTGTCGCTACCAATGCTGATATCATCGCTGCACAAATACAGGCGCTTAAGCGGGCGCAGTTTGAGCGAAAACCGCAGGACAGGGAGAAGATAGAGCTAAAGACCCTGAAACGGCAGGGGATTATTAATGCGCAGACATTGCATACCATTCTCTGGTCTGATGGTTCTAGAATGCAGTATCTCATGAAGAATTATAGTATGTCCAGCAATGGTGAAGAGAAGCCGTATAGTAAGGATTTTATTGCACTATTGGGTTCTCCTAACGGGCGTGCAGGAGGATGGTTATTGGTGCACTATGCTAAATTATTAGGACTGGACCCGATAAAAGAGATCCGGTATGATGAGGATAATATGTATATCAACTATGGGGAGCCTGTGGGATTGGATGTGGGGGAGGAGACAGGGATAGGAGAAGGTGGAGATGATGGTTCCTGGTGATGGGTATAAGGAGGTGCAGGATAAGGTATTGAACCTAACGATATACCCAGCTCTTAGAGCGGGGTATATCGTTACTAGAGGGTTGCTTATTTTATTTCAGTAACAAAATTCTCCCGACTGCGTCTCACTTTCTTTAAATTCACCAGCCAATCACCTTCGGTAGCCCGATAGCCAAGCGGCATGATGACAACGCTTCGTAAATGCTTTGATGTCAAATCGAGGATTTCATCAACAGCTGCGGGGTCAAACCCTTCAATTGGTGTAGCATCCACCCCTTCAAAAGCTGCAGCAATTAAGGCGGTGCCTAACCCAATGTAAGCCTGCCGTGAAGCCGCCTGATAGTTAGCCTCCATGCCCCGTCCGGCAACAAGGCCCAGCAATTGCTGCCTGTAATTTTCCCAACCTTCACTTCTTATACCACGAACCTCATTGGTAAGGTCGAACATCATATTGATGCGATCAGCAGTGATGTCATCCCAGGCAGCAAATACCAGCAGATGTGAGCAATCGGTAATTTGCGCCTGATTCCAGGCCACCGCCCTGATCTTTGTGCGGATTTCGACATTAGATACTACTAATAACTCAAACGGTTGAAGCCCGCTTGAAGTCGGTGTAAGTCTTATTGCTTCAACAATACGTTCAAGTTTGTCAGCCGGCACACTTTTCGTTGCATCGAATTTTTTGGTAGCATAGCGCCATCGTAATCTTTCATTAACAGTCATCATCTATTTAGTTTACAACAAAACTATAGCAACCGTTAAAGTAAAACCGTTAACAAAAGATAAGAAAAGTTAACTGCTATCTTCCAGATTCCATAATACGCTTACGTATGCGTGAAAGTGACACAGGTGTAATACCCAGATAATTCGCCAGATAGTGTTGGGGAATGTGTTGTAAGATCCGTGAGTTACTATTTAAAAGCGTTTTGTAGCGTTCTTCAGGAGATTGTGTTACAAAGGCCTGCAATCTGTCTTCGTAACAGAAAACTAAATGTTCAGCTATAAGTCTGCCGAAACGTTCCATCTTATGGGCGGTAACAGGGTTATTTAAAAGCTGTTGTAAGGCGGCATGATTAAAGGTGATCAATACGGCATCATTGATTGCCTGTATGTAGGATAAGCCTGGTTCCTGTTTTAAGAAACTTTTATAGGAGCAGATAAATTCGTTTTTCATAGAAAAATAACCGGTGATTTCCTCACCATCTTTGACATGGTAAAGGCGTAGTTCCCCGGAAAGGATATAACCTAATTCTTTGCATACCTCACCCGCGCTGGTAAAATGATCTTTTTTATGAAGTAACCTGATGTTTAAATATTGGGCAAAAATAGTCCACTCTTCGTCATTGAAGGTGATCCATTTGTCTATTTGCTGTCTGAAAGCCGGCAGGTATTGTTCTATTTGCGTATCCATCATCTGTAATTTAGTTTATTTTGTTCAGGGATGCTATTCTGCAGGTTATTATGGTGGGGCAGGTTGATGTGCATGTGAGGATGAGGGATTTGTCAAATACGATTATACTTTGGTGATAAATCTTTTATTGGTGTGGGGGAGGGGGGGCTTTTAGTGAAGGCTGGCCTTTTCCTTCAATTTTCGTTTTACAAGATTTAAAGAGACATTTTTTTCATAGCAAAGCCCTTCATTACAAAATGAAGGGCTTTGCTTATGGGTAGTGTCAGTTTTATATTAAAACAATGTAGCCAGTGCTTCTTTACTAAAGCCTTTCAGTTCATCATTACGTTCTTCTTTAATCTTTACAACCCAATTGGAATCAGCCAGTAATGGACGTCCTACAGCCACCAGATCAAAATCGCCACGATCAAATCTACGAAGCAGTTCATCCAATGAGCTTGGAGAAGAACTTTCACCTCTGAAAGCCCCCATGAAATCGCCTGACAGGCCAATAGAACCAACAGTGATCGTAGGTTTTCCGGTCAGCTTTTTCGCCCATCCTGCAAAGTTCAGGTCATCTCCTTCGAATTCCGGTTCCCAGAAACGGCGCTGAGAACAATGGAAGATATCAATGCCGGCATCGGCCATCGGTGTGAGCCATGCTTCCATTTCAGCGGGAGTAGTAGCGAGTTTGTGGTTATATTCAGTAGGTTTAAACTGGGAGAGACGAATGATGATAGGATAATCTTCACCAACAGCTTTTCTCACTTCTTTGATCACGTCAACGGCAAAGCGGGTACGATCTCCGATAGTAGCGCCACCGTATTTGTCAGTACGTTTGTTTGTCAGCGCATAGAAGAACTGATCGATTAGGTATGCGTGGGCGCCATGCAGTTCGATGGTTTCAAAGCCAAGGCGTTTAGCATCAGCAGCAGCTTGTGCAAATGCCTTGATCACATCGGCGATTTCACTTTCAGTCAGGGCATTTCCATTAACACCATCAGGAGCCAATATACCAGAAGGTCCTTCAAAAGGTGTAGAAGGCAGCCAGCCGGAAGGGTTGTTTGCCTGAATGCCCTGGTGCCAGATTTGCGGCCCCATAGCACCACCAGCTGCATGTACTTCATCAATGACACGTTTCCATCCATTGAGGGCTTCGGTGCCATAGAAGTGAGGGATATTGGGATCAGCGGAGGACGAAGGCCGGTCGATCACAGTACCTTCAGAGAGGATGAGGCCTACCTGACCTTCTGCTCTGCGTTTATAATAATCGGCTACGTTCTGGCCGGGGATACCATTAGGAGAAAAGGCTCTTGTCATGGGAGCCATCACTATTCTATTCTTAATATTCAGCGTCTTTAGTTGGAATGGCTGAAACAGATTATTTGCGCTCATCTTATTGGATCATTTATAGTTGCAAATGTATCGGTAATTTGCGATATTCAAATAAGATGAAGGAGAAATAAATTTATTTTGGAATTAAATAAAAATACATACATTTGCAACCCGCAACTGAAGGACGGTTGTGATTGCCCAGATGGCGGAATTGGTAGACGCGCTAGACTCAAAATCTTGTTTCGGCAACGGAGTGCAGGTTCGATTCCTGTTCTGGGCACTTGATAGCCTTACAAGTCATTGATTTGTAAGGCTTTTTTTATTTTCGCGAGTGTCGGATTTTCATGCTTTTTAGCCCTTTTTCCCACTATTTACGACACTCAAATGACACTCGCAATGACACTCAAAATTGCAGGCACTCCACCGGAACACAACCGGAATCACACCTTCAGATTTTTGCATCAAAAATGGGTTGAAAAGGCTTATTTGACACCCGGTTTGACACTCACTTTGACACTCGCTGCTGGCAGTGAAACACAAGCCTATATGGCAGTTCTGACATTTTGTACGAGGTGGTTCTCAAAATTATTTTCAAGGTTGTTGTTCCCGCTTTCTTTCACAAACTTTCACCGGATGGTAGCTGGCTTTAGCTACCTTGTTTTTATTGTTGGCATGGCATACTCATTGGACTTCTCTCCCGTAACCTTTAAAAATGATACCCTATGAACATTGGAGAAAAGCTCAATAAGAAAGGTGATAAGATCTATTTCTTTTATGATTTAGGTCGCGGGCCAGGGCAGCGACCTTCCACCGGCGTATTTATTTATGCCAACCCGCAAAATCAGATTCAAAAGAACTTCAACAAAGAAGCATTGAAAATACTGGAGACTAAAAAGAGCCAGTTGACTATCGAGCAGCAGGCGGTAGGTACACCCGTTATCCCCGCTCATAAGTTTAAGGCAAACTTTGTTGAGTATTTTGAGGATTATATCAAATTAAATAAACGAGAAGGCAACCGGCATCTGGCCTGCTGTCTTACCAAGTTTAAGGCTTATATCAAAAGTGATTTTATCTCACCGGTAGATATTACAGAAAACTTCTGCAAAAGGTTCCGGCGGCATTTGCTGGATACATTGACTGGCGAAACTCCGGCCAACTATTATGCACGTTTCAAATGGGTGGTGAAAGCTGCTACTAAGGATGGTTATTTTAGAAATAATCCGACAGAGGATATTCCAGCTGTACGCAATCCAAGTGCAGCGTTGAAGGAACACCTGGAATCAGAGGAATACGTTGCCTTACTTAACACGCCCTGTTTTAACCAGCAGGTGAAGCTGGCTTTCTTGTTTAGTTGTTATACCGGGCTGAGATGGGTGGATGTGAAAAGGCTGGAATGGCAGGACTTACAGGGTGGTACATTAATTACAAGGATCATACAGCAGAAAACCGGCAAGCCTGTAGTGCTTACCCTGCACCCTATAGCCCTTGCTATTCTCGAAGAGATAAAACAACTATCTCTTGGCAAGACAGTTTCTGCCAATAAAGTTTTCAGCCTGCCTACGGCGAATGGAGCCAACAAGGTGTTGGGAGAATGGATTAAGCGGGCTGGTGTCAATAAATACGTAACATGGTCTTGTGCAAGATTAAGTTTTTCCATACTATTAAAGGATAAGAACGTGGATGATGTCACTATTGCTTATCTGATGGGGCATACAACTACCAGACAGGTGCAGCAGACTTACAAAAGGCATAAACCCAAAGATCAGTCAGAGGCAATCAGTCACTTACCTTCTTTTAATATTGCGGGTTTCCTTTAGGCTAAAGCAACAGGGCTATTCATCATCGAATAGCCCTGTTTTTACTATGCAGCTCTTAATTTGACCTGCGGGGTTGCAGCTCGCACTGCCACCGTTTCACCGGACAGCATCTTGTCTATATCTTCCTTCCTGTAATAACCACTATTGGTTTTGTAAACCCCATATTCTTCACAGTTCTTAGCAAATTGCGTTCGGCCAAGGTTACAATAAATCAGCGCTTCTTCCGGTTTTAGGAAGGGTTTAAAACAGAGTGCTATGGCCCGCATGATTAGTAGATCGTCACGTTTTATCATACATTATAATTTAGTGTTGAAATTTTACCTTTCCGTAAGAGTAAGGGTTAAGTTATTGGGTAAGGAGAACCACCACCACAGGATTACCTGTAGTGGTGGTAAAACTGGCGTTAATCTTCATCCTCATCTTCTTCGTCATTCTCATGGTAATCAGAGATAATGTCTTCGGCTTCATGGATAGCTTCCCGCTGTTCTTTTTCGTACTCCACTTCAATAGTAATGTATCCATCCTCTTCATCTGTGCCAGTAATACTATTGGTAATATCTTTTTCCAGTAGTACATCGGCCAACCGAATCAGCACATCTACAGGCACCTGTAATTCGCGTTTTGTAATAACTGTTTGCATAAAACAAATGGATTTAGAGATTATGAAATGATTATTCTGAAAAGCTGAGTTCACGGAACTTTACCAGCGGCACCATAGCGGCCAGCGTAAAACGACAGGCAATGAGGGATGCTTTCCGGTTAAGCGTTAAACGAAAGCGGGTATCACCTTTCGGCTTAACGTTATGAACAATGCGGTCAAGGTTATGTATGATGTCTTTTACCAGCGCGGTGTAGGGATAATCAGCAGGCAGTTGCCGGTAAGGAGGTGCCGCCGCCATATCAGCAAACGA
>NZ_MTKN01000107.1 GCF_001975825.1 [Flexibacter] sp. ATCC 35208
TTTTCAAACATAAGAACTCATAAATAAATAAAACTCCTGAGAAACGCATAAAATGGGATCTGGCTCCATTCTTATATCCGAATTAAAAGAGGGTGTATCTAACTTATGATGCACCCTCTTTTAATTCGGATACATAATTTGCATTTATGCAGTTCTAAGGAGTTTCATTTTTTCCCCTCTATTCCAGATATCCGGTAAAATAGAATCCCGTATCCTCTACGCTTTTCAACTGTCCCAACGTTCCCTGATAAAAGTCCATGGTGAAATGATCGTTTTCAAGGTGATCAAGTAATGGCGCCATATCTGTATCTATCAATGCCGCATTGCCTGAATATGTCTGTCCTGTAAAGTCAAATACCCCTGTTGTGGTTTTGGTATAAGTATATGGGAACTCAGCCAGGTACAGCCGGTTATTCTGAATCACATATACATCCAGGTATAAAACGCCTGCATCTTTGTCAAAAGTGAAGTACGTATAATACAATGTCAACCCATAATTTCCACTCTTCAATGACGTCGCGATAGACTTCCACATATTTGTAAAATCATCTGACCATCCGGGAATTGCCTGCGGCGGGACTACGATAGAAGTGAAACTTACACCGATCAACTGATGCATGGGTATAATAGAATTATCAGCCACCTGCACATCTACCCGGTTGCCATTTATTTTTACATAAAATACCTGATTATCAGGATCCCAGAATACCTCATTAAAGGTATAGCTGCCATATGTAATTGGTGTTTGCAAATACAAACCATTGGTTGTATAGTAAAATGGGGTTGTGATCAGCTGTACCTTTCCTGCATCATCGAGATAGATTAAAGTAAAGTTTTTCGTAAATGTATTTATGCTCACCTGCAATTTTCGACCATCTGTAAATTGTAAATATTGCCAGGGGAAATCAGCAACGTTATTCTCAATATCTACTAACTGGTTACCAAAAGCGCCGGAGGTATATGCATCGTGTTCTGCCTTTGTCGCCTTTATCAAAATCATTTTGGTACTATAAGTGATCCCCGTGAGTTTGATTGTATCAGCCGATACACTGTCAATGGAATATTCAAAATCTACAGAATATCCCTGACCGGTGACGCCACCATATACATTTGGATCGGGGTCTGCCAGCAGGTGCAGGTAAGTGTAGGTATCAAATAATAGGGAGGGGCGTTGCATGGCTTTTAAACGGTAGGTACTGTTTTCGGGAGTAGCTGCAGCATCTTCCGTGACGTCGCCATACATGGTCACCCTGCCTGCGGTATCGAAAGTAAAGAAGAAACTATACCCGCCGCCGGCTGGTGGAAACACGGCTGTCTTCCATCCATATTCAGCACCTGTTAATCTTGTTTTATAATCTGCCAGCGCTTTTTCCAGTCGCTGATCGGGCGTTTCACCAAAGATAGAGGTCGTTTGATCTTTTCGGCAGCTCAGGAGGCATGCCAGTATCAGTATATATAATATATGTGTACGCATGATTGAGCTGTATTAAAGATTATTGATAGCGTTCTGGGTTCTTGTCTGCAGACTGTAGAAGTCAATATTCCAGCTTTCCTTGAAGTACCGTACCACGATCTCTTCCTTCTGGCGTAATTTGGCGGCGCCGTCATCAGGCGCACTGGCTACGATGGCATCAAAACCACTTTTGCCTTCTACCAGCATTGTCGATACCATTTCAACAAAGTCTTCATCTGGTGCACTACGCGCATACTGGGTCACAAAACCTCTTGCCAGCGCTTCGTCCAATGTATAATCATTCCAGCTGCCGGTATATCCTGTAGAAATGGTTTTGAATTCTACAGGGTACATGATCGTCTGATGCAGGATGTGTGCAAACTCGTGGTGGATGGTGTGCAACATTTCCCGTACACCTGGTTTATTATCAAGGCTGAAATCATTCAACGCAAAGAGTACGACTTTACGGCCCCCTTCTGCAGTACCCAGTGTTACGGTGTTGTTGGTATTGTATTGCGGGCTACCTACCAGAACGAACTGTTTCTGACAATATGTTTTAAAGAAAGCATCACCTGCTTCACCGATGTAAGGAGCGATCCATGTTTTTGCAATGGTTGTCATCACAGGTTCAACCTGCGATTCAGTAACTGGTACAAGGTCCTTGTTCAACGACAATTCATATCGGTCAAACCGGTATTTCACTTCTATATTATACGGATTGACAAAATTGGAATCCAGCCAGTAATCCAGTGGCCCTTTTTCCCAGGTCTCTCCACCGAGTCCCGGCAGGTCTGTATCCAGGGGTTCCTTTTTGGAACAGGCCACCAGCAGCATGATCAGCAATATTGATAAGTATTTCATTTTCAAAATTTTTAATGCGGTTAACGGGGATTTTGTTCAATACCGGAGAGCTTCACTTCCTGTGGTAACTGGAACAATCTACGGAGGTCATCGCCAGTCAGGGTTTCACCACTATGGGATACAGGAATGTGATACCGAAGTATATCGAACCAGCGCATGCCTTCCTGCATAAATTCTGCCTGTTTAAAATCCAGCAGGGTATAAATGAGGCCGGTCTTTACATCGGTAGTGCCATAAAAGTTGGTCAGCTTCGTATTTGTAATACGGTAACTGGTATTGTAACCATCGATACGCATACTGGCGTAGTCATTCAGGTCCTGCTTGGCGGCATCGTAATTACCCAGATAGATGTTCGCTTCTGCTCTGTTGAATAAAACTTCTTCTGCTGTAAAGAGTGGGAAGATGGTATAAGGCACCCCGATATCCGCGTTGGCACTGGAACGTACAAAGTGCTCTCTGAACTTGAGGATCTCCCAGTTGTCAGTATTATCGCCTACATAGTAGAGTGGTTGTACCCAGGTAGCTCCGGTCACGTTTGGATACCGATATAAATTATATACAAGATCCGTTTGCAGTCCGTATCTGTATTGCGCAACATTGCGGGCCCATATAGAAGGAGCTTCTACCAATAGCAGATTCGCAGGCTCGGTAGCGTTCGTATACAAAGCCAGTGCTTCCGCAGCAGTGAGGTTTTGATACACCGTTACCCATTGGCGCAGGTTACTTTTGATATTGCCTCCGGGAAATACATTCGCTGCATAGGTGAGCACTTTCTGATAATCCTTTTTGAATAAATAGAAGCGTGTCGCAAATGCATTCGCGGCCGAAGTGGTGAAGTGATACTTAGGTATTGTGTAGGAGGTATTTTTAATAAGCGGTAACCCGGTAGTCAGGTCTTTTTCGATCTGCTCATAAACATAAGCCACCGTCTTGCGCTCGTATTGTTTGATCACTACATTTTCAGGAGTAGTCACATATGGAATGCCCGGGTCCTGAGCTGCGGTAGCAGCATCATATACTTTGGAAAAGAGAGTTACGAGCATGAAATGTGCATACGCTCTAGCTACCAGTGCTTCGCCTTTTTGTGCATTGTAGTCTGCCGGGTTGTCTGCATTTTCGATTGCCTGTAATGCCTGGTTACAGGCCGCGATGGCTTTATAGCAATTGTTCCAGTAGTAAGTAGGAGACCCCTCTGTTTTATCAATGACGTCCCTGAAATAATAAGGGTTGGTATTGATCTCCAGCGATACGGTACCGCCTGTTCCTTTGTCGGCAGCATTGTCTGATGCGGCTTCTGTAAAGGTGGCATAGTCTCCCTGCGGATACGCCGTACCCAACAGCTCAGCTACTTTATCCACACTGTTCAATTGTGTACGCTGATCTGGTGCCTGCTCCAGGTATTTCTTACAACCGCTGCCTGCCAGTAATATGAATAATAAGATATGATGCTTTTTCATGAATGCGTGTTTTAAAGGGTTACAGACTGGCCTTTACTGAAAGGGTGAACTGACGAGGGATAGGCAATGCCACACCACCTGCATTGAAGAATTCAGGGTCCTGTCCATTCAATCGTTTGTCAGAATATATGAGCCAGAGGTTATTGGCTACCAGGCTCACAGAGAGGTTGTTGAATCCTTTTGGTTTAAAACCATACGTCAGGGATACCTGCTTCAAACGGACAAAGCTACCATCTGCTACGCGTACAGTAGAGTAGTTGTAATTATTATAAGGATACACGCCATCCAGTAGAGATTCCCCATATTTATCGAGTATACTGGGTACATTGGTACGTGCTTCATCACCCGGTAATGTCCATCTGTTGATGAAGTCATTAGAGCTGGCATCGAGATCGGAGTACTGTTGTTTGAAGCCGGGGTTCAGGCGGATCTTATTTCCCGTACTATAAGTAACCAATGTAGAGAGGGAGAAGTTTTTATATCGTAGTGTATTATACCATCCACCGGTGAGTGTAGGATCTACTGGTCCGTCATAATGGAGGTTTTGTACCTTGTCACTTTGTAAATATACATTGTTGCTGGTCTCTCCATTTTCATTTATAAATAATGGTGTACCGTCTTTGGGGTTCAGCCCTGCAAATGGAATGGAATACAGTCCCCTTACAGGGTGACCTTGTGTGGCGCCGCCTTCAGCTACGACCAGGTCCCAGATGATCGGGTTATTGTCCAACCGGGTGATCTTTCCTTTGTTATAGCCAAGGGTGAGTTGTGTGCGTAATCCCCATTCTCTGTCATCAAGGATCTTATAAGCGATGGTTGCTTCCACTCCTTTGGAATGCATATCTCCATAGTTCGCGATTTTGATTTCCTCGCCACCAATACCTGAGGTACGGATAGGGCCGATAAGATCAAATCCTTGTCTTAAATATCCATCCAGTGTCAGGGTTAATTTATCCTGAAACATGCCCAGGTCAATGCCCACATTTGTCTCATATTGCTTTTCCCAGGTGAGTTGGGAGTTCTCTAAACTTTGTATATAAATGACTGATTCTACTTCAGATAGATAAGGTCTGTTCGTACTTCTGTTTTGCAATACGACACTTGAGTTTCTTGCATTTCCCATACTTCCGGTCAGACCATAAGTGGCTCTCAGGGTGAGTCTGTTTATATTATTCAGTGATTGCATGAAATCTTCTGTGTCGAGGTTCCATGATCCGCTCACATTCCATGTAGGCAGCCATCTTGCGGTTCTGGATTCACCTAGCAGATTTGAGCCATCATAGCGTACACTTCCATTGAAATTATATTTACCCTTGTAAGAATAAGCAGCATTTGCGAGATAAGCCAAATAACGATCGTAGTTCATCGTCATGCTGTAGTAGTTGAAATTATTCTCAACATTCTGCTTGATAATGTTTGGATCTATATAAGGCACACCGCCTTTGTCAAACTGGTAACCATATCCATCGAATTGTTTGTTCTGTCTGTTGGCATAGCGCAACTCCTGTGAGCCTAGCAGATTCAGGGTATGTGTATTGTTCCAGGTTTTACTCCATTCTAATGTATTCCTATAATAATAACTTACGAGGTAATCATCATCAGTGGAATAGATACCGCCATAGGGTAAAACGACGATGGCTTCAGCATCGGGGTTATCGGGATCTTTGTAAAGGAATCTGTTTCTATCCCTGATAGTCGCATCGCCTGCAGCTCTGTACGCCATTGGCATATTGGAGTTCTCTTTTACCTTATGTTCCTGGCTACTTTTTACATAGCGAATGTTACCAAGAAAAGTGTATTTCAGATTAGGCAGGATCTTATAAGAAAACTCGCCCTGTAATTTCAAATCCAGCTGGCTCACATCAATGTAATTGTTTGCCATTTCGTTGAGGATATTGAAAGGAGCGAAGTTGCGGGTAAAGTATTCCAGGTGCCCCTGTTCATCGTACGCTGTGAGTGTACGACTGGTATTCAGCGCATAGCTGTATGGGTTGATGTCGAAGTCACGGTCAAACTGCCCGCTTACCGGGTTACTGTTCCGGTTCAGACTACCGGGTACCCGTTGATCACGAATTACGCCCTGGGTTATAAATCCGAAGGAGACCTTGTCATTGAAGTTGTAATTCGCTCTTACATTTCCCGTGAAGCGTTTTAGTTTATCAGCCGGGGTCCAGCCACCATCCTGCAGGAAACTTGTAGATACATAGAGCTGTGACCGGTCCGTACCGGAAGAGATGCTCACGGAATGTTCCTGCATCAATGAATTCTTAAATAGTGTATTGAACCAGTCCGTATTGGCACCGGCATATCTTTGTAGAAATGCCTTGCGGGCTTCTGGAGTATTTGCCAGCCCAAACTGTCCTTTTGTTGCATCGTAGGTATCGATCAGGTTGTACATTTTGGTATATACACCGCCATTTTCCGCGCGGGTGGCATCAGAGTGGTTCAGCCAACCTTTGCGTTCCAGTTCTGTATATACGGACATCTGGTTAGCAGAATTCATGATGTCAAACTGATCATAGGTAGGTTTCAGATAAGTAGAGAAGTTACCTGTGTAGGAGACTACCGGCTTGCCTACACGGCCTTTCTTGGTCGTGATCACGATTACGCCATTCATCGCTCTGGCTCCATAGAGTGCGGTGGCGGCAGCGTCTTTTAATATCTGGAAACTCTCAATATCGTCCGAGTTCAAACCCGCCACAGAAGAGCCGAGTAGGGTAGAGGGGTTCCCGGTGGAGAGTTGTTCGTTGCTTACATTGATCACATCTTCCAGCACTACACCATCCACCACCCACAGGGGTTTATTATCACCAGTGATACTGGTAGCACCACGAATGCGGATTTTGGGTGCGGCACCGAATGTACCAGATACGTTTTGGATACTCACACCGGCCACCTGGCCTTCCAGCATACGGCTTACATCCGCAATACCGGCAAGCCTTACGTCCGATGCTTTCACAGCAGTGGCCGCACCTGTGAAGAGTTTTCTGTCAATGGTCTGGTAACCGGTGACCACTACTTCGCCCAGGTTACTCACGTCTTCTTCCAGTGTTGGATTGATGACCGATTGAGCAGCACGGGTGATCGATTTATACCCTACCATGGAAAAGACGACGGTGGCCCCCGTCTTTACTTTTAGTTTGTAGGTTCCATCAGGGCCGGTCATGGTACCATTCTTTGTGCCTTGCTCTATTACACTGACGCCCGGGGCGGCGGCAGTCACTCCATTCTTGTCGAGTAGCCGGACCACACCGGTAATGACTATATCAGCGGGTTGTTGAAATGCATGCACAGGATTCATGCATATGCTGCACAATAGCAGGCATAGCCATGCAGACTTTGGGTTGAAATTCAGCATAATTACGATTTTGGTTGGGGGACTATTACTACAGTTACATCTTTATTTTGCTACAGTTAAGTTTTGTTATCTTTTAACTAACACTCACTTACACTAAACTTACGGAAAATTTCTTTTCTTTGTGGATCAATTAATAGTGTTTTGCAGAGAAAAGAATTACGTGTCATATTGATCTCCCTGATCGTAAGTTTTATACTTACTGGAACCAAGTTCCTTGCCTGGTTCCTTACGCACTCAGTAGCGATATTGTCAGACGCCCTCGAATCCATTATCAATGTGGTAGCCGGCGCCTTTGCCTGTTACAGTATTTACCTGACCAGCAAGCCGAAAGATGAAAACCACCCCTACGGCCATGGTAAGGTGGAATTCTTCTCCATCGGGTTTGAAGGGGCCATGATTTTTATAGCGGGTTGTTTGATCCTCTTTAAAGCTGCTCAGTTTTTCTTTATTCCCAGTCCGCTGGAAAGTATAGACAAGGGTCTCTGGATCATTGGGGGTACGGCTTTGGGGAATCTTATGTTAGGCGCTTATTTGTTACGCGAAGGGAAGCAGCTGTCGTCTCTCACCATTACCGGTAATGGGTCTCATATCATGACGGATGTGTATAGCAGTGCCGGACTGGTCGTTGCGTTATTGATCATTCACTTTACGGGATGGGTCTGGATAGATCCGCTGGCGTCTGCATTGATGGGGTCTCTTATTTTGCGCCAGGGCTACCGGTTGCTGCGTCAATCCATTTCCGGTCTGATGGATGAAACGGATATGCAGATGGTGGATAAGGTGATCCGGATCTTAGAAGAGCACCGCAGAGACAAGTGGATTGATATACATAATATGCGGGTACAGCAGTATGGGAATAATTATCATATTGATTGCCATTTGACCCTACCGTATTATTTATTATTAAACGATTCGCACGAGGAATTGAAAGCGATAGAAAACCTGGTTAATAATGCATTTACATCAGGAGAAGTAGAGTTCTTTATACATACAGATCCCTGTATTGGCTCCTGTTGTCATTATTGCCATATGGCGAAATGCGCGGTGAGGCAGCATGAATTTACGGGTACAATACCATGGACGAGGGAAAATGTATTACCGAATAGAAAACACGGAGAAGAATAAAACTGGGAGCTGGTCAGGTAATACGCCAGACCAGCTCCGCAAAAAAAAGCTTATGCCTTTCGGCATAAGCTTTTTTTTTGCGTTATTAATTTTGTACTATTCTTCTCCTTCCGTCTCACCATCACCTGCTCCTAAAATCGCAGCTACTGGTTTCACAGCATGGTATATATTCCTATTATACTTATTCCCTAATATAATAATCGTAGACGTATCTTTCACAATCCTGTAAAACACCGTATTATTCCCGTGCCACCAGCCATTGTGATATACAATTTCAGAACTATCGGGGTACACCATCAATCTCCATCCCAATCCATAATTCCGTACACCCGGTTTCTCATGGCTATAAGGAGTATATGCGATTTTCAACCATTCCGGCGTAAACAGCTTGCCGTTATATAACCCCTGATCCCATTTCAGCATATCCTGGGCGGTGCTATATATCCCTTTATCACCTACCACACCATCAAAATTGGTATCGGGTTCTGCCTGCCCATTGTATTTATGACTGATGGTCTGGTGTGCCCTTACAGGGGTAGCCGGATCATATACAAACGTATTATTCATGCCCAGTGGGTCAAAGAAGGTCTTTTGTAAGAAATCCGCATATTTCTGCCCGGTTACCTTTTCAATGATGGATGCCAGGAGCATAAAATTGGTATTACAATATTGGAAATGCGTATCAGGGAGGTGCTGAATCTTTGGTTTATGTTGTTCCATCAGGCGGATCACATCGTCATTGGTCATAAACCGCTTCTTATCCGGCCAGATGCTGTCACAGAAATACAGGTAATTTGGTAACCCGCTCCTGTGGGACAATAACATACGGACAGTAATTCCCTTATATGGAAAACCGGGGAAGAACTTCTGGAGGGTATCTTCCAGGCTCAGCTTCTGCTGTTCTGCCAGGTATAACGTAGCCATCCCGGTAAATGTCTTGGACACAGAGGCCATCTGGAACGAAGAACTCTCCCCGATGAGGGAGTTTTTCGTTCTAAAGTTCTCCAGGCCATGATATTTCTCGAAGATAATCACCCCTTTCTTGGCTACAATCATAGATCCATTGAAGCCGGAGCGCAATAAATTAGTATTGTAAAAAGTTTCCAATTCCTGTTGTTGCACCTTGGTGCGGGGGGAATTGAGTACAGCTGCTCTCGCCTCATCAGTGATCTCAATCTGCGTAGTATCCTTTGTTCTCGATTTTCTATCCTTATTATACGCCGCATTGCTTTGACAAGCGGTAACAGCGTATAACGTAAACCCGGAGATAGTTAGTGCAATAAAAGCTGCTTTCATTCTGCTGTTAAGAGTCGATCTGTGACAAATATTTCGTAAAAGCCTTAAAATTAGGACCTAAAGCTAAGTTGGGCAAAAATTTCAATACCAAATTGGTCATTTTAAAGGTATTTTAAGATTTATACCCCGAAAATGGCAAAATAAAGCCCAAAAACTGGCTTAATTTTGACGAAATCAAATTTGAAGCGACTGCTATTTGATTTTTGCGCAACATCTTTTAGGTTTGTGCTTTGTTTGCCGTAATAACAAACATTAAGCCAATTGTTTTGCAGTTGGTAACATATAAAATAGAATCATGGATCAGCAAAAGTTGACTAGTTATCCGAAGGAGAAGATCAATATTTTATTGTTGGAAAACATCAGCGATGCCGCCGCGGCACAATTTACATCAGCTGGTTATACCAATGTAAAAAGGTTATCGGGAGCGCTGAGCGAAGAAGATCTGATTCGTGAGGTAAAAGACGTGCATCTGCTGGGCATCCGCTCAAAGACGCAGGTGACACGCAAGGTACTGGAGGCAGCTCATAAACTGCAGGGCATCGGTTGTTTTTGTATAGGTACCAACCAGGTAGACCTGAAAAGTGCCCGTGAGTTTGGGGTAGCCGTTTTCAATGCACCTTATTCCAATACCCGTTCTGTGGCTGAGCTTGTAATTGGTCTGTCCATTATGCTCATCCGCCGTATTCCGGACAAAAATGCCGCTGCGCATGAAGGTACCTGGATGAAAGAAGCCAAAGGCAGCTTCGAACTGAGAGGTAAAAGCCTGGGTATAGTAGGTTATGGTAATATCGGTAGCCAGGTGAGCGTACTCGCTGAGGCAATGGGTATGAACGTACTTTACTATGATGTGGAAACCAAACTACCATTGGGTAATGCGGTACAAATCCGCTCCCTGGATGAGCTGTTTGCGCAGTCAGATATAATCTCCCTGCATGTACCGTCTACCAAGACGACCAATAATATGATCACGGCCGAGGTGCTTAGCCATGCAAAACCGGGAGCTATCTTCATCAACTATGCACGTGGTGAAGTGGTAGACCTGGAAGCACTGAGAGATGCCCTGCTGGAAAAACGCCTGAGTGGTGCTGCCATCGACGTATTCCCGGTAGAACCTGAAAAAAACGGTGCTGCATTTTCTACACCGCTGCAGAAACTGAGCAATGTGATCCTCACGCCTCACATCGGTGGTAGCACTGAAGAAGCGCAGCACAATATTGGTCTGGATGTTAGCAGTAAAATGCTGAATTACCTCGAGAAAGGTGCGAGCTTCGGTTCTCATACTATTCCGGCGATGAGCGTTCCGGAAGTAGATCATACACATCGTATTTTGCATATTCACCAGAATGTTCCGGGGGTGTTATCTGAAATCAATACTGTGCTTTCTCAGAATAAGATTAATATCCTGGGGCAGTATTTGAAAACGAATGATACGGTTGGTTACGTTGTATTGGATGTGGATAGTGGGTTATCCAAAGAAGCGTTTGTATTGCTGCGTGATGTGAAGAATACAATTAAGGCCAGATTGCTTTATTAATTGGAGTAATAAATATGGTAAAATACCCCGCAGCCTGCTGCGGGGTATTTTTTTTTGCTTAAACAAGGAAGGCGCCCCGGTGGGTATCCCGGGACGCCTTAAAGCCTATTTTATTTCTACTTTACACTTCTCTTATCTTATTACGGTCACTTCGCCTTTCACCACATTTGATGGTCCACCCAGTATCTTCTTATAGCTCAGCATCCACACATAAGTTCCTACATCCACCAGTGTTCCTTTGTATCGACCATCCCATCCGGTCTTGGAATCTTTACTGATGAAGATCTGTTCACCCCAACGGTTGTAGATACGCAGATCGTAGTCATACATCGTTCCGGTTACATGTGGTTTGAAGGTATCATTGTTTCCGTCGCCGTTCGGTGTGAACGCATTCGGGAAGTCTGGTTTACCCTCACAAGCTTTATAAGTTACCGTGATATCATCGGTTACGGTACCGCAATCATTATAAACAGTCACAGTATAGTATCCGGTCGTAGTCACTACATACGTTGAAGTAGTAGCGCCATCCTGCCACTTGATGCTGTTGCCGGTACCGGCATCTACACTCAGTGTCAGTGTCTGACCGATACAGATGGTGGTATCATTACCCAGAGAAATATCTCCGAT
>NZ_MTKN01000108.1 GCF_001975825.1 [Flexibacter] sp. ATCC 35208
TACGAGATTGAATGAAAGGTAAAACCCAACTTGCGAAATCAAAAGAAGCAAAGTGATGAATACCGATATTTTGATGATCAACTTTACAAAAGACGAACAAAAATTGAACATGCCAATGCCTGGATGGATGCTTTTAAAGCATTGCTTGTCAGATATGAAAAACTTGTTGAAACATGGATGGCATTGCAATGGCTGGCTCTTATAACCCTTTTTTGTAGAAAATTAAAAGTATAAACAACTTCAACTTCAATATAATGAAAGAGAAAAAACCGCATATAATATTAAAATTTTTTAACAGAAGTGGGGGTGAAAGTGAGTTTACTAAAATAATCACTGAGGAAAATGAAGCCAATTATTCTGCTCATCTTAAAGGCCTTCCTGAGGATGAAAAGGGGTTAATTATTTACAAAAAAGACGATGACAACTGGGTCTTAATTACCAAAAGACGCATAAGGTCCGCCTCAAAAGGAGAAGGACATGAACTTTTGCTCGAAGACATGGCAACGGCAAATGTTTGCATGGAAAGTCTTGAAGCTTATAAACATAAATTTATTTTAACAGATAAGGATGGTAACAATCGTACACTATATTTTGATGATAGTGCTGCTTTTCAAAGTATGACGTATGTCATCTTCTTCCTTGCACAGGCTTAATCCTCTAATAAAAAAAAGGTAGGTGTCTTTCTATCGTAAGACACCTACCTTTCTTTTATTTCTGATGATACACCCTCGCCCAATCCAAACTCACACGCTGAGCAGCCACCGTACTATCAATCCCTTCAGTACCTCTCACGCACCACCAATAGCTATATTCGTACATTTTAGCGCAAAAATTTGATCCTTCCACTAAGGAAGTTTGAGTTTTCATCCGAAACCTGAATTATTTCACCATGGTGAAGGTTCAGTCTGTCTATTAAGTGATTTGAAGTCATTTTTTATCTTATAAGATTTCCGGGAAAAAGAGGGTAGCATCGGCGAAACAAAATGCGGGAGGAGGCATAAGCTTTGAAGACAAAGTGAATGCCTTCTACCTGGCCTGTATGCTCACTGAAGTACCGCCATTCGGCAGTGAACTGGGCTTGATCGGGCGAATCGATTTCCAGGTGCGCGCCGATCAAAATGTATTCGACGATGTGCGGCTGACGTTAATTAATGGAAGCAGGATTAATAAGCTTCACCTTTCTATAAAAAGCAATCAACAAATTTCAAAAAATGGTATACCCGCTGAAATTAGCCGCTTACTGTGGGAACAATATTTACAGGTAAACGGGCTCGTCTTCGATCGGGATGTAGACTTGATGGGCCAGGTGCAGGCTCCTGCACCTGTAAAAATTGCTAACGACTTGCGATCCATCCTTCAACAAGCCAGGGAGCAAAATCTGCAGGTTCTAACAGCGAGAAATCAGGTTGATCGTTATAACTCCAAACAAAAGCGACAGGTATTGCAGAGCTTTGAATGTCCGGCCAACCTTCGCGAACAATTTGGCTTAAATGAAAATTCTTTTGAAGTAGCAGCCTGTTTTTATTACCAGGAACATGATTTTGAACATGAGGATTCAGCCTCCGAACAACGTTTTCTGGAACTCTGTCAAAAAGCCCTGATCAATCCCGATCTCCAACAAGCAGTCAGTTTAATGGAAACACTTTGCCATTTGCCAAGGAAATGGTCTGCCTTGAGTGCGTATGTTGACAGGGCAAAACTTGCCCATGAATTAACGGGTAAATATGCGCTCGTTGAATTTCCGTCGTTCAAATATGACTGGTCTCAGCTGGAAAAACATACGCAAGGAAAACTATCAGTTATCCAGGATCAGATCGGTAACAGGCTTGAATTCGCAAGGATAGCTCTTTTGGAACAGCTCAAAAATCGAACGGGCAATCTATGCTTCCTGACCGGGGCCTTGGCAAAACATTTAGCGCAATCGGTGCAGCAGGAGAGCGCGGTGGTTTGGCTGGATAGCTATGACTTGGAGCAAAAGTCCATTACGGCGCAATTAAAATTGCACCATAACTTTGAGGAAGTATTATCTATTGGTGCTAATAGGTTCGTTTTTTGCATAATTGACGGAGCTGAAAAACTATCAGATTTCGGCTTTAATTTTCCATATTCGCCACAAACTCACTACTGCAACTAGCTGGGATTACCCACCCTTTTACTTTCCAGGGCTTAAGTTCATTTTTTTTAACACCTTTCTTACTGTTACGTGGGAGATGCTTTCTACATACTTCAACAGTCCAGGTAATATCGGAAATGCCAGCTTGTACATCCTTCACTAAATTCCCTATCTTATCATAACCATAATTATTATCAGACTGGGACTTCACATCGGTGGAATAATCTGTTGTCGAAATGTCATCTTTTACCTGTGCTAACTGATTATTCAACAGGTAACCGGATGCATCCCTATTATAACCATAGATCAATTTATCCATCGCTGCCTGCTTACCATTCGCCCCACTACCATTTCTGTTGTAAGTCATTATATTGCCATTTGCATCATAGGTTACATCTTCCTGGTAAGCTGTACCGGCTGTTGATGCGTCCCATAATGTAGCACCAATTGTCAATGGATGCTGGCGCATCCTCTTCAGGCGATTCAACTGATCATATCTATAACTGTAACCTACTGTGTTGCCGAATTGAGATAATGATACCGTCGCTCGACTCACATTTTTGTTTTGCAATGCAATATCTGTATCTCTTATAGGGTGTCAGGAAGAATTATCATGCTGTTAATAAAGAAAAAAGTGCCTTCAGGTATAATCTGAAGGCACTTTTAAAAACAATGCATTTATCATCTTAAGCCTGAAACTCAGGATGACTAATGATTTTTGTATAGTTTTCCTTTAAAAATCCAGAAGCCCATTTCTCAAAAACAGTATAGTAATGAAGAAACAAATCTGCTACCAACAATATGTATTTGCTACTTCGATCTATCGCTTCCTGTGTGTTTGTAACTACATATTCATTCTTTCCGGATACTTGCATTATAATTGGTTCTTTCCTACTATATGTAGAAGAGTCCGAATTATATTCGTCTATTGCATACTGATCATAAAAAAACATAAATGACTGCCTACAGAATATTAAAGACTTTAGATCAGTTTGAAGATTACATTTTATTGTCTTCCCATTAATTTTAAATGATAAATCCGGGAAAAGGTATCCTTCAAGACTATCAAAGTACATCTCCTCCCTGTTTTTATCAAAGACAATTGACACCCCTTCAAACAATTCCTTTTCAATCTGAGAAGGTAAAACGCTCTTTTTAAAAGATGGTAGCGATGAGAATATTAACTCATCAAAATACTCCAAAAAATCCTCCCTAATTAAAAAATAGGTACGGGGATAAGACGCAGCCGCTGATTCAGCAGAAGGATATACTTCCCGCTGAAAAAACTGATAGCCTTTTGTTTTAATATCCTTTATGTATTCAAATTGATGTTCGATCAGATCCAAGTCTGCTAATCTGCAAAATTTAGGTAAAGGCTCAAGTACCTCACTCCATTCTAATTGATCAAAATCTATAATACTGATTTCTCTATGCCACTCAATGAATTTACGAAATGAAAAATCAGAATAAAAAAGTTTGTTTACCAAATCAGCATATTTGGGTGACTTTTCAAAATCTTCCATTAATGATTTATGATAACCAGCAATAGCAGGCTCGATGAAAAGAGTTATAAAACTTAAAAAGTCCATAGTAAATTTTTATAAAAGTAAAAATAAAGGTCCATATTCTAGAATTATTGGTATAAGTAATACCGTACCGACTTGACCTAAATCCTTTTGTGTCGGTAATTGTTTCTGCGCATCTTCCTGTTCTTGTTCCATCTTCTTAATTGGGAGAGGAACTACCGGTGTAGATTGTGGTTTTTTTTCTTTATAAGTGTAGTAAACCATTCCAGACGTAGGATTATAGACTTTATATGTAAACTCATATTTACCATCTGAAGAAGTGAGCGGCTTGTCAGGTAACGGGGCATCAGCGATATTTTCAGATCCTTTTTGATACCCTGCTTTATATGGCATTCCATTATTCTTATCTTGCTCAACCTGGGCATTTAATGCAGAGACATAACCATCTATCTGTATCTGAGCATCCAGATATTTGCTATAATCACCCGTCCCCCAGGGATAGTAGGTGTTCTCTGGCTTTAACTCCCAAACCTGTCTCGTACTCTTAGCCATATTTACAGCATCCGGCTTCAATTTATCTTTACCATTATTAATTTTTATAACCATTGTTGTATTCCATCTTGCATTTTTTGAGATAAGATATCTGGATAAAGCAACATGGGCTGCTGTCCCAATTATCTCGGGGTTATCCCTCGTGCTGGATCCTGTTGTATCACCCTTCAGGTCATTAAACCCAATGGGATTATCCTGTATGACAGCATATGGACTCCGACTAACCTCCGGACGGGGATCCACATTCCATCTTCTACCTAGCCCCGGATCATACTCCCAGAATTCCGCTGTATAACTATTCCCTTCTCCCTTTATTTCATTGCTCTTCTCTTGCCCATTAAATCCATACCTATAGGCTGAAGTGGAATAAGTTCTGTCAGGCTGAGCCAAACCAAATGGATAATAATCATTGGAACTAAGTACCAGCGCAGTATTTTCACTTGTCAATTCATCACTTACTGTGGCTAATACATTACCCAGATTATTAGCCAGTTCATATTGCTTTTTACCACTGGCTGCCCATACTGTATTGCTTTCACCAGCTGCTACATCCAGATCAGGGTGCCATGACCCTAAACGGCTAAGACCAGATAACTGTTGTTCTTTCCAGTATATTTTAACATCACCATCCTTATTACCATAAATAGCCAATGCATTTCCCAGTGCATCTCTCACATACCAGGTCTTATCTATCTGCCCACCATGAGTATATTCCTTGTAAACCCGGATACCACTCGCATCATATTTATACTCAATCGAACTGCCATCAGATTTAGTGATCTTCTTGATTTTACCTGTAAGGGTCCAGGAAACATTAGAGATACCTGCCTGTACATCAGTTTTCAGGTTGCCATTCCGATCATAACTATAGTTATTATCGGACTGTGATTTGGGATCATTAGTATAATCACTTGTAGTGATGTCATCCTTCACCTGGGCCAGCTGATTATTCAACAAATGACCGGATGCATCCCTGTTATAGACATAGGTCAGCTTATCCATAGCTTCCTGCTTACCATTCGCTCCACTACCATTTCTCTTGTAAGTCAGTATATTGCCATTTGCATCATAGGTTACATCCTCCTGGTAAGCTGTACCTGCTGTAGATGCGTCCCATGATGTAGCACCAATTGTCAATGGATGCTGGCGCATGGCCTTCAGGCGGTTCAACTGATCATATCTATAACTGTAACCTACTGTGTTGCCGAATCGAGATAATGATACCGTCGCTCGACTCACATTGCCGTTATACAGATTATGTCCTGCTGCGGAAGTACTGTTAGTCTGCCAAGTTAATGGGAAGATACCCGCATTACCAATCGGTGTATAATCGCCTGTATAATAATCCAGTGTATAGCCAAATACATCAGGGCCTACTACACTATGAATATTATCAGCCAAACCATCTTTCCCCATATCGTTCTCTGCACCCAGGAATTGACCATTGACAGCTTTCAGGTACCCCTGTAAAGTATATGCATAGTCTATCCCCTGCACTAACTGTTTATGACCTAATTCAACACGTGATATTGGACCATGCAAATAAAAACTATAATGTGCATCTGTATGTGGGTTTTCAATCTCCCAGCCATCTGTGCTGACTGAATTAATACCTGTCACAGCGTTCACCATCCTGTTATCTGCATCATATTCATAACCATAGTAGAACTGATCTGTTTTAGGTATAGAGCTGGTATTCAGATACTGATACCGCAGTTTATTTACTTTCCCTGATGCAAGATCATAGTTATATTCTATTTGCTTTGTTTCAAGTCCTTCAATCTGTTGCCACATCGCTTTCACATTCCCTACCTGATCATAACTATAATAGGTAACCTGCTGTGGTGTAGTACCATCCTGATAAGACATTGCAGCAATGCGCTTATGAAGGTTCTCCTGCGTATAACCAAATCCTTCGTATTGCTTATCAAACAGTGTGCGCGTGATCTGACTATTAGTACCAGAAGCTGCAAATGTGCTTAGAATTGACTGGGGAATAAATGTCAGGTTGTTATCTAATGCATTACCATTACTCTTTTCACCAAGTTCAATTTCACGGTTCTGCGCGTCGAAAGTGCGATATGTATATCTTGCACCCGCCCTTTGCTCAGCGTCCTGACCAGCTACAGTATTTCCCACATAATCATACCACGTCTGTAACAAACCTCCATCAGGTGATGCCTTCAACGTGATCCCATTCAATGACTGATAAGCAGTACTAGAAGCCAGCGTATGCGTCGGATAAATCGGTGTGACCGATGTCTCCGTTATACCAGACCCGACACTACCCTCACCACTCGTCGGCGTATTATACTTAAACCAATAACCCGGCTTCAATGCTACATCACTTCCGGTACTAATCCCCAGACAAGCATCAGCCGCATTCGCCGCAATTTCCGCCTCGGTCATCAGCCGGCTATAAACACGCATATGTTTTACATAACCCAAATCCTGGGGATACACAGGTGTACTGCTACCACTGCTCAATTCCCAACCACATCCTCCAGTTGTTGCATTAGTCACCACCGGGCACTTCACACCATTGATATAAACATCCCGATTATCATTATCCAATCCATACCCCTGGAAAACAGTGGATGCAGCTGAGAAAAATGATTTACGGCAGAAGAAGCGAAAAACGTTTTGTCACGGCTGCGCCTGCAGATGCAGAAAATAAGAACAGTGTACAAGGCCGGCTTTTTGATGTAGCTGCCGATCATGAAGGTTCAGTACAGCTTAAAGATGCGAAGAAAATAAAAGGGCGCATGGTAGTAGTAGCAAAAAATACAGATCCCTTGCCACACCCTGGCCGCCATGCATTACCTGAGCATCTGATGCGCTGTGTAATAAAGGTAGATCAGGATGTTCCTGCAGGTGCTGTAAAAGTGGGTACAGAGCGCACAGAAAGATTGGCAGTACAGATGATGAAATTATATGTGAACGTGGAAGAGCGCGATATTTATATTGTTAAAGCGGATGAAAGAGGAAAATACAAACAACTGATTGCTGCGCCAGCCGCTCATCCAATCCCTAAATGTAAAGCTGATATTACGCTATTGGTGATGCTTTTAATAGAAAAGTTCATCTACCATATGCCATTATACAGGATACAACAACGCTTTAAGCAATACAGCATTGATTTAAAATATAATACCCTGTCGAACTGGATTAATGCGACTATCGATGTGCTAAGACCGTTATGGGATTTACTGTGGGAGGATTTAATGAAAAGCCGGTACATTCATATGGATGAGACAAAGTTCCGCGTTCTGGACAAAACCAGGGCGAAGGGTAAAGGATCGCATAATGGATACTTATGGGTGGGTGGAAATCCAGTCCTGAAAATAGTTTGCTTTACCTATAAGAAAGGTAGAGGTAAAGGTGAGATAAAAGATATTTTATCTGGTTTTACCGGATATCTGCATACGGATGCATATAGTGGGTATGATGAATATGGAAAGCAGCCTGGTGTTACTCATTTACATTGTCTCGATCACTCTCGCCGCTATTTTGTTGAATCTTTGAATAACGACGAACAAAGAAGCAATTATGCACTCGATCATTTTTATGCGCCGTTATATCAAATAGAGCGTGAATGTAAGGAGCAGGGATTATCATATGATGAAATCACCGAAGTCCGTCAGCAGCGTGCAGTACCAATATTAAATGCCCTACGGGAGTGGATCACCACCGAAGTTAATGAAGTAATAGAAGGTACGCCCATTTACACCGCCATGGCTTATACATTAAAACGAATGAAGCAACTGATGGAATATTGTAATGACGGCATGTTGTCAATATCGAACATGTTCATAGAACAATCAATCCGTCCGACTAAAATAGGCTTGAAAAATTATTTGTTTGCCGGGTCGCATGAACATGGAGAGCGCGCAGCTATTATCTACAGTCTCATACAAACCTGTAAATTGAAGGGAATAGACCCTGATGCGTACCTGCATGATGTATTGCTGCGTATTAATGATCATAAACAAAATAAATTATGGGAACTGCTACCGCAGAACTGGAAGCCTCAACCACGAAATAATCAAGCTAAAACTCAGAGTGCCTGAATCGAAGGAGTATTAGCAGGATCGACGAGATTGAAACTCCCTTTTCCTACCTGTTGTTCAGGATACTCCAAAATATCGGTCAGGAACTCAAACACCTCTTCCTCAGTGGCACAGCCATGCAGCCCCCGCTCACATGATACGAGGAAAGTATCATGGATTTTAAAGTGAATAATCTTTACTCCTGGAGTAAATGAGTTATAGTCCCGCATGAGCATCCACTTGCCTTTATCCTCACTATCTTTATATTTTACTGCAATAAACTGATCGATAAAAAACTGCGCCTGTTCCTGCATTACTTTCTGCATCTTTTGCGAAGAAGCTTTATTAAGATTATCGTCAACTATAATAAAATAGAGCCTTGTCTGCTGGTCAGGAGTCACATGAACAAAACCTAAATTAAAACCTGTCTCATACATAACAGGCATCCTGCTGTTTAAATCCAACGATTGTATACAGGAAAAATAACGAGGGCTGTCACTATGATACATCATGGTCTCAATACCTTCATTTAAGCGAAGAAATGGATTGCTGCAAATGTAATGTGGCATAACTATTTATTTAACGGCAAAAATAGTTACCCACACAACTCTATTACATTTTATCAATGGAAATATCTGCACATGTTATTAACAGTGCATACGTCTTTTTTTGATATAAATCATCAGAGAGGGATATGGGGATGCTCGATGATTTACCTACTTATATTTCAATCCCCAATTATTTAATATACTGTCTGCGCTATGCTTTGTAACATTATTCTCTTCAGTGCCAATCAGCGGGTTATAATATTTATACTCCCAACCGACTGTATCATTATATCTATACCCAATAGTCAATTTCTCATATTTATCTCCTACTATTCTAAGGTAAGTATCACCTTCATACACTATACTGCCATCTTTCACCACCACAATCTTAGAACTCCTAAAACTTCCGCTATCGGGCCTATTAGCTGGATACCACATCTTTGTTTCGCTCAACTTATCATTTGTCAACCAATGATCTGGTAGCACTGCTATACCAATCCTCTCTCGTTCTGCATTAAAGGCAACGCCATATTTATCCCCAGGCGGGAACATCAAATAATATAACTTATCCTTAGTCAGGAGAAAAATAACTGAAACTATTATAAGCAATGGATACCAAAATTTAATTCTAGTCTTTCTCATGCTAATTACCATTTAAATAATCCGTAAATAAAATCTATAACCTTTTTGGAGGTACCCGTAGGCTCATTTCTATATGCCCTTCCATCCAATGCGGTCGATGCTCGTGGCGTAACGTCTATTGGAGAATTTTCTGTTAAAATCATTTTACCTGCGGCTCCCATTACCTGATCGGCACTAGCAGGCGCACCAACTGCTCCTAGCAGATCTCCAAAATTACCCGGTACCTTAACAGCACTACCTAATGGCAAAGCTCCCAAGGCTAATGCTTTATCCATAAAGTCAATCGTATTATTAATCTTATAGTCATTATACTGAATTTTATTAGTATTCCTGAAGTTCTCCAAATCCTTTGTTACACTTTGCAGTGAACTAACATCAAAATCTGACTCTCCTCTTGCTACAGATGTTTGTTGAGGAGTAGATGTTATATTACCAACAACCTTATTATCACTATTTGTCATTACTACATTAGAGGTTGTAGTTGTTATCACTTTTCCCTCTTCTGTTTTTATTCTGGGGTCAGAGAATACAAGATTGGTAACACTAGTAATTGATGTTTTAGTTGTTGTATAAGTAATGCCATTTTTTGTAGTAACTACTTTACTGGATGATAAACTTGAGGCTGTAACATGTAGTGTATTATACTCATCCATTGTACTAGTTATTCTTGTAGGTGGATCGTTAGGTGCCATGCCATCCGGATCGATAAACCTAATTGGATTATCAAAAGCATAATTATATGGAGAATGCCTCCTCATTTTGTCAGATAGTGGATCCACCACCTGCCACCTGCCAATCTGTGCATCATACATCCTGGCGCCATAATCATACCATTCCAAACCACTCCCATCACTAAACTCCTCACTTTGCAACTCCTTACCATTATACTTAAATCTATTCTCTATTTTCCCCACAGCCTTAGACGATATCCCCGCCATTGTCAACCCAAACGGATAATAATGCGTCTCCTCCAATAACGGCCCTCTGTTATGGACTACCACCAAATTATCAAAATACACATTCTCCCCACTTTCATTGCTGGTATAAATATAAACAAATCCTGTTTTTTTAATAAGGAACTTCTCTACCGTCAATGTTTGCAATTCATCAGGATTTCCCTGTACCTGTTTCACACCACTATTATCATCTACCATGTTGAACAGGTCGTCAAAAAGTACATAGGTGAGATATGCCCTGGGTTTAGTAGCAAGGTTCTCATCAGCATCCTTGCTGATCAACTTTTCGTACTCACTGGATGTATATGCTGACGAAATAGCGGAATTTGTACCCGCAGCCGCATGTGTACCATCAGAGATAGTGGAAGAACTGAATGCCTGTATGAGTGCAGCTAGCATACTGCTTGTGGTAGTAGTGGAGGTGCTGGCTGCTGTGCTTTTATAAAATGCTTTGACCCCCAGCTGCAGGGTATCTCCCGCCATGACCCGTAATACAATGGATGGTCCTATTTTTTCACCACTTTCTGCATTCAGCCTGGCTACATATGCATTTGGATTGGTAGTTTCATCCGTTGGATAGCCAGCAGGAAGCGCCGTGCGGGTATTGTCTATGTTACTGAATAAAGCGTTTTCAGTCGCACTGCTGGCTGTCTCCATGGTAGCGGCGTATACGCTGGTGTCTGCATTATCTCCCAATACTACCCGGACATTGCCCAGGTGATCTTTTTCAAAATAATCCCAATGATAAACGAGGGCTTTGCCGGAATCGTATTCCGGACGAATACGGCCTTCTTCGTGAATAATATATCGTAAGGTGTCCCGTTCATATACTAATCCTTCTATGTAATCAGTCACAGTGGTTTTGACAGGAGACGAGGTACTGTCCACCACGGTTTTTTTCAGTTTCCTGCCATCTGCTGTATATAAATAATTAATTGTACCCTTGCCGCTGACCAGAATTTTTTCGGGAAGATTCAGCAGGTTATAACTGATAGAAGTGATTTGCTTATTCTGATCGGATATTAAATTCCCATTACCGTTGTATGTATAGTCATCGCCTGTGTTTGTACCATCATTAAAATCACCTAGTTTGGCGGTGCTTGTATTACTGGCATCTGTCACAGTCAATAGCTTATTACTATTGGCCTGGTAGGTATATGTCAGGTTATCCACATTACTGTTGGTAGTACCTATTAACCCCTGTTGTTTCATTGAGCTAATGTTACCATTTGCATCATAAG
>NZ_MTKN01000109.1 GCF_001975825.1 [Flexibacter] sp. ATCC 35208
TTTAACTTGGCAAAGTAGAATTAAATAGCTAATAATAAATGTCATTTGATACTCATTTTCACTTGGATTTAGTACGAAATCCAGGAAAATTTGTGCCTTCTATTGAACAACAAAAAATTTATACAATTGCAATAACCAATCTTCCAGGGATATTTGCAAATACAGAAAGGTTATGTACTGGATGTAAATAAATTAAAAGCGTCATTAGGTTATCATCTAGAATTAGTTTCAAAACATAATAACCGGTTGAACTTTTTCGAATCTCACTGATAGAACTCGATATGTGCAGAAATAGGATTGGATAATTTAAATGAGTCCTCAATAGATTTTAATATACAAAAAAAAATGAAAATGTTATATCTATTTGTGCAGAAAATGAAAGCAAAATTTTAGCAGTCCATTCTCGGCGAGCTGATAAAAAAGTATTATCTATAATCGGGAATAATTTTTCTGGGAAAGTTATTTTTTATTGGTATTCTGGTTCTAATGTAGAATTAGAAAGAGGGATAAATTATAGGTTTTATTATTCAATTAATTCTACAATGGTAAAGTCCAATAATAGGAATAATTTATTAAAGCAAATTCTCAAGGACCGGTTGTTAATTGAAAGTGATGGTCCATTTATAGAATATTAGGGCAGAAAAGCAGATCCTTCTTTGTTAAGTATGATTACAGGGGAGTTCTCGAAATATTAAAGATACTGCTACAATAGAAGTGAAGAACATTTTAAGGTTTAATTTTGAAAATATTTTTTCAAAGAATTGAGCTTATATTTTAATTATTATGGTAGTTTAACATAAAGTATGTTTTGTAAAATAGAATTTATGATTATTTAAAATTGTAAATATAATATGTATAATCTGTATATAGATGAAAGTTGCCATTTAGAGCATGACGGTATGCCTGTTATGTGTATAGGGTATATGAAAATTAATGATGACCAATATTTTGATATAAAAAATGAGGTAAAGCAAATCAAATTGCGCTATAAAAATCCAACTGAAATAAAATGGAACAATCTTTCTGTTTCGCGATTGAATTTATATAAAGCGTTAATCGATTATTTTTTTGAAACTGATATTTTTTTTCGATGCATCCTGGTTAAGTATAAAAATAAGCTAGATAATAAGCAATTTAATCAAGGGAATCATGATAATTTTTATTATAAGCTAATTTATTTTTTGCTAGAATCTGCAACTAATCCTTCAGCAAATCAATACAGGGTATTTTTAGATGTAAAAGACACAAGAGGTAAAGAAAGGTTGAGAAAAATAGATGAGGTTTTACACAACAAGCATGATGGTAGTTCTCCATTTGTAAACTTTCAGCATATTCATTCTAATGAAAGTGATTTGTTGCAATTAACTGACCTTTTTATTGGTGCCATTACTTTTAAAGCAAGAGGGCTAGACAAATTACCTAATTCCAATAAAGCTAAGATTGAATTGGTACAATATATAGAAACTAAATCCGGGTATCTATTGGATGAAGGAACTGAACCCTGGGAAAAGAAATTCAATATTTTTGACCATCAGCCAAAACAGTTATAATAGGAAATGCCGTTAGACGAATTAGATTTATTGTTTGATGAGACAGAGCTTAGCATTGATGCTCCAACTGCTGAACAACTATATGAAATGTATGGTCATTTTCTCCATGACTTTTGCCATACGCCTCTCATCCATAGAGGGAAAATAGTTACAGTTAATAGGAATTTATCCCATCACCCTCTGTTTAAAAGAAAATTTGAAGGATTTGTCCATGTAGTCACGAGAAAAAGCGGTTATACAGATAAAAGACAGTATGACAGAGACAGAGCAAATAGAATACATTGGATTAAGCCGATATTGGACAATTGGGATAGCCCTTTAGTATCATATTTTGAAAGAGTTGGTGATGATAGCGCATTACAATATTTTTATTGGGTTCAGACACTTCAATTCGTTGTTATTTTAAGGGAAGTTTCACCTGATTTATTATTAGTGACAGCTTATTGCGTTGACAAATATAATACTGAAAAATTTCGTAAGTATCTTAATGAATATAGAGAAAGAAAAAAATAGGCAAAAAAAACCCCACTTCGTAAGTGAGGAACGCAACTTTAGGCATTGCGATTGAATGGACAAGCCACTTGCCAGCGCCTTTACTCTTTGAGTAATGCAATACAAAATTAATGTTTATTTTTTAATAAAAAAAGCTAAATCTACATTAAAGCTATTTATTATTAATAATTAATAAAGTTGTGTCCGCTTATAGAATGCTTTATTTTACTTCTTACGGGAGTTTTTATTTTGTTGAATATCAGGTATTTATTTTATTTAAAAATAAATATCAGTTATTTCCAATTTTCTAATTTAAATACTTATGGTAATAATACCATTAATTGTATCGACTGGGGCTTTTCATATGAATCAAATGTTGCCCTCGCTTAATTATTAGTCGTTAGCTTGGTATTCTATAGGCTAATTACTATATTTTGCCCCGACCTCCTAAGAAATAATCCCTGTTACAATTTTACATTTGATTGCATATGTATTTCCATTTTGTAACCCACGACTTCAAAAAAATAATTATATGAAATACTTTAGCCTGTTGTTGTTGACAGCCCTATTAGCAGGATGCTATGCCCGTGTACCTGAAAAAACAGGATTAGAAGGTAAGCCTATTCCTCATTACACTGTTTTGCTATCTGATAGTGTTACTTATTATAATACAGAGCATATAAAAAGTGGCAGGCCTGCGGTGTTTGTTTATTTTGGAACTTATTGCGTGTTTTCCAAGGCGCAAGCAAGGGAAATTGCCGATTATATGGATAAGATGAAAAATATTGATTTTTATTTTGTGACGACATCTGAGTTTGGAGATATGAAGAAGTTTTATAAAGAATATAAATTGGATAAATTTAAGAATGTGATTATGGGAAAGGACTATTCGAATTTTTTCGCTGATTATTATGAAACGGCTGGTGTACCGTTTATAGCTATTTATGGGAAGGATGGTAAGATGATAGCTGCATTTGATGGAAAGGTAAGTCCAAGGCAGATAAGAAATTGTGCATTGGGTTAATATTTTAATTAAAGAGAGATATTATATGAAGCAGGCTCGCAAGGCCTGCTTTTTTAGTTAAATGTTTGTTAATCAGTTGTTAACGAGAGCCGTCTAATGTTACAATAATAGCATGTGAGTAATAATGTATAGATAAAAAAAGTTTCGATTCTACATATGGACAATCAGTTACAATCAGTTTCAAAAATATTTACTGATAAGATTTATAGAATACCGGATTATCAGAGAGGGTACGCGTGGACGGTGAAACAATTGAAGGAGTTTTGGAGTGATGTGAAGTTATTAGACGAGGGGAAGAACCATTATGTAGGTGTATTAACTCTAGAGAAAGTCCCACAAGCTACTTTTACGAAGTGGCTGGATGATGGATGGATCATTACCTCTAAAAGTTTTGAGCCATTTTATGTGGTGGATGGTCAACAGAGATTATCTACTATTATTATATTAATTCAGGCAATTACAGAGGTAGTTGATGAAAAACAAACTTTGAATTACTCAACCCTTGATGAGATTAGAAAGCGGTATATTTTCGATTCGAAAGACAAGGGAATTTCCAGGTCTTATATTTTTGGGTATGAAAAGGATAATCCTAGTTATGAGTTTTTGAAGACCAGGATATTCAATGAACAATCAACGAACGGGTATACAAAAGAAGAGACTATTTATACGAATAATTTAATTTTTGCAAAAGATTTCTTCATTGAAAAATTAAGGGAATTAAAATTTGAAGAAATAGAAGAGATTTTTAAAAAGGTAACGCAAAATCTCCTGTTTAATATTTATAGTATCACTTCTGATATTGATGTGTTCATTGCTTTTGAGACAATGAACAATAGGGGGAAACCATTATCAAATTTGGAGCTATTAAAAAATAGGCTAATTTATTTGTCTACTAAGTTTAATACAGACGAGAATGAAAAGGAATTACTGAGAAAAAGAATTAATACTACCTGGAAAGCAGTATATCATTATCTGGGGAAAAATAAGGATAATATTTTACATGACGATTTATTCCTGATGAATCATTTTATGATTTATATCGGGGGAGAATTAGACCTGGATGAGTATTTAGGAGGAGCAAGGCGATCACGATGGTTTTTTAGGGAATATTATGCAAAGTTTTTATTAGAGAATAAGTTTAGCCTAAAGAGTCTATATGATAAGAAATTAACAATTCAGGATATTGATAATTATATAGCCAGCTTGAAGAAAAGTGTGGAAATCTGGTTTAGTATTCATAACCCAATGTTGTCATCTGATTATGATGATGAAGAAAAATTATTACTGGAAAGGTTATATAGAATGGGCCTTGATCAGTTTGAGCCGCTACTTTTGTCATATTATTTAAAAAAGTCAACAAGAAATATTAGAATTAAATTCTTAAAAACGCTTGAAAGATTTGGGTTTTGTAATTTATGGCGATTAGGTGTTTATTATCTCGATCCTCATTTTTCAGATAGAAAGGCAATTGAATTAGCTAAGGGAATTATTTCCGTGTCAGAATTAGAGAGATTTTTTAGTGATGCAATAGCTTCAATTCAAAATTCCGATTTTTGGGAAGAAGTGACAAAAAAAATAAAGAATGATGGTTTTTATTCCTGGAATGGAATACGGTATTTTTTATTTGAGTATGATTTTCATCTGAAAGAGAACTCAAAAACGAAGCGATTAAAAATAAATTGGGAACAATTCTCAACTGAAAAGGAGGATTATATTACGGTAGAACATATATATCCGCAAAAGGCCACGGATCCTTGTTGGAAAAATGAGTTTAACATTTATACGAGTAGAGAAAGGACTGCACTTGTTAATTCTTTAGGTAACTTATTACCACTTTCGAAACCTAAAAATTCAAGTTTACAGAATGGATGTTTTAGCAAAAAAGTAGATAATGATGTAAATAAGGTAGGGTATCGTTATGGTTCCTATTCAGAAAATGAAGTAAGTAAGTTGTCGGCGTGGACCCCTAAAGATATTTTAGAAAGAGGATTGAAATTGTTGGATTTTATGGAGGCAAGGTGGGGAATAACAATAGGAGACGAAGAAGCAAAGATCAGGATGCTTGGATTAGAGTTCATAAGTAAAAAATTAAATGTAAAAAGCGTAAAATCATCATAATATTTGAATAGTATTTTAAGTAAAAGGGCAGGCTTAGATAAGCCCGCCCTTTATTGAATTGATAACTCAGTTCCATTTATGATGGTTTAGAAACTTCGCTTGAAATAGGTTGGCTTTTCCCTGCTGGATAATTTTTGATAAACCAGGTAAAGCTCAGCATAAAGTAAGGTTGAAGCACTGTCTGCCTGATATCCTCCACATAATTATCTGCAATATTCCTTGAAATACTTTTGTTTTGGTGCAAAAGGTCATACCCGGATAATTTAACCATCCCTTGTTGCTGATGAAATAGTGTTTTCGCAATATAGCCATTCAGTAAGGCTATCGTCGTATTATACCCAGCAGCTCTTCCGGTATTAACAGTATACCGTAGATCATTACCTATTATAAATCCTGCCGGTAAATTTAAATTGTAGTTGATAGATAAATAGTAAGTAAGGTAATTTGTATTATTATTTGAAAGTGCATCGTATTTATTACCAGTATAACTAAGTCTGGCCAAAGTGTTAATGTCGAAAATTGTTTTGTATCGATAGTTGATATTTAAATCTTCATTGACGTTGTAATTATGAACAAATGAACGGGTCTCTTTGGCATTGATATATGTCAAGGTTATATCCCTATTATACCCAATATCAGTGGATAAGTTGATCCTGGTGGAAATAGGTTTTAAAAAATAGCTATTAGCGAAGTAGCCTTTTAGGTTAAAGGCTCCATTTTCATTGATTGGTCTGGAATACTGACGGCCAGAGCTGTCGTAACGAGTTGAATTAATCACCTTATGCTGGGTAACCTCTCCTGTTATAAATGTAAAGAACCCTGATAAGCTCTGCAGATTAAATACATTATATCCAACCATTACATTATGCTTGTACGATGGTTTGAGGTCTGGATTCCCTTCCTGTATTAATAAGGAATTCGCCAGGTTAGGTAAAGGTTGTAACTGCTGGGTAGTAGGTAAGATAGTGCTACCATTATAGCCAAATTGAATAGCTTTTTCCTTAGAGATAGATATTCTAAGTTTGGCGGAAGGGAAAAAACTAATATAGCTTTTATGAAAAGATGGTGCAATCGTGTTCTCAGTGTTCAATGTAATAAACTGGGTGTTTATACCTAATAAATAATCATATTTCTGTTTATTAGTGCGAACCTGTATACCTGCGTTTTGGGCCAGCGATTTGTTGCTGGAAATATTGCTAAGGCTGTCATTGATGCTATCATACTTACCAGAGATCGAGTCCTGATCGTATGTTTTATTTGTTAGGTTATTAACATTTTTATTGAGTGAATAAGATAATTCCATTACCCGATCTTTTGTAAATGGTGTTGTATAGCTAAGCCGTAATGTCGTATTGTTAGCAGTATTATCATTTTGAGAAAGTCTATTATAGCCTGTGGTATAGGCCGGCGATAAATGTGTATCTTTTGTTTGGTAAGTGTTTTTGCCATTGTCATTGCTGGTATTGAAATTCACATCTGCACTAAAGGTCTGGCCTGGCTTTTTGAATTTTTTCCTATATAAACCATGAAGTCCCATGTTAGGGGTAGTTTGTTGAGTTGTATTGTGCGCGATGCCAATTATGCTGGTATCTTTATTTTGATTGAAAGATTGGTAATTATTGTCCAGGATTGTATTGTTAGTTTTGTAGGTTAATTGTGGAGCGATTAACAGTGATTGAGAGGTATTTATTTTATACATGACCCTCATTCTAAGATCATGTTCGGTAGTACGTGAGCTATTCAACGATTGTTGGTTATAAAACCAGGAAGTATCTGGTAAGAAAATTTGCCTTGCACTAATGGTATTATTCTGAGAATGGTTTCGGTTTGCTGAATAGCTAACATCAACCTGGAGATTTTTTCGTTTTTCTACATTGTAATTAATAGCCCCGGACCATATATCCGATATTCCATTATCGGGTACCATGCCTGGAGAGGTGCTACCAGGATTAAAAAATCTGTCATTAAGGTTATTAGCATTCGCAATTACTGAAATACGATCTTTCTCACTAAAGCTATTGATGCTGAGGTTTCCAGCGTACCTGTCATTGGTACCATATCCGACAGCTGCAGCTCCGGTCATCCCTCTGCGTTTATTCTTTTTAAGGGTAATGTTGATTATTTTATCATTATTTCCATCATCAAATCCTGAAAACTGGGCCTGATCGGATTTTCCCTCAATGAGTTGAATTTTATCTATTATTTCTGCTGGTAAATTTTTAGTCGTAAGGGCTACATTATCTCCAAAAAATGGTTTGCCGTCTACAAGAATCCTTTTTACAGCTGTTCCCTGTGCAGTTATTTTACCACTAGGATCGACCGAAATGCCCGGAACTTGTTTCAGTAATTCTTCTACTACTGCATTAGGCCTGGTCTTAATACTACTTGCATTGAACTCGAGCGTATCCTTTTTAATCACAACAGGGGGAATGGATTGTTTAATCTCAAATCCATTTAAAGTAATGTATTTACTTTTCAACATGATCTTGCCAAGATTAGTATAAGATTTTGAGATACTGATTTTCTGATTATAAGGTTGATAACTCATAATGGAAATATATAGCTGATAGGTACCGGTAGGAAGCTGTTGAATAATAAATTGGCCCTTTTGATCGGAAAATGAAGTAGCAATTGCCTTATTCTCTTTCAAAACAGAGATAGTAACGTCTCTTACTGGCAGACCAGTGGAAGAGTCCGTTACTATGCCTCTGATTTCGTTTGTTTGGGCAACAGACAGGAAAGGGGGGAAAACTAGTATACATACTAATATCTGAATCCTCCTACTTAGGATTTTCATTGGGACCTGTTTTTTCTAAATTGCAAAGTGGAGGGTTTTGTAATATAAAAAAGTGACAAATTTTGTCTTGATAAGAAGTGAAATAGATGAGATTACTTTCGTCGGTAGTAAATTTTGCCGGATCTCTAAAGAAAAATGATTCCTGTACTACCAATATGATCTTATGGTATTATTACTTTGATAAGATATAACATCCATTGAATTAAGCCCAACGTATGAAATGTATACCACTATTCATTATCCTCCTTGGTGGAATGCTTTCATTAAAAGCACAATCAGGTTCAATCATTAGAGGCAAAGTGAAGGATTCATCTGGTAACCCTGTTATAGGCGCCAATATATTTGTGTACAATTCAAAAGATTCTGCACACTGCGTAAGTGATGTTGATGGCCTCTTTAATACGAAGATATCTCCTCAGTCAGGGACCAAAATCAGAACTACCTACCTGGGATATGACACCAGTGTCCTGGATTTTGATATTAATAAATTGACACCGTATGAGGTGGTATTAAACCCAAGCGCTAAGAGTTTAAAAGAATTTGTGGTGAAAGGCACGGCCGCACCCATGAAATTAAAATTTGATACTGTCGAATTCAATGTGGATCAATATATCAATGATAAGTATGAGATGGTACAGGATCTTTTTACAAAGTTTCCTGGATTGGATGTGGAACCTGACGGAAGCATTTCTATTAATGGAAAGAAAGTGACGAAAATTAAGATCAATGGACAGGAATATATGATCAGTAATATCAAATCATTAACCAGCATTATTCCTGCAAACATGATCAGCAAGATTCAATTTGTAGATGACTATGATGAATTAGGTAGATTGACCGGAAGAAGGAATGGTGTTCCAAATATTACGATTAATCTTGTCACCCCTAAAGATATATCTACCATTTATAACCTTAGAGTTGATGGGGGATTAGGCAATGAGAATAAGTACCTGGTAGCAGCAAATGGTGGATTCCATAACCCCAAAGACCAGCTCTTTTTTATGGTAAATAATAACAACAAGGATGCCGCCGGTGGAAATGGGACTATTACCAATGGCGAGGCTGGTTATCACTATAATTTTAATAAGCAGTTATCACTGAATGTGTCAGGCAGGATGAACAATCAAAGCGCTGTTTTCCAATCATTTTCACAGTCAACTGATATTACTGATAATGGTACGCTCAATAGTGTGAATAATGGTACTAATTATAGTGCGAATAAGTTGAAAGAGTTGAACCTGAAATCAGAGTATAAAATAACTGACAATGATTTAGTACTCGTTCAGTTTTCTGCTGGCAATACTAATACTGTTAGTCAAAATAATTCGGCTACGAACCAGACTGGGTTTCAGAAAAAGGATATTAATAATGTCATCAGCCAGGAAAGAAAGAGTAATAATTGGAGTGGAAGTGTTTTAGCTTCTCATACCTTTAATAAATCAGGAAGGATTTTGTCGCTCCAATTGTCACTAAATAATAATGATAGTAAATATCAAACTGATGAGGCAGATAAAATTCGTTATTATAATGATACATCCTATGTAGACTCAACCATACTCCAACAAATTCATAAGGATGAATTAGGGAATAATAGTTCATTGGCGATTTCTTATGTGGAACCGGTGAAAGAAAATGCAAGTTTCGAATTGAAATATATTTATCAAAACCGAATAACTAAAAATTCCCAATTGACAAGCTGGGGAGATGAAAATGGGAAATTGTTGCCAGTAGATTCTCTTAGTAGTCAATACAAATATGCAGTTTATCAACACCAGGTAGAAGGTAACTACCAATTAGCAAAAGGCAATGCTGAATATACCATAGGGTTAGCTATTTCTCCTAACCAGTTAAAAACAACTACAACTAGTTCCGGGACCACAATTTTCCCGGTTTTAAAGTTTCGTTATAAGTGGCCTTCCTTGTTGTTTAGTATAAATTATCAAGGACAAACAAGGTTTCCAACCTATCAACAAATAGCGCCTGTTACAGATCTTAGTAATATCCAATATCCCATAGTAGGCAACCCTAGTTTGAAAATAGGACAGTCTCATTCGGTGATAGCTGAATTTACCCGATCCGGGAAGAGTAGTTTCTGGGGCAGGGGGATGTATACAAAGAATATTCATGATATAGCGGTGAATACTATTTTAATAGAGGATGTATTAGGGACTGTAAAACAGGAAACCCACTATTTAAACACAAATGGGAATTTTTCAGGAGAGGCAAAACTGGGTTGGAGCAGACAATTTGGTAAAGTAAAGAATAGTATCCGGATGGAAATGGGAACGAAGTATAGCCATAATATTTTATTTGCTAATAATGTTCAAAAGTATAATGATATCTGGAATGTATCTATTAAATTGAATCCTCAATTACGTTTTGGGTGGGTGACCTTCATACCCAATTTCGGCTATCAATTTAATAGAAGTAAATATAATATTACGGAAGAGACTGTAATTGATTGTCATACTTTCAATATGGGAAGTTACTTGTTTATCAAATTCCCGGAAGGATTTTCATTGGAGGCATGGGGTAATAAACAATTAAATTGGGGGTATGCTTCCGGAGCGATCGCTAATCCATTATCTATGGATATGAATATTGGGAAGAAATTTTTCGGAGATAAGATTACTATATTATTGGAATGTAATAATGTATTTAACCAGCGAAATAGTTCTTCCTATAATGTTTCTGCAAATAGCGTGTCTATTGGCTCTTCTTCGGTAGTAAGCAGATTCTTTATGCTGCATGCCATTTATAGGTTTAGCAAAGCAAAGTAGGTAGACAGTCAGTGAATCCGGGAGTCTATATACAATGACAATATTTGTGTGTAAAACGAATTGATCTCCCAGACTCACTTTCTGCCTGAGGTTAACGGTTATGAAAAAAGCATAATTTGACCTGGTTGGGCCATTGATGAATGTGGGAAAACTGGAAATGGATGGGTGGTAAAAGTACTCGCTTTCGTCTTTGGAGTGAAGGTAAGCTGATTTTTTAAGTAGAAAATTAGGAGGTCGGGAAGAAAGTTAGGATGTGCTAAAACAGGAAAACAGTAACACCTACAAGAGAGATGTTACTGTTCCTTATTTACGTTGAGTCGTAGGGGCGCTGGTATGCATGAATGGTTGAAAGGCACGTTTGAATATCTTCGTTAAAATCTATAGAATTACCCATTTACGG
>NZ_MTKN01000110.1 GCF_001975825.1 [Flexibacter] sp. ATCC 35208
TCTTGTACAAAAAAAATGATCAGGTAAAAACGTGTTCTACCTGATCATTTTTTAAGAGATCCCTCATAAAAGGGCAACTTCTTCAGTGCCCTCCTGTATAAGCCGGGTCTTTTTAGTTATTTCCTTTTCTTCTTGGCGCCTCTTGTTTTAGGTTTACCATATTTCATCTGCATCTTCTCCTTATGGGAGATCTTTACATTCACTTTCTTATTCTTATCCTTCTTCTCATGGAAAGCAGGTCCATAAGTTTCCAGCTTTGGCAAAGCCACCAGGAAGTTCTTCATCTTCACCTCCGGCATTTCATCATCTATCAGCACATTGGAGATTTCCAGCTCTTCCGGCAATGGTTCCAAAGGAATCTCATAATTCATCAAAGTCTGAATTCTTTCCAATGCCTCTTTCTCCCGCTCCGTATGGAAAATGATTGACTTACCATGCTTGTCCGCACGACCGGTACGACCTATCCGGTGCAGGTAGCTCTCCGGTACCTCAGGTACATCAAAGTTCAGCACATGGCTCACATCTTCAATATCAATACCTCTCGCGATGATATCTGTAGCAATCAGGAACCGGTATTCGCCTGATTTGAATTTCTTTACCGTATTAAAACGATGGTTCTGCTCTTTATTGGAGTGAATGACACCCACCCGCTCAGGAAACTTCGTTTCTAACTGCTCATACAGCTGGTTGGCCAGTTCTTTGGTAGCAGCAAAGATCAGCACCTTGCTCATCTCCCCGCGTGTTTTCAGCAGCAGTTCCAGCAGGTTGACCTTTGTATTGAAGTTCGGTACTGCGTACCCTGTCTGACTGATATTCTCACGTGGCGTACCCACAGGTGCAGCTTCTATCGTTATTGGTGCATTGAAGTACACCTCCATCAGATCTTCTACTTCCGGGGTAATAGTCGCCGAAAAGAGCAGGTTTTGCCTTTTAGCCGGCAGTAAATCCAGGATATGTTTCAGTTGCGGACGAAAACCAAGGTTCAGCATTTCATCCACCTCATCGATCACCAGTCGCTTAATAGCTTTCAGTTTCAATGCACCACTCAGCACCAGGTCCACCAACCGGCCAGGGGTCGCTACTACCACATCCAGTTTTTCATTGGCAGTCACCATCTGTGGGTTCATATTCACCCCACCAAAAAATCCGGCGACCTCCACATTCATATAGGGAGTCAGCTTCTTTACCGCCTCCACTACCTGGGTAACCAGCTCGCGGGTAGGCACTACTACCAGGATCTGGGCATAGCGATCTTTGGAAAATTTCCACTGCCGCAAAGCTGGCAGCAGGTAAGCAAAGGTTTTACCCGTACCGGTCTGTGCAATGCCACATACGTCCTGACCGGACATGACCACAGAAAAGGCCTTCTCCTGAATGGTAGTGGGCGTTGTATAGCCCAGGTCACTCAGGGCATTCAATAAAGGCTTGCTGAGGTTTAGTTCATCAAAAGTCATAATTCGATTCAAAATGAACCGCAAAGGTACTGAATCTATTTCTTCTGATAACTTCCGGCCAATTTCACCAGGGATTCCGGATCATCGGTAATGATTCCATCTACGCCCAGGTCTATCATCTTTTGCATTTCCTGTGGGTCATTCACCGTCCAGGGCAATACCTGCACTTTCTTATTGTGGGCGGTGGTGATCAGGTCCTTGTTTACCAGCGCGGAATAGGGACTATAGATATCCGGGATAAAGCCCAATTTCTCAATATTCGTATCGAAATTATCCTTCCCGTATACCAGCAGTGCGAGTTTTTGCTTTGGGTATAGTTTGTGGATCACCTGCAAAGTCCGGATGTCAAAAGATTGTACAGTCACCCTGTTCTGGATGCCTTTGTCCCTGATCACCTTCATCATCAGTGCCACAAACTCATCCGGCGCCGGGTGAAAAGTGCCATCCCCGTCAGGAGAGCACTTGGTCTCCATGTTGTAATACATCGGTTTCAGGTGATGCGTTTTTACGTAAGCTTCCACGCTGTCAATCAGTTCGGACAACAGTGGTTTATACGTTTTCATCTTCACCTGCTTTGGAAAGTCTTTATGTGGTTTGGTACCGGCATCATATTTCCGGATACTGTCATATGGCATGGTGTACAACTTGTAGGATTGTTCACCGGCCTTTTCAATATCCTTTCCTTCCGGGTTCCGCATAAAGTCAGCCGACATATACAGGTCGTGCGACACGACAACCTTCTTATCTTCAGAGATCACACAATCCAGTTCCAGTGTACGTGCACCCAGATCTATCGCATGCTTCATAGCAGGAATGGTATTTTCCGGCATCAAAGCACGTCCACCTCTATGTGCCTGCACATCAATCTGTGCAGCTGCTCCCAGGGAAGCCAGCATTAAAACACTACCTAATAACCTTTTCATAGTTTTATTTTAAAATCCACATTATACCATTGATATCGGTGGGCATGGCGACGCAGGTGTTCTATCAAAACGGAATTAGCTACAGTAAATAACTGTGTATCGGGTGTGCTGTCTTCCTTAAGTTTGACGGTATTGCCATAATCGGATAAATGTTTGTTGGGTCAGATCTCTGGCTGTATCATGTGTGGCATTTCTTTTCAGAAAATAGCGGTAGAATTTTTTGTGTGTCAGATCATAGACCTGTTTGAACACCGTCTCATTGCCATCTTTCAATTGTAAGATCACCATGTTGCAACAGTATGGTGGTTGCAAGTTGAGGATAATTACTGACTCCTTACATTAACTTACTGTTAATACTTCCTGTCAGTCGTATAGCGGACTATTTCTTCCAACGCATCTTTCACTTCTGTATTGTCAAAAGTATCGAGTATGGCCAAAGCCTCGTCTCTGAAGGCATACATGCGTTCAGTTGCATAGTCTAATCCACCACAATCCTTTACTACTGAAATCAGGTAAGCGATTCTTTCCTTGTTGGTATTCTGATGCCTGATAATGTGTAATAACTCTTTACGTTGTGCAGGGGAACAATTGGCAATTGTATAAATTAAGGGTAAGGTTACTTTCTTTTCCTGGATGTCATTGCCTACTGGTTTGCCGACATCTTCAGTGCCATAATCAAACAGGTCGTCTCTGATTTGAAAGGCCATTCCTACTTTCTCTCCGAACAATGCGATCTTTTCAACGAGGCTTTCATTATTAGTGGCGGAAGCGGCGCCGGCTCTACAGGCTGCCTTTAGCAGCGCTGCCGTCTTCTGACGGATGATGGTATAATAAACGTCTTCTTTTAAATTTAACTTTTTCGAGCGTGTCAGCTGTTCCAGCTCTCCGATGATCGTCTCTTCAATGGCGTCCGAAAATATCTTCAGGATCTTATGATCGCCTATCGAGAGGGATTGCAGCATCCCGTTCGAAAACATAACATCGCCCACTAATACAGCCGTGCGGCTCTTCCAGAGGGCGTTTACCGAGGCTTGGCCTCTCCTTTCCGCCGCATCGTCTACGATATCATCGTGTACAAGCGAGGCATTGTGCAACAGCTCTACCAATACAGCGGCCCTATAACTTTGTTCCGTGATATTGCCTGCCAGGTGAGCGCTCAGCAATACAAATACAGGTCGTACCTGCTTGCCGGAATGTCGTAGAATGTAATCAGTGATCTTATTAAAAAGCGCACTATCACCCTGCATCCATTCGCGCAAATATTGGCCAAAACGTATAAGGTCCCCTGTTAGTATCTTCTTCGCTAATTGCATAAAGTGCTCCAAAGATAATAAATTCTGTCAGCAGGTAAGCCAATCTCCATCAGCTTACCTGCTGACAGCCATTCATATTATTTGGCGCCGTCGATGGTACTCTGGCGATAGTTCGTTACTACCGGCTTGAATTTTACATGCTCTATCTTTAGTACTACAGGGTTTGGCCACTTTCGATCAGTGTAAAAACGCTGTCCGTTTACCGCACTGATGAAGAGTCCTACAGGAGTATTCTGTGAATAGATACCTGCATCAAAGTTTTCTTTATATTCTACCAGCTCACTGGCATAGCCTAAAATGGACACTTTGGTCTGGGCATTTCCCTCCAATGTGTGAAACACCATATCTTTTCTTTCTCCATATTTCCAGTCCTTACCGCCCTGTACAAAGGCATAGACGGTGGAGGTATCTCCACCACGGGTGAACCAGACATTGCCTTCTTTGGCCATATGCCAGGGGCGTACGCCTGTCACAGCTTCGTTATTGGCAAACTGCCACAGGGCCAGTTCACGCAGCAGGGCTTCCTGTTCAATCTGGATTTCTCCATCCGGTTTGGGTCCTACATTCAGTAAGAGATTGCCCCCTTTGGCCCTGGTTTCAATGAGCATATTGATCATCTCTGTGCCGGATTTCTGAGGGTCGTTGGTAGGTTTATACTGCCAGTCTGTACCCATGGTAAAACAAGCCTCCCATGGACCGGGTAATACCGAATCAGGCAGCTCCTGCTCCGGCGTATTCATTTGCCCGCGGGTCACTACGATGTTCGGTTGCAGTTCCCAGGCGTATTCTTTCAGCCCTTCGGCAGGACCGTCGAAGAAGATAAAGTCGATCTTACCGTAATTGCTTAAGAGTTCTTTCAGCTGTGCTTTGTCAAGCGCCATCAGCCCCGGGTTCTTTTCAGGGAAGTGCTGTGGCAGCTGCATTCTGCCTACGGGCACATGATGCTGATATAAGTAATTAAAATCCTCAGGGGAGAAATAGATACCGATCGCGATGCCTTGTTTGCGGAAGGCATCAAAGATGGCTTTGGTCGCATCTTTTTTGAACGGCGTATTCATAATATTGAAAGGCGTAGTCTTTGTATCCCACATACAAAAACCGGAGTGGTGCTTGGTTGTAAACACCACATACTTCATACCTGCGAGTTTAGCGAGCACAGCCCAGTCATCAGGATTGAATTTATGTGGGTTAAAGGTTTTGGGCAATTCTTTTGTAAACCGCTCCAGGTATTCGTCGGAGGCACCTGCCATACTATGGCTGATCACTGCGCCCAGCTGTGCATCCACACTCCAGTGAATAAACATACCGAGACCAAGGTCCATGAACCATTTTTCTTTTCCCGGGTCGTTGCTGGTTTTTTGAGCGGAAACGTTAAAAGACATGACAATAAAGGCTAAAGCCAGGCATAATTTTCTTTGCATAAGAGAATCCAGTTGATAAGCAATGGATAATAATACAAAGAAAATCCCCGAAATGCAAGGGATTAAACACCGCTGGCTAAGATTGTGATGGCCTCCTCCATTTCCGCTGTAGTCAAAGACGCAAACCCAATCCGGCAAGCATTTTTCACCAGATAAAAAGAGCCATCGCTGATGTATAGACCCTGCTTTGCTGCATGTGCAGACAATGTTTTTAAAGGCACTTTGAATTGCGACCAGATGGCCATGCCACCCATGGGAACTGTATATTCTACTACCCCTGGCATATGTGTATCCAGTAGCGTGGTCAGGTGCTGTAACCGGGTATGATAGACCTTATTCGCCTTTTTCAGGTGGCGGGACATGTCTCCGTTTTTAATCAGTATAGCCAGTGCATCTTCCATCAGGTGGTTCCCTTTCAGGTCAAGTAATTTGCGCAGGTAGATGCCTTGCTGGATAAAGTCTTCCGCGCCTACCATAAATCCGATACGTACAGAAGCCGCCAGGGATTTAGAAAAAGAGCCTATATAGATCACTCTTCCATCATGCTGCCCGCTGGCCAGCGGCAGGTAGGGAGCGGAATTATAATGGAAGCCATAGTCATAATCGTCTTCGATGATGGCAAAGTTGTATTGTGCTGCCAGTTTCAGCAGGTGCATTCTTCTGGCAGGACTCAGGGTGACGGTGGTTGGATGATGGTGATGAGGAATAACATAGAGCATGCTGATGGGATGCTTTTTACAGATAGCTGCAACGGCGTCGGTATCTATGCCCTGCTCATCCACAGGTACGGAGAGGAGGTTCGCACCCAGGTGTTGAAATAACTGGCTGGCGGTGTTATATCCGGGTATGCCTGCGATCACATTGGCGCCGGGGGTAATGGTAAGGCGGGCAGCAATGTAAATAGCCATCTGGGCGCCATGGGTGATGAGGAGGTTCGGGCTATCGGCTTTGATACCTCTTGTTTCAGAGAGGTAGTCAACCATAGCTTCCCGCAGACTGAGAGCGCCGGCAGTGACAGCGCCTGAGACCGGGTTTTTATATTTGAATTTGAGCAGACTTCTGTATTCCCGCATCAGTAAGTCCAGCGGTGCTAAGCGGGTATCTGGCCAGCCATCGTCAATGATGAGGCGGAATGGGGTATTTGGCGGATAGATACTCCCCTGGTAATCGGGTGCCAGCACATGGAAGGGGGCAGACATTTGTTTGCCATAGCCGCTGGTGCCTTCCTGTTGCCATTCACGGGGTTTCAGTTCCGGTAAGTTGCCGGCTACATAAAATCCTTTCCGGGGGGTGACGAGGATCCATCCCTGAATTTGTAATTCACTGTAGGCAGCGACGACGGTTTTGCGGTGTACATCCAGGGTTTCAGCCATTTCACGGGTACCTGGCAGGGCCGTTTCGGGCTTTAGGATTCCGTTCCTGATATGTTGGGCAATAGCGTTGGCAATCTGCCTGTAAACAGGCAGGGCTAAGGTTTTGTTCAGTGGGATGAGGGTTTGAAATGGCAGCATCTGGACTACTTTGTATTTTAAAACTGGGATACAAAGATAGTCCTGGTAAGCAGTAGTTTTGATAAGTAAACCAAAAAATATGCACATCCATTACAAAACAGACACAGTTCCGGCTACAGCGGATATTATTGAATTATATGACAATGCGGGATTGAAAAGGCCGACGGAAGATGCGGGGAGGATAGCAGAGATGTATAAAAACTCACCCCTGGTTGTATCTGCGTGGGATGGGGAGAAATTGGTAGGGGTAGCGAGGTCATTGACCGATTATTGTTTTTGTTGCTATCTGGGTGATCTGGCGGTGAATAAGGATTATCAGATGGCGGGAATTGGGAGGCAATTGGTGGCGTTGACGCAGGAGGTGATAGGGCCGAAGACCATGTTGTTGTTATTGTCAGCGCCGACGGCAATGGAGTATTATCCAAAGATTGGGATGACGAGGTTGAATAATGCGTTTTATATAGCGAGAAAGGAATAGACACCTACGCAGCCGTTATATTCCGTAGAACTACGGATCATTTTCCGTACTTCCCCTCTGGTGCTCTTCCTTCCGCCATTTTATCTTTGTGTCAGTTTAGTTCTCATCAAAGTTGATGCACCTGCTGACAGCACCAACAAAGGACCGACGGCTAGTAACCGTCGGTCTCTTTTTCTGAAAATAGTTTTCACTCCCCGTTGGTGAATTTCAACTTTCATGAATGTTTTATCTATTTAATATTCTGTACCTGCATTAATATTCTCCACTTGCACCACCGCCACTGGCACTACCACCACCAAAATCAAAGCGATCTTTGCCCGGTGCACCTGTTTTGAAAGATTGTGAGATCACAATAGACTCAATCTGTAATGCTTCCAGCGTACCTTTTTCATCATCTTCCTCAGAAGTAAATCCATGCTTTGGTTCTTTCAGATATTTGATAATACCATAGGCCAATAAGATCATGATCAATCCACCGAGTGTCATCGCTACTTCCAGCGGTGCTACGCTATGGTAATATCTTACGGTAAACACAATAGCTGCTACCAATATCATTCCCACACGGATCAGGATCTGGTTTTTATTTTTGATTCCAAAGAATAAATACACGAAAGGAATTACAACAGTCAGTATCCAGAAGATCCATCCCATTGGTAAAATAACCACATGCCATCCGGGTTCGCCGTTGTACAATGATTCATAAAACGATCTCACCACAAAATAGTTTCCTCCTGCATATAGGGTCAGCAATGCCAGTGCCTGCATTCCTTTCATTACACTTTTATAGTGCCTGAATGCATCATCCTGGGCCAGCTTTTTAAACAACCAGTACATGCCAAAAGAAACCCCGATTATTACAAAAGGCAACATTAACAAGAGTGACTGCAGGGCTTGGACCAAAGTATACAACAAGGCCAGTTGTGCCACCCAACCCATTACCTGATCAGCAAACCGCAGGAAAAACCAGCTGGCAGTGATAAGAACAAATACGCCTGTTCCAACAGGGCTCATACTCCCCCCCAATAACAGTATCCCTCCTATCAAAGCACTTCCACACATCCACATCAACGCGGCATCTGCACCAGACTTATAGTGTTTTTTTTCTTTCACCAACAGTTCCAATACGATAAAAGAACCTACTGCAAAAAAGATATTAATACCTCCAAACACATCTTCGGAAGCTCCTCCCAACATGATTAAACACAGGAACCCATAAGAAAAGATACCTATTATCAATGTTAGTATAAACAATCCTATCCTCAAATATATATTGGGAGTATACAATGCTACCGGATAGGCGGCTTTAATAGCGGCCAGTTCCTCCTGTGTGATCAATTGTTTCCTGAAAGCCTTTTCAGCTTCAAGGACAATCTCCCTGTTATCCAGCTGTTGTTTATTGTAGGCTATCATGTTTGATCTTTTTATTTGCGTTAATAAGGAATATAATCAATCCAATGGCAGAGGCGATGAAATACAGGATACCAGCGTAAATACCACCCTCGCTCTCTGTAAGAATGAGCAATCTTACTACTACATAAGATAACCCTACATAACCATATAAAGCCATCATCAGCAGAAAATAAAAAGACTGGTGTTTCAATGCTTCTCTGTAGATGTAGAAACTGATGCCGACCTGAAGTAAGAACCATATCAGGTAACTGGCATTTTCTTCATTATAGTAATTAAAATGAGACTTAAACATCGCTGTTACACAAGCCAGCAACATCAGGTGCATACCGAAGTTGCGGTAGGTAAATCCGAAGTGAGGTTTCTTTCGCAGGTAGTGGGTAAAGTAGTCCATCAGCAGCAAGGCGGCTCCCAATATCAATCCTGTAATGATCAGGCGTGTGTCTATATACATCGTGCCTTCCATAAAGGTCAGTGGCGATACATTTACACCCAGCCATGCAGCGAGGTTCGTAATAGCCAGACTCAACACGCCTAAATGATCAAAGTAATAAGCGCTGAAAAACAACACTGTCAAAGGAATAAATGTAGCTGTTCCATAGTGGAATTTAAATACGCCATACGCTCCTTGCAGGTAGGTAATAAAGGTGATGAACAATAAACATCCTAACAGCAGAATGTAATCGAAGAATGGGTTGGGAGCAGGTACCTTTCCCCATGAGAAAGGCAACTTTCGCCGGAAGCAATAATAAAAACAGCCGGCACAAGCCAATGCAATTGCTAACAGTACGACCTGATGGCCAATGGTATCGATATTTTTGTAAACAAGGACACCTAATCCCCCGCTTAATAACAGTACTCCTAAATAAAGAATGGTTTTCAATTCCCAATGGAGGCTAAACAATTTTTTCCCGGTGGCAGCATGGATGTTGGACATTGACCCGGGGGAGATCAAACCATCCTGCTCCAGTTTCCCGAACATGCGAATATTCATTCAGGGAAAATATAACATTAAGTTCATATAAAAAAGGATTGGGGGAATGCTATATGCATGAATGTGAAAAATCAACGGCTTAATTTCACTCTGAAATTCATTGACTTAACTTGCAAATCAGCCATGATAGCTAGTTTGGACAAAAGAAAGATTTTATCCACCTGTAAATATGACTTAGCTTTGCAACCGCAAAACCAGCGACCACCCCAGATATATCTCATCTCTGAGCGTACTAATGCCCGCTCAGAATAACCCTAAAACCGGATATGTCGGACGCTGTAAATTCAATTGACCTTCTGTCTGAGCTAGTCTGTTACATCAGCATTAAAGATGCTCCGCTGATTACGCAGGAAGAGTTTGAAGAGCAGAAGAACAAAATTAAAGACTATGAAAAAGACATTCAAGTTGCCATTTTTAACAAGGCAGTGTTATTATCGTCTCCTCAACATTACAATGACTTCATATCGTCATATTCAAGAGTATTATCTCATCTTGAAAACTGCCTGACAGAGGCCCTTCCCGACGTTTCCGAAGATACCGGCGAAGGCTCCTTCACGGTGTATTTATTAAATTACACATTACAGGCGGTTCAGCGATTAAAGCTCTTTATCGATAACCGCTTCTTCCATACATCTGGTGGAACACCGGACCCCGATAAACCCCTTGCCAGAGAAAAACTCAAATTGAATATTGCTGTATCTGTTATTGCTACGCTTATGTCTGCATTTGTGCGGTCGGGCGATCATGTTTCTATAAAACAGGAGACAGCGATCATGCGTTTTGCTATACAGCTGTTTAGCTCAAAGCAGGCGGATGAGATAGCGTTTAAAAGTTTTCAGAACCATTATAGGATGCCTGAGAAGGCGGCGATAGACAAGGCGATGGAGATATTGAAAGGGATGTCAAAGTGGTTGAGGGAACTTTAAGAGAATAAGGAGTTATAAATGAAACAGTTGGCAGGGGTTGTACAGGCCCTTGCAACTGTTTTTTCCGGAGAGAGGGATGTTACTTTGTGCCATTTAAAGTTATGGACAAGGAAATATATAATTTCACCTTCAATAAGGAAGATGCAACTTTCCAGTTTGATAGTATTGGGCCGAAAGGTAAAATAAGGAAATTAATTTCATATATACTTTTCGATAGAATGGATGATGGTACACCTGTTCTAAATTTAGCCTTTGGCGATTTAGAAGGTAATGACCAAAATATAAGCGATACAGTTATTTCAAATAATCCGGATAGAGACAAAGTTCTTGCGACAGTTGCCAGGACTGTATTGCAAATAATTGATTCGTATAATAAAGTAGGAATAATTGCTCAGGGTAGTACTCCATCACGAACCCGATTATATCAAATTAGTATCAATGCTTAGAACATGTTTAAAATT
>NZ_MTKN01000111.1 GCF_001975825.1 [Flexibacter] sp. ATCC 35208
AGTATAAACAACTTCAATACTTTTCCATCCAGCATTCACCTAACTGTAGTTATGAAAACAATTGTAAACGATTACTCTGATTCACCAAAGGGCCAACATCCTTTATTACATCCACAAGAAAAACTGTTTTATTATGAACCAAATTGTAAACGATTACGTTCCATCGCTACCTTTTTTATTTTGAATGATGCAAACGTTTGCAGACAACCACTAATCGGGGATTCCATTTTGTAAAAACCAATTTCTACATCATGATCAAACGACTACTCTTACAATGGTCGGTAGCCCTCCTATTGCTTGAACTAATAGGATTACCCACTACCTACGGGCAAAGCTCCCTTACTGTAAGCGGTACGGTACGCTCCGGCAATGAAGTGCTCATCGGCGTGAGCGTCTACCAGAAGAACAATATCAACATCGCTACCAAAACAGACGAAAACGGTCACTTCAAACTTACTGTACCAGACAATGCTACCCTGATCTTCTCTTTCATCGGTTACCATCGGCAGGAGGTGAATGTCAATGCACGCCCGGTTCTCAACATCAACCTCGTCACGGAAGATAAAGCGCTCGGCGAAGTGGTGGTTGTCGGCTACGGCAAACAAAAAGCACCTACCGTGACAGGGGCTATTTCTACCGTTGGTGGCAAAGAGCTCGTCTCCACCCCTGTGTCTAACATCACCAATATGCTTGTAGGGCGAGCCTCCGGTATCAGCGCCGTACAATCCAGCGGTGAACCCGGTCAGAATGCTGCGACCATTCACATTCGTGGTATTGCCACTTTAAACGGTCAGGATCCGCTCATCGTAATCGATGGTATACAGCAACCGGCAGAGCAGCCTTACGTGGTGCTCAACGCCATGGATGCAAACGAAATCGAAGGCATCTCTATTCTGAAAGATGCTTCTGCTACCGCTGTATATGGTATCCGGGGCGCGAACGGTGTCATCATCGTCACCACCAAAAGAGGGAAACTCAATAAACCTACCTTCGGCTTCACCGCAAATGGCGGTTTTACAAACGCTACCTCCCTCCTGCCCATTCTCAACTCTTATCAATACGCCCTCTTCCGTAATGAAGGTGTCCGCAACGCGGAGGCCGCCGGCAACAGCAGCTTTGACAACCTGCTCTTCACCGACAATGAATTGTGGAAGTTCAAAAATAACAGGGACTATACTACAGACGAAATCAACAGCCTTGAAATCGGAACCAGCGACAGACAGGCACTGGCCAACAGCCCCGCCCTGTACTACACTTCGCATAACTATTTCAAGGAAATCTTCGGAGGTAAGGGCCAGCAACAACAATACAACATGAATATATCCGGCGGAGTTGAAAAAGTAAGGTACTTTGCTTCGCTAGGCTACTATCACCAGCAAGGTATTCTCAACGACTACAATTACGGTGGTTCTAATACGAATTCCAACTTCAAACGTTATAACTTCCGATCCAACTTCGACATCGACGTATTCAAAAACTTCCAGATCAGCGTGAACCTGGCGGGGCAATCAACCGTTGGCCATGTGCCTTCAGGCGGCTATAGCTCTACAGACCAGGGCGATCGCTACCAGCTTATCATCCAGAAGATCTTTGAGAGTAGTCCGTTCGTAGGCCCCAACTTCGTTAATGGCAAACTGGTGAATGGGTTTATCGGTACCTCCGGCGATGGCATTAATCCCCTTGTTGATAAAGGTGGGAGTGGTGTCTCTCCCATCAGTGACTTCCTCAGTGCCGGTACGCTGAATCAGTATATTACAACTCTCACCAGCACCGTGAACCTGAAGCACCAGATGGACTACATCACCCAGGGGCTGAATCTGAATGGAAAGATCGCCTATGATGACAGTTATACGAAAGGCTTCTACCAAACCACCAGCATTCCGCTTTACAAAGCCATGCGCGATCCCAACAATCCTAATAACATTGTGCTTGCCGGTGGTCAGTTAAACCCTGACTACACCTCCGACAACTGGGGTAATGGTGCCTGGCGCAAAGTATACCTGGAAGCTTCTATCGACTACGCCCACAGTTTTGGCAATCACAACGTGTCCGCATTATTCCTTGGCAATGCCCAGAAATACACGGCACACGATCTAACCTATAACACACCCTCCGGTTTAATGGGTTTGGTAGGCCGTGTTACATACAACTTTAGTGAACGCTACCTGCTGGAATTCAACATGGGTCTGAATGGTACTGAAAACTTCGCACCTAAGCGCCGCTTTGGTTACTTCCCCGCTGTATCTGCGGGTTGGGTTGTGACAAAAGAACCATTCTATCCGAAGAACGATGTGCTTACCTGGCTCAAACTTCGTGGCTCCTATGGAGAAGTCGGTAGCGACAGATTGGGAAGTCGCCGCTATCTCTACCTGCCAAATGGCTGGTCATCCAGTTCAAGCGGTTACTATTTTGGCAATAGCAATGGTAGTAGTGCAAACCCTTATTTCTCAGGCGCCAGCGAAACCACTTTGGGTAATCCTGACGTGACCTGGGAACGTGCAAAGAAACTAAATCTTGCCGCTGACCTGCGTTTGTGGAAGGATAAGATCACTCTCTCCGCTACCCTCTTCAGGGAAAACAGGAATAACATCCTCGTGAACCTCCAAACGATCCCGGCTACTTATGGTGTATCCTCTTCCATCGTACCTCCTGCGAATATTGGCCGCGTCAGCAACCAGGGATATGAGATCGAACTGGGGTACAATGATAATATTGGTAAACTCAGTTATTTCCTCCGTGCCAACTTCTCCTACGCGCGCAATAAAATTGAATATATGGCAGAGCCGTCTTACCAATATCCATGGATGAACGAGACCGGCTACAGCATTGGGCAATACAAAGGTTATGTATGGGATGGTTTCTTCAACACTACCGAAGAACTGAATAACCGCCCATATAATACGAACGGCAATCAGGCAAGACTGGGCAATATCCGTTACAAAGATATCAACGGCGACGGCATCATTGATACCAAAGACCAGGTGCCTATCGGCTACTCCAATCTACCTCGCATAGCCTACAACCTGACCATCGGTTTCTCTTATAAAGGATTCGATATCTCTGCCCTCTTTATCGGTACAGCACAGGGTTCCTTCCCGCAATCCGGTTATGTGCTGAGTACCCCATTTGCCAAGAACGTAGGTGCTGTATTCCAGCCTTACTACGATGGCCACTGGACACAGGAAAAGTATGAGAATGGTGAAAAGATTACCTATCCCTCCTTCTCTTTCAGTGGTTCCGGCCCCAATAACCTTTTCAGCGACTTCTGGCTCAAGTCTAACAACTTCAAGCGCCTCAAGAACCTTGAAATAGGTTACAGCATCCAGGACAGGGGATTACTCACCCGCGCGCATATCCGAAGTATCCGCTTCTACGCCAATGGTAATAACCTCATTACCTGGAGCAAAGAAGTGATGAAAGGCATTGACCCTGAGCTGGCGGACGATGGCAAGAACAGTATGGGATATATGTACCCGCTGACCCGCACGTTCAACTTCGGTACCAATATCCAGTTCTGATCCACTAAAAATATTTGAGATGAAACCTTACTATATCATATGCATGGTGCTGTTGCTGTTTGCCTGCCAGAAGGACTTTCTGCAAATGCCCATCTCCAATACAACAACGACAGATTCGGTATTCTCTACGACTATCAAAGCGCAGGGAGCTATCGCCAACGCCTATAAGAAAGTGCTCTGTCAGGGTCTGCCCTATCAGGGTAACTGGAACTCACTCATCCAGGACAATATATCCGGCGCTCTCACCTATGGCTTCTCCTGGACATGGGGTTATGGTATTGCCACCAGTACCGGCCTCACTGCAACAGGCAATACGGAAGACATGGATGGCTACGCCTATAATTTCACTGCCATCAGACAGGCCTACCTCGTCAGGGAAAACATAGACAAGGTCACCGACATGACGGCAGCTGACAAAGCCATTGTGAAAGCAGAAATGCTGGCACTCATCGCTTACGACTATGAACAAATGGTGATCATGTACGGAGGTGTTCCTATCGTGACCAAATCACTGACTGTAAACGATGACCTGAATATTCCCCGTGCTCCAGTAGCAGAAGTAATAGATTCTATCAGCAGCTGGTGTGATGCTGCAGCAGCTGTATTGCCAGCCGTATGGTCTGCTACCTGGACCGGCCGGATGACGAAGTCCGCCGCCTTGTCCATCAAAGCAAAGGCGCTGTTATACGCGGCACGTCCTCTTTTTAATACAGCTACGCCTTATCTGGATCTGGGAGCTAATAATAACCTCATCTGCATGGGCAATGAAGACGCTTCCCGCTGGCAAACGGCTGCCATCGCTGCCGAAGCTGTGATCAAAGAAGCAGAAACCAATGGAGGTATTAAGATCATCAATACCGGCAATCCGCTGGATGATTATGGTACAGCGACCTCCACACCTGCCAACGCCGAGATCATACTGGCATTTAAATACGATGCCGGTGGTAGTGGCATGAACACGTTTTACAACATGCATAACTGGCAGGCATATGGAAATGGGCTCACTACCAGTTATCTCGAGAACTACTACAAAGCAGATGGCACCGACCAGGTATGGCCAACTGCCACCACAGCCTTTTCTGACTACACCACCCGTATACAGGCTATGGAACCCCGTTTCAAAGCGAGTTTCAAAGCATGGGAGATTGACACCTGGAACAACCCGAATGATAATAACTGGGCGAATTCCAACCTCTTTCAATGGGCGATGAACGTAGCCGCTGTACCTGTAAAGTTCTATTACAAAGCAGGCACCCGTAACTGGTTTGAGTTCCCCATCTTCCGTCTCGCGGCTTATTATTTATCTGCAGCAGAAGCGTACAACGAATTGGGACAATCTGCCAATGCACTGGCTAAACTCAACATCATTCATCAGCGTGCCGGCCTGCCAGCTATTACTGAAACCGATCAGGCAAAATTGAGAACGATTATCCAGAGAGAATGGGCAGCAGAGTTCTTCGATGAGAACTACTGGCTGCATGATATCAAACACTGGAAAAGAACAGATATCGGTGACGGCCTGATTGGCGGCGTGATTCGCACCCTGCATTTCAACAGTGATGTAGGATCAAAAATGACAGGTAATACGGACTATCATGATGGCAAGATGTACCTGGGCTTCTGGGCACCCCGTCAGTTCCTCAATCCTTTCCCGCAAACGGAAATCAACAAGGGTACCCTGATCCAGAATCCCGGCTACTAATCACGCTTTAAAAATTATTGAACATGCGCTACAGAACGCTACTATATATGCTGGCCTTTTCCGGTAAAGTGCTGGCGCAATCCGTTCCGGATTCGATACCTACGGCTTCCGTATCAAAAGTATCCGGAGAGGAATTATACAGGACACCGGCTGCAAATATCACCAATACCTTCTATGGCCGTCTGCCCGGTATCATCACCGAACAGGCCAGCGGCGAGCCGGGCTATGACAATGCCAGCTTTGTGATACGCGGCATGGGCACTTACGACAACAATGACATCGCCATATTTGTAGATGGATTTCAGGTGAACAATACCTACTTCCAGTATTTATCTGCCATAGAAATTGCGGAAGTTAAATTATATAAAGACGCCGCAGCACTCGCTGCCTTTGGGATGCGTGGCGCGAACGGCGTACTATGGATCACTACAAAAAGAGGCCATGCAGGCAAACCCACTGTACAGGTGCAGGTGAGAAATGGCGTACAACAGGCTGAGAATATCAATAAGCCATTGCGGTCTTATGACTATGCACGACTCTATAATCAGGCTGTCAGCAATGACTTGTATGCGGTAAACAATCATCAATATATTTACACGCCAAAGTATACCACCACACAACTGGAGGCGTATAAAAATGGTACGGGTACAGATATAGACTGGTTTGATGAAGTTCTGAAAAAGAACGCCGTATTCAGAGATGCGAATATTACTTTCAGTGGCGGTGATACAACTACCCGATATGCACTCATCGTAGATTACATGAAGAACCAGGGTTTGTATAATGTGGCGACAAATGCCACTACTTCAAATGCACAGATCCAGCGCTTTAACCTGCGGGCCAACCTGGATTTTAGCTTTTTCAAAATATTTGAAGCCAAAGTAGACCTGGGTGGCCGTATTGAAGACAGGCGATATCCGAACTTCAACGGCCCGAGCTTATGGAATAATATGGCGGTGTACCCTTCCAATGTGTACCCGGTGAAAGATGAAACGGGCAACTGGTCAGGCACGACCGTTTATTCAAATAACCCTGTAGCATCACTGAAAGCACTGGGTTGGACATCGACACATGACAGAACATTACAGGCGAATTTTAACCTGAAAGAAAAACTGGATTTCATTACTCCCGGGTTATACCTGAGTGAAGCAGTGAGTTTCAATACATGGACCAGAAGCGCTGCCAGCAAAACAGCTACCTATGCACGTTATTATAATGGCGTGCAAACAACAACTGATGTTACTTCAGATCTTGTAGCCAGTGCCAGTTCACCGACTAACCAGTACGACTGGAAACAGGCTAACCTGAGTGCCGGGTATGACCGTACTTTTGGTTCCCATGCGGTACATGCACTGGTGAATTATTTTGCCAGCAACTATATAGAAGACTGGAATGGTAATTTCAATGGTTCAGGGTATAATACAGGTAATAACATCTTCCATCACTATACGAACTTAGGTGGCACCATTGATTATACATACCGTAATAAGTATATGCTAGGATTTGGCTTTGGATATAGCGGTTCAGACAACTATGCTATAGGTCATAACCATGGTTTCTATCCGGCCATCTCTGCAGGATGGATTGCATTGACAGCGCCTTTGTACCTGAAAGTCAGGGCTTCTGCAGGCAAATCAGGAAATGAAAACTCTGCACAGGGCAGGTATCTTTACCAGCAGTATTATGGTACCTCTACCGCATTTTATACGGGGGTGACCAGTTTGAATTCCAACACAGCCATCGCACCTACTTATATAGCCAACCCCGACATCTTTGCAGAGCATAGCATGAAGTATAATGTCGGTTTTGATATGACCCTGTTTAAGAAACTGGATATTATAGCAGATGCATACATGGATAAACGTGGTGGTATTATCACCTACGATCAGGCCAGTTATGCCGCGACTATTGGTACGGCACTGATGTTTAAGAACATCGGGAAGATGACAAATAAAGGATTTGAACTCACCATGAACTACCACGATACATGGAAAGGATTGGGTTACCATGTAGGAGGCAGTATGCTGTATCATAAGAACACGGTAGACTATAAAGCTGAAATTACCCCTGTGAATAGTTTTAGTAAAACGACAGGATTATCTGTCAGTACGCCCACAGGCTTAATAGCAGAAGGGTTTTACCAGACAGACGATTTCAATGCAGATGGTACATTAAAGTCAGGACAACCAGTACCTGTTTTTGGTGCAGTACAACCTGGAGATCTGAAATACAAAGACCTTGACAATAGCGGATTCGTGGATCAGAATGACGTGACTAAGATCGGGCATCCGGCCTATCCATCCCTGTATTACTCTTTTAATGCATCACTGGATTACAAGGGTTTTGATGTGGCAATCCTATTCCAGGGAGGTGCTGGTGCTGATTTCAATCTGCTAAATGCAGCAACGCAGACCCTGGCATTCGTAAGTAATAACAATGCCTTCCCAATGGCCAAAGGCGCCTGGGCCTATTATCCGTCAGAAGGTATTGACACACGGAGCACAGCTACCTATCCACGGCTCACTACACAATCAAATACCAATAACTACCGGAATTCAACTTTCTGGATAAAGAAAAACAATTACCTGCGGATCAGGAATATAGAAGTAGGCTATTCTTTGCCTGAGGCATTCCTGAAAAGAGCACACCTGAGTCGTTTGCGCTTGTTCATGAGTGCGACGAATCCAGTCACCATCAGCAAGCTCTTAAGAGATTACAACTTTGATCCGGAGACCCCAACAGGATATCCGGGACTGAAATCGTACATCGGTGGACTCAGTGTTTCATTTAACTAATAAAATGACCCTCATGCAGAAACTAACAATCTATATAGTCATTTTGCTGGTGCTGAGTGCCTGTTCAAAAGACTTTCTAAATACAAAGATCGATTCATCTGAGACAGACAAGACGCTCAATTCGGATTACAGTACGCTGATCTCGCTGGGCAATGCGCCGTATGCATATATCAGAAATGGCTTTTTATCTGTGGATGGTAATCTCTTTGCAGCAGCCACGGACGAGGCGGAGCAAACTTCAGGCATTTCCGATGCACAGCTGTTTAACCAGGGGAGCTGGAATGCGACGACGAATCCGGATAACTATTACAGTAGCTATTATAGGGGGATCAGGGCGGCGAATTACTTCCTGGAACACTCCGTGAATTACAAAGATATCTTAGGAACTAACAGGGACACGATCTCTGCTGCCGGTGCTATCAGTTACAAAAATGATGTAATGAATGTGGCATGGTATAGAGCGGAAGCACACATTCTGAGAGCATACTTCTATTTTGAATTATCAAAAAGATATGGAGGTGTACCACTGCTGACGAGGGTGCTGAATGCGGATGAGAATACGATTATGCCGGCTACACCTTATGATAGTGTGATGAATTTTGTAGTTGACGAGGTAACATTATATCAGGACAGTTTGCAGGTGAACTGGAAAACCTCTTCTTTTTCCAATTATGATGGCCGGTTCACAAAGGGCGTGGCACTGGCATTAAAGGCAAGAGCATTACTATATTGGGCCAGTCCATTGCACAATACAAGCGGAGATGTATTGAGATGGCAGCAGGCAGCTGCTGCAGCCCATGATGTAATTGCGTTAGGGATATATAGTTTATCAAATGATTACAGGAATTACTTTTTGCAAAGTAATACGTTAAGCAGCGGCGAAACGATTTTGGCAGTCAGGCAGACAGCGAATCATTACATGGAAACCATGAACTATCCCATCAGTACTTCCGGTGGTCAGAGCGGAGTAACGCCTTCAGAAAATCTTGTATCAGATTATGAATATACTGGTACGCCGGATCCCGCGAATCCATATACCAACCGTGATCCAAGACTGGGGATGAGTGTCGTGACGAATGGAAGTACATGGAATAGCAGGGTGATCAACGAAGCTCCGGGGGGTACGGATGATATGGCAAATACGAATGCAAGTAAGACGGGGTATTATCTGAAAAAATTCCTGAATGATGGATTGAATCTTGTGCAGGGAGGTACTGCCACACACCATTGGGTGGTAATGCGATATGGAGAAGTATTGCTGGAATATGCAGAGGCAATGAATGAAGCCTATGGCCCGGATAATGATAATGGATATGGATTAACAGCCAGAGCCGCGATCAATATGGTGCGTGCACGTACGGGGGTAAATATGCCGGCGGTAACAGCCACCAATCAGGACGAATTCAGAACTGCTGTAAAGCATGAAAGAAGAATTGAATTAGCATTTGAGGATTACAGATACTGGGACCTGCTTAGATGGAAGGATGCAGAAACGGCCTTAAATAAGCCTCTGTTAGGCGTAAAAGTGAATAATGGTGTATACACCACATTCAGCGTAGAAGAGCGCGTTTTTAACGCCAGTAAGATGTATTATTATCCATTTCCGCAGACGGAAATCAGTATTTCCAAAGGAGTGCTGGTGCAAAACCCGGGTTGGTAATTCATTTAAAAAATCAATCTATGAAACAATCAATCATCATCATATTTCTTTTATCGCTCTGGGCTTGTAAAAAGGACGCCGACAGTTATGGCATTCCTAATATTTACATGCCACAGGCGCTCAATATCTCTGGTGGTATCAGTGCGAACTATCCTGTGCCAACTGGTACGGATTCTTCCACCTATAATTACACCATTGATGCGACTACCAATAAACTCAATATCATCCTGGGTGTTGCGCAGGCAAGTACGCTCAAACCAGCAGGTTTTACTGTCAATGTTATAACCGATGCTGATACTATTGATCTCTTAAAGTTCAACAATATCCTGGATGCCAATACCCTACTAATGCCTGATTTACTCTATACCCTTCCATCTTCTGTCAGTGTTCCTGCCGGAAAAAGTGAGGGAACCTTTTTTCTATCACTCGATATCAATCAGTTAAAATCATCTGATTACGAGGGTAAGAAGCTCGCACTGGCAGTAAGACTGAAAAGTACGGGGCAGTATGAAGTTGCTTCCAATGCCGCGGTAACAATTGTAATTGTAGATGTAGATGCGCTGGTCATTGGCCCATCCAAAGATATCTCTTCCCAATATCTGAAGAATACCTCTACCCCATTCACAATAGCCGGTCTTCATTCCGGTGGCCGCTGGGGTACGCTGACGGACTGGATTGCCAATACGGCGGCAAAAAGCCATGACGGGTATGGTGGGTATGCAACAGATGAAGGAGGCACCATAGATATGGAAAGTGGCTGGGGATCTCCGGCTATTCATAATGGCAAGATCTGGCAGACTACGGGTAGTGCGCTGCCAGCGGGTACGTATACTTTAGATGTATCTGATCTGGATTGGCAGGGAACAAAGGATCCGACTTATATTGTAGTAGCGCCGGGGTTGGATACGATTCCGGATTATGGGGATATAAGCGGGAATACAACGATTCAGTATACGCTGTTCAGTGATCCCAAGATTACGTTTACGCTGACTGAAGAAACTAAAGTAACAGTTGGTTTTGCGGCGAATTATATTCAGGATCAACAAGGGTTTAAGATATATAGTGTAAAATTATTAAACTATCCCAAGCATCTATAATTTCTGGGGCTGACCCAAAAGTCA
>NZ_MTKN01000112.1 GCF_001975825.1 [Flexibacter] sp. ATCC 35208
AAGTGTAAACAACTTCATTCTATAAATAAGCAGGATAACGATGAGTATAAAAATAATTGTATAAATAAGTTTGTTATACTTTGCGAACCAGTTGGGCAAAAAAATATCAAAGTTGTCTTTGGAAGAATTGGAATATCTGCGCGCAATTATTGTAAGAGGGCATTTGTTTTTGAAGATAAGTAAAATGAATCCTTCTATCAGGATAACGCATGGACCCAGAATCCAAAAAGGATATAAAGAATAAAATACCCCATGGAGAAAAAGCTGCGAAAAACCTAAAATATATAGGTCAGAATCTAAGTATTCCATGGATAGATAGCCCCCTTTTCCCGGAGGAAACCACCAATATTAAATTGCCCTTAAGATCTTTTCCAGACCGCTTCCCAATTTTTAAATTCTGCCGGTCGAACATAATAAGTTGCAAAATTACCCTCATGAAGGGACAACAATTCTGTGTCAACAGTTTCAATAAATCTCTCCTGATCTACCTGGGGTAGAGCTGCTGCCCTCCTGGCAATCAATTTCCCAGCTTCTCCCGGAGGTATGGCGTTAGCAACTATTTCAGTAATAAGGCTACGAATATCATTTCTATATCTGATTCTGAAGGGATCCGGTTCTCCTAATGACTGGCGTAAAGATGCATAGCGAAGTGCGGACCGTTCATATGCCCACATATAAACATCCTTTAAAAGTTCAATGCGATTGAGTTCATAGACCCCCAATGTTCCCATTATGTAAATATCGTTAGGCACATCAACAAATGCCAACGGAGCCAGGTTATATCTGTTTAATGATAAATTCGCCGCAAGACGGGAAACCCGTTTATTTACATCATCAAAAGGCTGGAGGTAAGGCAAATGTACCATTACAAAAAACGACTGTTCAAAAGGATCATTAATTTCCCTTGCCTTTTCAAGTATGATTTCAAACATCTCTTCAATCCCCTGTGGAATCGCCAGCGGTGTAAACACTGAATTGCCGATACCTACGCCAAATGTCCGCAATCGCCCTCTTGCTCCAGGATCCGGCAATAAGTTATTAGACAGCAAAGCATGCAGATTCTTTATTGTATAGCGGTTGTATCCTATATCCTCAGTCGTCTGGACTATAAACTCAATTGCATCCTTGTGATTGAGTATCATTTGACCTTCTGCAGCTGATTTTTCGTCAGCAAACTTTCCAAGAGAGATCAGTTGTTGTGTATCTAACAGACTATATGTATTTCCCTCCAGGCGGCTGGAGTTCCAGGATAAATCGATCAACAGGCGTTGCAGAATCTCTTTAGCATATGTGCCTGCTGGTTGATGTAATCTTGCCGTCTTTCCTAATGTAGCAAGTTTACGTTTGTCATCCTCACTAAGATAACTATCAATGTTAGGTCGGTATGAAAGTAAAAAATCACGTTGATATCCCACAGGATAGCGAGTATTGGTCGGTTTGGAAATAATCTCCTGTATTTCTTTACCTCCTTCTGATAATGGGATGGTACTATTGTCTCCTCCACCTTTTTGCTTCTCAACAGGTGGAGTGGAAACTAAATGGTAAAGTCTGGCTTTAGTTTTACCTGAAGTAGCAATAATGCCGTCATCAATTAATTTATCCAAACGCCTATGTAAAGTTCGGAGCTCTATTCCAATATCCAGCGCATTCTTTATCATCTCAAGACTTGCTCCATCCCCAAACTTTTCCAGCGTTTTTCTAATCTGTTGTAATTCCTGAAGAATTTGAGTATAACTGACCTTTGCCATAAAAACATCAATTATACCAAATTTACGACAATAAATTCAATTTTATTGTCGTAAATATTTTTTTATGACATAATTATCGTTTATTGTCATTATTATGGTAATAATGTTTATTGTAATAATAAACATTAAGTAACCTATTGTTGATCCACTATACCGATTTTTTACCTCCCGGTAGTCCGTAGCGCTTAGTTTACCATCCAGCATAAGTTGCTGTGCATTGGCAATGCGAAGCCGGTTCTTGTCTATTTCCGCCTGTAATTCGCTTGCCATATTGCTTTCTTCCTTACAGGTTTGCCGGTGGATTAGCCGTGCCTCTGTTCTTTTTTTAAAAAGCCTGCAGTTCGTTATGTGTTAGCCGATGCCCTTAATATCAGCCAGCAGAGTATTTCTTTACTGGAAACAAAGAAACGATTGAACCACCCCTGCCCAAAAGACACTATTGAACCTATCCAGCAAAAGAACCAGATACAAACTATCTTAAGTCAATCTTAAGAATCTGCTAAACACATTCAAATATAGGGGAGACCATCTTTGTAAAAAAACGATTATGATCTCCCCAACACATCTCCATGCAATGGTAGTCCACTTTCCCATTGCTTTATTACTAGTAGGATTTTTATTTGAAGTGATTGGTTTTTTTTATAAAAAAGTATTCTTTCGGCAATCTGCTTTTTACCTTCTGATATTAGGGACGCTTGGTACTGTGGTTTCTTATCTTGCAGGCAATGCCGCTGGAGAAGGACTGGAAGAAGGACCATTAAACAAAGCAATGGAACTACATGAACAGGCAGCGACAATTGCTTTATGGCTAACAATTATCACCTCTGCAGTTTACTTGTGCATTCATTTTTTTAAATACTATAAAAGTTGGGCAAGAATTATAAGTGTTATTCTATTCGCCTGTGTAATTGCCGCTATTTCCAGAACAGGATATTTGGGGGGGGAATTGGTATATAAACATGGAGCTGGAGTAGAACTTGCCTTACCAGATTTTTCAAATCCTGATGCGAAATAAGCTAAATCCATATTTTTCTCTTTATCTTAACAATATGAGAATATTTTTGGCAGAAGACGAAATAGCTATTGCTGGCTTTTTAAAGGAAGGATTGGAGGAGGAAGGGTTTTCCGTAGATGTTGCCAATAGTGGCAGAGTAGCTCTTGAAATGGTAATAGCTAATTTGAATGAATATGATATCATTTTATTAGACTGGATGATGCCAGGTGTTAGTGGAATAGAAATCTGTAGGAGTATCCGTAAAGAAAACAAAGTTGTCCCAGTCATTTTTTTAACTGCAAAAGATACCGTAGATGATACGGTATTTGGCTTGGAAGCCGGTGCCAATGATTATTTAAAAAAGCCTTTTGCTTTTGAAGAATTATTGGCCCGTATCAGGGTGCTGCTTCGGAACAAAACAGGGGAACAGAATGTTTTTGAAACTGCAGACCTTGTATTGAATACAGATGCCCACCTGGTTACCAAAAATGGTAAGCCCATTGAGCTCACTCAAAAAGAATTTGCATTATTAGAATATCTGCTTCGTAATAAAGGTAAGGTTTGTAGACGGTCAAGAATTATTGAAAAAATTTGGGATATACATTTTGATAAAGATACTTCGGTAATAGACGTTTTTATCAATGCCCTGCGAAAGAAAATAGATACAAAAGACAAAGAATCATTCATTCAAACCATAAGAGGTGTTGGTTACCGTATAAATGATAATTAATGAAATTGAGTTTTAAAAAACGAATTGCTCTTTTTAACACCCTTGCTGTTGCTATAACAACGGCCATTGTATTTGTTATTATTTATGCAGTTGTTTATTTAAGTTCATACCGTCATCTTGATACCGATATTTTACTGGAAAAAGAGGAAATAATAAATTCACTTGACTGGAAAGAGGACAGTATAATCGTCATCAAAATGCCTGAATGGGAAGAAGCCGAACATAAAAAAGTAGAAGTCAATCCGACTTTTATTCAAATTGTAAATAACAAGGACAGGATGATTTTCAGATCGGAAAACCTGCGGTCGAATCACTTTTTATTTAACCCTTTGATTGCGAAAGAATATTTTTATAACACCACTATAGATAATCAACGGCTCAGGCTTGGACAATTTCCAGTTCAAAATGACGAAGGAAAAATTATCGGTCAACTGACAATCGGAGTTTCACAGCAGGAATCTTATTATGTATTACACAACCTTTTCATTACTCTTTGCATTTCATTCCTTATTCTTTTACTGGTACTATATTGTGTTATTTACTTTGCGGCTTCCAAAGCTATTGCTCCTGTACATCGGTTAATTCAGGCAGCTTCGGGCATTAATGATGTTAACATAAATACCCGCTTGCCATTGCCCGAGAATGAAGATGAAATTTACAAACTGGCAACTACTATAAATGAATTACTAAATAGAATAGATAGTAGTATTCAACAACAAAAACAATTTACTGCCGATGCTTCTCACGAAATAAGGACACCGCTTGCCGCCATCAAGGGCACCCTGGAAGTATTGCTTCGAAAAAAACGAGAACCGGAACAATACGAGGAAAAAATAAAAGAAGTGCTCACCCAAACAGACAGACTAAATAATTTGTTTGACCAACTATTGCAATTAGCTCGTCTTGAATCAGGTTCGATAAAAAAAGAAACAGTTGATCTAAATAATATTTTAAAAGAGGCAGAATTAAAATTTGGCAAACAAATACAGGAAAAGAAAATATGCCTTACATCAACCATTGCAGAATCCGTTTCAGTATATGCAAATAGCTTTTTCTTATCTGTGATAGTAGACAATCTTTTTAGCAATGCTGTGAAATACGCAGCCACAAATGGAACAATAAATTGTAGTTGGAATATTGACACCAAAACATTCTCAATAACAAACGATGGTACAGTAATTACGCAACAACAAATACCGCTATTATTTAACCGGTTTTATCGTGCCGATGATTCAAGAAACTCTCTAATTCCAGGAAATGGCCTGGGACTGTCCATTGTTAAAAAACTGTCAGATATACAGCACATTGAAATAATTGTGTCCTCTTCTAAATCCAATACGATATTCTCTTTAAAATTCCCTGCATAATCTTTAGCCAATCTTAAGAAACTACAAAGGTGTGGTAAATGGCTGCAATAGCATCTTTGCTTTATCATTTTATTCACAACAAATAAAAAAAATGAAAAAGCTATTAATTATTCCATTTACAGTATTAACAACAATAAGTTTCTTTCTTATCTCCTGCGGCAACACTAATACGGATGCCGCTATGAAAGCTCCTTTACAAAATAAGGCGGATAATGCCTCCCAGAAATCAAATAATGAAAGTGGTGAAAACGAAGTAAAGGAAAATGAGAAAGATGATAAGACATCTAACGAAAAATCTGCAAGCGATGTATCAACTGCTGATGCCAAAATAAAAACATTAGAAAATATACAGGCTGCTTTTAAAGGCGAAACAACTGCCAGTGCAAAGTACGCCGCCTATTCCAAAAAGGCAGAGCACGATGGCTACCATCAGATTGCTTTGCTTTTTAAAGCTGCATCCATAGCAGAAAATATTCATGCCAATAATCATAAGGCTGTTCTACAGGAATCAGGTGTTGCTACGCCAACGATTAAACCGGAATTTTCTGTAAAGACAACCAAAGAAAATTTGCAGGATGCCATAACGGGCGAAACGTATGAAGCTACTACTATGTATCCTGAGTTTTTAACCGTAGCGAATACAGCAGGTAATCAGTTGGCAATAATAAGTTTAAATTATGCTTACAAAACAGAAAAGAAACACAAAGTGATGTATGAAAATGCATTGGTGGCTTTGCAGAATAATACAGTCAAATCATTGCCAACAGTATTTTATGTTTGTCCTACTTGTGGTAATACTTATGAAACAACCGCCCCTAAACGTTGCGGCATTTCAATGACCAGCGGAGAAAAATTTCTTACAATTACTTCACTGTAAAATATGTTGATATGAACCAGGTACATTTGCATTTATTAATCACACATTTGCCGATTTTTGGGTCCATATTGGGTGGATTAGTTTTGGGGTATGGACTTTGGACAAAGAGCAATCAAACAAAAAATGCGGCCTATTTTATTTTTATCATCTCTGCCATTAGTGCATGTATAGCCTACTCAACAGGCGAGGGTGCCGAAGAAGCAGTTGAAAACATAAAAGGCGTATCAGAAACTATCATAAACCAACATGAAGACTCGGCAAAGTATGCTTTGATAAGCCTGATTATATTAGGTATAATGTCGGTAATAGTCTTAGTAATGAGCCGTTTCGAAAATTTACTGATAAAACCCTCATCTATTATCGTTCTTATTCTTTCGGTTATAAGTTTTGTGCTGGTTGCCAGAACAGGCTACCTTGGCGGACAGATAAGACATACGGAAATTTCTACTGGTGTTGTTCAATATAATAATGAAGGAGAAAATGATAGTGATTAATTAAACTCATTTTTAATATTCAAATATCATTACAGGAGTCCTTCAGTTATTGAGGGATTCCATTTTCCATCTTAAAGCCACATCAAATAATGACTACATCTCCAAACAAAAATATTCAAACAGAAGTGGATGCTTCTTTTTTGTACAGCAAATTAGCAGATGCAGAATCTGATACAACGATTGCCAATGTATTCCGGCAAATGAGTGCTATAGAAAAAAATCATGCAGAGGCTTTTTTGAAAAAGTTGAATCCGGCATCAACTGGAATATTTCCACCACCATCTTTCAGAGCAAAGGCACTTATTACCATTGGTAAAATTTTTGGTTACGATTATGTGTTGGGGGTATTGATGGATACTGAAAAAAGTATTTCTACTGCTGTTATAAATGCCAAGAACAAAAATAAGTTACCCATTAACGGCAGCGAAACCAACCATGTAAAAATACTAAGGTCGCTTTTAGAAAATGAATCTAAGGTTACAGGAAGCAATGTAGCCAAATTTGAACGCAGGCACCGTTCTGTTGGAGGCAATGCTTTAAGGGCTGCAGTATTAGGCGGCAATGATGGTTTGGTTTCCAACTTTAGTTTAGTGATGGGTATTGCCGGGGCAACGGCAGGAGGTTCAGGTGTTTTGTTGGCTGGAGTGGCAGGATTATTAGCCGGTGCATTATCAATGGCATTAGGAGAATGGATTTCAGTTAAAAGTTCGCAGGAGTTGCATGAAAACCAAATGCAATTGGAGATGGATGAACTGGAAACAAATCCTGAAGGAGAACAAAAAGAGCTTGCATTAATCTATATTGCCAAAGGCATACCTGAATATCAGGCAAATACCATGGCAGCAGAAATTATGCTGGATAAGAATCATGCATATGAAGTATTAGTGAAAGAAGAATTGGGCATCAACACAGAAGAACTGAAAGGCTCAGCTATGGAGGCTGCTGTTTATTCCTTTATACTTTTTGCCATTGGAGCTGTGATACCAGTTATTCCTTTTATGTTCACATCAGGTATAACAGCCATTAGCATTAGTGTTATTGGTAGTGCGGCTGGCTTATTTTTAATTGGTTCTGCCATTACGCTATTTACAGGTAAAAGTATTTGGTTCTCTGGTTTCAGGCAGGTATTATTTGGTTTGATTGCGGCGGCTATTACTTTTGGTATCGGAAAATTGATAGGCGTTTCTTTGGCGGGATAAAGCATTGAAGCTTTATCGCTTTACAAACTAACAACATGTGAATCATATAACTATTTAAAGGAATTATGTAACCTTTTAAATAGCAGTTCCTGCAATGGCATTGAAATTTCTTCTGTTCATGATTACTTTATAAATGCAACAAAGCTGTCACTATATGAAGGTCAGTCTATTGTTTTTAGCAATTGTTACATAATTAACGAGAAGAGCTCTATTAACTATTTATTCCATTACCTTGAGGCTATCTGGNNCCAGATAGCCTCAAGGTAATTATAATTACTTGGTTATCAATTTTTTTAATTCATACAAAGCCTTCAAATGCTCATAATGCCCTGATTCTGGCCCGTCTTTAACGTTCCTGAACGCTTTCAGATTGTTGAGGGCTATGCACTCTTAGCTTATCTACTTCAAGTTTATGCAACTGTGTTTCCAGATCCATTCTAACCTCGTTGTATGCCGGATCATAGGCAAGGTTGGTATATTCTGATGGATCGTTTACCAAATCGTATAGTTCATATTCGTTGTAATAAGCTCCCGAAGCATCAAAATAATAGCTATACTTCCATTTCTCTGTACGGATACATCGGATTCGATTGCAGCATTTACCACAGACCATTGGCTATTGGAACCTGCTTTTGTATCATCGTATGTAAACAATATACTATTCTGTACTGGTGTACCATCCGCTATAATTGGTAACAAGCTTGTGCCTGCAAGTCCGGCAGGAGAGTTAGATACATTAGCAATCTCCATAAACGTAGGCATGATGTCGACCAGCGTGGCCAGGGCCATAGATTGTTGAATGGGGTGGTCTGAAAATAAAACAGGATTGGATATAACCAGTGGAACACGCAATGCTTCTTCGTAAGCTACAAAGGTTTTCTGACGCAGTCCCCCATGTGCAAGTCCCATTTCTCCATGGTCCGAGGTGTAGGTCACGATAGCTGTATCAGCCAGACTTATTCCATCCCCATATTTAGCATACAATTCTTTGATCAGGTTACCAATCTCTTTGTCGACCAGGGTTAACAGGTACCCGTAAAAATTTATATAATCTAACTTTTGTTCTACTGTTGCTAAAGGCCCTAAAGATGCATCCATGCCCAATAGGATCTGTTCCTGCGCCATCGGTTTTTTATTGGCCAGTAAATGTTCGTTTACGGTATCAGGCAATCCAATTTCCCTTGTTGACCAGGCGTCAGCGTAATATCCGGAAGTCCCTGCTGTTTTGGGATAAGCCAGTACGTCGTGCGGGTTCACCAGCGACACGATCAGGCAATAAGGTTTATACTCACCTGCAGCTCTTTTTACTTTTACCTCCTGAAGGTATTTGATGGCTTCGGCCACATACCTGGCATCATGGTTGGCAAATCCTCCTCCAAAATTTAAAGGATTTACATCTTCTCCTGCATCCGGGGCTATCCATCCCATTGCACCAAATAGAGAAATATCGGCAGATGTAAGGTTATCATAATTCGTGGTTGCTCCATTACCGGCAACGCCCTTACTCATGTGCCATTTACCACGGTACTGCACATCATAACCGTCATTCCAGAGTACATTCATGATGCTTGGTAAAGAAGCACTGATGGTTGGTTCCGAAGGAGATAATGGGCCGCCAATAGTCAGTGTTTGAGAAACCTTATGCTTAGCCGGATAAATTCCTGTAAATAATGTGGTACGGCTGGGAGAACACATGCAGGTATTACAGAAAGCTCTGTCGAAACTGAAACCGTTCCTTTTTAGAAAGGTCAGCGTTGGAAGATTTGTCTCTTCCCATCCCGGAGGGAAATCAAAGTGGGTGCCCAGTTCCAATTGATATCTCACAATGTCTACCGCCAGTTCTACTTTGGTTTTATGTTTGTACCGCTCTTTGGGTACGCCGGCTGCTTTACAACGTTTACGATTAGCGGTCCAGCTTTCCGGAAGATATAAGGCTGTATCTATTAAACCATAATAATGCTCTGCACTTAATCCTCCATAAACTGCCACCTGGCAATTATCTACCTTCCCTATTGTTCCACAGTACTGACGAGATACCCCTACAGAATAATCTCCTTTCTTAAGGTCAGAACTTTCATCTATGAGCAGTGCCACCTGATCAAAACTCTTAAAAACCTCATTAGTATCAAGGGCAACCGTATCAAAACCTGTACGCGCATCCCACGGAGATTCGCTGATGAAATGTTGCATGCTGTAGTACTCACTATCTGCCACATGTTCAACCATCCGTTCTATATTCCCCTTCCTGCTCTGGAATAAACCTTTCACATATTGAATTGATAAGGGCATTTTATTGTGGGTACGGGTTTTAAAAACATGACCTCGTAGCAACATATATTTTTCCAGCCGCTTTGGTTCGGCTGGTTGTCGCGGCTGTTGACCATGTCTTATATTTATACGTTTGATTTACATGATACTAAGGTCTTATTTTTTATCCATTTTCCACAATTCATAACTTGTCAAAGTAGTATTAAGCATATGAAAATATTATCCCGTTGCTGCTCTCTTTACAAATATTTATAATCGCAAAGGCCCAGGTAAATATTTATGCTTCTCCAGCAGGTAACGATCTGAATAAGGGAACCGTTGCAAGCCCTTTTAAAACATTGACAACTGCCATACAAAAATCACTTCAGTATAAAGGTAAAGACGACTTCATACTGTTGAGGGCAGGAACATATTAACTCTCAAAAACAATAGAAGTAGACGAAATAGTTAAAACATCAAAGTATGCCCTAGATCTAGACAGATCGGGGCGGTATTTTTGGTCTAGATTAGAGGATAGGTACCAGATAATTGGGACAATAAAATTTCCTGGCCCTTTTCCCCCTTTACATATTGAAGTTGTTTACACTTTTTGAAGGACAAAAAGGAAGTCCCAGGAATTAAGGATTTTTGTTTTGGCAAATAAAAACGAATAATTCTGGGACTCATAGACGAAGATAAGGTACGAGATTGGATTTTACCACATTTAAGCAAAGGCAAAAGAGGCTTTAAGGCCAGGATAGATTTAGTAAAAGTGGTTCTGTTGATTTTAAAGCGAATGAAAACAGGCTGCCAGTGGCGAGAGTTGTGTATTTGCGAATATTTTGATAAAGGGGCGACCTCGTGGCAAAATATTCACAGGTATTTTTTAAAATGGAGTAAAGACGGTTCATTCAAGAGGGCTTGGAT
>NZ_MTKN01000012.1 GCF_001975825.1 [Flexibacter] sp. ATCC 35208
TGCGCTGCAGAAAGTGCATAACTATCTTTTAGGCCTATCACAGGGATAGATGTATATTCTCTTTTGCTCAGGTAATTGATCAGGTCCTGCTTTTTTTCACGGATCTGTTCGAGCAACTTTTCATTGATTGAGTCACCGGGAAATTTAACAGACAGCCGACCATCTACTAACCTGATATATATATTATTCTCTCTTAAAAGGGCGAAGAATGTCTCCATTGTAAAGAATTTTTAAAGTATGATTTCGGTATAGTTGCTGCTATCCATTACAGTCGACCTTAACCATTCTTCTGTTGATTTTTGAGTGGTAATGAAATCGGCTAATGCTTTCACATTGCTTTTTTCGAAAAAGGTAGTCAGCGGAATTTCTACACCAGCTACCTGGTAAATCCTGGATAACGCCAATGCTGCTTTAATGGAATGTCCTCCTAATTCAAAGAAGTCATCCTCCATACCTATGTGTTCCAGCTTTAGCACTTCCTTGAAAATGAGCGAAAGTGACTGTTCCAGTGGTGTACCTGGCAGCTCCTGAACAGCAGGCTTTGCCTTTCGTTTCAATGCCACCTCAAACCCATGGCGCCCCGAAAATTCAAGCGCTTTGTAGACCTTGATATGCTGCAGGTTTTTCTCATTGTGCAGGCGCTTTTCCCACATCCAGTCACTTACCTGTTGCGCATCGTCTGTTCTGATCTGTATATAATCAGGCACAACCTCCAGGGAACATTGTGGAAACACCAGCCGAACCGGACCGGGCTTTCGTCCTGTTTCTCCATCTGCGTGTAATGATAGTAATTCCAGATAGCCCCCCTGTTCATGTTTAAGTAAACCATCCCTGCCGGCCGGACTAAAGCCAAACAAGCGATATAGCTTCGTGCTTACTTCCACATCGTAACTGATTGCCTGTAAAACCGGGGCTGCCTGTCCGGCAGCAGGAACAACCATGTCCGGATCTTCAATAAGCTCTATAAGGCCCAGGTCTTTCTGGTAGAGGAATAATACCTTTAGGTGATTGAATAATACAGCCGGTTGTGCCTCTCTGATAATTTCATATAAAAATCCCTGTTGATGCAGAAACGCCAACGCAGCGGAATGGTTTTTTACCCGGTAACAAAGATGATAGGGCACCGCCGCACTATCATGCAGGATCGCACGCAACGGATCATCTGCACCCACACCTTCCACAAGCTCCACGTTATACCAATCAGGGCGTGTTCCCATCGTTAGCCGGCAGCTTTGGACAGGATCATATACGACCGGTCCCCATCCAAATCCAAGAGATTGAAATACCGGCTGCACATCTGTAATTTTTCTAACCGCAATACCAATATGATCGATTAGAAAAGGAATCTTTTCTTCAACAGTATCCACGGGTAAATCCTGCCCCCTGTATATCTTTATTTCGCTGTCCTGTGCAGGAATCATATTTACTGCTATCTGGTAATAACCAGTCTGTGGCTGTTTTCCCCAGCTTTCCAGGAATTGCCTGATCGGGGCGTTTCGGGAAGTCTCCACAAAAGCGGCGGTAATAACATGTACATTTTTTTCCTGGCATATATTCTTCAACTCCGATAATATTACCTGCTCAATGCCGCGTCCCAATACCCTGCAGCTTAACAGGAAACTATGCAGCAGCAATTCATGTTCCCGGTGTTCCCTTATAAGCAGCCCTACAAAGCCATAATCCCCAAAGCGGTCCCGTACATGTATAACATCACAATAGAAATTATCCTGCGCTATCAGCCGTTCCAGTTCCTGCCGGTTCAGTCTTTTCCCGTTCAGGTTAAACTGATTCGTACGCATCAGCAATTGTAAAGCCCTTTCCATATCCTTTTCCGATATTGACCTGATACTAAGTTCCAGTTCAAGTCTTTGCAGGAAGGTCTGGATATTTGATTCCTTACGCAGTTCATCCCGCTGTTTTTCCGATTGATACATCTTATTCCGCTCAGTATCTTCGCGCGATACCTTTATTTTGTCAAACGCAATGATGTGTTGCAGGAATTGTTCATGATGTCGTTGATCAGCAGGTAACTGAAGGGTAAGCACCTGCGGATTTTCTTCCATCATTCGTTCACACTCTACCGGGTTATCATCAATAAAGGCAAAACTATCCAGTCCTACATTCAAGGCAGTTGCCAACTTGCGAATGTTGACAGTCTTATCGTTCCAGTCTATCCTCCAATCAATAAAATGTTCTTTTTTCACCAACATACCCGGATGCCCGCTGAATACCTTCCACACGTCTTCCTCGTTATTTTTACTGAGTAAAACCAGCAGAAATCCCTCATTGTATTTCCGAATCATCCATTCCTGCAAAGAACGATGGCCTTCCCGGATCTGTATATCAGATAAGCTGTCTTCTCCACACACCCCTTCCCATAATGTATGGTCACAATCAAGTGCTATTACTTTACAGGGAGTACCGTTGATGCCCCAGATGATGCGGTTAATATGGTAACCAAGGTAATAGAAGAAGGATGTTGTGAAAGGGATTTTTGCATTCCTGTAACCAACGGGATCAAAAATATCCTGGCCGGCATAGGGTGCACCGGCATTGACCAGGTATAAGTGATCCACGGCACCCAATACGTTGCGGCAGGCACTGTTCAGCCGTTCAATATGATCTGCCATCGGATGAGTAGCATCCACCGGCAACGAGACAAATATCACGGGACAGGTTTTAGCCAGCAGCGTCACTTTATCTATTAACTCCTGGTATACAATTTCCAGCGTTTCCAACGCCTGTGCGCCAGTCCTGTCCTGCACATAATCTTCAAAACGGTTTAGTATCACACAGGTTTCTCCGCCAGACTGCGGCTGCATCAATTCCTGGAACACATGATGATACCCTGCAAATGAGATCTCACTACGTTGTTCAAATTCATTCAACCACCACTCCAGGTGATCCTGTAAAGGTTCTGCGGTAAAGGAAGCAATCACTTTCAATCTCAAAGGCTGATAACTGCGTAATTCTTCCTCAGGGATCAGCTGCAGCTCTTTTAAGGAAGTAGCAGGCGCTGTAGCAATGGTCAGCAACAATTTTTTAAACCTGTCCAGCAATCGCTGCATAGACTGTTCATGGAAAAGATTACGGTTGTACTCCAACCGCATCTCGATAGCATTTCCCTTGTTGGTAGCGTCAATTTTAAAATCCAGCTTGGAAACACGCTGGGTAGTATCTGCCTCGTAACCTTCTATCATGACATCACCCGGCAACACCGGGTTATCAGCAGATTCCCCTGCTTCGTGAAAGATCAGCATGGTATCAAACACAGGATTCCTGGCAGGATTGGTTTGCTCATGGAAGTGCTCTACCATCAGGTCAAATGGGTATTCTTTATATTGATAGGTAGTAAGCAGTTCCCTGGCCGTATCCTGCACGTACGTCAACAGGTCTTTACTGGTATCTATCTGTATCCTGACCGGCAGGTAGTTAATAAATACCCCTATGACATTTTCCAGGTCAGCATGGTCCCGGCCAGATACAATAGTACCTACTATCACTTCTTCTTTGTTGCCATAGAACGATAGCAGCAATCCATAAGCCGCCATGAAAAGGTGATTCAGCGTCAGCTGCTTCCCGCTGGCCATCTTACGTAAAAGAGATAGTTCGTCCTCCGAAATGACAGACAGACAAGCATTACCTTCAAAGGTTAATTTATCAGGTCTCCTGAAATCAAGCGGGAACCCGTTATCCGGAATACCTTTTTTGAAAAAAGCCTCCCAGTAGGCAGCCTGTTCTTTATAAATAGCAGTATGCCAGCTGGCATAGTCTTTATATTGTATTTTCAGCGGCGGCAATTTGGCAGGAAGATCATAGTATGCAGCCTCATAAAAATGAAGCAGCTCCCTGTACATAATCGCCCTGGACCATCCGTCGCTGATAATATGATGTAACGTGAACAGTAATAAATGTCCTTCTGCTGTGCGGATTAACCTGCCCCTGATACCTATTTCATGTTCAATATCAAAAGGAGCGAGCGCTTCCTGCCTAATCATTTCGTCGAGCGCTTCCTTACTGGTAGCATATACCTGTTCCAGTGAGAAGTGAACTGTAGCAGGATCAAGTACCTGTTGAACAGGTTCACCATTCACATACCTGAACACAATTCTCAAAGATTCATGGCGGTCTATCAACCGCGCAAAAGCTGTTTCCAGCAGAGCTACATTCAACGCTCCTTTAAACAAACAGAGTTGCGGTACATTGTAAATGTTACTCGAATCTTTACGCTGACTGGTAAGCCATATCCTTTTTTGCGCATTGGACAAAGCATAATATGTGGCCTTTGGTACAGCAGGAATACCTTCTTGCACAACAACACACTCCGGTATCGTTATATGCTGGCAAAACAACCGTACAGTTGGATAATCAAAAAGATCTTTCAGAGTAGCCTTTACTCCGGTTTCTTTCTGTAACCGGTTGGCGAGTTGAATAGCTTTCAGGCTATGTCCTCCTATATCAAAAAAGTTATCGTCTATACTTATTTCCTGTTTGCCTAATACCTGTTTCCAGAGGTCCAGCACCTGCTGTTGCTGACTGTTTTCCGCCATTATAACTGTAGCCTTTTTTCCTGTTGCCGGATCGGGTAATGCCTTCAGATCAACCTTGTGATTGGCGGTTAGCGGAATTTCCCTTAGCTGTACAAGATCTGCAGGTACCATGTATTCAGGCAGCATCCCTTTCAGGAAAGTACGCAACTGTACTGAATCCACTTCTACCTTCGCAGTAAAGTAAGCGACCAGTTCTTTTTCCCGCACAGTTACAACTACCTGTTCTATATCCGGGTATTGGCTGATCACCTGTTTCACTTCTCCAGGTTCAACCCTGTATCCCCTGATTTTTACCTGGTCATCTTTACGTCCCAGATAAAGTATTGTACCATCAGGTAACCAGCAGCCAAGATCGCCGGTACGATATATACGGTCACCTGTTTGCGAATGTAGCGTGAACCGTTCAGCAGTAAGTTCCGGCCGGTTCAGATATTCCCTGGCCAGCCCTCTTCCTCCTACACAGATTTCACCGGGCATACCTGGGGCTGCGGCAGCAGCTGTATCATCGAGGATGAATACTTTGTTATTGCTGATGGGTTTACCGATAACAGGTTGCTGCCTGTAATGACTCAGGGCATGCAGATCAATCATATGAGCAATCGTACCGATGGTCGATTCTGTAGGCCCATAATGATTGGCAACCGTTATACGTGGATTGATCATTGTATGCAGCCACTCCAGATCATCTGCCTGTATCTTCTCTCCTCCCAGTATAATTAACCTTAGCGCTGCTGTGGAAAGTTGCCGCGCTTCGGCAGACCTGATCAGTACATGAAAAAAGGACGGGGTGGTTTTGATAAAAGAGACCTTCGCATCGACTATATAGTTTACGAGGAAATCCATATCCCGGACCTTATCACCCGCCAATAGATGTAATGTTCCTCCAGAAAGCAACGTTCCCCATAAAGCAGTATATCCAAGATCAAATGCATAGGATGACAGAAGCACCGAGCTATCGGCAGCCGTAAGGTGAAAGAAATTTTTCGCCCAGATCACATAATTTACGAGCGACTCGTCTGTGATCACCACTCCTTTTGGTAAGCCGGAAGTACCTGATGTGTAAATAATATAAGCAGGTGTATCACTTGTTCTTACGGGTAAAGGAACATCTTCCGGAGCATGTTCCATATCTTGTACCAACAATACAGTAATATGCTGATAAGGCATCAGTATCTCCTGCAGGCCGGATGCTGTCAATACGCAGCTGATACCTGCATCAGTAATAATATGTTGCAACCGCCGGGGGGCATCTTTTGGATCCAGCGGCACATAAGTTCCTCCGGCTTTGAGCACGGCCAGCATAGCTACAATCAGTTCAGAATGCTCGGTAAAAAGAATCCCGGTGCTGCCTGTGAGCTCTTTTTGTACCAGGTAGCCGGCCACCTGTGTAGCACGACGATCGAGTTCTTCATACGTTGTTTTACCCTGCTGATCTACCAGTGCCACATGCCCGCTGTTCATCGTCAGCTGCTGCCTGAAGAGGTCCACAACTGATAATGATAGAGAAGGTGATAGCAGTGTGTGACTGAAAGCAGACATTTTTCTCCGGAATAGATGACCAGGCAGCTTCAGTTGCGTCAACTGTTGATTGCCGTTTGTCAGCGATTGTACCAAACCTAACCAGGCATCATACAAATATGCAATATCACTGCTGCTAAAAGAATGTCGGTCATAATGGACAAACAATTGTCGGCCGCTTACTGTATGATGAACCTGTAATCTTATTTTAAGGGGACTATCAGGCAGTTGAACCTCTTCAATTACCAACCTGGATGCATTATCGTACAAACAATGATCTATATATTCAAACTGGTAACACAGGTGCGCTTCCACATATTGCCTGAATGTAGCATCCGGATTCAGGGCATCCTTATGTATGTCAGCCAGCTCGCATTCATCCTGGTAGCGTTGTACAAAATCGGCTGACAATAAATCCGGAGGCATGGATACCTGCAATGGTAATATGCTGGAAAAAACACCATGAGTATAGTATAATTCACTGAAGCTACGGCCATGATTTATATAACCTATAGCGCAGTCTTCCTCTCCATTCAGCTTCCATAGCAGTAAATGCCACGCAGCTGCGAGTATAACATCATTAACCTGTTCCACATCACCTGCTACCGGCTTATAAGTAGCAGTAACTGCCTTCCCGTTTGTTCGCTCAAACAACAGGTGTGGGTTACCGGCGGGTCGGGAAAGTCGCTCTTCCCAGAATAACCGGCCTTCCTGCAGGTCTTCAGACCCGTTTAACTGATGAATCCATTCGGCATACTGAAGATACCCGATGGCAGCCCCGGGTAAATCCCTTCCTTCATAAACAGCGATGGCCGTAGTAGCCAACAAACCAAGACTCCAGATATCAGCGCATAAAGGTGAAGCAGCAAACCGGATGGTCCGCCCATCATCACCCAAAGAAACTGACAGCAGGCTATCTCCGGCTACAGCAGGGGGTGTAAAAGAAACAGCAGGTATATCTGTAAGCGTTTGTAACGGTGCTTCCTGCCCCACTATTTCCGTAAAATTGACTTTGTATATATCACTACTTTCCAATACAGTATTCACCGCTGTACAAAACCGGTTCCAATCGGGAGTAATATCCGGCCTTATAACAATGGATATACGACCTGAATGCACAACATGCCAGGTATACTTCTGCTGTGGCGACAGCGAATAGCTTTCCAACTTGATCATTTTTTATATTTACTTATTGGGATTATATCTGATTAATTCGGGGTACCTGCGTTCCACTTTACGTAACAACGCATCAAATTCTATTTTAAATCCAATAGGATTTGCAATCCATTCTTTTGTCATACGCGCTACATCATCAGCAATCACTTTATAGTGACCATGCTGCCGGCATAATACATTCAACCGGGCAGCCCTTTCAAAAGCCACCATATACATAACGGCTGTTTCAATACTTTCTCCACAGGTGATAACCCCATGATTAGCCAGTATCACTGCATTGTTTCCTGCCAGTACAGCAGCCAGCTTTGCTGCATCTTCCACTTCGTTCACCGGCCCGTTATACTCACGGTAAAGCGAATGGTTTTCAAAAAACATACAGCAATTCTGATCTACCGGAAAAATGCCACAATCCAGGGCTGACAACAATGTACCCCAGGGAGAATGCGTATGTACAATACAATGCACATCAGGATAGGTTTTATGGATGGTTGCATGTATACAAAACCCAGCCACATTCACGGGGTGATTCCCATGGAGAACGGCTCCGTCTTCATTCACCAGGATAAGGTTATCTGGTGTAACCTCTTCCGAAATAAGGCCGAATGGATTTACCCAGAAGCGATCGGTAGTACCGGGTACTTTAAAGCTGATATGCCCGCTGATGCCCCCTTCCTCCAGTTGCTCCATTGCCATGATCCTGTTGGCAACAGCCAGTTTATATTTCAGGGTGTCTTCGTGCTGCGCTTCGTTCAGTCGGTTGATATAAAAAGTAGCGGTGTCCCTTCTTGAATCCTGTACTGTCTGTTGGGCTACGGGCAAGCTTTCGGGATATGCTTCCGTCATAGCTACCAATATGCTGCGCTTACCGCTAAATGGTGCACGACCGTGAGAATACAGTATGTTATCTATCATGACCATATCTCCTTTCTGCCAGTCAAAAGACAAGCTGGCCCTGTCATAAACCTCCCTGATTTCCGCCAGCACGGTTTGTTCTATGGGAGTGCCATCTCCGTAACAGGCATTTCGCGGAAGGTTGTCCAGCCCGTAGTTATCTATAAGGAATTGATAGATCTCTTCATTCAGATTAGTATAATGAAACAAGTGCGCCTGATTAAACCATACTTTCTCTCCCGTTTCAGGATGCACCAGTGTACTCTGCGATAATTGACGTGTACGTAGCGTTCCATCATCTTTCCACTCCAGCATGCTTTTCCTGCGACGGCAATAGGCTGCAACTTCTTCCTTATTATCTGTCTGGAAGAAATCCTGCCATGGAATATCTATGCCATTAACAAAGTTGCGGATGTACATGACGCCCTTCTCTTCGAAGCGCTTTACCGTCTCTTCACTCAGCAACCGGTACACTGCGCGGCTATCGCAAACCGGGGTCTGGCCTCCTGTCGCCGCTGGCTGATCACAATAAAAGAACACTTTACGTGGCCAGTGATCCGAATAGGAATGTTCATTATGCTGGGGAATATGTGATTCTTCAGGAAATTCTGTAGATGTATATACTTTCCCTTCCAGCCGGGTACGCGGTGTAGATGGTTCTGTATAATCCAACAGCTCCTTGCCGGTAATATCCTGCACAATGCCTGCAAAAGAGCTTTTGCTGCCCAGCGCACGAAATCCCCTGAACAGGATAATATGATCTTCATCAAACACTTTATTCACCAGCGTCCTGTTTTCTGTTATCCATTTCTCCAGTGCGATGCTGGCATCGCTGGATTCCATTATTGTAATACCGGTAAAGCCGTTGTCCATTCTTTTCTTTATTACCTTACCCTTATCGGCGGCTGTTACGGCCTGCGGTTTGGTACTTAAAAGTCCGGCCAGGCTATTTTTACTGATTGTCATGGTGGGGTTTTTATTTTTTCCGGAATTGTTTGAATTTATCGAGCAGTTGCGCCTGCTGTACTTTACGGTCACTGTCCACCTGTTGTCTGAACCGGTCGCTGAAAGTATTCAGCTCATGAATAGGTTTGCCGGGATGAACAACAATAATTTCCAGCAATTGCAGGTAAGCTGATATGATCAACGTAATCAGCTCCCTTTTAAAAAGAGAAGACTTGTATTCTACTATGCCGGACAAGTGCCGGGTACCGGGGCGCATTACCAGGCTAAGATCGAACTTGGACTGTATTTCCCTGGGCATCATCTTCCTTGCGCTAAGCTGTAATGCTTTGAGTCGCGCACCAAAATCATCATCTGCATTGTTCAATACAAACCTTGCCTGGAAAATAGGATGTACACCCGGTATTCTTTTATAGGACAACAGCGAGAGTAATTGATCAAAAGGCATTTCCTGGTGGGCGAAGTCGTTTTGCAGTTGCGCATTAACCAGTTTCAACAAAACCGAAAACGAAGCCGAAGGATCTATTGTCGTTCTAATGGCTACTGTATTTACAAAAAAGCCAATTAGAGGCTCCAGGCTTTCATGCCCGCGTCCTGCAACAGAAGTGCCCAGTATGATCTCCTGCTGCTTACTGATATGGTATAATAGTATATTGAACGCTGTGAATAACACAGGGAACAGCGATGTTTGGTCCGATACAGCCAACTGTTTCAACCGCCCATACAATTCGTCTGGAACAGGGAAATCATATCCTTCTCCTCTCCCGTCATTGTTCGCGGTACGGGCAGAAGAAAATGGCAGTTGTAGTACCGGGAGCTCTCCGGCCAACCGTTCTTTCCAGTAAGCTGCGGTTAGTACAAATTCGTCACTACGCAGCCAGGCCTGCTGCCAGGCTGCAAAATCGCGGTATCTTACCGGCAATACCGGAAGCGATGGCATATGCCCCGTTTTTAACCCTGCATACAACGCCATCCACTCTTTGATAAATATATCCATCGACCAGCCATCGCTGATGATGTGGTGCATGACCACCACCAGAAGATGTTGCTGCGCAACATCACTAAGTATTTTGATACGGATCAGCTGATCGTGCAGTAAATCAAACGGAATAGCATTTTCCCGCTCAATATTTATGAGCATTTCTTCATCTGTTAGCAACCAGTCCAATGTTTGCATCGCCCAATCCTCCCTGGATAAAGCGGGCAATATCTGCTGCCTAGGCAATCCATCCTCTCCGTTAACAAAAACGGTCCTTAAGCTTTCATGCCGTTCTATCATATGCCAGTAAGCCTGCTCCAGCAGCACGAGATCCAGTGGTCCATTCAAAACTGCACCTCCTGAAATATTATAGGCTGTAAGACCATCTGCATCCTGACTGGCTACCCAAAGGCGTTGCTGATTGGCAGACAGTGCATAGTCTGGCTGAGGCGCTATGCGTGATATTTTAATACCCGCTCTTTCACCACGGGATGCCAGGAGTACTGCCATGTGCCGGATGTCGAAATTACCGAATACCTCTCTCAGGGTAATTGTCCTGCCAAATTGCTGCTCTACCTGGTTAATCAGCCTGATAGCTGTGAGGCTGTTACCGCCCATTTCAAAAAAGTTGTCCGTAACACCGATTTGAGATTTTCCAAGGAGGGACTGCCAGATAGCAGCAAGTCGTTGTTCCATTTCATTACCGGGAGCAATGTGTGCAGCACCTGACTCCGCAGTCATTGGCGAGGGCAAAGCATGGCGGTTAATTTTACCGTTAGATGTAAAAGGTAATTTTTCCAGCTTCATGATCACAGTGGGAATCATATAAGCTGGCAATTTTTTAGTAAGATCCCCCGGATCGAAATCACCGGCACTAACAATATAGGCAGCCAGCTGATTGTACCCATTATGATCTTTAAATACAGTCACAACAGATTGCTTAACTGAAGGAGACTGTTGTAATATAGCTTCTATTTCACCAGGTTCTACACGGTAGCCCCGTATTTTCACCTGTTTGTCAATCCGGCCTTTAAATAAAATATCGCCATCCGGCAACTGACAAACCAGATCGCCCGTGCGATATAACTTATACTTATTAGATGCGTCAAAAGGATCATCAATAAATCTGGCGTTTGTCAAGTCAGGATTATGCAGGTAGCCTGGGGCTACTCCTTCGCCACCAATCCATAACTCGCCGGGTACGCCCACAGGACAAAGCGCAAAATCCCGGTTTACAATGTAAATCCTGGTATTAGAAAAAGGCTTCCCTATGGGAATAGCATTGTACGAATGAGTGGCCGCAACTTTGTGAAGGAGTTTACCGACAGTTGTTTCCGTAGGCCCATAATGGTTAATGACGCTGATACCTGGCCGGGCAGCGTAAATGCTTTCCCGGTATTCTTCTGTCAGCTCCTCTCCTCCAAAGATGATCATCTGTTCCGGCAGCAATAGTTTTCCGCCACGTTCCAACGTATGCCAGTAAGAGGGAACTATTTTCATACAATCGATCCGGTTGACAGCGAAATATTCATGTAGCAGTGCAGGCGTACTTAAAGTATTCTTCGTAAAGGTGTGTAACGTTCCCCCGGCTGCAAGTGCCCCGAATAAAACCGTATTGCCAAGATCTGTGGCAATGGTCGACATTAGCGCAAAACTCCGGTTGATTTGTATATCAGTTGCCGAGAAAAGACCAAATACATAATCCATCACATTCCGGTGACTGACCATCACACCTTTGGGTTCACCCGTAGACCCGGAGGTGTAAATCACATAAATTAACCGGGCGCTATGCCGGTTAACAACAGGTTTATCAGGGCGATCGCTTATCATTGGCAGCAGCATTTCATCCACCTGTATTACAATAAGATCTGTATCTTCAAACAGGGCTACTCCTGTCCTGTCTGTAATCACCAGGGCTGCATCTGTTTGTTGAATAATATACTGTAGCCTTTCCTGCGGTGCATCAGTATCTATAGGAACATATACTGCGCCTGCCTTTAACACTGCAAGTATTGCTGTCAATACCTGTTCATATGCCTGACCGATACAAATTACTACCTTACTGTCTTCTGTAACTCCTAACGTACGGATATAATGCGCCAACCTGTTCGCCTGTTCATCCACTTCTCTGTATGTACGGACCTGTGATCCGAATATGAGCGCAGGAGCATCAGGTGTACGCCTGGCGTGATCTTCAAACAGGTCAGTGATCGTTTTTTGTTCCGGGAAATCAACACTGGCGATTAAAGGCTGCAATTGCTGATCCGCTGCCGTTAGTATGGAATAATTCCCTATTCGTTGTTCGGGATTCTCCATTATTGCACGTAACAGTACATCAAAATTCCCGGCCATACGTTCGATGGTTGCGGCAAAGAAAAGATCACTGTTATATTGTATGGCATACTGTATATCATTCTCATTTTCCGTAAATGTAAACGTGAGATCAAACTTAGCAACCTCCTGCTCAAACGGCAGTACTGAAAATGATACGTCGTCCAATTCAGGTATAGTAACAGGTATATTGTTCTGTAGCACAAACAGTACCTGGAACAAAGCAGTATGTGCAGGATCTCTGGTGGTTTCCACTACATCTACGACTTTTTCAAAAGGCACATCCCCATGGGTAAATGCATCCAGCGAAGTTTCCTTCACCTTAGCCAATAAGCTACAAAAAGTTGGATTTCCGCTCAAATCATCCCGAAGCACAACCATATTCACAAAAAAACCTATCAGTGGTGCTATTTCGAACTGACCGCGATTTGCAAGAGGACTTCCTACGCTGATATCATCCTGCCCGGTGTAACGGTATAATAACACCTTGAAGGCAGCAAGCAATGTCATAAATAAAGTAACTCCTTCCCTGGCAGACAGTGCTTTCAATTGCGCTGTAAGTGCAGGATCGATATAAAAATGACATGCTCCGCCTTTGAAAGTTCTCGTAGCGGGTCTTGTCTTATCAAATGGTAGTGCAAGTCGCTGTATTCCATCCAGTTTATTTTCCCAGTACGCCAGTTTGTGTACCAATAGCTCTCCCTTTAAATACGCCCGCTGCCATAAGGCATAATCTGCATACTGAACAGGCAATACGGGCAAACCGGCATCAATAGTGTTTCCCTTTGCTTTGTAAAAAGAAGTGAGCTCATTCACAAACAAAGGCATAGACCAGCCGTCTGCAATCAAATGATGCATCACAATGATCAGGTAAGTGTCGCCTTCAGACTGTGATAAGAGGCAAGCTCTCAGCAACAGGTCTTCCGCCAACCTGAATGGCTGGTTCACCCACTCCGTGATATATTGTTCCACCATCGCATTCCCAACAGTAACACTGTCCAGTTCAAACAGTGGAATCGGTTGTATATATTGGTACCCCATTCCATCCTCTTCCCGGATCACAGTCCGCAGCACTTCATGCCGGTCCAGCATAGCTATAAAGGCAGCATGAAGTGCGCCCTTATCCAGGTTACCATTTAACTTCAATACAATCGGAATGTGATAATGAATACTACCTTCCAGGCGGTCAAGTAACCAGATCCGTTCCTGCGCAAAAGAAAGCGGTATCTTTGGGGGACGTTGCTGTACGGTCATAAGCGGGACAACGGAGGTTCCCAACCGTTCATGAATGAGGGCTTCCTGAAGTAGTATAGTAGGATTGGCGAAAAGCTCTTTTACCTGTACATCTGCACCTAATGCATTCCTGATAGCTGCACCTGCACTGGCCAGCATAAGTGAGTTACCTCCGAGCGCAAGGAAATCATCATGCACACCAATCCCCGGAATTCCCAACAATGTTTCCCATATGACCACCAGTTGCTGCTGGAGTGCATTTGCAGGTGGCACATAATTTTCTTTTTGTAAATGAAAATCAGGCAGCTGTTTTTTATCTATTTTCCCATTGGGGGTAAGCGGAAGTATATTCAGCTGCATAAAAAAACCGGGCACCATGTATTCCGGAAGTGTGCCAGTGAGGAATTTCCTGAGCACATCTTGCTCAATCAAAGAGTTGGCTACGAAATAAGCCACTAATACCTTGTTTTGAGCCGTCTCCTTCACGGTAACAACTACCTGTTGTATATCAGGCGAAAAACGCACAATAGCAGCTTCCACCTCTCCTGCTTCGATACGATATCCCCTTAGTTTGAGCTGCTCATCATTCCTGCCTTTGAATTCAATATTTCCATCGGGCAACCATCTGCCTACATCACCGGTATTATACATTCTTGTACCATGTACAGGATGCTCAATGAATCTTTCACAGGTAAGCCGTTCATTATTCAGATAACCTTTTCCGACACCAACCCCCGCTACGAAAATCGTTCCTTCGATCCCAACAGGCACTAATTGCAGCAAGTCATCGAGGATCAATACAGACAAATTAGCAATAGGCCGGCCTATGGGTAATGTTTTCCGTGTACTATCTTCAGGCATTACCCGGTACATCGAAACACAAACTGCACATTCAGTAGGACCATAAGCATTAAAGCAAAGAATGTTTTTGGCCAGACCGGTTACTTTAGGTACATGAGCAGCTTCACCTGCAGTTATCAGGCATCGGATCCCGGCGAGATCACCATCGGTTAGCAAATCCAGGTAGCCAGGTGTAACGGAGATGACAGAGGTAGTTGTTTCCCGCAAAAATGCACCGAACTGCACCGGATCTTTTACCAACATTTCTTCAGGTATCAAAATAGTAGCGCCACTGTAAAGCGCAGTCATCACTTCTGCAACAGAAGCATCAAAAGCGAGGGAGGCCACCCATGTCACACGATCTGCAGCTGATAGCTCCAGTCTGCTGATCATATCCAACGACATATTTATGTTACCGCCGTGTGTCACCATAGCCCCTTTAGGCTTACCTGTAGAACCTGATGTGTAGATCACATATGCTGTATCACCATGCAAAATTTCACAATCAGGATTAACAACCGGTTCTTGCTGCCACAGGCTTTCGTCATACACAACAGCACTAATAGATTCGAATGCAGGTGCCGCTGTAATCAATAACTGTATACGGCTATCATCTATAATGTGCGCTATTCTTTCTGCAGGATAATTCCGGTCTACAGGCAGATAGGCAGCACCTGTTTTCAAAATCGCCAGCATCGCTACCACAAAATCGTCAGACTTAGGCAACAGTATGCCGACTACACTATCCCTGCTTAACAGATAGTTTTGTAACAGGTAGTGAGCCATTTTATTGACAGCACAATTCAGTTCTCCATATGTCATCTCACGACCCCTATGTACCAGTGCAATCGCATGTGGATCACTTTGCACCCGGGCTTCAAACAGGCTTACCATCGTAGCATCATGAGGATATTCCTTCCGGGAATTGAAAGTATGCAGCAACAGGTCCTTCTCATCTGCCAACAGCAGTGATACTTCACCTATAGGGATGTCAATATAAGCTTCCAGCTGCCTGATCCAGTTTACATACTGATTAAGAAAATGGGCAGCCACAAAACTATCAGTAAAATCAGATGATGTGTGAATAGAAAATGTATTTCCATCAATACAAAAATTGAAAGGCATTGCCTGAAGTGGTCTGGGAGCCTGGCTATGGCAGGAGAAAGTAAAATCCGTCAGCTGCCTGAATGAAACAGTACCAGGTGTATTTTGCCATTCAGCCGGATCGTATATAGCGTGGCTATATACCTCCTGTACTTCCTTCTTCATTTCATGCAGCAACTGTCTTAAAGTAAGACGGATGTTTGGTAAATTGTAAAATAGCAGTGGGGTATCAGCGAACTGTTGCGCTCTTATTATATCATAAGAGAGCACGCTTCCGCCAAAGGCAGGAAAATACCTCTTCAGCAATAGCATGTATACCGCGAGATAGACGGTATAGACAGCCATGGGCTGTCGCCCGGTTAAGTGTTGAAAGTAACCGGTTTCTTCCTCAGGCAAAATAATTGTTCGGGAAAAGTCGGGGACGATAGCCCCAATAGCACTTATATCTTTACCGTGGATTTTTTTCAGCCAATACTCCCTTAAAAGTTGATTCTCGATACGCTCTTGCATTCTTTAAGCTTTATGCATAAAACAACAGACAGGATGATGTAACAATGTTATACTTCCTTTGAAATGAATTACAGTTTGAATAGCTTGTTTAAAAAGTATTCTTTGTGACATAAGAATCAGTGAAGCGTTCAGTTAACTGGGTAATTTCATATTTAGCATACTATTTCCCCTTTCCGTACTATTATTAAAAATGTATAGTAGCGGAACGAGTTAATTGGAAAAATGATGTTGAAAATTGTAAGAATGGAAATGGGGTATTCCTTCAAAAATGTCTAGGCTACAAAAGCGATCAGGTATTCGCTGGGTAAATTGATGAGTACATTTCTTCTTAGCAGGTTTACTCTGACAATTATTTTTTCTTTCCCTTTCACCTCCACTACTTCAGCCTTACAACCGGCGAGCGTACCTTCTTTAATCACAACCTGGCGACCAGGGTCAAAGCGAGCAGACGAAACCTCCATTTCTGCATGCTGCATTTCCAGTAACCGGATGTTGTCGATAACGATTTCACTTACCACCGCAATCTCATTGCCGAACTTCACATAGTTAATCACACTATTAATATTCAACAATTCATAATATTCACTTACGTTTTCTGGACTGACAAAAATATAAGAAGGGAATAACGGTAGTTCTACATATCGCTTCCTTCCGTTCCAGGTCCTTAGATTTTTTGTCATTGGCAGAAAGAAAGTGATTCCTCTAGTCTTTAAAATGCTGGCAATTTTCTTTTCATGGCGTGGCATGACATAAATCACATACCAACTTCTTTTGCAAGAAATCTTCATTGTGGGTCTATATTTAAGGGAAACATGTATCAAACAAATAATGAACAGTGATTTACATAATCACTATCAATGAGGAAACAACTATATAATTTTATTTAAATGAAAAATCGTACAACGACTTAGTTGTGGCCAGGATAGAGCTATCGCTAAGGTAAGCTGCACTTACAATAGATTAAAATGATTTAAATTAAACTGCAAATACCAATTGTGCAACTTCCGGATTGATCTTTATGATTCCGATAACGAGCTTAACATATTTGGGTTTCTGACCAGCAATTTAATTCATTTTGCTAAAGAAAAAAAAATAATCCAATCGCGTAATAAGTTACATTAAGTTCTTTTCGCAGCGAATAATATTTACCAATAAATTATTATTTTTCAATTACCACTTTCTCTTTATATTCAATCAAATAGATGATTTTCTTGCTGCGCGAATGTAGTAGATGGATGTAAACAAAAAAGAACAATCATTGAAAAAATTGTACTTTCAGCCAACCCTATGCTTCTACCATGAATTATTAGATTATCAAAGACGAAGCTGTACTATGCGCGTTTATGGAATGACTGCCGATATTGGAAGAAAGTGAAGTATATATGTACAACATAGCCCTTTTTTATAAGCATCCCTTTTAGGTAATTTTCAAAACAGGTAACAATGCGGATTTTATCCATGATAGACTCAAAGACAAATTCCTGTATCATATAAACAGGAATCTGAACGTCGCGGTTACTGATGGTGTTGTTTAACAGTTTTCTTTGTGCAATACATTTTGCCCGTTTGAATATTTTGCCACCGTGAGTTAATAAGTTAACTGGGAACTTCGTTCTGGCCTTAGGGCAACAGTATCACAAAATATGTATATATATTATCAAAATATGCCTGGGTCATAAAATCATTATTGAACTGAACTATAAAACTAACCACAAAGTGCACAATATTTTTGCGCATTTTATGCAAATTCGAATTTCCCCTTTTTTATTAAGGCAGTCAATATATGTAAAGTACAGGTGTAAACTTGACAATACCCGCATAGTGATGAAAATAGGACAACACAAACAACTGCGACTTCTGCATTGCTAACAGTACTAATCATTGCATGATTATTCTTCGTTGTTCAGAAAGAAGAGGTTCCCAATTTACGATTTTTACAGGCAAGCGTTTGATCAAGTTATTTATGCCCTTCTTTCTTTAAATTTCGCTCAAAAAGCTCCTTGAAAATCTGGGAAATAAAGTAATCTATGATAATTTTGATATTGATGTCAATTTTAATGCAGTGGCGGAATAAGCGTAAGCAAAAAGCCATTGTACTGACAAGTGCACGATGATATGAAAAAACTCCTTTTAGCCTTCAGTGTAATGATAGGGTTGTTGAGTTTTGCAGGCACTAATGAATGATGAAGTAAAAACCAAAGAACAATTGGGCGAGAAATTATTTTTCGCCCCAATTTTGTCTGCGGACAATACTATTAGTTGCGCCTACAGTCATAAGCCTCAATTTACCTTCTCAGAAACGGCTACTTTCAGCGTGGGAATAAACGGGAATTTGATTACCTGCAATTCACCAGGATTAATTCACCAGGATTGGCGAATCTTTCCGGTCGTGCGGCTTTACTCCAATCTCCATGTATTATATGGCTAGTGCAAAAATAATATGATTGTTTACGATGCCAGTAATAACTTCCTCCTTGCGCTACTTCCCTGTAATCTTTTTACGGTGGTTATTTGCTCAGTCAACCATCACGTCAACAACAGGATTCAAGCTTTCACTATAAGCCGCCAGCGTTTATTCAACAAGAACCGGCGAATCATCATAGACAGTCCTTATAATGAGCTGATTGAACTGAAAAACTCCACGCGGGATCATCGCTTTACTGACCTATTAAATGCCGCATCAGTTCTGGGCTATGGTCACATGGCAGTATTTGTAAATGGCCTGCATACCGTTTTTAATTGGCTGATAAACAATGAGGCATTACAGGTCATTCCGCCATCACCAGCCATTAAAAAGGGCGATACGTATGCTTATGTTTAGGATATAGAAGGCAATCTTATAGAATTGATTCAGGGTGGTCAACGGCTTTGATGCAACAGCTGCCCGCAATGGGTATAACCAGGTGCGTGCGGCAAAAAATGTGTTTATTACAGATGAGGCCTGCATGGCTTCGTCGGCTTGCCAGAATCCTTCTATTACATATATGGCGCTGGCAGCGAGAGCCAGCGATTATGCAGTGAAGGAGCTGAAGAAGGGAAATATATAATTAATTTTATTTGTAAATGCCCGCTTTACTATCTTTGGTGGTAAGGAGGATTTTTTTGTACAATCATTGGAATATAGTACTAAGGTGTTATTTATCCCTTGCGTATAAAGCAATAACTTGGTAGTGTACAAGTTTGTAAACCGTTCTCTATACAATTATGAATCTATTTTTACTCGCTACATTCACTATATTGTTCAATAATCCGGCTAGCGATTCTACAGTTAGAAAAGATAGTATTATCACCCTGCCTGACAGGTATCTGAGTCAGGTAAAACGCAAATCAGAACATGTCGAATCCCAGGTAGACAAGCGTACGGCGCAGGCCCTGGATCGCTTTGCACGCCAGGAAAAAAGAATGCAGGCGAAGCTGATGAAGATGGATTCGACAGCCGCAAAAAGAATATTTTCCCAGTCTATAGATAGTCTTAATCATATGAAGGCCGGTTTAGGGAGAAAGGTGAGTGGCATCACATCTAATGCCGGGGGCGCTTATTTGGATACTTTGCAGAATTCATTGAAATTCCTGCAAGGGGCGAATAATATATCAGGGGCGAATACCAGTAAACTGGCGAGTGCTACACAGAGCGTAGATAATCTGCAAAATAGCCTGCAACAAGCGGAGCAGGTAAAGGCATACCTGAGAGAGCAAAGGCAATTGTTAAAACAGCAACTGGCAAATTATACTGGTTTTGGCAAGGATTTGACAAACCTGAATAAGGAGGCATATTATTACGGCCAGCAATTGAATGAATACAAGGCTACTTTATCGGATAGGAAAAAAGCAGAAGAGAATGCGGTCAAATTGCTCAAAACTTTACCAGCGTATAATAATTTTATAACACAGCATTCACAGTATGCGAGTTTGTTCAACCTGATTGGAGCCAGCAGTAATAGTACAGCCAGTCTGGCGGGGTTGCAGACCCGTAGCCAGGTAGAGTCAATTATTTCCCAGCGGTTGGGGAATGATCCCAGTGCGCAGCAGGCGGTGAGTCAGCAGATGGCGCAGGCAAAGTCACAGTTGAATGAGTTGAAGGATAAATATTCCAATTTAGATAATGCGGGAGATATGCCTGATTTCAAACCAAACCCGATGAAGACAAAGAGTTTTCTGCAGCGGTTGGAATTTGGGGGGAACCTGCAATTCCAGAAGAATACGTCTTATTATCCTACTACCACGGACATTGCCGGACAGGTGGGGTATAAGTTTCATAAAAATGGTTCTGCTGGTGTAGGTGTGTCTTATAAGTTAGGGATGGGCACAGGTTGGAATCATATTGCTTTTACGCACCAGGGGGTGGGCTTGAGGTCTTATATAGATTGGAAGTTGAAGGGGACTTTTTATTTGAATGGTGGGTTTGAGGAGAATTATGTGACCACTTTTACGAATGTGTCTGAGTTGATGAATGTAAATAGCTGGCAGCGGAGTGCGCTCTTGGGGATATCTAAGAAATATAAGATTAATGCAAAGTTGAAAGGGAACCTGATGTTGTTGTATGATTTTCTGGCCAGCAGAAATTTCCCTGCTACCAGTTCAATAAAGGTGAGATTTGGGTATACCATGTAATGGGAAAAGCGCATAAAAGCCTATGCTAAATAGCAAAGCCCACGCAGACTTGCGCGGGCTTTTGGGAAAATAATATATTGTTCCTGTCTACCAGTTATAAATTCCGTGCGCCTCCAAAATATAATAATAATTGATAAAATCAGGTTTTATTTCCCCCTCTACAACAAACACTTTCAAGCTGGCTTTCACTCAAAATATAACCATCATAAAAAAACGGATCACCTTCCTGAATAGTAAAGGTTTTAATTAACTCTTCAACTGTTACAACAATGCTAATTTCTTCGCATAAATCTTGTGATGCCTTATTGTAAATATTAATCGTACGATCAACTCGTTCAAGTTTATCTGATAAGTTTCGCGAGGATGTCATATAGGTAAGTATTTCTATTTCGGTAATTGGCAGATATGAAAGAGATGAGATGACCCCAAGTATTGATGTGGCTAAAAATATTTCTAACCACTTAAATACTACTGTCGGCTATCTTTTAGGGGAAACAGATAAAGCGGATTTGTTTAAAGACCCTGTAATGTTGCAACTATTATCTGAACTGGACAAAATGGAGAATACAGAAAAAAGCCATATCCTGCAAGTACTGGATGGCTTTATTAAATCCGTTAAACTTAAAAATATCGCTACCCTGTAAAAAGCAAAAGCCCGATTGCTCGGGCTTTTCGTTTAATACTTTTCTAAATATTCTTGCCAACTGTTGGGATAATTTTCTTGGGCCTTCTTTTTAATGTATTCGGGGATTGGTGTTGCTCTGTAATCAATACCCTTGCTCTTTAGAAAATCTACTATCTGCATTTTGTATTTATACTCGTCTGTATCAAAATCTAAAAACGCTTCTCTTAATACATCAACCAAATACATCGGCTTTCCTTTGTCGCTAGGGTCTTGATTTTCTACTGGTATAGAATAATCAGGTCTGTAAAAAATTGGACGTTTGTAATCCGCGCCATTTTGTAGCAAGTAATAAGATATTTCATATCTACTTACCATTATAGACTCACTTAATGCTGATTGACCATATTCATTTTGATAGTTTACATTGGCATCATTCTTTATAAGTAATTTAACCAAATCTAACTTACCCGTTTTAGCCGATTTCATCAAAGCACTCTTTACTTTATTTGGCTCGCTTTTGTCGGTTTGAATATCATTTGCATTAGCTCCATTTTGTAAAAGCATTTCAGCATACTCGATTTCATACTGTTTAAAAGAGCAAGCCTCTATAAGTGCAGAAGTACCTTCATAGGAATTATGTATATTCACATCTGCCTTTTGTTCTAATAAAATTTTAAAGGACTTCATTTGTTGATTACTAACTGTAAGCATCAAAAGCGTATTGCCATATTTTGGCTCTTGATAGTTTATTAGCTTGGAATCTTTTGAGACTATTTCATTTATCTTTTTTTCATTTTCATCCTGTACAGCTTTGGCTAATTCCCAAGCTGGAGTATTTTGAAAAAGTCGATAATCATCACCTGTTAAATCCGTTTTATCCACTGGCGTATCTCTGTTAATGTTTGAGCAAGAAAGCAACAAACAAGAGAATACTAATTGTATAATCATTGTTTTCATTATTTCTTATATTCATCAGGATTATTAACCCCAAAATTCTTTAATACGTTATCCATACTATGCCCATTATATATAGATGATGCGTCTGTTGGCATTAAATAATGACGGTTTCCATTTACATCTGGTAATGCAGTGTTATTTTCAAGATTATTCAAAGGGTCTGTAGCCATTATATAAGCATCAATTTTGCCCTCTGACTTAAATGGGGTTTTCCAAGTACCTTCTACAAATTTTGTTATGTCGCTTACTCCTGCAGCATTAAAGGTAATTGCTTTCCTATCTGTTACCAATGCATTTAAAGCTGCTTCTCCGCCACCTAATGAATGTCCAACGTATGTTAATTCAGTTGAGCCTAATTCACCTGAAATAGTTTTAGCATTATCAGCAGCCTTAGCATATTGCTTAGATAAGCCTAAAGGTTGTTTTACATCGGCACCTACATCTTTCCAACTTGCTTCTGTTCCTGCTGTCGCATAAGTATATTCGGTTACTTTTCCATTTACAACTCTTTCATACACTAATGATTTTAACCCTGTAGCACCGTTATTTAAATCTTTACCTGTTAATCCAAAATCTCTACTTGAAACTTGCCATCCTCCCGTTAATATACCATTCTTTTTATCTCCGTAAACGTGAGCCGCCATTCTTGCAGCTTCTGCTGGGGTCGGTTCTTGTCCGTCTGGGTCTATAAATCGTATTGGGTTATTATAAAATGCAGAGTAAGGCGACCACGATGGCATTTTTGATGCTTTGGGGTCAACAACCCACCATCTACCAAGCTGAGGATCCTGCATTCTGGCTCCATAGTCATAAAGCTCAAGTCCTGAATGGTCACTGAATTCTCCACTTTGCAATTCCTTTCCGTTATATTTCAGCTTGTTCTCTGGATATTTTGCTCCTTTGATGGCTGTGGAACTAATCCCCGCCATCGTCAACCCAAATGGATAATAATGCGTCTCCTCCAAAAGCGCTCCTTTATTATGTACTACAATCAAATTATCAAAATAAACGGGCTCATTACTCTCATTCAATGTATAAATATAAATAAATCCTGTCTTTTCTATCCGCATTGATTGCAACTCCAGCACATTAATTACGTTCGGACCGCCCTGAGGTTGCCGGATACCACTATTCCCACTCACCATATTAAACTGGTCATCAAACATCACATAATTCAAATATGCCTTCGGCTTATCTGAAGCATTATTATTCGCATCACTATTCTTCAATGCATTGTAAGTATCCTTTGTAAATTGCGACTGAATAGGGGAATTCGCACCTATACCAGCATGTACACCATCACTCACACCTGTACCGGTAAAAGCCTGTAATATCGCGGCAGCTAATTGTTCTGCAGTTGAATTACCTGTATTAGCTGCGGTACTATTATATGCAACCGTAGTACCAATCCGGATTGTATCACCTGCCATTACCCGCAATACAAGTGACGGACCTATCTTTTGACCAGTAGCACTTAATTTCGCTACATAATCATTCGGACTGGTAGTATTATCAGTTGGATAACCATTTGAAATACTTGTAATTGCTGTACGAGTGTTATCGATATTGCTGAATAAAGCATTTTCTTTACCACTGACCGCAGTCTCCATCGTTGCAGCGTAAATAGCCGTATCACGCTGAGTGCCCAGTACTACCCGTATATTTCCCAGGTGATCTTTCTCAAAATAATCATAAGTGTATTGAATCGCCTTGCCTGAATCATACACCGGACGGATCCGTCCTTCTTCATGAGCTATATGCTGCAAAGTATCCTGTTGGTATAAAAATCCTCCAACGTAATCACTTACAGTTGTTTTAACTGGTGAAACAGTACTATCAACGACTGTTTTCTTTAACTTAGTCCCAACCGCATCATATAGATATGTAATCATTCCTTTTCCAGGAATTAAGATCTTTTCAGGATGTGATAAATAGTTATAACTAATCGCGGTGATTCCCTTATTCAAGTCACTGATCTGGTTACCATTGCCATCATAAGCATAATCATTAACTGTAGCTGAATTAGAGCCATCATTGAAATCTCCTGATTTAGCTGAAATCGTATTACTGGTATCTGTAACTGACAGCAGCTTATTACTTCCTGACTGGTAAGTATATTTCAATCTGTCTATAGCACTTATTGTGGTCCCTATCAAACCCTGCTGCTTCATAGATCCAATATTCCCGTTCGCATCATATGTAAGATTGCTAACAGAAAAATCTATTGTCGTATTAGCCCACGCACCTGAAGTATTCTGTTTGAAATCAGCAGCTGTTAAACGGTTATTCAGATCATAAGAATACCCGAATGCCCTGGCCATACCATCACTCGCTCCCTTCCACTTTACACCGGCTATATTACCATTGTACTGGTTACGGGTAAACCCATAATCATAACTCAATTCCTCTCCAAAATAATTAGTCGTACTGGTCGTATTTACATATGCTTTATTGATGCCGTGCAACCAACCGCGAATATTATAGGTATAAGTAATTGTATCCAGCTGGGTAGAGGTACCTGTCACATTGAGCCTTTTACGCTGTAATCGTCCAAGTTCATCATACGTGTTAGCTGCAATAGTCTGATCCAGGGTCGTAACGTCGTTTACTCGCTTTATCACGCTTAGCAACCTTCCTCCTGCATCATATGAATTCATCGTTAACAGTGTAGTTTGCGGATTCAGTGAACTCTTCGAATTCGAATGACGAAGATAAGTGCTGAGAACTTTCCCATTAAAATCATACAGGCTTGTACTAATATCTTTTCCCCCTGTTTGATTTTCTCCTATTGTTTGTATAGTTCTCCCTTTATCATCATAATTTATCGTTGCTGTCAGCCATTGATCAGTACCCAGCACCCTCACTTTAGCTCCTGTTTTCAATCCTTGCGTCAATGAACTGGGACTGGAAGGTAAAGCTTCTGAATAGGGATTTGAACCTCCCTGAGGCTTGGAAACATCTGCTGATACATAGCCCAATGAACCGGTATAACTATAATTATCATAATAATTATATGTTAATGGAGTCAGACTACTGGCACTAATTGATGGCAACGCATTGGTGGCTGCAACGGTGGTCGTACCAGCATTACCAGTGGTGATTTCTGCCGTAATTTCAACTCCACTCGTGGATTCAAAACCAGGAATGATTGTTATGCTATTGCTTGCTGTATAAGATGTTGTTATTCCGTCATAACTATTTAATACCAGATCTGACTGAATAGGGAAACTATAAGATATGCCCTGACTACCAGATACCGAAGTATTCAAACTGGCCTGCAATGCTTCCCTTGTGGTAGTTGCTTTATAGATGGCAGTCATGGAAACACGGTTCAGATTATCATAAAAATTACCAAGCCACTGCTGGGGCGATGTAGCCCGTTGCACTGAATCCTGGGTAAAGGCTACTCTGTCACGCACATCATATACTGAATAGACAGCACCTGCTCCCGGTATTCTTTTAACCACTATCCGGTCACGGTCGTCAAACTGATATTGAAAACATAACTCATTCGCTATACTGGCAGTAACAGCCCAGCCATTGGCTATAACCGCATTGGTAGCAAGCGGAGGCATTACAAATACAAGGCGGCCCAGATCATCATAAATGTAATAGGTACAAAGCCACCCTTCATGAGAGCCATATACCGATGAGATCAATTTTTTGACAAGTATTACACGATTGCTTTTATCAGTAAATACAACTGTCTGCTGACCATTTTCATCAATATCAACATTTTTATGCAATGTTCCATGCGTATAAATTCCGCCACTGACAGGCAAACCTGTAGTAAAATTCCAAATTCTAACCTCATCACTGGCACTGTTGAGCAGATATTGTTTCTGAACCGGGTTAGCGGCCCAGCTATTTCCCGGAGCTGCTACCTTCAATATCCTGCTTAATGGAGACGCTTCATAAGTATTTTGACTATAATAAATACTTTCTCCAACGATTCCGGGGTTCAGTGTGCTGCTTTGATAAAAAGTCTTTTGACTATTGAATGGATCTGTTTTAAAGCTACCATCACTTGTATTACCACTTTGCTGTGCGTAAGGAAGATACTGATATTGTTCTCTGCCATATGGGTCATATAGTTGTGGCTGTACGATATCCTTTCCTGCAGGACTGGTTCCCTTTGATACAGTTTGTATAGTCCGGCCCAATCCATCAAGATATTCCGTACTCATCTTTACTTCCGTCACTGTGCGCGAAGAAGCACTAACAACCGCCGTATCTGAAGTCGGCATGGAAGGAGCCCAGGTACGTACATAATTAATTACACCTGATGAATACGCAGCTGGTACAGCGACCGGGGTTGCAGTTGGTCTTGTGGAAGTGGCCACTGGTATATTTTGGGCATACAATGCATGACCTATCAGCAAAGCCACCCCAATGAATATTTTTTTCATACGTAATCGGGTTATTGGGTGATAGGTTGTGCGAATTGATAATTCATCTGCTTGAGGATTTTACCATTCTGGTCTTTAATTACGATCAACCTTCCAAACAGATCATATTCATAATATGACGTTCTGCCAGCAGGGTCGGTTTCACTGGTGACACCTATCAGGGGTTTAAATGTGTAACTGCTCACAAGCACATTGGTCAGGCCGGTCCTCAACTTCTTTAATTCTGTCCTCAGCACATCATCACCCGAAGGATTTCTGATTACACTGGTACTTAACTGTGCAATCGCACTTGCATATGTAGTACCCGTAATCTTCGCTACTGGATAACAATTATTATATCCCCATATATATGCCTCTGTAACATCATTCACCTTATTTTGCTCAATTATATTTCCAACACTATCATACCTGCTAAAACTAATTTTCGCATCGTAATTCACATCCTTAATAATATTTCCGCTGCTGATATAAGCCGGAGTAAAAGATGCCTGTGCTGTTGCCCGCTTCAATGTAAATGCCGTGTCTATCTGCACCTGTATCCCTGCCATCGCCGGCACTGTCTTATACTTTATAAACTTCCCACCTAAAGTCGTCGTCACGCCACTTTTTATCTGCTGCATATACTGCTCAATCACTAAATTATGGATACTACTATCCTGCATTGTCTTAATTGCCGCCAACCCAGCACTCAATGTACCAGCAGGAATAGTATAATCAGTCGGATACTTCGTATACGTCCACACATCATCCCCCTTTGAATTCGTCGTATGTACACGCGTAGGTTGTATATGATCCATGTTATCATAGTAAGTATCTACTACGCTCACCAGGGAATCCGTCCCAGCATATTCCGTCGTTGTCGATTTGCTAAGCAGTGCTCCATCACTACGATAACTATAATAATTAGAACTAAAATGCTCCCAGGGATATCCTACATAATAAGTCCATTTCTCCCTATAAGCGGCCTTCCACGCCTGAACTTTCCCCTTCAGGAAAGTAGTATATACATTCTCCTGCTTTGTCAACAATTTCCCTGTGTTATCATAAGTATACTGTGCCTTTAGCATGCCCTTTTCAGGGTATACATTCGTAGATGGACCAAAGGGATAGCTATTTAAACCTGAAGAATTGTCACCTAAGGCATACACATATCTGATACTCCCATTCTGATTATCTGTTTCCAATACCTCTTTGTAAACCACACCACCACCGCTGGTTTCTATTTCATTATTAGCGGCAGAAGTCCTGTAAGTCATATCACAAGCCAACTCCTCATATGCACCGTTATTAGTGTTAGCACCAGGGGCTGGTTTCCATACAGTCATTTTATATTTATAAACCGGTTTATTGGTCAGATAACCTGATGACATAGATGTATTTCCAGACAGGTTGTAAGTATAGCTCTTAATGATATCATTAGCATGATTGATACCATCATAAGTTGTCATAGCCTTCAATCGAAGCCCGCCTCCCGTTGCAATCGCGGTCGTACCTGTAATTGCCTTGTATGTCAGATCAACAGCTACTTTTTCATAAGAAACCGTTGGCTCGGAATGCTCTGTCATCATCACAATATGATACTCCCCTGAATCAACAGGTATATACTGGGTACCACTTCCTATATTCGAAGTTGCACCAGTCTGCATATTCCGGAGGATAAGAGAATTAATATTACCTAAGGATGAGGTACGGGTTACAATAGCTTTTATATACTGGAAGTAAGGTATATTCACAATAATACTATCTATCTTATAATCAGGATAAGTCGTATTCCCATTCACACCCGTCGTCACTGACTTTGATGCTGTCAGTATCTGATAAACGGCATCATTCACCTCTATCGAATTGCTGTAATGACTATAAGTATTACTCTCATAAGTAAAGGTAGTACTGCCGCCTGTCGGATAAGTTATACTCTCTAATATATCTGCCTTTGTGTAGGTAAAATTAGGTTCCCTGTCGCCGCCAGAGGTAACACTATCAGAAGGTAACAGGGAGTAATTTTTTGCTCCATTATAATACCCCCAGTGGTCCTGTGAAAAGGAATTGATAGCCGGCAAATGCGTACTATTATAACTAAGTGTATAAGACCCAATCACATTATTATTAACATCTGCCTGACTCACCTTTGTCAACATCAGCCTTACAGGTGTGGTATAAGTAAACAGATATTTATTCAGATCTGTATATACATTATTAAATCCTGAAGAATAGGTGATATCACTCAATGCATAAAAAGGATCACTACTGGAATTAGTTACATCCGTCCTTACTGTATTATAATTGAAAGTGACTTTGCCTCCAGGAAAAGTAATAGTTTTCAAAGTCTGCTGTTGGCAGACACGGTTGTTGTAGCAGGTAGAAAGCGTAGGCGTAGCACCGGGACAACCCTGAATAGAAACACCAGAGACTAGCACGGAGGGAGAACTGGTTTCGGTTTGTGTAACTGATGGTGCCGGTAATCCCTTATCTAATTCATAGGTAAAGTCAATCGTCCGTTTACTTTTAGGCAGAATGATCTGTGTGAGGTACCAGGAAGATGGATAGATTTCATCAGAACCTCCGCAGGAGGAAACTGATATTGTCCAATCAGTGCTGCCAAAAATATACTGCGTACCATCAGGGGTCACCATTGTAAAGTACATATTGCCATCAATGAGCGGCATCCAGGTAATCTTTATATCCCTGTAAGGTAATAACACAATCTGTTGATTAGTATCTACTACAAATTTACCACTGATCCCTCCTACATTATAATTAAACTCATCGGGCTGCGTATCCAGCTGATTAGTCGCGGAGAAATTGAACGTCTGATAATTATCAGCACCCTCCATATCTCCGGAGGCTGTGATTATAATTCTCCTTCCTCCACTACCATTCACATATCCCACTCCTGTCTCATCAGGCAGTCCCCTCACCGTACGCGAAATAACACCACCCGCATTCAATGCCCATCCCAAACCCACATTCGATGCAATATCATTTACCCTATTTCCACCTGCATGGTAAGAAAGGCTCAATTCAGTATTAAATTCATTCCCAACACTAATCTTCCCCAAAGGAATTGATATCGAAGGCAATCCATTGAACAAATTCACAGGGACATCTCCGAATTTTCCCAGAGAGGCGGCATTCGGCGCCGGAGGGGCAACATTAAAAACGGTTGGGTTAAGGTCGCTCTGTTCCTGCGCCCAAAGCTTACCTGCAAGCAGTAGCAGCAGAACAGTACATAGATACCGACCTTGCTTAAAAGGAATGTATTTCATCGTTGAAGTTATAAGTATAGAGAAAGTTTCTCATTAGGTTTTGCTACCAAAAAATAGATTTGTTCTTAGAGACTATTGCGATTCCCGATTTTATGTATTGTTACAAACAATATGCTAAATAAAGAAGATATAAATCCATAGTTATTGGGTTAAAAATAATAAACAAGTACCTATTTACACCCCCCGGTGTATAATTTACGGCAAAATAATAAAATAGAACTGTATTTCAAATAAAAATTCTAATCATTTTTCAATCGGTAAATGATAGAGATTAGCGAAAATCCATTAAAGGGTATATCCAACCATCAACAGCAAATGAACTACTTATAGCAGATTGAGTTTTAGGAGACATTACTTTTAGATGATCCGATTTCAAGTTATCCCCCCATCGTCAAGCCAAATTGTCCCTCATCTCCTAGGTCATCAAGCGCATCAAACATATGCTAAATCACAAAGCACTACTTCCCTGTAATCTTTTTACGGTGGTTATTTCCCCAGTAAACCATCACGTCAACAACAGGTTTTAAGCTTTCACTATAAGCCGCCAGCGTATATTCAACAAGAACCGGCGAATCATCATAGACTGTCCTTATAATGAGCTGATTTGCTTCAAGGTCTTTGAGTTCCTTAGACAATACACGTGTAGTAATCGCAGGAATGGCACGCTGTATATCCCGAAACCTGGTTTTGCCATCGTACATCGTCATAAGGATGGGCAATTTCCATTTGCCACTAATAACATACAGCGTGTCCTGAACATACTTTATTTTATCCGTCATAGTCAGTGCTTTCGCCTTCATGTCTGGTATCCTTTAGGTTACTGGTATCATTTGTATACCAATTCAAAGGTAATTTTGTTGCACAATAAAATATCAGGAAATGAATAAAAAAATCAAGTTAATGATCGCGGCGGCAATATTTACAATAACAAGTATGGCGCAACAAAAACAAACAGGCATGGATACTACTGTGAATCTTGATCACGTTGGACTTTCTGTGGGCAACCTCGATAAAATGGAAGCCTGGTATAAAACCTGCTTCAACATGCGGGAAATTCAGCATTTGGAAATTGAAAGCATGCAAGTCAGAACTGTTTTGTTGCAAGCGCCTAACGGCTTTAAAGTTGAGCTGATTGAACTGAAAAACTCCACGCGGGAGCAACGCTTTACTGACCCATTAAATGCGGCCTCCGTTCAGGGTTATGGTCACATGGCGCTTATTGTAATAGACCTGCATACTGTTTTTAATGAGCTGATAAACAATGGGGCATTACAGGTCATTCCGCCATCACCCGCCGTTAAAAAGGGCGATACGTATGCTTATGTCAAGGATTTAGAAGGCAATCTGATAGAACTGATTCAAAATGGTCGCCAACTCTGATGTAACAGCTACCCGCAATGGGCAGCTACCCATCCAATCAGGTAATCTATAACAGGAGCAAGCTTCGTTGAATGGTTATAAGTTTCAGCGTGTATTTTTCCAGGGGATGAAGAAAGTCAACTTAAAAATAATACCCCACCTTCACAGAAGCTTCCGGATTTATTATTGGCAATGTAAAACTCTTATTGTCTACCGCTACGTTTTTATCCCCTGCTATCCGAAGACTTAAACTTCCCCATGGAGACAGGTACAAATGCTTATACAATGTAAAATTATAACCTAAGCTTCCATTCAGGAGAAAGTTATTAAATTTCGCCGTTTGCACCTTTGCATCTGTTTGAATAGTACTATTCCAGAAAACGGGTCCGGCTCCGATCCACCAGCCTTTCCAGTCCTTTTTCAGGAAACGGTCTACCAGTAGTGCATAGGCATGCACCTGGTGATTGGAAAAATCTTTTTCAGTTGACCAGTCAGGCTTTTTTACAAAAGCGGTCAACGCTCTTAGTCTCCAGACATCTTTCCCAATCCATGCTCCCCCAAAATAACCACCTGTAACATAGGGTAGGAAATCCAATTCCAGTCCAAACTTTATATAATCAGGTTTATTTTCTTGCGCCTGCGAATTCAGGCAAAGACAAAGTAACAGCCCCAGAAAGAAAAACTTCAGCATTTTGTTATTGATTGTTCCGATCCAAATGTAAAGCATTCCCAAACCAGAATGCCTGTCGACGGTCAGTGCCCAGGCTATTGCATGCCAGTTTGCAGCCATTCTTACTAAAAAAATTTACCGGTAGCACCTTCTTGATGCCCAGGTCGCCAACAATACTATCGGTTCAAACCTGTAAACAGGATTACCAGAATCACCTTGAGATGTTTAAGTGTATATTCCTTTAAGAATTGCATGGACTGCGTAATATGACTGTTGATGGTAGCAATGGAAACCCCCATTATTTTACTGGCTTCCCCGTAACTGCGCCCCTCAACCTTACACAATATAAATGCCCGCTTACGCTGGGGAGACAACTGGTCAATTGCCTCGTCGAGTAACCTTTTGAGCTCTCTCTCCTCCATTAGCTGCTCTACATTCATGTAATGCTGAGGACTTTGTAATAACAGGTTTTGAAGAAGATTGGAATCCGAGGCATTTTTCCGGAAATAATTATATACCAGGTTTTGAGCGACTGTATAAATGAAGGCCTTAAAAGATTTCTCCAGATCTATCTGCTGCCTGTTCTTCCAGATATTAATAAATACCTCCTGTAGCAACTCATCTGCGATATCTTTGTCTTTTACCAACCGCAAAATTCTCAACCAAATGGGCTTACTATAAGCTTGATACAGTGCATTAAAAGCCGGTTCAGCATCATTTCTGAGCTGAATGAGTAACTCTTCCTGATATTTTATATCTATAATTTCCAAAGTATCTATGGACAATAGACAAACATAAAACATATTAATTTATATTTCATTAAAATTTGTCTTTCACTAATTCTTCTGTAGCCCGATTTTTTTTCAGCATCATTCATTGCTTTTTAATTATGCCGTTTATTAATAAAAAAACATTCAATGGAATCTTCATTACATGAGATTTTCTGGAAATATGTCAATGATGATTGTACTGAAGAAGAGATAGGTATTCTACTGGACCACTTCAAGATTCCCGCGGAAGAACGCCCTCTTAAGGAATTGATTATTAAAGAAATACAAAGAGAAGACATACCACTTTACCAACCGCCAGATACAGATATCCGGCTGCAAAAAGTGTACGATCATATTGAACTCTTTATCAAAAAGGAGGCTAAGCATACATTGGGCTTTTATAAATCGTGGCCGTTTAAAGCCGCTGCCGCAGTTCTGGTGATTATAGCCGCAGGCACGTTCTGGCTGATACGGAAGGAAAATCTGCCAAAACAACAACCTGGCGCGCTTGCACAAATAGTACCCGGAACTGACCAAGCAATCCTGACTACAGGAAATGGACAGACGATCATGCTGAACAACACCAACCATGTTGACGTTGCACTGGCAGGTGGAGGAAGCATAAAAAAACTGCCAAACGGACAAATCGTATACGACCTTCCGGCCAATGCCCGGGGTAGCAAAAGAAGAGAACGCAATACGGTAAGGACACCCTCAGGTGGCCAGTGGCAGATATTGCTTCCAGACCAGACACATGTGTGGTTAAATGCCTCCTCTTCTATTACCTACGAATTGCCTTTCGCTGGCAGCGACCGGAAAATTGAGCTTTCAGGGGAAGCGTATTTTGAAGTCAGCAAAAACAGCGAACACCCTTTAAAGATCACCTGCCGGAACCAGGAAGTAATGGTATTAGGTACCTCCTTTAATATTATGGCCTATCCTGATGCACCGGCAGTAAAGACAACATTGGTAAAAGGCGCTGTAGTTGTATCAAGCGGACAACAGCGGGTACAACTGGCCCCGGGAGATCAGTCCAGCAACAGGGATAACCTGATCCAGGTAAAGCACGGGATAGATACTGAGGAAGCCGTATCCTGGAAAGATGGTTACTTTAAATTTAACGGCAAGCTACAGGAAATAATGCAGGATATCGCCAGGTGGTATGATATCAGAATTGTATATAAAAATACCAGGTCTAATGAAATTTTTGAAGGTGAAATTTTAAGGAGCAGAAGCCTGGAAGATGTATTAAATATTATAGAAAAATCGGGGAAAGTACATTTTATTCTTAAAGAAAGAACAGTAACAGTAGAAGACTAATACTGAAAAGCCGATTGTGGTTGGAACACAAATCGGCTAACGGCCAGTAATAGTTTGAATTAAACGTCTATAATCAACCAAACCAGCTAAACAAATGTATTTAAATTTTGCCAAGAAAACGGGCATATGGACTTATTATGCCCAAAAACCCCTGCTAATTATGAATTTCAGCGCAATGCTGCTTTTGGTGATTGCCATGCAGGTCAGCGCCAGTTCTAAGGGCCAGACTGTAAGCGTAAATGTTAAAAATGCACCTGTCAGTAGTGTCCTGAAGGAAATCAGGCATCAAACAGGTTATGACTTCTTTTATAGCAGAGACCTCCTGAAAGACGCAAAGATGATCAGTATTTCCTGCCAAAATGTCGCCATTGAAAGATTATTGGATAGTTGTCTGTCCGGTTTACCCATTACCTATGAAATTAAAGACAACGTCGTATTATTCCGGAAAAAAGAGAGCATCCCGGCGCCTGTCGATTATTCTATTCCACCTATTACGCTCAAAGGCCGTATTACAGATTCTATTGGTACCCCTCTCAAAGGGGCTACTATCCGCCTCAAAAGAACACCCAATGTGATCGGGACAGATAGTAACGGAGAATTTACGTTGCCAGATTTAAAATCAGGAGATGTTATTGTCATCAGCTTTATAGGGTATCAGACCCGGGAAATTGTAGTGACTGGCGAATCATTCAATTATTTAAATATAGTCCTGAAAGCTGAAATCAATAAGCTCACTGAAATTGCAGTTGTTTCCAATGGTTATCAGACGCTGGCCAAAGAGAGAAGCGCTGGCGCCTTCGGAAAACCGGAGATGTCATTGGTATATGAAAGGTCTTTTAGCATGAATATCCTGCAACGGCTGGATGGGCTTGTTCCGGGGTTGGTCATTAATAATAGTCCCAGTGCCGCACAAAACCCTATCCTGGTTAGAGGCCTGACCACTGTTGGTACGGAGATATTACCCGGACTGGGGGTATATGGCAATGGTACCAACAGGAACCCGCTATATGTTGTGGATGGTATCCCAATCAATGACATTAACACCATCAACCCACAGGATGTAGCAGACGTAACCGTCCTGAAAGATGCGACAGCTGCTTCTATATGGGGTGCCAGAGCGGCCAATGGGGTGATTGTTATTAATACTAAAAAAGGGAGTACCGGCGGAAAATTAAGGGTGCAATATGATGCTTTCCTTAACTTCCAGGGGAAACCTAACACTAACTATTACCCTGGTATGAATAGCAGGGATTTTATTACGAACGCAGAAGAAATTTTTGATCCGGAAACTTATCCCTGGGAATCACAGACGGCTTATCCGCTTTCTGGTATGCCTCCGCATGAAGTGATCTTCTACAACCGTTATAGAGGTATTATCACTGATGAACAGGCTATTAAAAGCCTGGATAGCTTATCTGCCATTGATAACAGGAAACAAATCAAAGAACTCCTTTATTCAAATGCCCTATTATCCAATCAAACGGTTTCTGTAACTGGCGGCAACAGGCTCTATTCCTTTTATGGCTCTTTTGCCTATACCCGGAATACCAGCTATCAGCCAGGTAATAATACCAATACCTACAAACTGAATCTCAGGCAGGAGTTTTCTGCCGGTCCTCATGTTCACTTCGACCTGGTCACAGACCTGACCAACACCCTCTCCAATGCGAAGCGACCGGTCACCGCTGATTCCCGGTTCTACCCTTATCAGCTGTTCAGGGATGCGGATGGCCACAACCTTTCCATGCCTTATATGGGTACCCTGAGCGATTCTATCAGGCAAGATTACCAGGAAAGGAGTGGTATTAACCTGGACTATATACCACTTGATGAATTAAATTATGGCTATACGAAATCAAACCAGCTGAATGTAAGGAATATCCTGAATGTGAATGTATCCCTGTTTAAAGGACTGAGTTTTTCCGGTACCTATGGATATATCAGCGGCAGTACCAGGGGAGAATCTTATGATGATATCAAAAGCTATAATATGCGATATGAGTTACTTCAATTTACCGTAGCTCCTACCGCCTCTTCCAGCCCTATATATTATCTGCCTACTACCGGTGGTACCTTTGCCACCAATAATTCTACCAATCGTACCTGGACGGTAAGAAACCTGTTGAATTACAACAATAGCTGGAATAATTCTCAACACCAGCTGAGTGTACTTGCCGGGCAGGAATTACAGGAACAACACGGGGTGGTTAACACCAGCCAGGTTCGCGGTTATAACAGGCAATTACAGACGTTTACTATGCTGGACTACCAAACACTTAGCACAACAGGTGTTTCCGGTACTATTATTCCCAACTACGGAATTGTCAGCATGCTGAGTGATAATTACTTTTCACAAACGGAATCAATTTCCAGATTCAGATCCTACTTTGCGAACGGCGCTTATACCTACAACAAGAAATATTCGATCAATGGAAGTTTTCGTATTGACAAAAGTAACCTGTTTGGACTGGATAAATCAGCACAGAATAAACCGGTTTGGAGCTTAGGTGCAAAATGGATCTTATCCAATGAACCTTTCCTTTCCGGGTCAAGCTTGTTAAACACACTGGCGCTCCGCTCTACATATGGATTATCGGGCAATGCACCGAGCCCGGGTACTTCTGCTTCCTTTGATATTTTGTCGAGATATCCCAGTGCCCTTTTACCTAACGGCGCAGGGCTTTACATATCCTCTCCGGCTAATAGAAAGCTGAGTTGGGAAAGCACCAAAACAATCAATTTCGGTATAGATTTTTCCATGTTGAACAGTGTCATATCCGGTACACTGGACCTGTATGACAAAGAGACCTCCAACCTGCTGGGGTACATGCCGACCAATGCACTGACCGGGTATACTTCCGTTATCGGCAACGTGGGTGATCTCAGTAACAAAGGGGGTGAACTCAGTCTGACCACTATGAACCTTAAAAGAGGATCCTTCAGATGGAGCACCATACTGAATATATCCTATAATAAAAACAAGCTCGTGAATGTAACCTCTGCCTATAATACCACCGAAGGTTACCTGAGAATTTATCAGAGTTATGTGAAAGGTTATCCTGCATATAGCGTATTTGCGTATCAAAATATGGGATTGGATAACATGGGCGACCCACAGATCAAACTGCAGGACGGCACGATTACGAAATCGCCATATGTAACATCTACTGCGGATGTTCAATACAAAGGAACCACCCAACCTCTTGTGAACGGTGGTCTTACCAATATCTTCAATTACGGCCACTGGATGCTGAGTGCGAACGCCGTTTTCAACCTGGGACACGTTATGAGAAGAGAAGCCAACCTGTTATATACCGGAGATCCCACACACAGCACATTTAGCGGGAATTTCCATAGTGAGTTTGCGAAACGCTGGAAAACAGAGGGCGATGAAAAGACGACAAATATTCCTTCTTATGTGGCAGATAGTTATACCAGTTATAGTCGTCGAGATGTGGGTTACTATAATCATGGCGATATTAATGTGATAAGTGCAGCATACGTAAAACTGAGGGATATTTCTTTAAGCTATACGCTTCCTTCATTTATACTGAAGAAACTGAGGGCAGAACTGATCGCGCTGCGTGGCCAGGTATCCAATATCATGCTCTGGAAAGCGAACAAATACGGTATCGACCCGGAATTCCAGGACGCAAATAACGGAGTAATGACAATGCCGGTTGGACAAAAGTCTTTCACTGTAGGAATAAATGCCAAATTTTAAAAGAGATCTCATGAACTATATTATAAACAGAAAGATTATAGCTTTAATTATTTCACTGCTGGGCATTACTTCCTGTTCCAGCCATTTTCTGGAAGTGGAGCCGAAGGGATCATTGATTGCGCAATCAGTGAGTGACTACGATAACCTGTTGAATAACCTCTACGTGGTTTATATTAACAGTAATGCGCAGGTACCTATGGGTGATGAAATGGCCGGTATGCAACCTTACTTTACGAAGGCCAATTATCGTACCCAAAGGTTATTTCGCTGGGATGATGTGATCTATGAAAGTAACGACGATGCCCCTGAGTTCACCAATACGATGAAAAGTATTTATGAATTCAATAAGATCATCAATGAGATTGATAATGCAACTGACGGCACAACCATTCAGAAAGCATCTTTAAAAGCAGAGGCACAGGCCGGCAGAGCATGGACCTACTTTTTAATGATCAACTATTTCGGGTTGCCTTATAGTACCAATGCTGCAACTGATTTAGGATTTCCTATTATCACCACAGCTGATATCACGCAGACGGCATTCAAGAGAGCGACTGTGAAAGAAGTGTACGATCTTATCATTAGTGACCTGACAGCAGCCATACCGAACCTTCCGGCACAGACTACGTCGAGATTGAGAATGTCCAAAGCAGCAGCCGAAGGTATCCTGGGTAAGGTGTATGTCTTTATGGCGAACTACCAGGATGGTCTAACCTGGCTAAATGCCGCGATCAATGATATGAGCAATTCCGCAATCCCGGTAGGTCTGTACGATCTTCAAACGGCTACCGCTACTGGTGGTGCATATAGTGGTACATCTGTGCCTCCGATGACGGCGAATATCGAAAATTTACTGATTAAACAGTCTAGCAGTTACTGGTCATATATCAATGATGAATTGGTGTTAAACCCTGCTGCAGCTGCACTGTATGGTTCCACTGACCTACGCCTGAAATTTTATACAAACAAAAGCTATTCCGGCGCCTCCTACCCTGTCAGCGGTATCCTGAGGAAAAATAGGTTTTCCGCATTTTTAAATGGGGTATTGGTACCCGATTTATACTTGTTGCGGGCAGAATGTGCATGCCGGCTCGATAACCTGGCTGGTGCTACAACAGATGTGGAGACATTGAGACAAAAACGTATGCCGGCGGCTGATGCTACCGTCCCGGACTATGTAGCAGGTAATAAAATAAGCCTGTTAAATTTCATCATGGATGAAAGAACCAGGGAATTTGCAGTAACCGGAACACGATGGTTTGATATGAGACGACTGTCTACAGACCCACTTTTTAGCAATAAAACGTATGCACATGCTATTTATAACCAGGATGGCTCCTCCACACAAGTGTCACTCAGGGCCGAACGCCTCCAATTGCGCTTCCCTCAAAAAATTGTTCAACAGAGTACAGGCCTTGTAAATAATCCATAATTTTTCTATCCATAACCTTTGCTTAAGAACCAACCGACATGAAACTAACTTCCGGCCTTGTGTAAACAGCCGGAAGTTAAGTTCCTACTTAAATTTGCAATAATTAACCATGAAATATTTACAATTTATATTGCTTTCTTTTCTTTCACTGACGTTGCATGCCCAGTCTAACCCAAGAGACAGCCTGTTTATTGCAAAGTGCACATCATTATTGACGCTGGAGAACCCTCAACGGGAAACTGCCATTCTCAAGGAAGTACGTGCCTATACGATAAAGGGTGATGAGCCAAGCCTTATCACCGCAGCTACCTTACTTTTTTATATAGGCATGCCAATTGCGAGTGATTCTATTTACGTAACTGCTGCAAAAAAATATCCAAAGGGCACTGCGGCTAAAACTGTAGCATTTAGCAAGGTCATGAAAATGGAAGAGAATAGCAGTAAGGTAGAAGCAGCCTACAATAAATGGTTAAAACAATTTCCAGGCACAGGGAATGACAAGGATTTGTATGAAACTGCCGAGGCACACCTGGCTGTCATTTATGCGAAGGAACGGAATTATTCAACTGCGGAAAAATGGCTGTCCGCTGTCAGAGATACAATGCTGATCGCAAAGACGAATATAAATATTGCAGATCTCGCAATGACTGCTAATGATACCGTACAAGCCAGGAAATCAATGGAGGCAGGAATGGAAAAATTCAAATTATTATCTTATACCCTTCCTTACGACTACCGGGTTCCATACATTTCGCAATATGCATTTTTTTTATATCGGCTGCGACATTATGAACAGTCGCTTGCAGTGATTTCTGACGCTTACAACCATGCAGAAAATAAGACCCCTGAGCTAGAAAAGTTATATGCCAAAATATTACTGGCAAATAACAGGAGCAAAGAAGCAATGCTTCTATTATCCGGATTACTGAAAAAAGGTAACGGGGATGAAAAGCTACTGGCGGATCTGAAAAATGCCTACCAACAGGTAAATGGGAGTGTAACAGGATATGATGCTTATGTCCAACCGCTGATTGACACCATGAAACTGAAGATAAGAGCTGAACTTGATCTGAAAATGCTGGATGAAAAGGCGCCTTCGTTTTCACTACATGCACTCGACGGAGGAATGGTGTCTTTGGAAAAGCTGAAAGGGAAAATTGTTATTCTTGACTTCTGGGCAACCTGGTGTGGTCCATGTAAGGCATCCTTCCCTGCTATGAAGGCTACCATTAACAAATATGCTGCTGATTCATCGGTAGTATTTTTATTTGTTGATTGCATGGAGCGGGTAAAAGACCCAACAGGTGAGATCAAAATCTTCCTGTCAAAAAATGAATACCCTTTCAAAGTATTACTCGACAGCGAGTCGACTGTAGCCGATCATTATGGTGTAAAAGCAATTCCCAATAAAATAATTATCGATAGTAATGGTGTGATTCGTTTTCGTATTATAGGGGCTGAAGAGGGGCTCGATGCTGCTGTAGAAAAATTATCTGCGATGATTGAAAAGGTAAAAAAAGCAGCTTAAACTACTGATTATTCAGCCCCTAGTTAGATCTTTCTGACGCTGGTAATCCTTTTCCAACAAATTAAATTTTGCTACAGTAGTGAGGTAGTCCTGTTGCAATTGTATGTACTGTTGATCTTCAATCACCGCAATAATCTCCCCTTTCTTCACATGCATACCTGGCAGCAGCCCGGTTGATTTAACATAACCGCCCAGTGGAATACATACGGAAACCATGTTTTGCGGTGGTACGTCTATTTTACCGTTTAATTTAAGCGTACCGGACACGTCCCTTTGGGTAATACGATACAGGAACCGCTATCATCAACCGCTGCCGGGCAGCATTCAGATTTTCAATGCCCCGCCATAGGTTACATAATAACCGATGGGTAATCGTAATTCATTCTGCCTTGAGCTGTAGTTCCTGTACAAAATACCCTGTACATCGCCTCCACGCACATTAAACCAGAAAACTTTTTTTTACTGAGCTAAAAACACTGATTGACGTCAGCCACATCAATACTACCAGCAATGAACTTAATTTTTCATGCTAAGATGTTTTTGTTGTTAGACTATTCTTTTATCAAATCTTCTATCTGCTTCATGAATTTTTCCGACCCATAGTTGGCTAAGCCCTCATGCCGGAACCTGATTTTGCCATTCTTATCCAGTACGATCGTGGTTGGTAATGTTCCGGTATAAATCGCATCAGGCACATTGCCTCTGGTTTTGTAAAAAGGAACCGTAAAATTTTCCCCTTTCATATACGCATTAGCCGCCGAAAGCTCATTGTCCTCATTAACCGTCAAAAAGGAAACATCGGGATTGTTTTTGAACCTGGAATAAAGTATTTCAATGGAAGGAAATTCAGCCCTGCATGGCGGACACCACGATGCCCAAAAATTGATGAACACAACTTTTCCCCGCAATGATGCTGTAAGCTGAACAGTGCCTTTCCCGTCCTCAAAATCAAAGTCAGAAAAAGCCTGGTTTGTAACATCGTAGCCTTCCCCTTCTATCCTGGCATTATATCCCCCCGTAGCCATCAATTGCCGCAGCACCCATGATTTTGCATCAGGGTTAACCAGTATGACAATAATAAATATTCCCATCAGGATCGAAAAACCATTTCTCCTGATGAATTGTCCGAACTTATTCGCAGACACCTTTACCTTTAAAATTTCTTTATTATTCAGCATAATTCTTTCTATTTATTCGTCAGCAATGCGGGTTATTAGCTTTGTACTAATTCGTTCAGTGCTTTTATTATCTCGGGAGAAGTATAATCCCTGCCGCCCTCTATCAGGGCAATCATACCTCCACCCCAGGAAAGAATAACAGTAGTCGGTATAGCACTCCCAAAAAAGTTACCTGGAATTTCACTATTGAGAATGTACACCGATAGGCTGTACTTATTCTTCTTCATACAAGCAGACCTCTTCTAGTGCACTTCTTTATATGTTGTATCTTCTATTGTATTATTGCTTCGCCGTGAAACGAGTATACTGCATTCCGAAGCACCCCAACAACCAATATTTAGCAACGACATTAATGAGAATAATCCTCCCAATGCCATAAACAACCATTCTTTTGACTGAAAGCCCTGCACAATGATGAAATGCCCAATGTCAACCGTAGCACACGCATAAAATTCCAACCGCTGAATAAGTTTTGCTCCTTTATTTCTTCTTTTTAAAAGTGTTTATTCAAAATGGGAAATACGACGGGCAAAAGCTGATGAACGAACTAAGCTCGAATACCAATACTAAAATGCCTGATAGGCTTTGCAAGCCGTTCCGGGTTCATTAACTAATTGTTCGTTGGTGATGGATATTATTTTAGATTATGAGTTTTGATTTCTTTTTTGAGGTGCTTCTCCCTGCATGTTGCACCCCAACTGGCACATAAGTCGAGGTATATTCATCCAATTTTATAGAGACCGCCGCTACTTGTTTTATACAGATTCCATTTTCTGTAAACATTTGGATTGGTTTGAATTGGATAAACATTATAGCCAGAAAACAGAAAAGCCGCGTAAATCATGTGATTTATGCGGCGTTGTTACTGCTTAATGCTTTTCTGGTGATCCCGTTGGGACTCGAACCCAAGACCCATACATTAAAAGTGTATTGCTCTACCAACTGAGCTACGGAATCTGTTCCCATTTTCTCTCAAACGGGACGCGAAGATAATAGTTTCTATTTACTCTCCAAATATTTTTTTGGATTTTTTACTACCGAAGATCCTCTCACCTTCATCTTCGTTTTCAAAACCACCTCTCTCGGTTCCGCTGAAATCTTCTCTGGATCTAACCTGTCGAGCAATAAGCCAATCACCTTATGCGCTATTTTTTCTATCGGTTGTGCTATAGCCGTTACCGGTGTTGCAAACAATTCAAAGATGTCGTGATCATCAAAAGAGATCACCGCCAGATCTTCGGGTACCTTCAATTTCAACTGTGTCATGGCTTTCAAGCCACAGGAACCTGCCTGTATTGCACCGAATAAAATCGCATCCAGCTTAGGGTTGGCCACCAGAAAATTGCGTACGGTCTGCACCATAACTTTCTCTTCAGGTGTGAAATCTATTTCAAGTACATAGGATTTTAAGCCTTCATTTTTCAATGCATTCTTATAGCCCTTCAATCGTCCCTTCATCTGAGTGAGCGAAGAGGAAAAAGTAATAAAGCCAATATTGCTATACCCCTGTTTAATCAGGTAGTTTGTAGCATTCTCTGCACTCGGCTCATTGTCGATGACTACATAATCCGTCTTTACTTTGGGTAAGTAACGATCGAACATCACCACCGGCATTCCTGCTTTGATCAGTTCATTCACCTCCTTCTCTACCCCCGGAGGCGGAGAAATAATATAACCATCTACACTTCTATCTTTCAATACATTGATCAACTCCTTCGTCTTCTCCGTATCATTATCCGTACTGCAATAGATAATCCTATACCCTTCCTTATAAGCCTCATTCTCGATCAAACGGGCAATAGTAGCAAAGAATGGGTCAGAGATGCTCTCTACCATCAAACCAATGATATGAGATTTTCCCGTTCTCAACCCACGGGCAATAGGACTTGGCCGATACCCTACCTCCTGTATATATTTCTCTACCCGCTCCACCAGTTCCTCGCTGATGCGCTTCTCCTCCGCCTTTCCATTCAGGATAAAAGAGACCGCTGTCTTGGAAATATTCAGGCCATCAGCAATATCCTTGATTCTTAATTTCTTCACAAGTGGTTATTTAAGATCAAAAATAGATTATTTTTTAGCCAGCCTTGGATAATTATAACCGAATAATAAAATCACGATATAACAAATGATAGGCAGATAATACGCCGCAGCCACGTTGTGATTGGCGATCAACCCCATCAAAGGAGGAAAAACTCCACCTCCTACCACGCCCATCACGATGAAAGAAGAGGCCTGCTGTGTGTGCTTCCCCAGATTTTTCAACCCCAGGCTAAAGATAGTCGGGAACATAATGCTGAAAAAGAAATTGATCATTAACAACGCTACAAACGACACCCATCCCCACTGCTGCGCGACTATCACACACATCACGATATTCATACCTGCAAACATAGCCAACAGCTTATAAGGGGCAATGATACGCATCAAACCCGTACCCACAAAGCGACCTATCATCAGCAGGATCATACTCAATGAGAAAAAATACCCTGCCTTTTCATCACTCAACCCCATCACATCATGCCCATAATTGATAAAATATGCCCAGGTACCTCCCTGTGCCGCTGTATTGAAAAACTGTGCTATAGCTGCAAATACGAAGTGTTTCTGTCGGATCAGGGGCTTTGCTTCACCCAGGTCTTCATGCGTTGCATATTGTAATTTTGGAATGCGAATAAATAAAAAAACCACTGCCAGCGTAGCGATCACCCCTCCTATCACCATGTATAAATCCCGCACAGCCTGTAGATCATTTGATTCTTTCAGGATGATATAACTACCCAGCGCAGGGCCTATCACCCCTCCCAGGCCATTGAAAGACTGGGCAAAATTGATACGCTGATCACTGGTACGCTGATCTCCCAAAGATGCGATCAACGGATGGGCGACTGTTTCCAAAGTAGCCAGTCCACATGCCAGCACAAACAACGCCAACCGGAAATAATTAAAAGAAACTGCTTCTGCTGCGGGAATAAACAAAAACGCACCCGAGGCATATAATAACAGACCTAATAAAATGCCACGTTTATAACCAAACCGCTTCATGAATATACCTGCCGGTATCCCCATCACTGCATACGCTCCAAAAAGGGATAACTGTACCAACCCGGATCTAGACTTTGAAATATGTAAGACATGCTGAAAATGCCGGTTCAATACATCTCCCAGTGTGAGTGCTACTCCCCAGCATAAAAACAGGGAGGTCACAAATAAAAAGATAGTCAGGTATTTTCTTTCCGTGAAATTTGGTCGAACGCTCATTATTATTCCTTTTTACCGGCGACCGCGACAGCGACTCTCGAATCCGCACAGCCGTAATAAAGGAACCATTTATTATTGAATAACACAAGTCCTTCTATAAAAACAGTACCCGCAGGATATTGGCCGCTTTTTTCAAAAGCTTCCTGTGGGATAAGGAAAGGTTGATCCAGCCGGTCTAAAAGCTGGTCAGGATGTTCGCCATCAAATAATGCCTGTCCGGCAGCATAGGTATTGGCAGTATAGCGCTTATCACCATTAGCAGCGTTGTTCTTGCCGTTATATAACAAGACGATCCCCTGATCGGTTTTGACTGCCGGAGGACCACATTCTGTGAGGTCACTATCAAAATACCCTTTTCTTGGTGACATCAATTCTTTCAGCTTACCATCTGGTGTTGTGAGCGGTGTCCATTCATAGAGATTATCAGATGTAGCTGCATAGACATGGTGCTCTCCCCAATACATCCAGTATTTGCCATTTACTTTGGAAATGACCAGCTGACCATTATTTACCGCTGTGAGGATGGAAGCAGATTTGGAAGCGATATCCCGGAAGGCGCCTTTGAATACCGGACCTTTTTTCTCCCAGTGAATCAGGTCTTTGGATAGTGCAGCACCTAAACGCGGCACTTTATTGTTCCATTCTGTATACAATACAAGGTAGGTACCCTCTTTTGTCACTGCTACGCGGGGATCTTCACAACCACCTTTCCATTCAAATTCTTTTGCGTTGTCATTGTCAGGGAATAAAACAGGTTCTTTAGAGCGGGTTTTAATCAAAAGTCCGTCTTCACTGGTGGCGAGACCAACACGTGAGGTGCGCATACCAATGCCTTTGCCAGAGCAGTCTTCTGCTCTGTACAAAATACAAACCTTGCCATCTTTTAATACGGCGGCAGGATTGAATGTATCATTGGATTCCCAACCTACCAGTTCCCCCGTCATAGGGTCGCGGAAACTTGTTGTAGAATCAGGGCTTATTAAAGGATTTACGCCCGCAGGACGCACGAATGGGCCAAGTGCCCAGGAACCCGCAGAAGTAAGCGAAAACGGCTTGTCTGCTGGCTTTATTCCCCTTTGTTTATTCGGTTCGGGCCCCATTACAAGGTGCAACACCCCACCATTCATAATTGCATTATGCGTGATATAATTATGTTCATAAGGCACTCCATTCAAAGTCGCTGACTGGATATATACATTCCGGGGACTATTATTTTCCGCTTCCACTATGAATTGTTTGTTATTCTCAAGGGTGATCGTCATCTTTGGAAACAAAGGACTCCCAATCACATACTGATCTGTTCCGGGACATACACTATAAAACCCTGCAGCACTCAGCACATACCAGCTTGACATCTGCCCCTGATCTTCATCGCCGGGGTAGCCATTCTCAGTAGCATTGTACATATTCTGCATGATCTGTCTTACATGCCACTGGGTTTTCCAGGGCTGCCCGGCGTAGTTATATAAATAAACCAGGTGGTGAATCGGCTCATTCCCCTGCGCATATTGCCCCATGTTGAATTCGGCCATCTCCGTCATCTCATGGATCACCTGACCATACCCTCCGACTTTGATAGTACCCGGTATGCTGAATACGGAATCGATCTTATTGGTAAACTGTTGCTCCCCGTGCATCAGGTTGATCAATCCCTGCACATCATGGAATACTGACCATGTCCAATGCCATGCATTCCCTTCTGTATATGGACCACCCCAGTCCAAAGGATCGAACGGCGTTACCCAATTCCCTTCTGCATCTTTTGCACGCATGAAACCAGTGGCAGGATCATACAGATTTTTGTAATTATACATCTGGCGACTAAATACCTGCTCATAGAATGGCTGGTTCGTCATCTTTGCCAGCTGGTAACCACAAAAGTCATCATAAGCGAATTCCAATGTCCAGGAAGAGGCGCCTAATGTCTTTTCTGAATAAGGGCAATAGCCCATTTCATAATATTCCTTGTAACCGGGTCTGCCATTCGCACTACCCCATGGACCTTTGTTGGTTGCCTCATGGAAGTATGCTTTCAGGGCTTTTTGTGGATCAAAGGTGCGGATACCTTTTGCCCAGGCATCTGTCAATAGAGATATGGCATGATTGCCCAGCATCCCTCCTGTTTCGCCCGGAAATGACCAGGCAGGGAACCAGCCACATTGCTCCTGTGCATCCAGCAATGCCTGCGCATAACGACCTTCCATGGTTGGATGCATAATTGTGTTCAAAGGAAATTGTCCTCTGAAGGTATCCCAGAAACCATTATCTGTATACATATACCCGGGATGGATCTTTCCATCGTAAGGACTGAAGTAGTATGGATTGCCATCTTTGTCATATTCGAAGAACTGATGTGAGAAGAGATTGGCGTGGTAGAGACAGGAATAGAAAGTTGCCTTTTGTTCTTCTGTACCTCCTTCTACTTTCATTCTGGATAAAAGGGCATTCCAAACTTTATCGGCAGCAGTATGGGTGTCTTCTAATTTTTTGTAAGTCCCCAACTCACGCTGTAATGTCAGTGTTGCCTGCTCCGGACTGATATAAGAAGAAGCTACCTTTGCTTCTACTTGTTTTGCATTGCCAAAGTCGATGTATGCACCCATACCTTCGCCTTCGCCTTCAGAATTATTTGCATTTATTCTATTATTCTGCCATGTACCATACGCCTTAAAAGGCTTGTCAAATGTGATCTCAAAATAATTGCGAAAGTTCTGTGGCGCCCATCTGGCATTATTTACATAACCAGTAATTTTCCGAGCCGAAGGATCTATCTTCACCTGGCTCATTTTGGTATACCCATCCAATACAATAATAGCTCTCTTAGAAGGAAATGAAAAACGAAAATGCACCCCTCTTTCTGTAGGAGAGAATTCTGTTTTTATACCATTATCAAAAGTGACTTTATAATAACCGGGTTGTGCGATTTCATTTTCATGTTTAAAAGAGGCGGCACGTTCATCCTCATTCACTAACAATTCTGACTCAGGGAACAGCGAAAACACTGCGTAATCATTCACCCATGAACTACACTGGTGTGACTGCTGAAAGCCCCTGATCGTATGTACAAAATACTGGTACTTCCAGCCATCTCCATTCTTACCTGTTTGCGGGGTCCAGGTATGCATACCAAAAGGTAATGCTGTAGCCGGATAGGTATTACCATAAGAAAATTCATACTTGCTATTGGTTCCCTGCCTTGTATTTACATAGTTTACCTGGCTCATGCCACGTATAGCTACAATACACAGTAACAAGGCTAATAATAATTGCTTCATCAATGAGTTAGTTTAAGTCTGAGAAACCGTGGACGATATAAATGTGGATGTTTTTGCAGGTCGTTAAAGAATTCTACTGAATTCACATTATAACTGATCAATAGTTCGCCCGGTGCAGAGATGCCAGGATGCGCCTTGGCATTGTACATGACATAGGTTTTTTCTTCCGCATCCTTACTGCAATCCCATAATTTGATTACTGGGCCAAAAGGCCCTATAGGCGTAGTACCTACCCGCATACCGATGGTAGTACTTAAGCCCCCCTCCTGGAAGATAAGTGCGTATTTACCATCTGGCAATGGCGATACACTGAGTTCATTGGATACTTTATTTGTTACATCAACGGCCTTATTCATTTCCTTCACCCATGTCTTGCCATTATAAAAACGCCATTGATCAAAATGATCGAATTCAGCAGGCTTTACTCTCGCTACGACCATACCCTTTTCCATACCATGCACACCGTAGATGTATACATAACCATCAGGGGCAGGCGCTCCGGCCTTCTTTGTATTGACATAGATACCTGCGCCATAAGAGCCGATCTGCCCGGATTTATCTGTAAAAAAGAAAGGCGTATCCATCTGCTCGTACTTTGTAAACGGAGGCGTTGTGCCTTTGGAGATCTTAATCAGGGTATTACCGACTTCCCTGAAACCAAAGGCTTCCTGTGATACATTGCGGATGCGATAACCAAATATATAAAGGGTATTATCCTGTTCCTGGTTTACAAAGCCATCGCCCAGCCAATAGTAATCATTTTTCTCTGTAAGCGGGGTACCTGGTTCAAATACGGAGATGGCTTCGTGTTGCTCATTTTCCGGCCAGGAGAATTGCATCTCATGCCCGTTCCAGATGGCCACACTATTGTGAATCATGCGGGAGCCGGGTTGTAATGAATCATTTTCTATCGTACCAATCATGGAATCACTGAAGATAAAAAGCAGGCTGTCTGACCGACGGTTTTCCACCCCGTTAAACGGAATGGAATATATACCATCTCCGCCAAACCAGCCGTTATTCCTGATGAAAAGGGCAGACCACTCCGGCGCCTCTTCTACCTTATATTGCGCCTGTAAGTTTACAAGCATTACCAGACCTGAGAGTGTAAAAAGCAATCTCTTCATAACTATGGAATTTGTTTTGTAGGTGAAAAATAATATCTACCCGTTAACCAAACAAATCCTGCGACCCCTCCTGCCATAAAAAGTAGTGCAATTATTTGCGCCTGACTCAGCTGGAATAAGGTATATTTCGGGGTAATACGTATTACTTCAATATAATAGCGCTCGATTCCGTTCAATAATAAATATATAAAAAACATTGCCCCCGGTACCCGCAATCTTTTCCTGACCATCCACATACCCATGAATAACAGGATGCATAATACCGCTTCATACAAAGGTGTTGGGTATACACCGAGAGGCAATTCATAATAGCCATTTTTAAATACCCCTGTATCAATTGCATTGTGTGGGTAAGTATAGGCCCATGCCCATTGTGGTATCCAGTCTGGTTTTACATGTCTGTTCACAATTCCCCAATCTCCATCACCTGACAACTGACAACCTATTCGCCCGATCCCATATGCCAGCATCATTCCCGGAGAGCCGATATCTGCCATATGAATCAGTTTGATCTTATGCCGGTAGCCAATGTAGAGATAGGTCAATGCGCCAAATATGAGGCCACCATAGTAAGTAAAGCCACTTCGTGAAAACAACACAGTAACCGGATTATACAAAAGCTCCTGAAAATGCTCTACGGCATCAAAGAGCTTGGCGCCTATAAACCCAAATACCGCCACCATGAATACGATGTATGGCATGAGCTGGTAAGGGTGTATGAATTGGGAGGCTGCTATTTTATAACTATAATAGGCCCATATGCCCCATACGAGTGCCAGCAAACAGCCTGCTATCCAGTTGCCCCTCAAAGAGAAAAGTAATGATACAGGATCCTGCCGCTGAAGTAATGCCAATACAATCGCCACTACCTTATACCCAATCAGAAACCCTATGCCCGCATTCACTATCACCTCCACCGGCTTACTGGCGGGCCTGACCAGCATACCTCTTATTGTGCCGTCATTTTCTTTCCGCTTAAACTCCGCTACAAACACCACATAGGCCCCGGCAAATGCCAGGGCCATACATGTACCAAATGTCTGAAGGTTGACCTTCACCGTAATGTGGAATAGATAGCTGATCAAATCTCCGATAGTAGGAAACATATGCTTAAAGACTTAATTGTACTCCTAAGTTAACCACCCGCTGGTTAATATACGCATCACCCGCAGTATTCGTACTGATCTCAGGATCCTGCTGATATTTACGGTAGTTATCCCAGGTAAACAGGTTGTAAGCACTCATATACACCCTTGCACTGTTCAGGTGAAAAGGCAGCATCTTCGTTGGAAACTGATACCCCAGATCCACTGTCTTCAGACGGATATAATGTGCATTCACTAACCAGTAATCAGATGGATAATAGGTAGGACTATTTACAGATGATTTGTTCGTAGTCAGTCTTGGATACTTTGCACTGCCAGCAGTCTCAGGTGTCCATGCTTCCATATGTACCGGCTGGAACTGACCAATGAAAGGTTCTATACCTGTGCCTGTAATGATAAAGCTGTAGTTGAAAGACCCCTGCAGCAATACACTCAGACTAAAACCTTTGTAACTCGCCTGCAGGTTCATACCCAGATTCGTATTAGGCAGGTTTGGATGCCCGATGGCACGCTGGTCAAATACATTGATAAAGCCATCTCCGTTCAGATCCTGGTATTTCAAATCACCTGCATGCAATGGCAAACCATTGTCTGGTACCGCTACTGTCTTGTTTCCAGCATTGCTGCCACCATTGGATGCCATGTAGGTATTTACATTATCAATATCATCCTGTGTATAGTACCCCAATGAGTGATAACCGAATGGCTGATTCAATGGTTTTCCTGTATGTGATAACCATGGATAAGCAGGTGATGCTTCACTCTGATACAGGATCTTATTCTTTGCATAAGAGAAGACAAAATTCGCCCCCCACTGTACATTGCCAATACTGCTATGATACCCAATCTGACCGTCAAAACCCTGATTCTGTGTACGACCAATGTTCACTGCCGGCAATCCCACACCAATGATATCAGGTACATTGTTCGGCACGATCAGCTGATCATAACGGATATTCCTGAACACCTCGATGGTAGCAGAAAGCTTGTTATTCTTCAGCATATTGATATCAATTGCCAGATTGGTTTCCTTTTGCTTCTCCCAAACTACATTGCTGTTTGCGAGATTCCCTTCGTAGAACATGGTATAGTTGGAAGGAGATTCACCGAACGGATATGTATTGCCATTCTGGATATAGTTCTGTGCATAGATATAACGGTTATTGGGCGCTACATCAGAGCCTACGATACCATAGGAACCACGGATCTTGAAGAGACCAAATACAGGGAATGCTTCTTTGAAGAACTTTTCGCCTGACAGGTTATAGCCCAGACCAATCGCCGGGAATAAACCAAAGCGATGACTTGCGGCAAACCTATCGGTACCATTGTAAGCTGCTTTCAGATCCACCAGGTACTTGCCATCATATTCATAGTTGGCAGAACCGGAAACACCCTGAAACTTTGCAGGTACACCTACAGACGCTGCATCCAGGTTATCATAGGCATCATAGGTTTGTGATTGCTGGTTTAATAATAACAAACCTGTCACGTGATGCTTTTGATTGAAAGTGCGGTCATAGTTGGAAAAGAATTGCAGGTTCACATTATTTGTATAGATATTGGTATTCCCTGAATAATAGATATTGGAGAATACATACGTACCTGCAGGATTCAGGGTATAAGACTTATCAGTAGGATCGTAATGATAAGAAGGAATAGAACCAAAGTTACCCGTCCCTCTTGTATACTGCTCCTGGCTGGAATAGGCGATACGTGCACTGATGGATAAACCATCGGTAATTTTATTCAGTTGCTGGGTAGCATTGAATACGATATTGTAATCCGTTCTCTTTGCATTCTGATAACCACCTGTGGCCAGTCGTGCATTTAAGGTTGGTAAATGTCCTGTATTAAAACGGGAATACGCATATGCATAAGAGCCATCAGGATTCAGAAAGGGTGCTGTAAACGGCGTTAATTTACTAAAGTCAAATACTTCAGACAATGCACTGTTTGCTGACAGGTTCGGTGAATTCGTTGTTGAAAAACGGGTCGTCACATCCAGTCGCATCGTCAATGTCTTATTTGCTCTCAGATCCAGGTTAGACCTGAAATTGTATCTTTTAAAATTGTAATTGGTATTTACTGTACCACGTGGATCAGGGAAGGTACGTACCAGTCCATTCTGGTTCATCGCGCCACCTGAGATAAAGTACTTCACTGTTTCATTACCACCTGAGATATCCAGATTCGTATTCTGCTGAAAACTGAATTGTTTGAAGATCGCATCATACCAGTTTACATCCGGATGTCCATAAGGATCGGTATGGTTTTTATATGCATCCAGGTCTGCCTGTGTGAACTCTGCCGTCAGCCCATCATTCGCATCTGCCTGATTGATGAGGCGTGCGGACTCATATGCATCCAGGAACTTAGGGATCTTTGTCGGTGTTTGTGTACCACCTTCCACACGTACATTGATCTGTGGTTTACCCAGTTTACCACGACGGGTAGTGACAACCAGTACTCCATTTGCGCCTTTGATACCATAGATGGCGGTGGTACTTGCATCTTTCAATACGGAGATAGATGCAATTTCATTTACGTTGATCTGTTGCAACTGATCATAGGTATATTCCACATCATCCACGATGATCAAAGGTTTATTACCAGCAGGATTCAGTGAGCTCACACCACGGATATAAAAGTCAGACGCATCTTTACCCGGCTGACCGGATGATTGTTGAGAGAAGAAACCCGGTAATCTGCCAGACAGTGCATTCTGCACATTAGCAGTAGGCACGTTCCTGATTTCAGCAGCATTGATGGTGTTGACAGAGCCTGTATTGGTGATACGGGTGGTCTTACCATAACCAACTACCACTACCTCATCCAATGCCTGGTTATCTGAAGCCAATGTGACATCTATCCCATCATTCCTGCCTACAACATTCAGTTCTCTTGTCACATAACCGAGATAACGGAACACGAGAATATTGGAAGATCCTTTTAAAGTCAGTTTGAATTTACCCGCCGCATCAGTGATCATCCCATTTGTTGGTACCCCTTTTTCAGCTACCGTGACACCAGGCAGTGGCCCCTGAATATCTCGCACAGCGCCGGTAATCACCCGGTGCTGCGCCAGTAGCACGCCGGGGAGTAAATATATTATACAAATCAGCAGTATTATTTTCCGCATATCTGATTGTTTGTAATTTTTAGGAATTGAGTAGCTTACCATCCCGGATTTTGTTTCATAGCCGGGTTCTTCGCCACTTCATTGTAAGGGATGGGATACAGGTATTGGTTGTCTTTGAACACCGTAGTCAGTATATTCACTGTACTATAGGTATTGGAAGCCCCGTTCTTTACAATGAATATGCCCGTGCGTGGTTGGTTCATCACAGTACCTGCTATCTTCCAGCGACGGATATCAAAATAACGGTGCTCCTCAAAAGCGAACTCAATTCTCCATTCATTCTGTATCACGGCCCTCATCTCTGCCTGTGTCATATTTGGTGTAAGACCATAGTTACCATCATCACCTGCTGCAATACCGGCTCTTGCCCTGATGGCGTACAATTGCTCATATACATCTGACTGTGGTGCGGACTCTGCTTCGTTACGTGCTTCTGCATACCCCAGCAGAATTTCTGCATAGCGCATCACAATCCAGTCGGACGAATGATTGCTATAAGTGGTGGCTGCTTCAAAGTCACCCATAAATTTGCGCATATAGTAACCACTCTCAGTTTGTTGCTGAGAAGAATTCGGTTTACTCTTACCACCTTCATAAGTATCTACTGTGCTGCTCAACCAGGTAGCACCATTGTAAAAAATGGTTGCATTAAATCGTGGATCACGTTTTACATCATTTAGTAAACTATAAGGATCAGCAGCGAGATAACCGGAAGCGGGGTTTGTAATAGGTAAACCATTCTGCATAGGGAAAGCATTGACCAACTCCTGGGTAGGACTGGTATTGCCTGTACCACCTGCCTGAAAACCTACAGGGCCATTGCGGGTTTCGATACCGGTAGAGTTATTCCCCGGACGTATAAAGATCCTTTCACTATTATTCTGATCGAGGAAAATATGTGTGAATGAAGGTAACAGGGAATATACACCCAGGTTCATTACATCTTTTGCCGCCTGTGCTGCCAGTGTCCAGCGGTTTACGTCATAATCAGTATAACCTGTCAGGGCATTCCCACTCTCTATATTACCCCCATTAAACAGCGGACTCGCAGCGAGCAACAAGGTCTTTGCCTTCAGTGCCAGTGCAGCACCTTTTGTAGCTCTGTAGTTATCACCATCTGATGCAGGTGCAGAGATCAGGCTATCTTTGATCGCATCACATTCATTGACGATATAGGTGATACAATCTGCAAATGTGCTACGTGGTATCTCAAGATTATCTTCGATATTGTAGACTTTATCGCCCAGCAACGGTACACCGCCATAGCGCCTTACCAGTTCGAAGTAAAAATAGGCACGGAGGAAACGCGCTTCACTTCTCCATACCTGCGCTGTAGTTGTACCGTTAGACAAACCACCTTTTACAGGTACTACACCGATACCATTGATAAAGATATTTGCATTGCGCACTCCTGCCCAGAAAGCATCCGGCACACCGGAGCTGGAAGGCGCCTGTGAGAGGTTGGTACCTTCCCAGTAATTTTCAGACCCAGGGAAGTTGAACGATGTGACTGCATTTGTAGTCAATAGCGTTACAGGAATACTGCTGCCTGTCTGTGAAGAAACTGCATCATCACTCGCTGCATCCAGGTAATCACCGCCTACGCGACTATGTCCACTCTTTACGATGGCATAAATACCATATAGGTAAGATTGTGCATTCACACCCGCAGAATCCAGCGGATCGAAGACATAATTGCCTGTCACTTTATCTACCGGAAACTGCTCGTACTTTTTGCAACCACTGATGAGAGCAGCGAGCAGTAGTATTTTATGAATATAATTTTTCATAGCTCAATCTCTTTTATAACTTAATACTAACACCTGTGCTTACTACCCTTTGAATGGGATAGCTATATGGTTGTACCTCCGGGTCCATGCCCTTAAAGCCAGCGATGGTAAAGAGGTTCTCGCCATCCACAAATATTTTCAGACCGGAGATGCGGATTCTCTTTAGCAGACTGTATGGCAGTGAATACCCGATCTCCGCGTTTTTTAGTCTTAAATAGTTGCCATTCTTCAGGTAGAAAGTAGAGAACATCGTATTGTTGTTCGTAGCGGATACTGCCAGTCTTGACAAGGTCGCTTCGCCTGCAGTTTCCGGTGTCCATCGACCAGTCGCATTTTCATATACCTGACCGTTCGTGGTGTTATAGTCCATACCAAAGTGATCTACGGCATTATTCAATGCACTGATCTGCCTGTTGCCTACACCCTGAATGACGAGACTAAAGTTGAATCCTTTGTAGTTACCACCCAGTGTGACACCGAAGAATGCCAGTGGTTTGGTACCTCCGATGGTAGACTGGTCAAAGGCATCGATCACACCATCTCCATTCAGGTCTTTGTATTTAATATCGCCGGGTTGTGGGGTATAACCAGCTATGTGTGCACTACTGGCGGCATCTTCGGCATTCTGGTAAAGCCCCAGGGATGTATAGCCATAATAGGTGCCTGATACTGGTAATCCGGTTCTTTTGTTCCAGGCATAAGGAGTAGCCAGTTCATCGTTGTAGATGATTTTGGAATAAGCTAGATTTCCGTTTGTAGTGACGAAGTAGTTAAAGTTGCCCAGGTGGTTGTTGTAAGTCAGAGACAACTCAATACCATGATACTGGTTCTTACCAATGTTCTCCAAAGGATAACCGGTACCCAGCAAGGCAATAGAATTACCACGATACCCCAGTATATCTGAATATACATCATGGTAATAATCGGCCGTGAGTTGTAAATGATTCTGGAAGAAAGAGATGTCTGTACCTACATCGAACTTGTTTGCTTTTTCCCAGGTGATATAAGGATTGGCCAGTGAACCTTCGTACTGATAATAGACGGTGGTGTAGCCGGTACCTACCTGGTAATTCTTACCATTGTTATTGGAATTGTAGGTTTGAGAATAAGCGTAATATAAAGAGGCGTTCAGATCAATATTCGCATTGCCTGTTCTGGCATAAGTAGCTCTCCATTTCCAACCACTGATCCAGGGAAGGTTTTCTTTGATGAAATCCTCACTGCCCATTTCCCATCCCAAACCGGCACCGTAGAAGAGGCCCCAGCGTTTGCCATCAGGATAACGGTTATTGCCACTACCTATCAGGGTTGCATTTACAAAGTATTTCTTATTGTAGTCATACCCTACTCTACCTCCTGCATTGGTGGTGGTAGATGCCAGGTCATAGTTCGCTACGACGGACTTGCGGTCGTACATCAGCTGTGCATCTACATTGCTCTTTTCGAAGCTCCCGTTATAGTTCAGGCTTCCCTGTGCATATGACTGACGGGAAGTAAATACCGTGCGGAATGCATTGCTTTGGGAGGTAGTGGTACCATAAATCACATAGGCGCTATCTATGTAACCATAAGATGGATTCTGTAAACTCCTGTCCAGTGCGGTGATAGACTGGTATGCCAGGTTACCTTTAATTTTGAATGTCAACCCTTTCAGCACACTATTCAGGTTGTAGTTCAGGTCTAAATTCGCGAGAATGTCATTGGTATTGTTTTGAGTATAGCCTGAATACTGTGCTCTTGACAACAGGTTATTGCTGTAAGGGCCACCATTACCACCGATGTTGTTACCACCAAAGGTGCCATTACGGTTGTAAATAGGATACGCATTATTAGGCGTTGAAAACAGTGCATTCAACAGACCGTTGTAATCATTACCCGGTTCGCGGGTGTTCTGTACACGACCGAATAACTGAAGGTCCACATTCAGGTTCTGATTCACCTGCACACCTATGTCGGAGTTGATGACATAGCGTTTGAGACTATTGTTCGTACTATAAGATACATCCGGACTTGTTTTGAAAATTCCCTCCTGGTCAAAGTAACTGAGTGATACGGAATAGCGGGCCACATTTGTACCACCATTCACATTCAGTTTGTAGTTGGAGATAGGTGTATAATCTTTCAGGAGAGTTTTGAACCAGTTGATATCAGGATGGCCATAAGGATCCGTATGATTCTTGTATGCAGCGAAATCTTCTGCACTGTACAGGGCAGGCTTTCCATCATTCATCAGTGTTTCATTCATCAGGTAAGCATATTGGTAAGCGGGCAGTGGTTTTGGTAAACCTAATGACTGCTGCATGCCGGTCTGCGCCGTGAATGTGATATGCGGGCGACCCATCTCCCCTCTCCTCGTCGTCACCAGCATTACCGGTCGGGAACTGTTATTACCTAATAATAAGGTAGACAACCCATCTTTCAGCATAGAGATCGATTCAATGGATTCCGGATCGATAGAAGAGATTTCTCTTTGCACGCCATCAATCACGGTAACGGGTGTTTGTCCTCTTACACTCAGACTAATTTCAGAGTTATCAGTAGAGCGGTTGTTATTGGAAGAGGCGTTCACCAGTGTTTGTCCGATGATGGCAGAAGAAGAAATTTCACTCACATTGAAAGAAGTGAAACCACTGTTTTGTTTGGTATACACGCCTGACAGTTGGCCGGGAATGGCGTATACATATAAAGAAGCAGGTGTAGTGGTCAATTGCTTTGTATAGATGGTAGACACGGCACCCAATACTTTGGAGCGGTCTACTCTTTCATACAGCATATCTACCTGGTTAGGAGATTTCAGGAATGCATCAGTGAGCTGTACCGTCATTTCAGCGGTGGCTTTCAGTTCACGGGTATAATAGTCCTTCCACAAAAACACTAACATGGTACCGGGAGGTGTATCCAGATGAAACTCTCCGTTTGCATCTGTAAATATTTCCTTCTTTGAATCTTTTACCATGACCTTTACGCTGGCCAGTGGTTCGCTGAATTCATTGACAACAGTGCCATTGATGCCGGACTTCTTTGCGTCCTGGGCAAAGATCTTTTGTTGCGTGAATGCAAACAGACAGATCAGGCAAAATATGTAGCGCATAATCATCCACATTTAAATTTGTAAGTGAAAGGAGCAGTGGTGTTACCATATCCCACCTGTTTGGTGCCGGTCTTATCTGTGATGTAGTAAGTCATGTTGGTAACGGTCTGGCTATCGCTCACACCGAAGAATGACCGGGGCCAGAGGGTAATCTCATAGCGGCCGCTGCCTACCCCTTTCATCAGTGTTCTGGAAGTCTGTTCACAGATAGTGATTGTCTGTCCATCACTGGTCGTACCTGTTGCACAGAGGTATACTTCATCACTACCGGAAAGTTCCGTCTCAATTACATTGGAGTCGAATGTAATAGTAACGAGATCGTTGTCCAGCGACTTTGGTGGAGAAACGGTAGTGAGTTGTGGATTACAGAAGTCAACCAGGTCGCCGCTGCCGCCAGTCACCGTAAAGCAATCGCCTATGTACTGGTTGTAATATTCTGCGGTAGGACCATAGCCTTCATCGAAGTAGGTATCGGAGGTAAAACCGTTGGTCGTATTAGCGACTACATAGGCCAGTTTTACAACAGTAGGATTATCATCCGCACCTACTTTCAGGTTGATATAAATAGAGCCCGTGATCTTATCGCCATTTGCATAGGTGAATGGATTATCACTTTGCATAACGACCCATTCCATATCATCAATGAGGTTACCGGCAATGCCGAAGGTAGCTCTCATATAATCAGGCCAGTTCTTGCCATCTCCGTGAGCAGCAAGGGTGGTGAGTGGCACCATGGTAAAGGAGCCATCGCCTTTGCTGCTCTTGTAGGTCGCCGTCATGTTCTGCGTACCTTTCCAGCCTTTGGGCATCAGTACACCAAGTATGAGGCGATCACTACCACCGGAGTTGCAGGATTCATCTATGTCCAGTTGGATGGGTACAACATCACCTACCTTGGCGGACGCAGGGATGGTAACTTTAGAGATCTTTATATGACAGAAGCTGAACACTATGCCGATAAGGAGTAATGCGGACAGCATCCAGATCTTACGTCCTTTAATATTTAAACGTGGAAGCATAAAATTATCAGTTATCTTTTTCCAGTGTATAGATATATGCGTTCAGTTCACAACCCGGTACGAAGGTGAGGTTCAGTTGCCGCACGCCCGCCGTGGTGATGTAATTGAAGGGAGTGGCAACAGCAGATCCCCCCTGAGGGGTGAACGTGATTCTGAATGGATATGCAGGATCATCCAGTACGTAGGTGCCATTTGCATTCACGAGAAAAGGCACCCTGTTTACGATGGTATAGTTGCCTGTGGAATCAAATTTCACCCTGAATTGTGTGAAGTCAAACGCGTTGGTGATGTCAGTTCCATTCCTTGTAGCATTCAGGATCTTCCAGCTACCGGAAATATTTTTGGGAGCTTCGCCTACCGGAGAGATCTCTTCTGTCTTGCAGGAAAAGAGCAGCAGGCAAAGGAGTGATGGAATTATATAGCGGTTCATAACATGCAGTGATTAAGGATTAGTAGCCGGGATTTTGGACCAGTTCAGAAGATTTACCTGTTTCAGATAAAGGGAAAGGCCACAGGTACATTGCTGCGCGGAAGTTGTGTTTAGTTACATTGAATGGTTTGTAACTCACAGTTCCGTTATTCCTGTCTACTTCCATACCTGCTGATTGAATATTTTCTGTTTGCGGGGCAATCTTCCATCTTCTTACATCCCAGAAGCGATGCCCTTCATATGCCAGTTCTATACGTCTTTCATTTTGAATATAGGTTCTCATTTCAGACTGAGAAAGACCGGTAGGAAGCTGATAAGGATCTAAGCCTGCACGTTCACGGATCGCTTCTACAGCAGCGTATACATTGCCGGTAGGACCTTCGTATTCATTGGCAGCTTCTGCATAGTTGAGCAACATTTCAGCATAGCGCATCAATGGTTGTACCCTGTCGGAACCATGGTTGATGGTCGCTGCAATAGCTTCGGGATCCAGCATCTTATTATTATAATAACCGGTGAGTGTACCCTGGTGAACGGCATCCTGACCAGTAGAAACACCATTATAGTTGCCTACATAAATATTCACAGGTGCGGAACCGTTTGTCTGACCATTGCTGGTGCGTACGAGCAACACTGTCTGATCGTGGATGATGCTGTAATCCAGCCTGGGATCACGGTTCTTGTACGGATCATTCGGATCATAGCCGGAAGATGGATCGGTAATGAGTTTGCCATTCTTCATAGGGAAGGCATCCACCAAACCCTGGTAAGGGAAAGAGCCGGTACCATTGCTACCCCTGGATGGTGGCAGGAACATATTTTCAAAGTCACTGTTGCCGGTGGGGCGCATGAGCTGAAAAATGTATTCTGTGTTCACACGTTGAGGGAACAGGCCCTGGAAGCCATATCCGGGAGAGCTGGTCTGGTAATCGTTCTTAGTATTCAGTGTATAGGTACCTAAAGTAATCACTGCCAGAGCAGCTTCTTCTGCCAGTTTCCAGCGGTTGTTATCAGCAGTTGGATAACCTACCAATGATGGATCAACACTCACACCACCACCGGGACCTGCATCGGCAGGTAAGGTGGTGCCATTAAATAAAGGGCTGGCAGCGTACAGCAGCACCCTTGCTTTGAGGGCCAGGCAAGCACCTTTGGAGGCACGTCCATAGTTAAGGCCGGTTTGTGTGACAGGTAAAATATTGCCGGCAGCATCTAATTCAGAGAGGATGTAGTTGACACACGCTTCGTAGGTGCTCCTTTTTGCCACAATAGGCTTATCATAAGATAGCAAAGTATCGCCTACCAAAGGTACACCCGCATAGTGCTGTACGAGAATGGCGTAAAACCAGGCTCGCAGGAAGTGGGCTTCCGCAATCATCTGTGTTTTATAGGCCTGCCTTAAGGGGGCATTGTCTATATTCTTTAACAGCACATTGACAGCACGGATTTGAGAATAGCAGGTTTTGTAAGGCTCTTCGCCAATGATGCCCGAGTTAACAGTGCCGGTGGCGAACTGGGTAGCAGGTGTGGAGAATGCGTGTGAAGGTTCAGCTTCATCACAGGCAGCTTCTAAACCACCGCATACGATGTAGTTGTAGGAAAAGCGGCTAAGGCTCGCACTTAATCCTACGTTGGAGTAAATGTTGGCAAGAAATCCCACGGTTCTGGAACTATCGCCAAATACACTTTTTTCATCCAGGTTCGTGGTAGTAGTTGCTGTCAGGAATCCTTCCTTTCTGCAGGAAGAGTAGATGAGAGCTGCTGCCATTAGTATAAAAACGGGAATACAGCGTTTTATCATAAATGGACGTGATTTATTTGTATCAGAATATTAACGTGGTATAGTTTCTAAGGTTCAACATATTAAGTGGTTAAACCGATTTAGCACAATAAAAACGTGAAATCTTTCTTCCCCCCTTGTTCTTAATCCTGTTCTGGTTGATTGTTTGTCAGAGCACTAAAATACGATTGTTAAACCGGTTTAGCAAATTAAAAATGCTATTTTTCCCTTTGAAAATAATTATGAAAGAACAATGCCTGGTACTGGATGGAATTTGACCAATACTCCCATGTATGCCCACCCGGCCTCACGGTATAATCATGTGGAATATTCCTTTCCAGCAGTTTCTCATGGAGCTTTTCATTACAATTATGGAAAAAGTCTTCCGCGCCACAATCGATGGTCAGGTCCAGTAAGTTGGGAATCAGCAGGTGCACCATATTAATCACACTGTTTTTCTCCCAACGATCCGGGTAATCGCTATACTTACCCAACAATTTTTCCAGGTCCCAGTTGAGTGGAAATGGACGCAGGTCCACTCCCCCACTCATGCTTCCTGCCGCACCAAAAGTATTGGGGTGGCGAAAAGCCAGGAACAATGCGCCATGTCCTCCCATACTCAGACCGGTAATAGCCCGGCCTGAACGATTGGGAATAGTAGAATAGTGCTGGTCCATCCAGTTGACCAGCTCTGTTCCTACATAGGTTTCGTATTTGGAATCCTTCTTTATTTCACTGTCAAAGTACCAGCTGCCAAAGTCACCATCCGGACACACAATGATCATATGATACAGGTCTGTGAGCACGGCCAGCTCCGGATCCTTTTTAATCCAGTCGCCAAAGTTACCGCTATACCCATGCAACAGATACAATACAGGAAAATGGCGGCTGCTGTTATAATCAGCAGGTGTGATCACCACCGCCTTTATTTCCTTTTGCATAGACGAACTATAGGTTGTAATAGTATCTACTTTGGCCGCCAGCAGGCGCACCGAACTCAGTACAAAAAGTAATGATAAGATGTATCTCATAAATCGGCTTATCTGGCTGCAACAATGGCTACTTTGTGCAACTGAGGTTTATTGATTTCATAAATTTTATTGATCAGCACATCCTGCTCCTGCTGCCATACATCGCGTAATGCTTTGTAACGGGAGCGGGTGTAGTTGTCACGGTTACCGGCTACAAAGATGTTGCCCGCAGCAAATACATTCACTGAATCCATCGCGGCATTGCTATCTTTGAAGAGCATGCCTTTTCCTTTCAGGAAGTCGTAGTTCATCCACGCATACATTCTTGTTCTTCTTTCGATGTCCCAGCGTTCTTCGTTCATTTCACGGATCTGAATAGCCTGCTGGTATTCAGGCGTACGGGTGTTTTCTGCGAGATTGATACCGGCATTGAGTTCGCTGGCATCGTAGGTACCTACATTTTCACCATCCATGAGCAGGTTGTATTTACCGGCTTTCAGACCGCTCACCTGTAGTATTTCCTGATTGAATTCTTTGTCGAAAGGCACTACTTTCAATGCATCAGATTGTTTGTGCAGCTGGCCCCAGCCACGAGGAATGGTATCCAATGGATAAGGCAGTGACTGCGCCAGGTAACCAAAGCTCACACCATTGGCAGTTGTAGCTACACCACTTATCTGGCAATTGGTTTGTTGTTTTACCTGTTTTGTGCCGGCATCTACATGGATTACAGCTACAGGTTTGTTGTCCAGGCCCTGCGCTTTCAGGAACAGGTAAGCCATGACCATATGCCCGTCATTGTCAGGATGAATACGGTCACTGGGTGTCAGGCTAAAGGTAGAATCCTTTTGTTGTCCGCGTTGATTGATCGCCATCATCGGATGGTAAAAGTCAACGAACGGCCAGTTGTTCTTTTTGGCTGCCTGTTCCTGGAAAGCTACAATTTCAGTAAGGGCTTCGGTTTTATTAGGAAATCGATTTTTATCATTGAACTTAGCGGTGTAGTCATAAGGAGAACCACCGATGAGGATCTTTTTGATATCAGATCTTTGTTTCAATTTCTCTTCAATCTTTCCATAGTAATTGTAAGAATTAGCTATACGCTTTTGCATAGTATCCTTTCCATCAGCACGGTACCATTCGAAATAGCCTGAATCGTTCATGCCCCAGGTCAGGGTGAGCACGGTGGGTTTCTTCGATAATACATCATCGTCAAAACGTTCGTATATCTGCTGTGCCACATCGCCACCAATTCCGGCATTGACACAGGTAATGCGTCGCTCCGGGAAATGCGTCATGTAATACAACCAAATGTAGGAATGGTAATGTCCGCCATCTGTGATACTATTGCCAACGAAGACAACGCGGTCTCCTTTCTGGAAAGGTGCAGCTTGTTGTTGTGCTTTTGCCGTTACTGCGCCGGCAGCCATGAACAGAATCAGTAATTTCTTTCGCATGTGAAATTTAGTTATTTAGTGATACCCCATTGCTCATTGGGAGATGGGCCCATTACAAGTTCCAGTACGCCCCCTTTTACAATATCCTTGTAGTCGATGTGACATTGATTGAAAGGCTTACCATTCAGACGGGCGCTCTGTATATAAATATTCTCTGGTGAATTGTGAGTGGCTTTGATGGTGAAGTTGCCGATGACAGCTTTGTCAAATACAGGACTGGTGATCTCCTGACGGGTATCGCCGGGGCATACAGGGTGAATACCGATAGCGGCCAGTACATACCAGGCGGACATCTGTCCTACATCTTCATTACCTACCAGCCCTTCTACCCCATCGTGGTAAGCACGGCGGCAGATAGCGCGGGTCCATTTCTGGGTGAGCCATGGTTTATTCAATCTGTTGAAGAGGAAAGGTACATGATGCACAGGTTCGTTGGCGTGGTTGTAATAGTCATTCCACATCATATTCTCAGGTGTTTTCTCAAAGAATGATTCGAGGTCTTTTACGACTTTGACTCTGCCCCCCATGAGTGCGACCATGCCATCTACATCCTGTGGTACAAACCATCCCTGTTGATAAGGGTTGGCTTCGATGGCACCATACCATTGTTTTAATCTGCCTTCTTCAGGCCAGGGTAACCAGTTACCCTCCTTATCTTTGGGTCTGAACCATCCTTTTTCTTTGTCAAAGATGTTTTTGTAAGCACCGCCATCGGCTGAATATTTTTCACCTAACCAATTCGCCAGCTGCCCTACACACCAATCAGTATAGGCATATTCCAGTGTATAGGAAATGCTGAGATCACCGGGGGTATAACCCAGTTGACTATTACCAAAACGTTGCTGAGAGTTTACAGATAACTGGTAAGCATCTTTGACATTGTAATTGCGAATACCTTTTGCATAGGCATCAGTCATGACAGATATGGCAGGATTACCCAGCATACAACCGGAGTAAGCATTCAGTAGTTCCCAGCGTTCGAGATAGTCTTTGTTTTTCTCTTTTGCCAGGGTAACGAGAGAATTGATCAGGTCATTGATGAGAGATGGATTGATGATCGTCTGCAAAGGCATCTGACTTCGGAATACATCCCATCCGCTGAAAACAGAGCGTTTGTGAAAGGTGTTGCCAGTGTACACCTTGCCATCACCGCCTGTATATTTACCATCTACATCTTCTACAATACGGGGATCGATCATGGTATGATAGAGAGAGGTGTAGAATACTTTCTTTTCTTCGGTAGTACCACCGGATACTTTAATTTTAGAAAGGGCTTTGTCCCAACTGGCATGTGCACGATTTTTTACGCCATCAAAATTCCAGTTGGTGATTTCATGACGGAGGTTATTTTCAGCGCCTGCCATACTTACAAAAGAGATACCTGCTTTCATGAGGACCTGTTCCCCTGCTTTGGTATCGAATTCGGTATAGAAGCCGAGGTGTTTACCTTCTTTTTCTTTTATTTTTGGAAAGACCTGGGATTTGGCTACCTGTTGCAGATAACGATCGCTGGTTACATCTTCCAGTTTCCGGGTCCAGCTATCGGGGATATCGGCGCTCCAAACACCATAATTGCGGAGTGGCTTGCTGAAGACAGCGTAGAAATATACAGTATAATCAGCATGGCCTTCGCCATCGCCCCAGCCACCACCTGCAGGACTGCATTGCATCCAGCCGGTGATTGTGCTGTCGTTTACAACTTTAACATATTGTTTGGTAGCCGTACCTCCTACCCTACGGGCCAGATCGATCTGAATACGGGATTGGTTACTGGCGGGGAAAGTAAAGCGGAGCATACCACTATGTGGGGCTGCGGTCATCTCTGCCAGGATCTGGTTGTTGAGTTTTACTGAATAAAACCCCGCAGCAGCATTTTCAGTTGATTTGATATAATCATTACGGTAACCGTCTTTGCTGGTCTTTAAAGGTCCCAGAGTGGGCATTACGAGGAAATTACCGAGGTCTCCGTTCCAACCGATCCCACTCATCTGGGTAAAAGCAAACCCTTCGATGCTGGTATGCTCATAACTATAACCGGAACCGTTATCTCCACCTGTTATGGTATTGGGGCTAACCTGTACCATGCCATAAGGAGTGGTAGCGCCGGGGAAGGTCTTTCCCAGGCCATGATAAATACCTGCCGCACCCACGCTGGTACTGGCCCCGATAAATGGATTGACATAGTCAGCAGGCGTTTGAGCCATGGTCCTGCCGGCGATTAAAGAAAATATAAGTACGTGCCTGAGTTGCATCATTGTGGATTTATTGAAAGTGTACGAATAGCAAAACGAGGTAAATCTACTATTACCTGCTTATTGTTCATAATTGCTTTCGTTTTTCCGTTTGCTTTTGTTTTCCCATTTATTTTTACCAATGTGGCTCCTCCTATTTTCCTCTTTTCACCATTTAGTTCCAGCAGCGTAGCCCCTCCTATTTCCCTACTGAAACTCAGCCGTGCCTGACTCGCTTTAGCAGATGGATTATATAGCCTTACGATCAGGCGCCCATCTTTCCAGGTCATGGAGGTTACCTGTACAGGGGAGCCTTCCAGTGTGAAGATTGAGTTTTGATTGATCATTGGCTCATTCCATTGCATATTTTCAGCAGGAATATTGCCCTGTTCCCAATTACCTTTGTGTGGTACTATGGCGTAATGCACGGTGGTGGGACCATCTATGGTATAGTTCCGGCCCCATAACCCCATACCTGAATATTGAATATCAAGACCCAGAGGGAAATTACGGCCATGCGTATAGCTGGTAGTATGGTCTGTGAATAATGCCATACCATATTTACCATCAGTAATGTCTACCCAGTTCAGGATGATATTATTTTTAATGCTATCCCAGCTATTGAAGAAGGTATTTTCCAGCTGGCTTTCGGTTACATCGTATGGTGCATCTTTGGCTACATGCACGTTTTTTAAAGTAGATGGGAAAACGACCAGTAGTTTATTGCTGTCATTGTAGAAAGGCTTTTCCCGCATCTCCCATTTGTATTCTCCTTTTACGGGTTGGCCGATTCCGGTGTTTTCCTTCCAGTCCATATTTAAGACGAAATCAATCTTTGGATCACCGGATGTTAGTGTGATGGTTTGAGTAAAAGGGGTACCTGCAATCAGGCCTTTCATTTGCAAACCGTCTGGTAATTGGGTGACCCTAACAGGAGATTCCATGGAAGAATGACGGCCTCCTTTTTCATAGAAGTTGCCACGTAATTCATTGAAGCCATTTACAGCAAAAGACTTATTTATTTTTTTAGCTAACAATTCGGTAATCACTCCACCATGTACAGTATCTATGTTGATACGGTACATGTCATTCTCCAGCTGGTAACCGTTTTTGATAAGGGTGATGTGTGCATAGTCTTGTCTGGCAAAGGCCACGTCTACCAGACTATCACATATATGGTGTGTTTGTGTCGTCCAGTTATGTACCTTATCCGCCCAGGTATCGCCGGGTTGTCCATTATAAGGAACGATCCAGCAGTCATGATGTTCTGCCAGTAATAAGGTACGCCATGCCGTATCAAATGCCGCTTGTGGCCATTGCATTTTTCCTTCCCACACAGCCACGGCTAAAAGTTTTTCTGTTTGCAGGATCTTATTTTCAGCTGCACGCACCTGTTGTGCAATCCTTTGTGTTACCTGTGATCCCCATACGAGATTGACTAAGATATCTTCCTGCGATACTTTCCATTTGGTAGCGCTGTCTTTATTGACTACATGCTCAAAGTAATTACGCCAGGTGGTATAGTTCGCATTATTCCCGATAAAAGGACCACCCTTCCAACCTGCATCCTGCAAGGTCATACCAATAGGATGTAGTATACCATCATTATATGCACTATGCAGATAACCCGGACCATTATTCCAGGCAATGGTCTGCCAGGTAGATTGATTGGAAAGAGCTTCTATTGCATACCGGGGAGAAGTGAGGATCGTACTACCATCCGGCCCTGTCCAGTATACCTTTTCTCCGCCATGTGCACGGGTATAGCCGCCGAAACAGGTATTCGGATTCTTTAAAGAAGCATATTTAAACCCAAAGGAGGTGAGGATCTGTGGTAATGCACTGGTAAAGCAAGGTTCTTCGGATGAATAGGTAGTAAATTCAGCATTTGGGAAATACCTTTTGAGTATTTGTATCCCATACTGAAACTGCCTGATAATGCTTTCTCCGGAAACATTGTATAAATATCCCTGCGCATAAGTTGGATTGACATATTCAATCCGTCCTGCGTCGAAGAACTTTCTGAAGTCATTAAATGCCGGAGAATCAACCTGAATAGCGCGTAGCCACGTTTCCGGTTCAATTTCAATATTAATATTCCAGTCAGGATGGGCGGCCAGCTGATCGGCCATAAACCGGGTATTCCAGTCAGGATAATGCCCCCATACACCACCATGGTACCCATCGATATACCAGGCCTTCTGTGCAGAAGCAGATCCACATATAACCCATGCTAGTAATAGGAATAAGGTACTTTTCATAAACGTGAAATTCGCTAAACTGATTTAGCAAATAAAGAATAAAAGAAATTATCCAGCAATAGCATTAACATATTATTTTTATTATAATACCTATTAAACTATTTATTATATACTTGTAAAAGTAAACTAAACCGGTTTAGCAAATATTTTTTATTCTCAATCACAATCCATAATCTTTGCGGAAACATTTTACCACTTATGAAATCAATTGCATTGTTGCTATTATTCCATGTTACTGGTACAATACTCTATGGTCAGCAACTTACCTGGAAAATTAGTCCGCAAGCCGACACAAAGGCGCATGCAGCGGACATTGCCACAGCAGGATTCAACGACAACGACTGGGTGCCCGGCATCGTTCCCGGCACCGTATTCTATGCCTATGTGAAAGCTGGAAAAGAATCGGATCCCGATTATGCAGAAAACATTTACAAGGTGGACAAGGCAAAATATAACCGTCCTTTCTGGTACAGGACTGAGTTTGCCGCGCCCCGCCTGAAAAACAATCAGCGCTTATGGCTGAAATTCAATGGTATTAATAAGTATGCGACCATTTACCTGAATGGCAAATTGCTTGGCTCTTTACATGGCCACATGCAAAGGGGTATTTATGATGTCACAGATCTATTAAAAAGCAAAAATGCCATCGGGGTATTGATCGCGCCTCCCAAATGGGATCCTGATCACGATCATCCTTTGGCCAACTGGGAAAGCCCTACCTATATTTGTAGTGGTAGCTGGGACTGGATGCCGGCGGTGCCAGGGCTGAACAGCGGTATTACTGATACGGTGGCACTCACCGTCAGCGGACCAGTTACTATCTCTGATCCCTGGGTACGCGCGGTAATGCCGGATACCAATTCGGCTACCCTGCACATTGCCGCTCAGCTGACAAACTCCTCCCCTGTTGCAATCAGCGGTAAACTGAAGGCTGTGATCACACCGGGCAATATCACCATCAGTTCTACGCCTGTTACTTTAGCACCCGGCACCCATCAGGAAATTTCGTTGCCACAACAGCTGCTACAACATCCTCATCTCTGGTGGCCCAATGGTTATGGTGATCAGTTTCTCTATTCCTGCAAACTCTCTTTTGAAACAGCTACCACGGTTACACAAAACTTTGGTGTGCGGAAAGTGAGCAGCGATACTACGGCTTTGAATGGCCCCATGCGTCTATACATCAATAATGTACCTATTCTTGTAAAAGGTGGCAACTGGGGGATGTCTGACTATATGCTGAAGGTAAGAGACAAGGACTACGAACCACGCATCCGTATGCACCAGGACATGCACTTCAACATGATCCGTAACTGGACAGGCGAAGTTACCGACAATGCCTTCTATGAATACTGCGACAAATACGGTATTATGGTATGGGATGACTTCTGGCTGAATAATATCGGGGGGATTGATAGTCTGCAGATGTTTTCAGACAACGTAGTTGAAAAACTCAAAAAACTCCGGAACCATCCATCCATCGTCATCTGGTGTGGTGCAAACGAAGGTACACCTGGTAGCAATGCGCATGGTGATATCAGCAATGCCATCACCACTGCCATCAAACAATATGATGCAGATGATAAACTCTACCTGCCGCGTTCTAATGCAAGTGTAGACAATCCAAACTTCTCCATTCATGGTAGCAGCAAAGTGCTCTCTGGTAGCGGCATCTGGGCGAATGTAGCTCCTAAGGTTTATTTCACTGATCCACACAATGGTTATCTTTTCTCCAACAACAGCTGGGGGATGCGGAGTGAATTAGGTACAGCCACCTTTGTCAACGTGGAGAGCTTTAAAAAGTTTATGCCGAAAGAGTTCTGGGTAGCACCTACACCAGAAGCGGTAAATAGCAAGGATAATATGTGGGCCAGGCATTTCTTCTGCACAGACTTCGGCCTTGGTGGTGGGGCTGATCCGGTAAAATATATCAACGATATCAATCAGCAGTATGGACCTTCTCTATCTTTGGAAGACTTTTGTAAGAAAGCTCAATTGCTGAATCTTGAAACCATGAAGGCGATGTTCGAAGGCTGGAATGACCATATGTGAAAGGATGCATCTGGTATGCTCATCTGGATGAGTCAGTCTGCATATCCAACTATGATATGGCAAACATACGATTATTACTATGATCTGACAGGTGCATACTTTGGTGCTAAGTCTGCTTGTGAGCCAATACATGTACAATGGAACCCGGCAAGTAAAATCGTGAAGGTGATCAATAATAAGAACTATCCTTTGCAGGAGGTAACCGTAGAAGCCAGTATTTATAATACGGATGGCAAACAAATCGCTACTAAAAAAGCGACTGTAAAGGTAGCGCCAACGAATATCAGTGATGTATTCACCACTATGGAAGATACTACCGGCTTATCTTTCCTGCGGCTGAAATTATATGACCATGGAAAGTTATTGTCTGCGAATGAGTATATGGTAGGTGATTATACCTTATTAAATAAACTACCTTCTTCAAGTGTTATAATAACTAAAAAAGGTAATCGCACTTATACCATTAAGAATAACTCAACCCATACACCTGCTGTAGGTATCCGTCTCCAGCTAAAAGATAGTAAAGGTAACCAGATACTGCCAGCGATTATCAGTGATTCTTACTTCTCCTTAATGCAGGGTGAAGAAAAAGAGATAAAGACAGATGTAGATGGGCAATTAGTAGCTACGGCTTATAACTAAAAAAGCAGGATGCATCAAAAATAAATGAAACTCCTTAGAACTGCATAAATGGATACCTGGATTCATCAGGAGTCCGAATTAAAAGGAGCGCGTATCTTACTTTTGATACACGCTCCTTTTTTCCCGCATTGGTATTTAAAAAACTTCAAACTTAGTCCCGTTCCATTTATACAGGTGATCTGATACCGTATAATTGCCGGTAGCATAACTCTCTGTTGCATACTTCCTCAATGTATCAATCCCTGCTTTGTTATTACTCCCGGTGATAAAGATCAGGTCCCGGTTCGGAATCGCCACCACATAATCCCCACGGCTGGGTGTTTGGTTTTCAACGCCTCCAGATACGCATGCGCAAACTTGTCCTGACTCATCACATGACTTTTGGAGTTACAGGAAATAATCACTGATGCCAGCAGCATTATTACAGTTAAACGCATATGGTGTATTCTATTTATTCTAAATTCCAGTTTTCCAATCTGAAGACATCCAGGGATTGCCAATATTTATCCTTATAAACGTCCCATTCTATTTCCATTTTATTCTCATATTTATTGCTGATGGCATCGGCAGCCCTTGCCATTTCACGAAATTCACGGCTAACAAAGTAAATACTCCGGCTGTTACCTGCCGTTTCGCGACCAATATCCAGGAAATCATTGTCAGGTATCAGGGCTCTCACTTCCTCTTCTATTTCATCCATGAAAGTCAGCGTCTCATTCTCTGGCAGCCCATCACTCCCATTATATTTCATAATAAATTCCAGTATCCACGGATAAGAGGAAGGATGGGCGTATTGCATGGCACCTGTATTGATCACCAGCAACATGGGCATACCGTTATTATCCTCTCCTGATAACAGGGTATAATTGTCTTTGGCTTTATCATAAATGACCCCATCGTATTTTTCTACAAACTCCTTTTCCCGCCAGTCGATATAAGCTTTCAATTTATGAATGGGGATGAGTTCCTTCTCCGTGTCATCTTTTCCGGCTACTTCCACCGAGTCAATGACTGTGACGGACTTCAGCTCTCCCAGATAATTGTCCAAAAAGATGTATATGCCCATGAATATCTGCTCTCTATCCTCCGGAGTATACTGATCATGCACTACTGTTATACTAATCTTATCAGGATAAGCAGGATCTTCATTGGCATAAAAAAACAGGGAATTAAAGTCAAAGCTGAAACCGCCCATACCAATAGACTGGATTTCAGTAAGGAATGCCGGTTTGGATGCAATGAACGTCCACCCCGGGATAGCGGGTGCCGATGCTACCAGGTCTTCTACAAACGGAATGTTTTTAATCTTACCATCTGCTGTAAAAATCAGTTCAGCAGTCCCTTTATTCATGCCCGCCAGGAAGAAATAACCGTCCCTGACTTTCGCCAGCCTGTTGGCCAGCGGGTTAATAAACTGTCCCTGAATATCTTCTTCTTCTTGTAGTACCTTAAAAAAGTCCCGTTCGTGCTTTTTGAACCAACTCCAGAAATAAGCATTCGGACTGGGTTGCTTTAGAAAATCAAATAGTCCCATGGGGTCACGAATCTTTTAATTCAGGCGAAAGTTACTGTTTTGTCTTCAAAGTAACTACAGCGACAGTGAGCCAGCGTGAAACAGATAAAATTCTTAGCTTTGCAACGCATTAAAACATCGTGCCGAAAGGAGAACATACTGCATCGTTTTAATTATAACTGATACAAAGATGAAGATTGCATACATTACCTATGCGGGGGACATTAAATATTCCGGTGCCAATGGGTTTAATGAAAACAGTGACTTATTACCCTACTTACAAAATAAAGGCCTTGATATTGAAGCCACTATATGGGATGACCCTACGGTAGACTGGACAAAATATGATGTAGCTTTATTAAAAACGCCCTGGGATTACCACCAGAAAATAGATGTATTCAAGGCATGGCTGGATAAGATCGAATCATTGAATATCCGTCTCCTGAATGATTATAAGGTGGTTCGCTGGAACCTGGATAAGCATTACCTGAAAGAGATCATTGCGGATGGTTTTGATGTGATTCCTTCCGCATTTTTAGCGCAGGGCTGGCAGGGAGATCTATACCCTTTATTCGAAGCGTTAAAAACTGACACCATCATCATCAAACCCTGCGTAAGCGGTGGTTCTAAAAATACTATTGTGGTGCACAAAGATGAAGCGGCGGACTGCTATGACAAGGTGGTAGCTTTACTGACGGATGGTGATTACATTGTACAACCATTGATGAATGAAGTTCAGAATGGAGAATGGTCCTATACCTTCTTCAATGGTCAGTACAGCCATACTATTCTGAAAAAACCAAAAGCAGGCGACTTCAGGGTACAACAGATCTATGGCGGATCTATCGATCCCCTCTACCCTTCCGAAGAGGAAATCGCCCATGCAGCGACTTATGTAGCACAATATGCCAGGGATTGTCTGTATGCCCGTGTAGATGGATTGATGGTCAACGGTCATTTTGTGTTGATGGAACTGGAACTGATAGAGCCTTACCTGTATCTCTCCTATGGAGAAAATGCTGTTGAAAAGTACTATCAGGCTATTTTAGCACAGATAAACTAAGTCCTGCATGATTAGCAGACTTTCATAAATATTGGATTTTCAAATAATTACAGTAAATTCGCCCCCTAAGAATCCCAAATTACCATTTCCGAACTATTTACGCCATAACCTCCATCCACATGAAAAGACCACAGCTTTTACAAAAAAGGCATGTTATGCTATTCCTTATTCTGACTGCCAGTTATTCCTGTAAAAAAGAAATCATTGTCCAGACATTCTCGCAGGTCGCAGCAGCAAACAACTTCTACCGGTTCTGGTTTGACACCGCCCAAAACCAACTCTACCTGAATGACACGATCAATATGACCATCAGTGGAAATACGATCACAGGCAGAATCCCATATTATTCCAATCTAAGTAATTTAATTCCATCATTCGAGAGCGAGGGCGCCACCGTCACAGTCAATGACAGCCTGCAAACCAGCGGCGTTACTCCACAGAACTTTAAAAAGCCACTCACCTACACAATCACCAGTACTGACGGTGCTAAATCAAACTACACCGTCAACCTGGTTAACTTTACAGGATTACCTGTCATCAAAATTCAAACCGAAGCAGCTATCACCTCTAAAGATACTTATGTCAAAGGTTCGGTCACTATCGACGGTGCCGGCCAATACGCCGATCTTGGAGAAGCAAAAATGCAGATAAAGGGCCATGGCTGCACCACCTGGGGCAATCCCAAAAATCCCTACAAGATCAAATTCGACAGCAAGACTTCTGTACTCGGTGAACCTAAAGCAAAAGACTGGCTCCTGATCGCTAACTATTTTGACAAGACCATGCTACGCAATGCAACTGCCTATTACATGGGTCAATTGAGTAACCAGGACTGGACACCCCACGGCCACTTTGCAGAAGTATTCCTGAACGAAGTGTACATCGGCACCTATCAGGTCATGGAAAAGATCGAAGCAGGTACCAACCGGGTTAACGTAGGTGACAATGGTTATGTATTGGAAATAGACCAGCTGAACAGACTGGCGGCAGACGATATCTACTTCCAGACAATGGGCATGACCTGCACTATCAAAGATCCGGTTGTCACACCAGGCGATGCGAAATATAATTACATCCATCAGTTTGTGTACATGGCCGAAGTAGCACTCTACAGCCCTAACTTCACGGATTCTGTAGAAGGATACAACAAATACCTGGATGTAAACAGCTTTGTTGACTGGTACCTGGTAAATGAAATTACAAAGAACAATGATGCCATTTTTTATTCCAGTTGTTACATGAACCTGAAACCTGGTGGTAAATTAAAGATGGGACCTATCTGGGATTTCGACATTTCCCTTGGGAATGTATATTATAATAATAACCAGGACTACACTGGTTTCTGGATAAAGAATGCCATCTGGATCTCCCGGCTCTTTGAAGACCCCGCATTCGTAGACAAAGTAAAAGAGCGGTGGCTCTATTTTAAAGCAAAGGAAAATGATATTCTGGCCTTTATTAATAAGAATGCTACCGATCTGAAATGGTCCGTGATTGAGAACAACAACAAGTATAATACACTATACAATTACACCTTTCCGAACTATGCTATCTGGGGCTCGTACGATAATGAGGTGATTTACATGAAGACATGGCTACATAACAGAATGGCATGGCTGGATCAGGCTATTGCAGGCTTAGGTGCTTCGCCAAATTAAAATTTCCACAATTAAAAATGGTCTGGAAAAACTCCAGACCATTTCATTTATCAAACTGCTATGTATGATTTATTTCTTCACATTCACATTGTGGGTTACAATGTGCACGACTGATTTATAAGGTTTATCGTGGTGCGTACCTTCAGACTTCTCATTATAAGAAGCTTCCACCAGGTACTGTCCTGCCTGTAAAGGTGTAAAGTTAGCCACTCCATTTTGTCCGCTCTTTAACTCCTTCACCCAACCATCAGGAGAAATCACTTCTACCTTTGCATCTGCCAGAGGTGCTTTACCTTTATATATTGTCAATGGCACATTCCCAAAGCCTTTAGGCTCTTCGGCACCAGGTACGACAGACAGCAATGTACTGGCCGACAACTGAGAAGGACTCTCTTTACCAACAACTACAGTAGCAGTTGCATAGTATTCAATCTTCGTTTCTCCGTATATTGTTTCGACAGTATGACTGATAGCTAAGGTATAAGTACCTTCTGTAGCAGGGGTAAACTGACCGGCCAGACTTCTGCCGTCTGCTTTGAGGGAGATTTCCTCACGGGCGCCAGCAGGTGTGGTCACAAACAGTTTAACATCCTTCATATTGCTAAACCAGTTGCTGACTGAATCCCTTTCATTAGCGGCATATTCTCCCAGGAACACCCGTACGTCCTGCGCCTTATTCTTTGTGCCTTTCAAAGCGGTTTCAATCCATACAGCATGGGCGGATGCAAAAAATGCGCACAATAGCAGCGCAATACTGAGGGTAAGTTTCTTCATCTAGGTTGAAATTTTGCCGCAAAAATGAGGAAATCTACATAGACGAGATGCGCCAATCGGAAATTTTATTTACGCAAAACGAAATTTTTTTTTCAAAAACGGATATGACCTTTTCAATCCTTTCTTGTCTTTAACATATACCACCACAAATGAAGGAAAACAAACAACTGATCGAATTACTTGAAAAATATCAGGCGGGCACTATATCTGATGAAGAAAAAGCGATGCTGGAATCCTGGTATAATATGGAGGCGGCTAAACCATCTGCCCCTGTTGACGATGTGCAGGAGAGCCTGCAACGTATTGGGAACAGGCTTCCTTTACCAAAGAAGGTTAACATCTGGCCCCGGCTCGTTGCTGCTGCTGTTGCCATATTGTTTGCAGTCAGGATCTTATTCTTCCATACAGTCAACCCGGTAGAAAAGCCTTTGGTCAACCACATTGACACTATTCGTCCCGGTGGCAATCATGCCGTTCTGCAACTGGCCAGCGGGCGGCAAATAACGCTGAACAGCCAGCAACAGGGCATTGTGGTCAAAGGGAAACAGGTGATTTATAAGGATGGAAATGAGGTCACCAACACAAATATTGGCGTACAATACATGCAACTGATCACCCCCAAAGGTGGTCAATACCAGATCACCCTGCCGGATGGCACCCAGGTATGGCTTAATTCCGCCACTAAACTAAAGTATCCCGACCATTTTGAAGGGGAATACAGACAGGTGGAACTGGATGGTGAAGCCTACTTCGCAGTTGAAAAAGGCACACAACCCTTTATTGTAAAGAGCCGGCAACAGACAGTACAAGTACTGGGTACTGAATTTAATATTATGGCCTATGCAGATGAAAGCGCTATCCAGACTGCCCTGGTATCTGGTGCAGTCAAAGTAAACGAGACGCTGTTAAAACCAGGTTTTGAGGCTCATTTTTCACCTGAAGGCATACAGGTAGCACGATCTGATCTAAAAGTAGTGACAGCCTGGAAAAACGGCCTGTTTTACTTCAAAGATGCCAGTTTACAAACCGTCATGAACCAGCTGCAACGCTGGTACGATATAGAAGTGACTTACCAATCAGAACGAAAAGGAGATGAATTTAATGGACAAATACCGAGGGATAAACCACTGGGGAGGGTTTTGGAGATCTTAAAACTATCAGGAATCAACTTTAAAATGAATGGCCGGCAATTAATCGTATACTAATTAATTAACTACATGAAAATCGTATTTCGTCCACCGTGATAAATATTTTATTTATCTGATTTCTCGCGTACCACAACGAAGGAAAAGCTGGTAAGTGAAGCAACACTTACCAGCAGAAAACAATGCCTTGCTATCCCGCATGTCGATGGGCCGGATAGCAACTGGCTATGCTTTTATTAAAATCAACCAAAAGTATGCATTTTAATCTTGGGGCTAAAATCTTTATTAGCCGGAAATCGCTGTGTACCAGCATTTCAGTAATCCTGGTACTCATTTTTGTAAGTATTCAGTCCTATGCACAGGTCACTATCTCAGCCAAAAACATTCCTCTCGATCAGGCGTTTGATCAACTCAGCAATCAGACAGGCTATACTTTTTTTTACAATAACAAGGACATCCGCAAACTTGGAAAAGTAGATGTAGCATTCAAAAATGTAAGCCTGGAAACAGCTTTGGGACAACTTTTAAAAGGCATGCCGCTCAACTGGCATATTGTAGACAAAACAGTCGTGATCAGGGCCACGACCCCATCCAATGTACAGGATACTGTGCGGGAAATAACCGGTACGGTACGAAACCGGCTCAGTGAACCCCTGCCCCGTGTAAGCATCAGGGTACAGAATGAAGTATACCAGACTAGCAATGATGGAGAATTTAAAATTAAGATCACTAATGAGGATGCCCCCATCTCCTTTAGTTTTATTGGTTACCAACCTGCTGTATATAAAGCGGGACAGGCTAAAAACGGCAAACTCAATGTCGTACTCGAAGATGCCAAAATCGGTCTGAATGAAGTAGTGGTGAACGGTTATCAGGAAATACATCGCGACAACTACACAGGTACTGCTGTGGTGGTAAGTGGTGAAAAGCTGAAAGAACTGAGTCCGCAAAATCTGTTGCAGGGTATGCAGATGGTAGATCCTTCCTTTAAAATACTCAACAACAATTTCAATGGTTCTAATCCGAATAGTCTGCCAGTGATCAATGTAAGAGGATCATCTGCCCTGCCCACCGGTAGCGATGGCATACTCAGAAGGGATAACATCACCAGCTCTGTGAACCTGCCGGCCTTCATCCTGGATGGTTACGAAGTGAGTCTCGAAAAAGTATTTGATCTTGATATGAACCGCATTGCCTCCGTTACGTTGCTGAAAGATGCGGCAGCTACCGCCATCTATGGTTCCCGCGCGGCAAACGGGGTATTGGTCATTACGACCAAAGTACCTGCCAATGGGAAATTGCAGGTTACTTATAATCATGAAACCAATATCAATAGTCCGGACCTTACAGATTATCATGTATTGAATGCGACACAAAAACTACAGTACGAACAGCTGGCAGGCGTGTACGATGCCGGTCAGCAAAAAGTGCCACAGGATAACCTGGATGTTTTGTATTACGAGAAATTGAAAAATGTAGTCGGCGGTGTGAATACCTATTGGCTCTCACAACCACTGCGCACGGCCGTTGGCCAGAAGCATGGGGTATACCTGCAGGGTGGTGCCGAGAATTTCAGGTATGGCATCGACCTTCGCTATCAAACCAGACCCGGTGTGATGAAAGGCTCTTCCCGTGATCAGTATTCCGGCGGCATGAATTTTAGCTATAACCTCAGCAATAGAATTAAATTCCAGAATGAGCTGACCATTACACAGGTAAAGGCAAAAGAATCTCCCTATGGCAGTTTCTCAGATTATGTAAAAACCAACCCTTACTACCGCATTACAGATGATAACGGGAATATGCTCCGTGAACTGGAAACATGGAGTGACCGCAATGGTACAGGAGGCGCTTACCAATATGATTATGTGCTGAATCCATTGTACAACTCCACCCTTAGCAGTTTTAATAATAACAACTATAACGAGATCATTGACAACTTTGCTGCGGAGTTTGAAATTGCCAAAGGACTTCGCGTACGTGGTCAGATGAGTTTTACGAACAGACAAACCAATGGCGATAATTTTCTCTCCCCGCTGGCCAATGAATTTTATTTCTATGCGGCCTCTGAGACGGATCAGAAAGGTTCTTATACCAGTAGTAAAACAAAAGAAACTTATTGGGATGGAAACATTCGCCTGAACTATGTAAAGCAAATCCGCGAACATAGCATCAACCTTGTAGCAGGTGCGAATATCAGAACTGAATTTTCCGACTATTCTTCTTTTACGGCGATAGGCTTTCCCAATGATCGTTTTACCAGCGTAGGTTTTGCCAAAGGGTATGCAGAAGGTGCCCACCCCAGTAGCAATATAGAAAGGTCAAGATTGTTTGGCGACTTTATCAGTACGAACTACTCTTATAAAGACAGGTACCTGATGGATGCCACTGTGCGTACAGACGGTTCTTCTAAATTTGGTACGGACAACAGACTGGCACCTTTCTGGTCTTTGGGTGTAGGCTGGAACCTGCATAAGGAAGCCTGGTTCAGCAATCCTGCTATCAGCCAGTTAAGGCTTCGTTTTACAACAGGTCTTACCGGCTCTGTGCAATTCAGTCCTTATCTCTCCCGCACAACCTATACATATGATCAGGATAACTGGTACTCCTCCGGCATAGGCGCTACCGTTGATAATTACGGCAATAAAAACCTGGGATGGCAAAAAACACGCAGCACAGATTTCGGCTTCGATCTCGGTCTCTTCAATGACAGGATCTTCCTTTCTCCCCGTGTGTACTATAAACTTACAAAGGACCTATTGGCGGATATCAGTATCGCTCCTTCAACAGGTTTTAGTTCCTACAAAGAAAACCTGGGAGACATGGAGAATAAAGGGATTGAACTCAGTATGCGGGCTGTGGTGGTACAAAACAGGAATTGGGGTATAAATGTCTATGCTAACCTTGTACACAATACCAACAAGATCGTCCGCATTTCCAATTCACTGGAAGCCTATAACAACAAAGTTAACCAGGAACAGGAGAATAACAGCAATTATAAAGGGGTACCATTGCTCCGTTACAAAGAGGGGCAATCATATGATGCGATCTATGCTGTACGCTCACTGGGTATTGACCCGGAAAATGGGAAAGAGATATTTGTAAAACAGGATGGTACACTTACCTACCAATGGGATGCCCGTGATGTAAGGGTAGTTGGCGATGCCACCCCATTTGCACAAGGTTCATTTGGTGGTTCATTTCATTATAAGAAATTCATGATGAGTATCAACTTCCAGACAGAGTTCGGTGGAGACATGTACAACCAGACACTGGTAGACAGGGTAGAAAATGCCAATCCCCGGTACAATGTAGACAGTCGTGTATTTGCAGAGAAATGGAAGCAACCGGGAGATAAAACATTTTACAAAAGTATTTCAGACTGGGGACAGACACAGGTATCCTCCCGTTTTATTCAGCCAAACAACGTACTGTCTCTGCAATCTATCTATTGCTCTTATGACCTGCGTGTAGTAAAAAAAATGGTACGACTGGGAATGACGGCCAATGACATTTTGCGCTGGTCATCAGTAGAGCAGGAAAGAGGGATTGACTATCCCTTTGCGCGTAGCATCACCTTTTCATTACAAGCCCAATTCTGATTATCATGCGACTACTAATAACAACATTAATACTGGCCCTTACATTTACCTCCTGTAAAAAATGGCTGGATATACAACCGGAAAGTGAGATCTCTGACGAGGTTTTATATTCAACAGAAGAAGGTTTTCAGGAGGCACTGATCGGGGTGTATACCAAATGCTCACAGGAATCTCTTTATGGCAAAGAACTCACTGTAGGCACGCCGGAAGTACTGGCGCAAAACTATACCCTTACAGACAATGATGCGTATTATTATCTGAAGACCAGCAACTACATTTACACAGATGCTGACTTCATCAGCAGGAAAGACAATATCTGGCAGGGGTTGTACAATGCCATTGCCAACTGCAATCTGCTGCTGGCCAATATCGATAGTAAACAAAAGATATTTACTGGTAATAACTATGCATTGATTAAAGGGGAAGCACTCGCACTCAGAGCTTATATTCACTTTGATCTGTTGCGCCTGTTTGCGCCTGTCACGACTTCAGCTACAGGTATTCCTTACGTCACCAAATATTCAAAGGATATCACACCTATGTCTACAGTAGGTGCTGTACTGGACTCTGCCATCGACGACCTGAAGCGTGCAAAGGATTTGCTGGCTATAGATCCCATTATCAGCAAGGCATATATAGTAGGCTATCCTACTGAAAGTGATACGACCCTGAATACGGAAGAAAGCAATCCGGAACTATTTCTGCAGGACCGCCGTCACCGGTTGAACTACTATGCGGTATGCGGTACACTGGCCAGGGTATACCTTTATAAGAATGATAAAACCAATGCACTTACGAATGCACTGGAAGTGATCAACTCTAATAAATTTCCCTGGACAAACAACACTGATTTTCTGGCCGTAGATGATGATAAAAAAGATCGTATCCTTTATAAGGAACTGGTGTTCGGCTGGTACATTCCTTCAATGGCCACGACCTACAAGAATTCCTTTTTCCTGAGTAGCACCAGTGGTATACATCTCTCTGAAAATGCAGGTCAAACCATCTACGAAACCGGTGGCGCAGGTGCGGATGATCTTCGTTATAAAGAGTGGTTTGTGTCCAGCAGTGGTGCAACTTCCAATACACTGAACATTACCAAGTATCTCCATAATACAGACAATACAGCCACTGATGCGAACCTGCATTACATGATGGCACCGGCCATACGGCTGAGTGAGATGTACTACATCGCAGCAGAGTGTACTTCTAATGCTGATTATCTCAATACAGTACGCACCCACAGGGGCATTGGCAGCCCTGTCACAGGAGATCTGAATACAGCGTTATTGAAAGATGGCCGCAAAGAATGGTATGCGGAAGGACAGATCTTTTACATGTACAAAAGATTGAACCACGACATTGCGAGCCAGAACGGTAGCAGCATTCCTGCATCAGACAAAATATTTGTATTACCACTTCCAAACGATGAGATTCTTTATGGCGGAAGATAAAAAAGACGACACCATGAAAGCGATATATATCATCCTGCTGATGTGTCTATTTGCAGCATGTAAGAAAGCAGAAGAACTACACTATGATCATGCAGCCAATATCCATTTCGATCTGAGCAGCGGGGATAAGGATAGCATTGTATATACTTTTGCCTATACACCTACCCTTTCGCAGGATACGATCTGGTTGCCCGTGCAGTTGGCAGGTATTCAGGTCAATCAGGACAGAACATACAGTGCCTATGTAGAAACAGATTCCTCTACAGCACAGGCAGGTGTACATTATGAACCTTTGAAATCCACTTACACACTTCGTGCAGATACAGGCAGGGCATCCATTCCAGTAATCATCTACAATGTATCTGATCTGGAAAGTGAATCGGTCTCTTTAATGATCAAGCTAAAAGCTACCAATGATCTCGGCATTGAGATCCCGACTGCCGATGATGGCAGTAATCTCCTGAAAGCGAAGATCGTCTTCTCCGCTATGCTCGAAAAGCCAAACTGGTGGGATATGTGGCTGGGTAGTTACTATTCCCGTACCAAACATCAGCTCTTCCTGATCGTATCAGGTGTGACCACTCTTACCACCAACGGTCTTGATGCACCCCGCAATCTCTACCTGGTCAATCTGCTCACGGCTATGCTGAATGATCCTTTCAAATGGGTAGCTAATAATCCGACTAAAGGATATGTATTGGAAGCCAGTGGAGATGACTACTATTTCTATAGCATAGAGAATCCTGCGAGGAAGATATTGCTGCGCTGGAATGCAGCGGCTGGTAAATATTATTTCATTGACGAAAACGGCAAGGAGGTCAATTAATATGAAAAATCATCTGACAGCAATAATATGTTTTTTGCTCCTGACAGCGTGTTATAAGGACAAAGGCAATTATGATATAAATATGCCGCTTACACCTACGGTCAGTGGGTTGGATTCTATCTACAATGCAGTAGTGGGCGATAGTCTTATCATCACACCAAAGGTAACCATTGGCAATAGTGATTCGCTGGTGCTGGAATGGCGGATCAGTGCCCCGGAGAGTGAAACAGGTTTCCTGTATTTCACAGGTTCTTCCATGCGTATGCTCTTTGGTTTACAGGCCAATTTATATTCGGCCCGGCTTTCTGTGTACGACAAGAACAATGGTATCAGGTATTTTTATGCATTCCAGATACAGGGGGTGACGGATTTCACTGCTGGTACGACAGTGCTGAGTGTAGATAATGGTGTATCGAAACTCTCATTCATTACAACTGGTGGAGAAGTAAAACCCAATATCTATGAAACCGTGAATGGGCATAGTCTGCCACCGGATCCATTGCAGTTGTATTATATGAAAGACCAGGTGCAGGGAGATATGGCGCTGGGTTACTGGATCATATGTAAAAATGGTGGTGTCCGACTGAATGTAAGTAGTCTGCAGGATGATCCGACTTATCCGAATACATTGGCAGGTAATTTCTTTTCTGCACCGGATAGTATTGTAGTGGGATCTTTCCAGCAGGGTAACAGGGGTAGTCTGGTGGGTGTTGTGAATGACAAGTTCTATTCAGGTTATACCACTACGTGGAATCAGGCAACCTCCTTCGGGATGTTCGGTGATTATGCTGCCGGCACTTATAATCTGGCGCCTTCCTTTATTTCTACCCTGATCAATGGGTCTTATTCTTATATAGGCTTTGACAAGGATAAGCAACAGTTTGTACGCATCAGCGGCACGCCTTATTATTATGGCACGCAGTATACGACTACCAGTACGACGGCTTTTGATCCTACGAATGTAGGCCTGTCACTGATACATATGGAGCAGATAAATAGCGGGGATTGCTATGCCTATCTTAAAGGTGCTGATGGCATAGTATACGAATTAAAGTTCACCGTAAGTTTCACGAATAGTCCTTACACCTTTACGCCGGTTCAAAAGCGCGCTTTCATCCAGCAAAGCCTGATCAATGAAGATACCAAATGGCAGGCCGCAATCAATGGGGTACTTTATATCGCATCAGGAGAAAAGGTGTATCGATATAATCCTTTAAATCAGGAAGTACGTGCATTGGAAACTTCATTCGGTGAAAACACAGTAAGCATGATCAAGCTCTCCGACGATCAGGATACGCTCATTGCAGGAGCTGGCAACTCACTCTATTATATGGATATCAGCACAGGTAAATATGGGGTGCTGACAAAAACAATTACAGGAATTCCCGGAAAGCCAGTCGATATCGCATGGCGTCCATAACTTTTAAAATCATTCACTATGCATAAATTCATATTATTCTTGTTGCTACCAGTAATAGGCGTAGCACAACAAAAGACCTTCAATATTCAGGGAACAGCGCCTGTCGCTAAAAATGGGTGTAAGGTATATCTGAATTACCAATCCGAAGGCAAATTATTGATGGATTCCACTGCCGTAAAAGATGGGCAGTTTGCATTTAAGGGTAGTGTGAAGGAATTGTCTTATGCCCGCATGGTATTTGACCATGAAAACAAGGGGAGCTATTGGGTATTAAATATAGGAGACCGGTTCTATTTTTACCTGACGAATGAAACATACAAAGTGGCGGTAAAGGATTCTCTTAAAAAAGCAACGGTAACCGGGTCACCCACCCAAAAGGCATATGCCGCATTTCTGTCACAAATAGGTGGAGGGTTTATGAATATTATCGATTCTGCCAATCAGGAGATGAGTACAGCAGATACAGGAGCGATTCCCGCCATTCGCAAAAAATACGACAGCAAATTTGCTGCCATGCGTGAGAAAGAGAGAAAATTCATAAGCGCTCATCCTGATTCTTACTTTTCCATCGTTGCGCTGACAGATGTAGCGAACAGAGCCCCTATGAGTGAAGTAGAGACTTTATATAACGGCCTGAGTGAAAAAGTACGTACCACTACTCCAGGCAAGGAGATGAAATCCCGCATAGTAGCCACTCACACAATTCAGGTTGGGCTTGCTGCCCCTGAATTTGAGCAGCCTGATGTAAACGGTAAGCTCATCAAACTCTCCGACTACAGGGGAAAGTATGTACTGGTAGACTTCTGGGCCAGCTGGTGCCACCCGTGCAGGGAGGAAAATCCCAATCTGAAAAAGGCTTATGGGGTATTCAAAGAAAAAGGCATGGAAGTGCTGGCAGTTTCACTGGATGATAAGCAAACCCGGAATGCCTGGATCAAAGCGATTGAGACGGATGGCCTGCCATGGGTGCATGTTTCCGATCTGAAAGGCTGGCAGAACGAGGTGGCTGTATTGTATGGCATTCGTGCTGTACCGCAGAATTACCTCATTGACCCTGAAGGCAAAATCATAGCCCAGAACCTGAGAGGTCCGGAACTGACCAGCAAACTGGCAGAATATATACATTAGTTTATCCTCCTATTTTTCCCTATTTCACAGGTGTATCATATTAATCTATGATACACCTTTTTTTATTTAGTTATTTTTTATACTTTTCTTTCGACCTTGTTCATTTAACACTACCAGCTTGGCAAAACCTGATATTGAACTAGAATTATTACCAGACCATCAATTGCTGCAGCTACTTTCGGCGGGGAGCCAGGCGAGCTATACCGTCATTTATGAGAGATATAGTGAAATACTGTTCAGGCATGCCTATAATATGCTGGAAGACCGGGCTGAGGCGGAGGATGTGATCCAAGAGGTGTTTCTCATGCTTTGGACAAAAAGAGCCGGGGCAGCAGGGGCAAAATCACTTTCAGGTTATTTATATGCCAGCGTTCGTAACCGGATATTAAATCATCTTACACACCAGAAGGTCGTAGACAAATACCTGGATAGTATTCGAACTTATATGGAAGCAGGCGGTTATACCGCCGATGAGCTACTGCGCGAAAAAGAACTGGCGGCGGTGATAGAAAGAGAGATTGAGGCGATGCCGCCTAAGATGAGAGAAATATTTTTGATGAGTCGTGAACAGGAGTTGTCGCATAAGTCTATTGGAGAGTTGTTGAATATTTCTGATAAAACGGTTAAGCAGCAGGTGTATAAGGCGGTGAAGCAATTAAAGGGGAGGGTAGAAAATTTTTTGAAGGTGATACCTATATTTTTTTAAATCATTTTTTCGTAAATTAATAGTAGATCTATCATTAAAGGACATACGTTTACAATATTGAGTTTGTTACCCACAAATTTGTGAATATCATGCTCATTCCCTTCTCCACGGGGAATTTGATGGTTTGTTGCCCAGAAAAAAAACCATAATTTTATGAATACAGTTTATGTAGACACCTCTGTGTTTGGGGGGTGTTTTGAGAATGAATTTTCGGATTCAATTCTGGGGTTATTTAATGAGTTTAAGAGGGGGAAGAAGAAGATGATGATTTCAGAATTGGTAAGGGAGGAATTGAATGACGCCAGAGAAGAGGTAAAAAAACAGGTCACCAAAGTGCCAAAACTATTTAAGGTAGAAGTTAAACAAACTGTTAAAGCAGAACAATTAGGTATGATGTACGTTGAAGCAGGCGCATTAGGGTACAAGAGTTTAAGTGATGCTTATCATGTGGCAATGGCTACGTTGCATGGTGCAGATATACTGGCTAGCTGGAATTTTAAGCACATTGTAAATAAAGAGAAGATTGAACTTTTTAATTATATCAATCAAAAAATGGGGTATAGAAATATTAAAATTCGAACTCCTCAGGAAATTTTAAATCCATAACATTATGAAACCAAAAATTATACCCGGCTACGACTGCGTAGGCGAAGTAAGAAAAATCCGGGAGCAGATGCATGACCGGTTTAATGGGGATATGAGACAGTTATGTGCGTATCTCGATTCCCGCAGAGATTATAATGAAAAGAAATGGGGTGTAAAATTCATCGGCGATGATGAAGAATAATATAAAAGGTGAGCATGCTGCTCACCTTTTATATTATTTATGAATCTTTTCTATTGCACACCCTCATCCCCTTCTATCCTTAATAGAATCAAACACTTACATACTTTATCCTCCCAACCCTTCTCCCCTATCAAAATTTTTCTATATTTGACCCGATAAACCAATGCGGCTTTTTCTTTCCCTATCAATTAAAAGCCTCATAAACACTGTACCAAGGCATATCCTATATAGGTTTTTTCTTCCCATATCATTAAAAACCATAATAGATATCCCTTATCCATCAAAATAACCTAAATGAAAAGAACAATCATCTTATTGGTTAACCTGCTCCTCGCAGCTTTCACCTACGCACAAACACCCGTATCACTCAATGGCCAGTTGAAAGTAACCGGCACCAAACTCTGTAACCAGAACGGTTACCCTATTCAACTCAGAGGCATGAGCACCCACGGTATCCAATGGTACGCAGGCTGTATTACCGACGCCTCCCTGGATACCCTCAAAAGCGACTGGGGAGCAGACATCGTACGCATCGCCATGTACGTACAGGAAGGTGGTTACGAAACCAATCCCTCCTACTACACCTCCCTCGTTAAGAGCTATGTAGACAAAGTCACTGCCCGTGGCCTTTACGCCCTCATCGACTTCCACATCCTGACTCCCGGTGATCCAAATTACAACACCGACAGAGCCAAAACCTTCTTCACCGATATTGCCAACACCTACAAAAACTACAACAACGTTTTGTATGAAATATGCAATGAACCAAACGGCGTGACCTGGGCTACCATCAAGAACTACGCTGATCAGATCATTCCACTCATCAGAGGCATCGACAATGACGCTGTCATTTGCGTAGGAACCAGAGGATGGTCTTCATTAGGTCTCTCAGAAGGCAGTACGGCCCAGGAGATCCTCGACAATCCACTCAGCTATGCAAATGTGATGTATAGCTTTCACTTCTATGCAAAAAGCCACCAGGATTATTACATCAATCACCTGGACTGGGCATCTGACCGCCTGCCGGTTTTCGTGACCGAATTCGGTACACAGGAAGCCTCCGGCGATGGCGCCAATGACCTCACCATGAGTCAACGTTATATGGATCTGTGCAAAAGCAAAAAAATCAGCTGGACGAACTGGAACTTCAGCGACAACCCTTATAGTGGCGCTGTATGGAACAGTGGCACCTGTTCTGGTAACACCTGGACCACCAGCCAACTCAAAGAGGCCGGTGTTTTTATCCGTAATAACATGCGTACTGCGGATGATTTCGGATCCACCAACAATGGTACGAATATCGCACTCGGCAAAACTGTGACCGTATCCTCTACTGAAAGTTCTACTACCTCCCTCGTTGGTTCCAACGCTGTGGATGGTAGTTACACCACCCGCTGGTCTTCTACCCTCTATGCTGATCCGCAGTGGATCACTGTAGACCTGGGTAGCTCCTACATTGTTTCTGAAGTAAAACTGACCTGGGAAGCGGCTTATGCAAAAGATTACCTTGTACAGGTATCTGCTGATAATACCAATTGGACCACGGTAAAAACAGTTGCAGGAAATACCAGTTTAACCAACGATCACACCGGTTTATCCGCCACCGGCAGATATGTACGTATCTATGGTACTGCCCGTGGTTCTGCCTATGGCTATTCATTATATGAGCTGGAAGTATATGGAACAAATGCTAACAATCCTAACCTGGCATTGAACAAAACAACCTCTACCTCTTCTGTAGAAGCCACTGGCCTGGAAGGCAATTATGCAGTAGATGGCAATACGGCTACCCGCTGGTCTTCTACCCTCTATGCTGATCCACAATGGATCAAGGTAGACCTGGGCAGCAGCTATTCCATTGGTGAAGTAAAACTGATCTGGGAAGCCGCTTATGCAAAAGACTACCTTGTACAGGTATCTGCTGATAATACCAACTGGACCACGGTAAAAACAGTTGCAGGAAATACCAGTTTAACCAACGATCACACCGGCTTATCTGCTACCGGCAGATATGTACGCATTTACGGTACTGCCCGTGGCTCTGCCTATGGCTATTCATTATATGAACTGGAAGTGTATAGTGGCAGCAGCAGCGCACTAAAAACAGTGGCGACCAACAGTAAGTTGCAGGATATTATTTTATACCCTGTTCCTGCTCACGATCACTTAACTATCACATTGCCTGCAAGTGAACAAAAAACCTATATCAGTATGGGCGACATGAGTGGTACGAAGTATCGCACCGTGACCACTACTGACAGGGTCTATAATATGAATATCGCCAAACTACCTGCCGGCGTATATTTCATCATGATCCAACAGGGTGATCAAAGAACTATTAAAAAGATAGTAAAGCAATAAACAAAAAGGCCACGCAAATTGCGTGGCCTTTTTGTTACTTCAATTCTGCAATTTTCGATTTTGCATAATCAATATCTTCCTGCCCCCCAACCTTCACCAATAGGCATATCAATAGCGTTCTCAAACGTGGGTACAACATGACTCTAAAATATAAAAATATGTATCATTATTGTACAGTATTTGTCCGCAACCGGACAAATCCCCTGCAAACTATGGAAATAATTATCTGATTTTTAGCAATTTATGATCCGGCATTGCCTTTGAAGCGAACCGTACAGACTGAATAATTTAGCATGTTCAAAAATTACTTCAAAATTGCATTTAGAAATCTGGTAAGAACAAAGACGTTCTCCTTTATTAATATCACCGGCCTTGTAATGGGAATGTCCTGTTGCATGCTCATCTGCCTGTGGATCTACAATGAAGTAACATTTGACAAGTTTCATCAGAACCGCGCTACCATCTACCAGGCCTATAACCGCACTACCCTTGACGGTAAACTATTCTGCTGGAATGCGACTCCCAAACCACTGGCTGCTGCACTCAAACAGGATTATCCGGGTATTGCAAATACCTGCCGTACTTCTTATACTACATTTGTAACAGTAGCAGGTGAAAAAAAGATTTCTTCAAAGGGCATGTTTGTAGATACGACCTTCCTGAATATGTTCACCTTTCCTTTACTGAAAGGGAACATCAACACCTTGCTGAGTGATCCGTATGTGATGGTGGTAACAGAAAAGATGGCGAAGAAAATGTTTGGTACCACCGACGTCATCGACAAAATGATTGGTATTGACGGTCAAAATTTCAAAATAACCGGGGTACTAAAAGACCTGCCTATCAACAGCACATTTGATTTTGAATACCTCCTGTCCTGGTTCTACCTGAAAGCCAAAGGATACGATGGCCAGTACTGGGGTGATAACAGCATATATACTTTTGTTCAGCTGGCACCCAACGTAGCTGAAGCTACCATGGATGCCCGTATTAAGGATGTAACCAGAAAACACTCCAATGGAGAAATGCCCATTGATGTGTTCCTCCATCCCATGAGTAAGTGGCACTTATATTCCAAATTTGAAGATGGGAAAATCGCTGGCGGTCGTATTGAAATTGTAAGAATGTTCGGCTTCATTGCCATTTTCATACTCCTGATCGCCTGCATCAATTTCATGAACCTTAGTACTGCACGTAGTGAAAAACGTGCGAAAGAAGTCGGTATCCGGAAAGTAGTTGGCGCTATGAAAAAATCACTGATCAGTCAGTTCCTCATAGAATCTATTCTGCTCACCACCATCGCCGGCATACTATCCATCATACTTGTCTTCATCATATTACCAGCCTTCAATCACCTGATCAACCAGGAACTTACACTACCTTATAATAGTATTCTTTTCTGGACGGTACTGGTTGCCTTCATTCTATTTACAGGTATGCTGGCAGGCAGTTACCCTGCATTCTTCCTCTCCTCTTTCAATCCTGCCGGTATATTCAGGGGCTCGTTCAAAAAGCTGAAAGGTGCTGTCAGTCCACGTAAAGTATTAGTGGTATTGCAATTCTGTATCTCTATTATATTGATTATATCTACGGTGATTGTAATCCGCCAGTTAGACTATGCGCGTAACCGGAATGCCGGTTTCACAGGTGATCTGGTCATGTACCATTCATTGAATGCAGAATTATGGAAGAACCGCGATGTAGTAAGAAACGAGTTGATAGCAGCCGGGTTAGCATCTTCTGTCACCGCTACCAATGCCAAACTCACACAACAATATAGTTCTACGTGGGGAATATTCTGGAGAGGTAAGCCGGAGAAAGATAATACCATATTCGAGCGAAAAGCAGAAGATGGCGGATTAGTGAAAACAGCTGGACTGAAATTGATACAGGGACGCGACATTGATTTAGTTAACTTTCCGTCTGACTCATCAGCTGTACTCCTGAATGAAACTGCGTTAAAAATAATGGGCTTCAAAAACCCGATTGGCGAAATCGTGAAAGATAATGACAGAGAATACCATGTGATTGGCGTATTTGGCGACATCATATTTGACTCTCCCTACGAAAATGCGGCACCTGTTCTCTTAACCGGCCCTAAATTTACAGAACTGGGTATACTCAATATCAAACTGGCGCCTGCTGCTGATGTTGTAAAACAGGTGCAGCAAATAGAAAAGATCTATGCTAAATATTGCCCCAGCTATCCTTTCGAATATCATTTTGTAAATGAAGATCATGCAAAGAAATTCGAGGATATGCAGCGCACAGCGAGACTGACTACTTTGTTTGCCATCCTGACTATCTTCATCTCCTGCCTGGGGTTATTTGGACTGGCAAGCTATATCGCTGAAGGAAGGATAAAGGAAATCGGCATCCGCAAAATACTAGGAGCATCTACTGCGAAGATCATCAAATTGCTGACAAAAGACTTTATTGTTTTAGTAGTTATTGCATTTATAATAGCAGGCCCTATCGCCTGGTATGCCATGCACCAATGGCTGCAGGGTTATGCCTACAGGATCGGGATAGATTGGTGGATCTTTGCAGGCGCAGGTGTACTGGTCATTATGATTTCTATGATCACCACCGGCTATCATGCATATAAAGCGACATTGACAAATCCCGTAAAGAGTCTGAAAGCAGAATAAATCATTTATTATGTTTAAAAGTTACTTCATTATAGCATACAGGAACCTGCTACGGAGCAAATCCTTTTCCCTGATCAATATTACAGGGTTAGTATTGGGTATTGGATGCTGTATGCTGATATGTTTATGGATCTATAATGAAGTCAGCTATGACAAGTTTCATAAGAATAAAGATTATCTATACCAGGCGTGGAACAGAGGCACTTTTGATAATAAACTGCAATGCTGGAATGTGGTACCTGATCCATTGGCTGCAGCACTGAAGGATGAATATGCCGGTATAAAAAACACCTGCCGTACAGATATCCGCTGGTTTGTAACGGCTGTAGGCGAAAAGAAACTTTCTACAAAGGCACTTGTGGTGGATCCGTCCTTTTTATCGATGTTCAGTTTTCCGCTGGTAAAGGGGAATCGGGAGACAGTGTTGAATGATGTTTTATCGATTGTGATCACAGAGAAGATGGCGAAGAAAATGTTTGGTACAGCAGATCCGATGGACCAGATAATAACAATCGATAAGGATCAGTTCAAAGTGACGGGTGTTTTAAAAGATCTTCCTTTAAACAGTACATTCAATTTTGAATACCTGCTCCCATGGAAGTATTATGCTTACTTATCAGGCAATGAAGATGCTTCCTGGAAAAACAACTCAGTGAATGTATTCGTTCAACTTACACCCAATACCACAGCGGCTGCTATCAATCAACAGATCAGGGATGTTACGAAAAAACATACTGGAGACAAAGAGGATACGGAAGTTTTCCTCCATCCCATGAGTAAATGGCATTTGTATTCCAACTTTGAAAATGGGGTGATATCAGGTGGCCGTATTGAGATAGTCAGATTGTTTGGCATCATTGCCAGTTTTATATTGTTGATTGCATGTATCAATTTTATGAACCTGAGTACGGCACGAAGTGAAAAGCGGGCGAAGGAAGTAGGTATTCGTAAAGCAGTCGGTGCACAGAAAAAATCTCTCATCCTGCAGTTCCTGCTGGAATCACTTATGGTGGTGACCATTGCTGGTATATTGGCGCTCATAGCAGTATTCCTCTTGTTGCCGGTCTTCAATTTACTCATCAATCAGGAACTTGTATTACCGTATGGCAATTGGATATTCTGGGCTACACTGGTAGGTTTTATTCTACTGACCGGCTTACTGGCGGGCAGTTATCCGGCATTTTTCCTTTCTTCTTTTCATCCTGCCGGCATCTTCAGACGTACTTTCAAAAAAGGTCATGGCACGATCAATCACCGTAAGGTACTGGTGGTATTGCAATTCTGTATTGCCATTACGCTCATTATATCTACAGTGATTGTGGTCCGTCAATTAGAACACGCACGTAACAGGAATGCGGGTTTTTCTGGAGACCTGTTGATGTATCACTGGAATAATCCAACACTCAATAATAATTTTGGCGCCCTTAAGAATGAGCTGTTATCTACGGGTATTGCGACCTCCGTGACCCGTACGGCGTCACAACTGACAGAGCCGTTCAGCTCATCGACCTCCGTAAAATGGAGGGGAAAAGATCCTAATGACAATACCGATTTTGAACGCGGCGCACAGGATGAAGGATTGATCACCACAGCAGGTCTACAACTGCTACAGGGGCGGGACCTGGACCTGGCAAGGTATCCGGCTGATTCAACGGCTGTGATCATCAATGAATCGGCGATGAAGGCCATGGGCTTTACCCATCCTATTGGCGAAGTAGTGCATGAATTCGAAACAGATTATCATGTAGTAGGTGTATTTGGTGATTATATATTTGGCTCTCCTTATGAGCATACACATCCGATGATTATTGTGGGTGCAAAGAATATGTTTTTCAATATTATTCATATGAAGCTGGCAGCGGGTGGAGATGTAGTAAAACAAGTGCAGGCAGCAGAAAAACTCTTTAATAAATATAATCCGGATTATCCGTTTGAATACCATTTTGTGAACAAGGATTATGAATTGAAATTCGTGGATATGTCTATTGTGGCGCGTTTAACTACCTTATTTGCTGTGCTGACGGTGCTGATATCCTGTCTTGGTTTGTTTGGGCTGGCAAGTTATATGGCGGAAGAGCGGATTAAGGAAATTGGTATTCGCAAGGTACTGGGCGCTTCGGTCGTGAGGATTATTAGTTTGCTGACGAAGGATTTTCTGGTACTGGTAGGCATTGCGCTGTTAATAGCGGCTCCTATAGCATGGTATGCCATGCACCAGTGGTTGCAGCGATATGCTTACAGAACAATGATCGACTGGTGGGTGTTTGTAGCAACAGGGTTATTGATGATATTGATTTCCCTGCTCACCACTGGCTATCATGCCTGCAAAGCGGCGCTGATGAATCCTGTTAAAAGTTTGAAGTCGGATTAATATAATGTTAGAATGATTCTTTCTTCTTTGTTGAAAAAGAAAGTATCTCCTTCTTTTTTACCGTGTAGCAGTTTTGCCAAAGGTGATAAAGGAGATAGGAAAAATACGGTCTCTTCATTGATGGTTTGTTTACCTAAGCCTGCGGCGATGAAAAAGGATTGACCTTTACAATTAATAAAGGAGCCCGGTTGTGCGGTGGTGTAGATTTTTTCAGTGTTTACTTTTTGTAGTCTGTCCAGTTCCAGCTTATTTTCTTCCTGCTGGCGACTGTGCATGTCTTTTTCAAGGTGCCCCATGGCACGGCCGGTTTCATATTTATCACCTGCGGAGCTTTTTTCTTCATTATTGGCAGCTTCCTGCGCATTGGCAATCATTTGTTTTGCCAATTCGATACGCTTATTGATTAATGCCAGCCCTGTGTTTTTTAGATTGGTTTTAAAGGCAATCATCTCCTGAATCGTCATAAGTGTTATATTTATGCTGCTATGAAGGGTATTTTCTTTTTTATAGATTTATTATTAATGTCGTTTAGTTAAGCAAATTTCATCGAAAAGTAGTTAAAAATGGCTACAAGATCAGTAAATTTGTTTTACTGAAAAAACGAACAAGGATTATAGGACAAAAGTAGTTAAACATATAGTAAAACTGATTGATAATGATCAATACAAGACCCGTAACAAAGACGGTGAAAAAGGATTTACCCGGAATCGTAAACTTACATTCAAAGAACTAATAGTACTTATAAGCCGTGGTATGATGCGATCAATTCAGCGTGAGCTTAACGATTTTTTTGGAAATATTCTTGATCAGGACTATAGTATACAGCAAATAACAAAGGGAGCCTTGAGTCAATCCCGAGCAAAATTAATCCCTGAAGCATTTAAAGATCTGAACACAGAGGCCGGCAGAACTTTCTATGAGGATGCGCCCTATCTTAGGTGGAAAGGGCATCGTTTATTAGCGGCAGACGGCAGTACTTGTGTAATGCCGAATCACAAAACAACCAGGGAAGAATTTGGGGTACATAATATGGGTAGGCATGCAGATGCCGAACGCTGCATAGCTACTACTTCGCTGATGTATGATGTGTTAAAAGCTAAAGCATCCCAATTTGATAGCTCTGCCGCTCTATTTCCTAAACTGTCAACCTTGTCAAATAAATGCAAATTACTATCGGTAGTAATTATAAATCAATATTTATCCATTTCTTCATTTACCAGATTTAAAAACAAATCAATTTCTATTACACTTCCCTTACCTGTGTTAAGAGGGAACAGAGAAATTTTAAAATTCTCTCTTTGAAAAATTGGAATATCAAATTTTAAAAAATCGTCCATACTTACTGAATTAACTTTACAATCAGCATACTCAACCTCAGCGAAAAGATCTGCAAATTCCTTAAATGGCCAGATTGGCACTATTATATTACTAAATTCGTCATTTAATAAAACAAGCTTTTTATCTCTTTCAATGAACCAAACAACACCCAAATCTACAATTCGCTTAATTGTGTATTCAAGACGAGTATTGGCATCTTGGTTAATCATTGAGTTAATTTCCTTTTCATTTATCATGGTAAATATATTTATTGACTTCTTCTATAGTCTCTTTCTACTTGGTGCTGAGTTTTATGTAAATCAATATCTTGAACCTTAGAATGATCTATTGCATCTTTAATTTTGTCCCCAAAAACCGCTAATGTTCCAACTACACCCAGCGAAGTTAAACCTGCGCCTATAGATTCTATTACACCTTCAACAACCGGAATAGGAACGGGGCCAATCTGGCCTATTACACCCGGACCAACAGGTTCATCACCTAGAAAATCGCTAAATCTAACAGGATTATCATAGTTCGAAGCATAGGGGCTCCATGCTTCCATATCGTCTACCTTAGGATCTATTTGTCCCCATCTACCTGTCTGCGGATCTAATGTAAGATAAAAAGCTTCAAATTGGTCGAGGTCAAAATCATCGTCAAATTCAATTCCATTATACTTCTTTTATTTTCCGGGTACAATTGCCCTTTTAAGGCTTTGCTGCTAATCCCCGCCATCGTCAGCCCAAATGGGTAATAGTGAGTTTCTTCTAACAATGGTCCACTATTATGAGATATAACTAAACAGAATCCATGTTAGTAGTCGAAACATGAATATCTTTCTAGCCGTAAGTAATGCTAGATCAACTACTGTTTGAAGTTTCATTTCTTTGTTTTTTCTAAGAGTATGTTTAAATTTCAGTGGGTCCAAAATTAGGAAAGTACGAATCGATCAATTAGTTTGGATTTACCACAAAACAAACTATGAGAAGCAAGTTCACATTATTGACCGATTCGCACTGGGAAAGTATTAAAAATATATTAACGGACAAAAGAAAGCGTAAATATTGCCTTCGGACTATTTTCAATGCTATATTATAGATTTGCAGAACCGGCAGTCAGTGGAGTAATCTAAGCAGTGAATATCTATACTGGCAGATAGTTTACTACTATTTTGACAAATGGAAGAAATCAGGAGTGCTGGAACAGGTGATGTTAAAATTGGTAAGGAAGGAAAGAATTTATCAGGGACACAATTACGCTCCATCAGTAGGTGCTATTGATAGTCAAAGCGTAAAGAAAAGTGCATTTGTAAGTATAGAAACCGGTATTGATGGAGGCAAACATATCAATGGGCGAAAGAGACACCTGGCAGTTGATAGTTTAGGATTACCGATTGCGATATATATTGTAATGTATCTTTTTTGTAGAGGAACATTCCATCATAATCAGAAACTGTAGTAGCAGCAGGTGTAACGGAGATATCAATCACAGTTTCTTCATTTTGACTCCGGTAGCGTTGTATTGATATGTGATTATTCCTTTGTTTGTAAAAGTGATCTGCTCGGCAAGTTCAAATAATTGTAGGTAATGGCACTTATCCCTTTATTCAGGTCCTGAATCAGATTACCATTCCAACTTGTGCGATGCCAATGTCTATAATTGTCTTTGTCGCTTTCGTAGTAGCTGGCGGAAAGATTTTTTTATCATACCCGCATACTACTTTTTTTATGTTTACACCCGGTATAGAGGTATAAATTAAGTAAACCAATTAAAAGTCCAATTGCCCTACGGTACGAACGTCGGAGATTTAGCATTATAGATAGGTTAATAATGTTGTTTGTGTATTGACTATGGTATTTTTTTGAAACCGAATAAAAGGCAAACGGCTTGAGTCCAATACAAGATCGAACTCAAGCCGTCTAATCAAAAACAGGCTTCAATATTTCCTTTTTAATATGGAATATTGAGCGCATCTATTTTCATAAATCTAATATTGTTATCAGAAAGAAATATCCTACCGGCGGCATTCACCGGATAAAACCAATCGCAACTATTAGGGACAGATGAGCTGGCGATATGATTAGCCTTAGCAACATATTGCCTATTCTTTAATACAAGAACGAGTATCGGCTTTTTACTGTCAGTAAGTATTCTGAGTTTTTCAGGGCTGATAATTTTTATCTCAATTTCATATTTATCTTCTGAGACTAATTCCAACTCATTTTGGCGAATTTTTATTGTATCATAAATCATATGGCTAATCTCAATATTCTGATACTGAGAATGAAAATTAATTTCCCTTTCGCTTAGATTTTGAGGACTATTTGCGATCATAATAGCCAGTTTCGCCATCTTTATCACCTTTAACTTGACCATAAACTGAAAGTTCAAATCTTAAATCGGATAATTTCATAACTTCTGGTTTGATAATCTATCCATTCTTTGAATAAACAGGTATAAATGCGTAGCACTTTCTGAAATAGCTGGCAGAATAGACTGTTTGCCTACCTGCACATATTTTCTCCTACTATTAAACACCTAAAAGCACAAATATCCGCAGACAACACCTGCGGATATTTGTGCTTCAATAAAAATTATTTAGATGTACGAATTCGTCTATTCAGAAAAGGCCAGGATTTTACGTACTCAACATCAACAGAGTCACCTATCTGAAATTTGGAATCTTGTGAATCATTCGTATAGGCTTCTCCATTGATATAAAAAACATACGAATAAGAGCCATCATGACTCACTGGGCTATTACCAGTGGGATTTTTCTCATCAATAATTACGGCCCTGGTCCGCTGCGCATCGTGCTTTAATAAATATCCAGTTAGTATCCTTCTACCAACCTTACAGATAAAAAAACCAAACAAAATTAAAAAGAAAATAATTGTTCCTATTTTTTTTAGTTTATTCATAGCGTTTTTATTTCTGTTTTTTCTTTTACCTTATCTTTTGCACCACCAGTTATAACCTTAGATGCACTTTCAAGGGTCTTCTCAGTACCTTCCACTATCGCCTCTGCTCCTTTCTTAATGGCTTGATTAGTACTTCTCGTAACCCTTCCTCCTGCAGCCCTAACCGCACTTTTAGCAGTTTTGGCAAGTGCTCATTTATTAACACCAACTGTAGATAAAATCTTCCCTGCATTTTTAGCCGCACCGGCTGCAACAGCATCAACAGCTAAATCCATCACTGTATTCTTAACAAGATTAACTGCGTTTGTTTCTACTTTAACCTGTAATCCATTTTCAGATGTCTTTACTTCTACTGCATTATTAATTGCTGCTGTACCTACCTTTAGCGCCACTTTTGCCGCAACCCTTGATACTACACTCCCCCCACTCGTAACAGCCCCTGTCACAGCTGCTGTACCTATTGACACTAAATTGATATTATTAGTCCAGGGATGCTCTTTTCCTTGATAATAATTTGTAGCAACCTGCTCACCATAATCAACCTCTGTGCCCACTATAGCACCTAAAATATTACCCCATATTTTCCCGTCAGGGTCATTATTCTAATCGGGTCATTGATCGCATAATGGTATGGAGTCCAGCTTTCTTGTTCTCCATCATCAGGTAAGGGATCGATTTGTAAAAATCTGCCTATTTGCTGATTGTATGTCCGTGCATTAAAATCATACAATTCTAAGCCTGATCCATCTCCAAATTCTTTCGACTGCAACTCATTACCATTGTATTTCTTCCTATTCTCCGGATAATTCACACCTTTGAGCGCAGATGAACTAATATCCGCCATCTTCAGCCCATATGGGTAATAGTGAGTTTCTTCTAACAGTGGTCCACTATTGTGAGATATAACAAGATTGTCGAAGTAGACATTCTCCCCACTCTCATTACTCGTATAAATATAAACAAATCCTGTTTTTTTAATAACAAACTTCTCTACCGTCAATGTTTGTAATTCATCAGGATTTCCCTGTACCTGTTTCACACCACTATTATCATCTGCCATGTTGAACAGGTCGTCAAAAAGTACATAGGTAAGATACGCCTTTGGTTTAGTAGCAAGGTTCTCATCAGCATCCTTGCTGATCAACTCTTCGTACTCACTGGATGTATATGCTGACGAAATAGCGGAATTTAAATCCTCCCCTAATAAGTATCCTAAACAAATTAATAGAACGAATGCAATTGCCATATGTAAAGAAGTTTGGGAAGGCCTATGGATTAAGACAATGGTCTCCAAACCTATAATGGCAATTGATCATATCCTTCATAAAACATGTGAAAGCATTAGGATTGGGAGAAAGTTCCCTCGCAATCACAAAGCTAAAAAACCACCAGCGATGGGATATAAACAGCTTTAGTCTTAACTAAACGACATTGAAATAAACATTGTATTTTCCCCCCAAACCTATGCCTCAGAAATGAATTACGAAATCATCAGGGACGAAGCTGTATTGCGCGCATTTATCGACTGGCTGCCAGTACTCGAAGAAAGCGAAGTATATTATGTCTCATTACTTGCCAGAAGCAAATATTCTGATACGATCAAGTCAGATAAGCAATAATTGAAAAGGTTCACCAGCCGGAAAGAAGATCACTTTAACAAGATCTGGCAACTGGAATGCCCCATTGGTGCTTACACACAAAAAGGTGAACCCATTCCACAGGAAGCCCTTGCCATCTACATTACCCCGAATCCAAGGAGTATGCACGATGCCATTTTCAGTTCTCTTGTTACACTGGCAAAGACGATTCAACATAAAAACATGTTGGCAAATCCTCATCAGGAAGTGATGAATGAAATTCAGAAATCCAAAGGCAGGAGCTGTTTTGTGGATTTTGATTTTGACTATAAAGATGAAAAATTCGGAGAGGAGTTAAAACGAAATATTTATGAGCGGGTAGATCAATCGGCCAAAGTACAGTTCGTAGAAACGAGAGAAGGATTTCATGTATTGGTGGATCCGACTTCTGTTGAAGTGCCATTCAAAAAAAGATGGTACCAAAGCATCACTGAATTGCCCCATGTAGATCAGGCGGGTGATCAGTTGATTCCTATTCCGGGGTGCACGCTGGGAGGATTTATGCCGATCTTATTTTAAATCATTCAATGAATATATAATCAGTTTCAGAAGTGGGCGTCTCGAATTTCTGAGACGCCCACTTTTTATTCGGGTACCAGATGGAGAGAATTTTCGTATATGCCATTCTCATGGCCTTCCTGTTACTTATGATACATCCCCTATTAGGGAACCTAAGGAGATAAGTAGTCTTTTAAGCAATTCTGAGGAGGTTTATTTATTTTTGATACTTCCACCTCTACTTAAAGTAATCATTTCCTCCAATTCATTTACCGCCTCCTCTTCTGTCCCATTAGACCCCTTCATACTAAATCGTATATATCCCTCTTTATCAATAATAAATTTAGCGGGTATACCATCCACCCCATACTGCTTCACCACGGCATCTTTTTCATCACGCAATACCCTGAATGTATACTGTTTCTTTCCCAAAAAGTCGTTAATTGCAGGCGCTACATCATTGCTATACTCCCACGTATCTATAAAAAGGAAAACAACGGATGTATCTGCACCATATTTATTAACCGCCTTCTGCATGGCCGGAAACGAGGCTTTACACGGCACACACCAGGTAGCCCAGAAGTCGAGCACCACTACCTTGCCTACATAATCTTCCAGTCGGACCACCTTTCCTTCCAGATCTTTTAGTTCAAACACAGGAGCTTTCAGCTTTACGGTCGATCGCCTGATGCTATCACTGAACTCATGGGTTATCCGGGCCTTAACGCCCGATAAATAGGTATCAAACCCCAATGTATCTGAACCATGCAATGCAATATACGCCTGCTTCATTTTCTGCTCCACAGCCGGCCCTCCTGCCCTCGCTTTCAACATCGCTGTATACGTATCCAATGCTTCCTTATATCTTGCGGCGCGTACCAGCATATCCCCTTTCAATCGCATCAAACCAGGTCTGTTCTTCTCTGAACTATACCCCATTTTGTCAGTTAACCACTGAATCGCCTCTTCATACTTCTCCTGCTTCTCCAATACACCCGTCAATAACACTAATGACGACGCGAGAATGGAAGCTGGCGTGACACCGTTTCCCTGTTTATCCAGGTACTTCACCGCCGTATCCACCGCCAATTTCGCAAACCGCTCCGTATTCGACAGGTCACTGGCATTTTCAAAAGACCTTGCTATTCTGAAATACTGGTTACACTTTTCTGGCCCGTATTGCAACTGACCTACATACTCATCGACCTTCGCAGTATTTCGTTCATATGCAAATTCAGCCGCTATATAAGACCTGATATCATCCAGCTTACTGATGCTGAAACTATCATGCAACGTACTTTTATAGACAGAATCCATCATCCTGCCCTTCGACAGCTGATAGATATTAGAAAGCTGTGCTTTAAGACCTGCAGGTATTCCAACCAGGATTAATAAAAGAAAATATCGCATCTTTATTGGTTAGCTTTTCCCAAATAGTTCTTCCAGCTTTTGTTCCAGTTCCTCTCCCCGCAGGTTCTTCGCCACTATCTTCCCGGAAGGATCCAGCAGGAAATTTGCAGGTATCGCCTTCAGGTTATACATCATAGCAACAGGACTCGTCCAACCAGCCAGGTCTGACAACTGCATCCATGGCAAACCATCTTTCTCTATTGCCTTCAGCCATTTCTCTCTGCCATCATTCCCTTCATCCAGCGAGAACCCTACTATCGTAAAATTCTTCTCCCTGAATCTATTATAAGCCTTTACTACATTAGGATTTTCATGACGGCAAGGCACACACCAGCTGGCCCAGAAATCGACCAACACATACTTTCCCCTAAAGCTTTTCAGGGAAACATTTTCTCCTGAGGTATTCTGCGCTGTAAATTCAGGCGCCTCTCCACCTATATCCAATACCGTCGCTTTCTTAATCATTCTTGCAAATAACTGCCCCTGCGCAGACGATTTCAGTGAAGGATCCAGTATATCAAAACCTGCTACCGCTTTATCCATCTTTGTAGCAGGATCAAAATATGACCGCAATGAAAGCAATGACACCAGGGACTTTGGATGTCGGGTCACAAAACCCAATACTGCGCTATCCCTTTGCGCAGTCACCGCTTCATAACGCATTCTTACCACACCGGCTTCCAGCGAATCTTCTGTACCATTAGCTGCTGCATACTGTTGCTCCAATAACGCTACCTTCTTTTGAATCGGTGCCAGCAGATCTACTAATGCCTGTTGATCATCATTCAGCGCTGTACCACCTATTCTGGCATGCTTTAACGAATCAACAGCTGTCACCTTCACGGTGCCGTTTTCCAGGTATACCGGTACATTATCACCCATCCCTATACTTTGCGGCATAATACCTCCATGTGTTACATACAGAAATGCTTTCTGCTTCATGGGACTCGTTCCTGTTATTGTAAACGTTCCATTCACTACATCCACCGTATCAAATACCATCTTACCCGGCAACATATGCATTAACACTGCCTTATTATTCTTCTCTGCTGCAAGTTTTTTGATAGTACCTTCCAGCTTAAACTGTTGTGGATCCTGTGCTTTCAGCACTCCCGGCACCATTGCACAAGAAACCAGCATATATTTTAAAACTCTGTTCATTTGAATTATTTTGTCATGATTGAATAAATAGATCTTACGGGAATAGTCTGCTTCACTACCATCTGCAAATCCTGCCGCTGGCTGCTAAAAATAGAATGCGTACTTGATACAACCCCAACCAATCCGCCAAATTCATTGACGATTGGACCTCCACTGGAACCAATGGCATAATCAGCAGTGATATCCATTCTTTCCGTATTGGCACCAAACTCTTCATACTTTGCATTCCGGGCCACATGTCCTGCTGAAAAGTAATACGGGAATCCTTCAGGATTAGACAGCAAATAAACCGGGGCTCCTACAGGCGCTTCATTTCCCAATGTGATGGGATGTATTTTAATCCCATGGTTATTTTTGATCGTAAACAGGGCCAGATCTGCATTTTCATCATAACTCAACACTTTGTCTATGCTAAATACATTGCCATTTACATCAGACAAAAACAGGGTGCTATCCATTTCATAAAACCCGGGAGTCTTTTTAAATAACACTTCAAATACATGATGATTGGTTACCATGGTTCCCTCTTCATTAACCGGAAATGCGGTCGCTGAAATAGAAATCCCTTCTATATTTTTATCTGTTTTTCTGAAAAACTTCCAGATCACAAATACCTGGTCATTTAATTGTTTCGCTACTTCTACAGCAGTCATTGGTTTGCGCGCTTTGGCCCGTTCATATTTCACGGTCACCTTTTGTGACGGAACGACATTGACAGCTTGTGCCCATAGTTCCCTGAACCCTTTCATACCTCCCTGCTCCATTTCGGCTCTCGCATTATTATATACTAAATTCCTGAACTTTTCGTCATCGCGGAATCGCATTGTATCCTGTGCAAACAATGAACCTGCTCTCAACAACAGTCCTAATAATACTAACTTTCTAAACATGAATGATTAATTTAAAATTGCAGCCAATTGTTTTTCTAAATCCTCTCCTCTGAGATTCAGTGCAATGATTTTCCCTGTAGGATCTAATAGAAAATTTGTAGGTAACGCCGTTACACCATACAGTTTAGCAACTGATGTGTTAGGGTCTATAAAATCAACCAGGTTTGTCCAGGTATACTGGTCTTTTTCTACCGCTTTCTTCCAGTCATCGGCTTCCTTATCTACTGAGAAACTGATGATTTCAAATTTCTTATTCCTGAACTTTTCATAGCTGCTCACAAGGTTTGGACTTTCCCTGCGACAAGGTCCGCACCAGCTGGCCCAGAAATCGAGCAATACATATTTCCCTCTGAAGTCTGATAAATGTTTTTCAGTTCCCAACAGATCTTTTGCAGCAAAATCAGGCGCGGTTTTACCAATACCCAGTTTAAATACATTTTCGATAGCCTCTTTATATATCTCCCCGGATGAGGAAGCCTTTACGGAGTCTGACATTGCATTAAACAGGCTGGATGCCAGTTCTACATTATCAGTGGGATTAAAATTATTCTTCAATGCATGCATCGCCACCAGTGAGTTAGGATGTGACTGGATAAATCCAACCAGGTTGGTTTGCAATAATACATCCAGTTGCTTATAATCATCCATCAATTGCATCCGCTTTACAGAATCTGGTTCGTTCTTAAATTTCTCAACAATACCCGCCTGTAATTCTTTCAGGTTACCAACACTGTTTACCATTTCCTGCTGGTCCTTATTCAGCTGTGAACCACCTACCTTTGCATGCGTCAATGAATCAGGAGATGTAACTTCTATCACGCCATCTTCGAGATAAATAGCGACCTGGTCGGAGATTCTTCCTGAATTCACCCTCTCACCACCCTGCCGCATAAAGATGTTTACACGTTGTTTCAGGTCCACTGCCCCTGACAAAGTGAATTCATTGTTCTTCACTTCGGCAGAATCTGTCTGTATGTATCTATTCCTATACATAATAAATACCTTCGCCGGCTCTTTTACATGCCCCAGCTTTCCTTTGATTACAAAATGCTGCTGTGCCTTTGCCATGCCAAAGGAACCCGCCAGCAATACTAACAGCATACTTACTTTACACCTCATACCTTTTATTTAAGTTTTTTTAAGAACGTAATGGTTTGTTCATTCGATGGGCGTGTCATTGAAAACTGCATGACTTTCCCCTTTTTATCCAGCAGTATAAATCGTGGAATCCGGTCTATCCGGAAGGCCTGTACAAACATTGTATCACTGGCCCACCATTGTACCCCTCCATTGATCCCATATCCATTCATCCCTCCTTTCCACCGGTATTCCTGCTGGTCTATTGAAATACTGACCACTTCTATTTTCCGTGGATCAACAGCGTGTTCCAGCTCTTTTAGGAAGGGATATTCCTTACGACATGGATAACACCAGGAAGCCCAGATGTCCAGGTATACATATTTCCCTTCGAACTCCTGCAATGAATGTTGCACGCCTGCGGTATCTGCAAACCTGTACTGATAAGCACCCAGTGTTGCAGCATAAGCCACTGTATCTTTCAACTCCTGCCCTTTCACGCCATTACACCACAACAGGCCTAGTACGATAAATATTCTTTTCATAATTATTGAAAAACGTAAAAACTAAACAAAGCATAAGATGTCACACCTTTTCTGGCTGGTGCGCTTAAAGGATCATTCGAATCTGTCACCAGCTTTACCCCCATAAGGTAAAAGGTACCTGGCTTAAATGCTGAATAATTACTGAATGAAACCGTAAGACTATCTTTGCTGTACAATGTATTGGGGGCTACAGTCGCACTGGATTTCGTAATTGCATAAGTACCCTCGGGGAACCGTTCGTAGGTCGTATATGCAGCTGCTGAAAAAGCAGTGATGAGTGAATCGCTGACGTCTGTAACTGCATAGGCATGCAATTCATCAACAGGATAACGTACCCCTGCCGCCACACTTATGTTCAGGGAGGCCGGACCAATTGGCTGACCGGAATCATCTGTCGAAAGGTATAATCCCCAGTACTGGCTACCATTTCGTGCGTACGGATAACTATACCCAAAACTGGCACCTCCATTAATATAAAGATCCACCGCCGTAATGGTGACCATCATTTTGAAAAACACGATAGACGTAGCCACTTGTCCTCCATTATTGGCAGTCAGTCTGACCGGTACCAGGTAGAGGGTACTGTCTTTCAGTTTTGATGCGTCATTTAATGTGATGTACAGCGAATCTGTAGCCGTATTTTCACCGGCAGCAATCCGGTAGCTACCGTTAAATGATGGTAGAAAAGCTGTTGCACTAATGGAAGGATTCGTTTCATTGTACAATATATTATAAGAAGCAACGAGCGAAGTATCAATAGTAGCCGTCACCACAGTCTCTCCCGAAGCATTGCCTGTCAGGGATACCGGAAATCCGCGGTAAGTCAGCGTTTTTTCTCCTGACGTAACTCCATTTAAAATTATAGCGTTACCTGTTTCTATATAGGAATATTTGTAGGATCCTAATTCCCTGGCCAGCTCAGTCAACGCATCGTCTTTCTTCGTGCAGGACACGAGTATTAATAATAATATTGCGACACCATATCTTTTCATAAATACATGCTGAATTTGATGATAAAATTTATTGTCTGACATTCTGCACCATATTAGGATTGTTCGCCAGTACTGTTTGGGTAAATGGCATCACGTACCTGCCAGACAAAGGTGGTAAGGTGGCGATCACCGTACTGTCATCCTGTTTTCTGGTAAGCGTAACCTGCGTATTGGTATTCACATTAAACCGCTTCAGATCGAACGTACGTAATCCGCCACGTACAAACAATTCACGGCGACGTTCTCTCAATACATAACTCAACGCAGTATCCGCATTACTCGTTGTTACTTGTACATAAGACCTGATCCTTTTAGCAGCCAGTGTATTGACAAGGGTTACAGCTCCGGCAGCATCTCCTTTACGGGCCAGGCATTCCGCTTTTGTCAGCATGACTTCAGGAACGCTTACGCTGAAGTCAGAAAACAAGGTGGTCGCACCATTGTAAGTAGACGTTCTGTAATAATATCCGCTGAGCCGGGTATTATATCTGCCATCATAGTAAGACAATAAGGAATAGAGGGAGGAACTTAGCTGGAAAGAATAACTAGACAGTGAATAGAAATTTTGCTCATATGCCACCTTGGCCATGAGGATTTCAGGGTTTGTGCGCAGGTCTATCAACTGTGTGGCACCTGAATAACTGGATGAAATATCCATGAGTGAACTAGCCAGTGCCAATGAAGAATCTGCATACAATAATGCGGAATCATAAGTAGCCTTATAGAGATAAGCACGGGACAAAAGCGCATATCCTGCGGCCTTTCCGGGATGGATAATATTACGGCCCATGCCGGCCAGATAGGGGTTATTCACCGCCTGTCGCAAATCAGTGATCACTTTGTCGTACACCTCTTTTACAGTTGCCCTGGATGGCTTGGCAGATGCATCTGGCGATAGTACTAAAGGCACTGCCAGATCAGTAGCTGCGGTCGCACTGTTATATCCTGCCCCGTAAATATTCGCCAGTTGTAAATAATAGTAGCTTCGCTGAATGAGCGCCTGTGAGATCACATTACTCCGGTTCTCCACTGTATTGACAGAATCCTGTGGTGCGGAACCAACCCTGTTCATGATAATATTCATTTGTAGAATACGGCTATAAGAGCTGCTATACATGTAATCTTCATCTGCAGGATTCCATATCACATTGCTCCAGAGGTATGTGCGGGTATAAAAATTATCCTGCCCGCTCAATTCTACATTTGTCAAACGTACATCATCACTCATTAAATCAGACAGCATATAATTGCCAACAGCCAGTGAGTCTGAATTCAACATCTCCTGGAAGTCAGCTATGGTAGTAGGATTAACAGACTGTGTCGATGGATTCACATCAAGGAATTTTTCACAACCAGTGAACACAATTACCATCAGTAAAAAACAAATCATCTTATTCATTGCCATGTGTTTAAAGATTCAACATTAGAGACCGATCATGAAACTGCATGAATACTGTTTAGGAATAGGCATTCCCATCACACCGTTAGAACCGACCACGGAGGGATCCATATGGTATTTATTTTGTGTCCACATGGCCAGGTTCTGTCCCTGAAGGGTAACCAACGCACTGTTCAGTTTCATTCTTTTCACCAGTTGCTGTGGGAACCTCCAGCCAATCATTACTTCCTGCAAGCGGATGAAGTTGGCGGACATTACACTATTCGTTGAATTGTTCGTAACAAAACCACGGAAACTATTGGAGCCATCTTTTGTCATCGCAGGAACATCTGTATGTAATTCATCTCCTTCTTTTTTCCATCTGTACCGTATCAAACTGCTATTGGCCACATCAGTAGACGGAGTAGGAATAAATCTTTTCATCACAGCGCCCCAGCTAAAGGTTAGTGCGGCTCTTCCAAAAAAGGATCCCCAGGCCACTTCATGTATAAATCCACCGTTCCATGGGGCTCTCAGTACACCAGCATAGGTCAATGAAGTAGCGAGGGTAGTACTGTCCAATACAGCCGTTTTTTTGCCTTCTTTATCGTAGATCTGAGGATTGCCCTTGTTATCCAGACCTGCCCATTTAAAGGCCCAGAGATTGCTTGTATTATAACCGTCACGGTAAGCTGTGGCATAAGCATCGGTTGCGGTAAAACCCGGGGTAGGTACAGACTTTGCGACATTGACATTGTAGGCGCCGTTTAATGTAACGGTGTAGGAGAATTTCGTTGTCTTTACAAAATCTGACTTCAGGAAAAACTCTATTCCTTTATTCACGATATTGCTATAGGCTATCTGGCTACTAAGGCCACTGGATGCATCTGCAGCGACGGAGATACTACTATTCACACCTGATGAGGTGCGGTTATAATACCTTACATCCAGCATATACTGGTCATGGAGAATACCTATCCGGACCCTTGTTTCATAATTGAGGTTGCGGGGTGGCAACGTAGTGAATGTACTGTTGGTCGCCATTGTATAAGAACCGCCGCCGGCCACATTGGTACCCATCATTAAATCGAGTCCCTGGTAAGAGCTGATATTCTGTATCAAACCGTCAATATCCAAAGTACTTATGAGGTTAGAATGAAAGTATTTTTCTTTTGCCAGGTTATATTTCAGCACGCCATTGACCTGCGATTGTCCTTCAGGAGATTTATTGTAAGTGACCATGGTGCTGAATAACCCCTTGCGCAGGTTAGCTTTCAGGGATGCACTTACATAATGGATCACCGCGCTGCTGTCACCCGCCGTTGTTAAGTCAGTACTACCTGTACTGCTCAACCCTGTCATCTTTTGGGTGTTATATCCAACAGACAATTCATATCTTCCTCTGCCCAAACCCACTTTCACACGCTGATAAATATTCCGGGAAGACTGGCCACTCTGTTGAGTAGGAGAATAACCATTTACCCATATTCCATAGTCATCCCAATATACCTGCTGGTATCTGCTGGTAGCAAAATTGACAGGCAGATCGGGCATCAGCATCGTCGTAATACCTGTAGCAACCGCCACATCATCGATCCATTTGTTGACAGGTTCTTTGAACAATTCAGCACTACCCTCTACGTTATAATTCGTCAACGTGGAGTATTTTGAAGTCTGGCCATAGGTTGGGTTCAGCACACTGTTATAACGGCCGGACAAGGTGAATCGCTTATTGTATGTATATCTTGCTGCCCCGTTCCAGTTGATATTCCTTGAATTTGTATTCAGTAAGTTGACAGGCACGACCAGGCTGGAAGGATAGACTGTTGCACCCTGGCCGGCAAACAATGCATAATAGTTTGCGATCGAAGCATTCGGATCAGGAGTAGGCAGATATATAGGCGCACCGGTACCGGTAGTTGAATTATAACCATACAATACATAATTGCCAGGGCGTCTGTAACCTACGCTGGCTGCGCCACCGCCTACAGATAGTTCAATCTCATTCCTGCCGAATGCTTTATTGTACGCTAAACCGGATCGCACGTTCCATTCTTTGTTAGTGCTTTTACTCCTGTTCAGGATATCACCATAGGGTATATAAAATTTCACCCCGTTTTGATAATACTGACCGTATTGATTGACCAGCTGCCTGGCGTAACTGGATGATTTATCATAAAATAAATCGGTGGTATTATCCTGTAAAGTATTTAACACCGAAGCACTCCATTGTAATCCGGGTAGTAATTTCCAATTGAGGTTTAACCTGGATTGGGCCTGCAGACTTTTATCCGTCGAATTATTCACCCGTGCATCTTCCAGCAGGTTCACCCCGTTGTTATAGTAGCCTTTGCTCATAATAATATCATTCGCATCAGGGTTGAACGATGAATAATCGTATACATATTTTCCATTATTATCGAGCAACATCTGGTAAGGCTGTATCGTTAAGTTGCTGGGATTTACACTATAGCCTGCGCGACTTGTCACACTGGCTATATATAAAGTCCAGCCGATACTCAGGTTGTCATGCAGCAGGTTAAACCCGTTATTGGCATTCAGGCTGACGGTCCTGTTTGACCCGTTCAGCGCATTATCACTACTGGTGGCGTACCCGCCGATTAAGGAGAATTTATATTTATTAGTGCCTCCGATTACAGACAGGGAATGATTCTGGTTAAATGAATTTTGCTGCAGCATGTTCAGCTGAGCGGAGTTGTCCAGTCGTCCCAGCGAATCCCAGCTTGCATTAAACCCTTCCTGCGTAATCATATTATTATGCAGCTTGCTGAGCAACCGGGCAGCAGGTGTGATCTGGAAGGTGTTGTTGGGGTTATAGGTGTTTTGGTTAAATAAAGTATCTGATTGTCTTACATAGTCCAGCACATCTCCGGTTGAGGGCAGATAGAGTTTTTCCCTGTTAAATTTAGGTGCAGGGGTATAGTATAAATTTACAGAGTAGTTGACATGGATCTCCCCGGTTTTACCTTGCCTGGTTCTCACCATGATGATCCCATTAATGGCTTTAGGTCCCCATTTCACGAGTTCCTTTGGGTCTTTGACCACTTCTACCGATTCTACATTGCTCATAGGAAAATCGGCGGGGAAACCCTCTCTTGGAAAGCCATCAATTACGATCAGCATTCCATCTGTATTGCCGGCAAATGAGTTGGATCCACGTAATTCAGGCACCAGTGTAGTAGAAACCCGGGTAGCAAAGCGAACCTGGTAGATGTTTTTATTCATCCATGTGGGAAAATTGCCGGAGAGAAATGCATCCAATACTAACTGACCATAAGTAGGATAGGCTTTCACAAACTGTTCGGGCGTCATAAATGTCCAGAGCAGCCTTGGGTTATACACCCCAATACTGGTGATTGATCTGACGGTCGTACTTCTCGTTTGCAAACTCAATCCCGGCACAGTACCCTGTAAGATCTGTCCCAGGTTCATATAGCTACGGTTGGTCAGGTCTATCTGCAAAGTAGGATCTTTTACCTTTGCGGTGTTGGAAATATTAACAGCACCTAAAGTGGTTTCTAATTGTTCCAGGTTGATAGATAAACGCCCCATGTTTGTCTGGACCTTTACCTTGTAAGGTTTAAAGCCAACATAGGAGATAGAAAGTATACTCCCTCTGGGAACAGCGATCACAAAACGACCATCCCTATTGGTGGTCACACCTGCAGAACCATTCAGTGCTTTTACAGAAGCACCGATCAGCACAGATCCGTCTGCACCACTCACCTGCCCTGTTACTACCACCGTGGTATCTTCTGCCATTTGCTGAGACAGGTTTTCCTTCGGCCTTTCAGTAATAATGATATTACGGTCTACAATTTTGTAGGTAACAGGCTGACCGTCGAAACAGCGGGCCAGTACAGCAGACAGTGGTTGATTGGAAAAAGACGCCGTAATAGGCCGTGTATTTTTCATTAGCTCCTTTGTATACACGATTCCATAACCACTTTGTGCCTTGATAGTAGTTAATACCGATTGTAAGCTGGCATTGTTTACACTGAATGAAATAGAAGACTGCGCAATGACGTCGGGCATGAAGAGCATCAATTGCAGCACCAGATATCCCCGGGTAAAGACAATACATAGCCGTCTCCACATCCGTGAAGTAATTTTTAGATTCATAGTCGGAGGATTAAGTACCGTAACGCTGGCCACACGTCTACGGCTTTTTTTTGGTTGATTATTAAATGTTGGTTTTATCTGAACGGCAAAACTGTTACTACATCACCATCTATTCTAAATTTGGCTGATTTTGTCAGCATGATCATCTCTAATATCTTCTTTAACGGCACCTCTCTGCTGATTTCAATAGTTACACCTGTGGCTGTATTGAAATCGCCTGCATATACTACATCTACATTATACCAGCGCGACAGTTCCTCCATAATGTCCCTGAGATCTGCATCTCTTAATATAATCTGTTTGTTTTTCCAGGCGGTTACCTGCTCGATATCGGCATTGGTGATGCTCAGCCCACCGTTACCAGATCTGGCCATTTGACCGGGTTGCAGCACCTGTCCTTTACTACCGTTGGGTGCTACTCTGACAGCGCCATTTACCAGTGTGGTATAGGTAATAGCAGGCTGATAGGCTCTTACATCAAAGGCTGTTCCCAATACCTGAACCTCCGTACCATTTACAGCTACAATGAATGGTCGCTTCGGATCGTGTGTCACTTCGAAATAAGCTTCACCGGTCAGTTGTACTTCACGTTGATTCCCTGAAAACCGGTTCGGGAACCGGATGGAAGAAGCTGCATTTAACCATACTACAGTACCATCCCCAAGCACTAATTTATACTCTCCCCCTTTGGGTGTGATCAGCGTATTATAAGTCGGCATTTCTTTGGTGTTGTTTTTTGCCTGGTATGACAATACACCTTGTTGTTGTTGTACCTGTACACCATTGCCCTCCGTAAAACTGGAATCGCGCGCTTTGTCTAACCCGATTGTATGGCCATTTGCCATTACGAGGCGGGCTTTTGTGGTGCCGGGAGGAACTTCGTTGCCAATGACAACGTACTCCATGGCTGGTTCTTTTGGCGCCTTCAGGTATTGCAGACCTGCAGCGATCATAATTAAAATAGCTGCTGCTGCAGACAGGTAAATGAAGGTGCGTCGCTGTTTGTTCTTCTTTATTTTATGATGAATTGAGCCGATCACATTTTCCATATTATAATTATGGAGTGGTGTGGAAGTCCATTCATTAGTTGCGCCTTGTGAAATTTCGGCCCATAGTTCCCTGTTCTTTTCAGATAGGTTGATCCATGCATCCAACTCCGCCTGTTCATCCGGCGTGATATTGCCTGCTATGTAATTTTTTACTAAGGCAGCAATCCGAAATGGCAATTCTAATGGTGGTTGGCTCATCATAATATAATAACACCAAATGGGTGGTATTTGTCTAAAGGGTTTGAAAAAATATTTTAAATTAATAACAGCAGGAAAGTAAATGCTTTGTCAGACAGTGATTTTTTGAGCAGAGAAAGGCCTCTGGCTTTTTGATTGCGAACAGTACTTTCGGTGATATTCAGTTGGTTGGCGATTTCATCTGTGCTTTTACCTTCCTGGAAGGTCATTTTTATCACTTTTTTACATTGTTCCGGCAGGGTGTTGATGGCGAGTTCGATTTCTCTCCATACTTCTGCGATGATGATGTTGTTGGTGATGTCATCTTCAGGAATGGGTGCAAGCGGGATGGATTCTTCTCGTTGTTGTTTTCTTCTATTGTCCCGGATGTAGTTCAGGCAGCGGTTTCTGGCAGATAAGTACAGGAAGTTTCTGATGCTGGTGTCATTGTCAAAGTTTTGTTCTTTTTCCCATAGTTTGACGAATACATCCTGGGCGATTTCCTGTGCTACAGCATGGTTGTCGATTATTTTTTCTGCAAAAAAGACGATAGCCGGGTAATAGTGTTTTACCACGGTATTAAATTCAGATGTTCTAGCTGTCCCAAACATATTAACGGCCTTGCGGTTAAAATACAAAAAGTATGGGTTTTTTGAATGTTTTTTATTGTATTTGGGGGATAGCCATCTCAAAGGCAGTATGGAATTGGGTTAATTTGATACGGACCTGATCTGTTGTTTAGGCCTCGTATTCAATATCTGTTAAATATGGCAACTATGTCGTAATAATATTTAAAGCTGGAAGATATGTATCCATATAATAAAGCATCATCGGCGAAGTTTTTTACGGGTTTACGGGAAAAAATTTCAATTGAACGTGCAATTTGAGGAAGATATCAAAGAACAAAATATCACTCTCGTGGTGCTGATATAACAGGAAAAGCAGTTAATCTTTACGCCATACAACAGGGAAAAGACAAAAGTGGTGGTTGACGTAAAAAATGCTTAGTATAGACTGGGCTTGTGTAAGGGAGGAAAAGAGGCGCTTAAACAGGAAGATAAAGTGTCGACAAAGTATCGACAGGCTATAATGGATTGTTCAATGGACTAATTTGCGGGGAATAATAAATGAATTAAATCCTATGAAGTTATCAAAATTTATCCCTGTGGCGTTTGTCTTAGCCCTTATCTTTAGTTGTAAAAAGGATAATAATAATGGGTCGGCGCCCACAGAACAGGCATATCTGCCTGCAACCTTCAAACTAACTGTTTCTGACGGATCCTTCGCGAATTATGAGCTGACCTATAATGATGACAACAGCGTAGCAACACTAACGAGTTCCATGTCAACAAGTGAGGGGGAAATAGATACTGCCCATTTTTCACACAACGCAAATGGAGATTGTGTGAAAGTAACTTTTACTAATAATATGGGCCTCGTAGGGGGGAGTGACTCACTCGTATACCGTGATGGAAAGATGATCATATTACTGTTGGATAATGTAGGCATGGTGCAGGACAGCACCGTATTCACATTCAATAGCCAGGGAGATGTTATTATGATGGGTAATAAGGATACAGTTAGAAATGGCGACAGTAAATCGCTGTACTATACAGAATTTTCGATTATTAACGGGAATCCTCAAACTTTCACAACGTACAGCTATTATGCTGCTTCTGCAACGACTCAGCCGCAAATAACAAACTTCACCTCCAACTATGCATACGATAATAAGTCAAACGCATTTCAGGCTGTATTTCGTGCTGATCCTATTCTTGTATATCTCCTGAGCAATTCTGCATTAGCATATATTTCTATGGGCAAAAATAATATAACAGGTATTACACAATCCGATTCACAGTACGTTTTCGCCCTTACTTACGATACAGTTACAGGTTACCTGTCTTCTCAACAGACTACATTTATGGGAACAACGCTCACTATTGACTATACCTATGTTAAATCGAAATAATTATACAAAAAGTCAGTATTGCTGCTGATCTTTTTTATGGTTCTACCCTGGACAGGTAAGTAATCGAACCTGGATATGGAGGATGTGTTGCTTTACTAAACCTCCTAACAACTGCCTGCAGCCTTCTTTCCATTTCACCTGTTTACGACAGCCTGATCAAAACAAAATAGTCGCGGGTAATCGCGACTATTTTGTTTTGATTATGAAGTGTAGTCGGAATCTCATAGATGGATTCGAGATACTTTGAATGACTGTGCTAGCCGAGGAAATAAGTCTTTAGAAATAGAAAAGCGCGATGGAATTGTAGTAATCCCAGACTGTATATCAAAAGAAGCATAATTGTATTTGGCTTTATCTTAAAAGAGGGCAGCGAGTTGCATAGATCAACTACTCTAGCCAATTTGAAATATAGGGTGTGGAACTTTACAATAATCAAAGACAATATTTATAGGGTAATACTTTACAAACAGGTATATTAAATCGATATAAAACCTGAGATAGTGTTATTGGGTCGAAACGGATATAATCAATATAAAATGCAGAAAGTCGCGATTAATCGCGACTTTCTGTATCTGTGATCCCGTTGGGACTCGAACCCAAGACCCATACATTAAAAGTGTATTGCTCTACCAACTGAGCTACGGAATCATTCCCTTTCTTCGTGATTGGGAGTGCAAAGATAGGAATTAAATTATTTCTTCCAAATCCAAACGCAATTATTTTTTAAATTAATTTAAAATTATTCTATACTTCACAGCCGGATCCTCGCGCTGGTCGGGCTTAAACAAATGCAACAAATAATATTTCCCATTCACCCAATCCTGCACCGCATTATCATAATACTGACTTCCAGGATTACCACTTTCCCCGCCAGGATAGATCCCGTAAGCTTCTACAGGGTCTCCCATCTGCACGATCATACGCCATGAAGGACCATGATTTTCCTTTATACAATTCACTATATGTCTGCCACCACCCGTATATAAGTGATATGCGCCAAACGGAACTATACTACGGGTGATGTGTCTGATATCTGTACCACGGTAACGCCCCCACTCTAATTTATTTTTCACCTCCAACGCTTTTGCGGTATCCGCTGCTTTGGCCAGGGCAGCGTACATCAGGCCGGAGAAGGTTTCTTTCTCTGGTGTGTTGATGTTGTCAATAAAGTGAAATGCAGTATCTTTTATCAGCAGATTCAACGTTGTTTTTTCCCATGGCATCTGGTATACATCTTCTCCGAACTGTGCCATATCATCATCCCATATTTCGCTTTGCAGATTATTCCATACTAACTGGAACACAGTCGCAGCCTTGCTATCAGCAGTGCTTTGCTGATTCCAGGATGTGAGGAGTTGCCAGTATTTTTTCTGATCGGCTGTGAGTAATGATTGGGAAAGGTGTGCACCAAATACAGGAATGGCAGCCCTTGCCAGCAAATTGGTGTAGTCATTTTGCAAAGCCATCATATCCTGGATAGTGATCTGGCTATCTGCCGCCAACACTTCATTGATACGCTTGCCACGGAACAAATCATAACCACCGACAAAGTTATATGGATACGTATCGTCTGTCGGATTTTGATTGGCAGAACTAACAAAACCGCGGGCAGGATTATGCAGATGTGGTAATTCGTTTCGTGGTATATACCCTTGCCAGGCAAAGGTGCTGTCATCACCAGGCATCACGAATTTACCCTGATCCTTCCAGCGCAAAGGATATTCTCCATTGTGCCAGATAGCGATGTCACCATCTTTAGAAGCGAAGGCAAAGTTCTGTGCCGGACATTGATAGTCTTTGATAGCTGCGAGGTAGTCGTCGTAATTTTTTGCTTTGTTGAGGAGCAGGAAAGTACGCAGTTCGTTCGATGGGTCATGGGCTTTCCAGCGCATGGCGAGGAACTGAAATTCTTCTTTTTGATGTGCAGGGAAGGTATTATCGTAGGCGACAGGTCCCCATATGGTGTAGGCGACGGTATCGTAGAAAGGTTGTTGTCCCCTGATATTGATTTGTTCTATACGAAGGTCTGCATCGCGCCAGGTGCCATTAAATAAATACTGTTTGCGGCCATTGCGAAATTGCAGTTTGTAGAAATCTTTTACGTCTTCTTCCCCATTTGTTACCCCCCAGGCAATATCGTTATTGAAGCCAATGATCACGCCGGGCGCACCGGGCAACGAAGCACCATAAGTGTTTTGTTGCGGTGTGTGCAGCTGCACTTCGTACCAGAGGGAAGGCAGACTCAGGCCAAGGTGAGGATCATTACACAAGATCGGCGCACCGGAGCGGGTTTTAGAACCAGCTACCGCCCAGTTGTTGCTACCATTGTCCGGATCCGGTTTTTCTTCTTTAAAATGCTGTAAGGCACCCGCCAGTTTGATAATGCTGTCTGGTGGCGCTACTGCTTTCACGGTAGCCGGATCGAAGTGGGTGTTTTTAGGCACGATCGGGTCCAGGCTATCATTGAAATCAGGGTATAATAAGTTGAAATCTTCCTTGCTGAAAATACGGCGGGCGTTGGTGTATTCGAGGTCTTCGGATTCACCGGCCAGATCGTTTGCCATCAGTTTGAGGAGGACAGCGGAGTTCAGTGTGGTCCAGGGCTCCGGTTTGTAGTCAAGGAGCTTGTATTCTATGGGCAGACTTGCCTTGCTCAATGTTTGAATGTAGGCATTTACACCTGCAGCGTAAGATTCGATAGCGGTTTTGGTAAAAGGATCCTTTACCATTTCCTTCAGTGCGACCTCAGCACTGTAAACCATGCCACGGCGGCGTTGCATTCTGTCGTAATCGACCATTTTAGGGCCGAGTATTTCAGAGAGACGACCAGAGGCGGCGAAGATCTGCAATTCCATTTGCCAGAGGCGATCACGGGCGTGGAGGAAACCTTCTATATAGTAGGCGTCTGCGTCGTTTTCAGCGAAGATATGAGGGACCATGCGGTCATCCAGCCAGACTTCGGACTTGCCGGTGAGGCCGGGGAGGTGGATGGTTTCATTATAATCTTTGCTGATGGGGGTGGCGTTTTGCCAAAAACCTTCCTGAGGACTGAGTAATGGGCCAACAGGGGGCAGTGCACCCCATTTGTGGGACAAAGCAAAAATAAGTAAAGCGGTTATTCCGGTCGTAATGGCAAATGGTATGATTCTCATAGCAAGGAAGTGAATAGCTAATATACAATTTTTTCAGCCGCGGTGATTTTGGTGGATGGCAATAATGAAATCATATGGATGAATCGTAGGTGAGCCGGTTATAAGCCGCCAATAACCCGCCTCTTTATAGATGCGGGTTATTGGCGGCTTATAGCCGGGATATAGGCGGCTTATAGGCGGGTTATCTCCCTGAGAATGCAAAAGAAGTGCTATGGCTACGGTTGTAACCAGCAGGGGGGAGTAGCTACTTTTTAGTACGAAAAGCGACATCCCGCGAGGGGGTATCGACTACCTTTTAGCAAGAATGCGATAACCAGCGAGGACGCATTAGCTACTCTTTAGCAAGAAAAATGATATCCCGTGGGGGGTATCGACTACCTTTTAGCAAGAAATGCGATAACCAGCGAGTTCCCATTATTTACCCCTTAGTCAAAACCCCAATCACCTTATCCACTTCCTCTTCTGTATTAAAACTATGCAATACAATACGCAGCCTTTCCTTCCCTTTGGGCACAGTAGGATGTAAAATGGCCCGGATATCCAATCCTTCTCCCTGAAGTCGCGCCGCCAATTCCCTAGTAGCCGTATTTCCAGGGGTCAAAACAACCTGAATAGGCGTTTCACTGGGCAATGTATCCAGCGCCGCCACTCCCTTCCGGAATCGGGTAATTAAAGCCGCCAGGTGAGTTCTGGCTTCCTGCATATAAGGAAACAAATCGTAACTGGCCATGATCGCTGCCATCGCAGTAGGTGGCAGGGCCGTGGTATATATAAATGAGCGGGAAAAATTGATAAGATAATCACGTAAATGACTGGAACCCAGCACGACGGCACCATGACATCCTACAGCCTTGCCAAATGTATGTACCCTGGCAAAACATTGAGCCTGCAATTCCAGGTGCTGTACCAGGCCCTCGCCTTTTGCACCGACTACACCCGTGGCGTGGGCTTCGTCTACAATGAGGTGGGCGCCTGCCCTTTCACAAATGGCCGCGATGGCGGTTAAAGGGGCAAAGTCTCCATCCATGGAATACACAGACTCTACTGCCACGAAGATATTGCCCGTGGCGTTGGAGAGTTTCTTTTCAAGATCAATCGTATCATTGTGCAGGAAAGAAAATGCCTGCGCTTTGGAAAGCCGGATGCCATCACGGATACTGGCATGGATAAGGGAATCGTAAATGATCGTATCTCCTTTTTGGGGTACAGCGCTGAATAATCCAAGATTCGCATCGTAGCCGGAGTTATAAATTAACCCGGCGGCACTTTGATGAAATCCTGCCAACATAATTTCCGTTTCTTCTACCCAGAGGTAATTGCCTGCCAGTAAACGTGAGCCGGTACTGCCGTGGGCGAAAGGCCGCGCGGCAAGGAGATTATGTACGGCTTCCTGCATGGCCATGCTCTTTGCCAGGCCAAGGTAATCGTTGGAACAAAAGTCTACCATACCGGGTGCCGGCAGGCGTAATTGACGGAGGGCGTGCTGTTCTTTGCGTGCTGCCAGTTGCGCTAAAAGAAAATCTTCTTTCATCTTTCAAAGCTAAGTAACTTTGTGGACGATAATTAATGAAAAGCAACTTAACGCGCATGAGTAAAGTATCTATCCTTGGACTTCATCTTCCTTCTGACCCACGTTGGGTAAACCTGGCCGCTATTTCCCTGGAAGAAGTATTGACAGACCATGCTTTTTGTGAGCAAAAAGCTGCAACTTCCTGTATCTCTTTGATTCAGCGTTATCCGCACAGAGATAGACTGGTACAGGAACTGGCGCCGATCGTGACTGAAGAGTGGGGACATTTCCGGCAGGTACTGGCAGAGATGAAAAAGAGAGGGTTTCAGTTGGGGAAACAACGAAAAGATCTATACGTAAATGCGTTGATGCAGCATCAGAATAAAGGGGGGGATCCGGATACGGTGTTCCTGGATCGGTTGCTGACTTTTGCGCTGATTGAAGCAAGAAGTTGTGAGCGGTTTAGATTATTGAGTGAAGATCTGGAAGATGAATATCTCCGTGAGTTTTACCGGAAATTTATGATTTCTGAAGCAGGGCATTACCGGTTATTTATCGACCTGGCAAATGAGTATTTACCGGAAGAGAAGGTAAAAGCGCGCTGGCAGGAATGGCTGACGATTGAGGCGGATATAATGGATAAAATGGAAGTGAGGGGAGATAGGATTCATTAGAAGCAGACTTTCATTATCCTACATGGTTCATCATTGAAACCGATCCTGAAACCAGCGGGACAGCATCTATACAAGTAATTATTCACAGGCTTCAATAGTGGTTCCCTTGAAGCCTTCTTTATAGCTTAAAAATTAAACCCAATATTTACATAAAAACGTAACCGGCCATCCTGATCGCAATACATCATTGTGCCTTCTATCGGCCCCATGAATGTAGAATAGCCAGCTGATATGCCATACCCACTCAGGTATTTAAATTTCGTTTCCACATCCCCCATAAAATCATACACTGCAGCACCTACCCTTGGCGTGGTGAAGATATTCCGTGCCACTTCATACTGATACGCCAGTTGTAATGTAGCGGCAGAAGATGTACTCACCTCTCCTTCCAATATCCCTACAAACGGCAACTGGTTGCGCAGGACATTGTTCAATCCCCCAATCTGAAAAGCATTGATCGGACCTTGTTTGTGATTGAAGTTCACACCGCCACCGGCCTGAATTTGCAAAGCGCCTTTATATCCAAATGGAATATGGTATTTTGCCTGCAACAAAGCCCGCTGGTAATCGGCAAAGTTGATATTGGTAGAATCCAGTGATTGCTGCACCCCATCACGAAACACCCTGAAACCCGGGTTTTCATTATAGATCCAGCCTGCTTCGAACTGCAGATCGATCCCTTTGCGTGAGTAGATCTTTCTATCGAGCGAGTTCATACCGATATAAAAATAGCTGTTTAGTTGTGTGCTGTTTCCACGTATTTCCTGCTCATCTGCATAGCGGGGGTTCAGGTTTAAGAACTCCCAACGGGTACCGATACCCATGGCCATCATACTATTTAATGTCCATTGGAAATGTATATCGGTGTTTAAGTATTTACTATGATAATCCTGTTTTGCTTTCAGGTTTTCATATTGTGTCATCGAGTTATCCTCGAAGTAAAAACCAAGGCCTACACCGAAGTTCCTGTCATGACCGGTATATTTAAAGTACTCTGCCTGCACACGCGGATTTTCGCTGATAGCGACGGTCACAAATGCACGGGAGTTAGGTATGATAAAGTTGCGTTGTGTAACATTGACGATCGCGCTGGCATTTGTAAAACTATTATAACTAAGTGCGAATTTTACATACGTGAGCGGATTCTCTTCCACATTTACGTTCATGATAGTCTGGCGCTTGTCATCCGGTATGAGGTCGTATGTGATCATTTTATAGAATCGGGTACCAAATACATTCAGCACTGCTTCTTTGATATGCTGGGAAGTGTAGCAGCCACCAGTTTTGAGCCCAAGGCGCCCCAGGAAAAATTTCTCATCTGAGTGCTTGAGACCATTTACTCGAATTTCAGTCAGTTCAATATCAGCGGTAAAAGGTAAACGGTTCTTTTCGAAAGGTGGCAATGGATTGATGGCCTGTAGTGAATCGGCCAGGTGCTTAAACACGGGATACATCTCTCTGCCCTTGCGCTTACCTATTTCTATGATAGAATCAACGCTGCCAAAGCTGGCGGCACTGTAGTTTTCCAGTTTATGCTGAATGAAGATATCGCAGAGTTGTCGTTCATCCTTGAAGTCGTCGGCGTCTTTGTAGAAACCGAGTTGCTGGATCACATCCAGTGGTGTTTGCAACTGATCTGATTTGCGAAGACCTCCTGATACGTTGGACCCGATCACGATGTCGGCCCCCATTTCCTTAGCGGTGATAACCGGGAAGTTGCGGACTACACCGCCATCGACCAACTTACGGTCACCTATATTGATCGCTGTAAAAATAGAAGGAATGGCCATACTGGCACGGATAGCAGTGACAATATCGCCGGTATCGAGTGTGACGATGGCTCCATTGGACACATCGGTGGCGATACATTTAAAAGGAATATTGAATTTGGAAAAATCCCGCACCCCATTGGCAGGCCAGCACATACGTGCAAGCTCCAGCCATAGCTGTTCACCGGAAATTACGCCGGAGGCCAGTTTGGGTTTGCCAAATTCAAAGGGGATTTCGATGATATATTTATTATACTCTTTCTTTTCTTCGTAAGAGATGTCGGTGAGAACGGGTTGGTTGGTAAAAAGGTTGTTCCAGTCGAGTTCCCTGGCCATTCTTTCGATGTCGGAACCGGAGTAGCCCATGGAATAGAGGGCACCAACGATGCTCCCCATACTGGTGCCGGTGAGGTAATCTATATGTAGTCCGGCGCTGTCAAGGGCTTCGAGGATACCGATATGGGCCAGGCCTTTGGCGCCTCCACCGCTGAGGGTCACTCCTATTTTGGGACGACCGGTCCCCGGCTGCTGTGCAAACATGACAGCAGGAAATAAAATGATCCCTAACCAACAAACAAATACCCTTCTGAAACGCATATATCTTGACTGTAAGTTCCCTGATTTGACCCGAAGGTAGCAGAATAAGTTTAAAAAATGAGTTTTCCCGCGATGATCTGTAGCAGGCATAGGGAGACTCAATTTTATCCAAAATCTACGGTTTAACTGCCTCTTCAAAAAATATAATATTTGCGTTTTTATTATTATTTTATACAACTATTTGTAGCATTTCAAACTATTAGGACTACCTTATATTTCCACAAGTATGATAAAAAACACGACTGCGCACAACATCTGGCAGGTGATCCTGGCTTCTTCGGCCGGCACGCTGATAGAATGGTATGATTTCTACATCTTTGGCAGTTTGTCTGCTATAATTGCTGAAAAGTTTTTCCCGCCCAGCAATCCTGATCTTGCTTACATAATGACACTGGCCACTTTTGCAGTGGGGTTTGTGGTCAGGCCTTTTGGCGCGATTGTGTTCGGGAGATTGGGGGATATTGTCGGGAGGAAGTATACTTTTTTACTTACCCTGCTCATCATGGGTGGGTCTACTTTTGCTATTGGCCTGGTACCGGGTTATGGAACGATTGGCGTACTGGCACCGATTATTGTATTGATATTACGGCTATTACAGGGATTGGCGCTGGGTGGAGAATATGGAGGTGCTGCAACATATGTGGCAGAGCATTCGGCACATAACAAGCGTGGGTATTATACAAGTTTTATACAGACGACGGCTACGTTGGGGTTGTTTGTATCGCTGGCGGTGATCCTGATTACGAGGAGTAGCATGACGACGGATCAGTTCAATGATTGGGGATGGCGGGTGCCGTTCTGGTTGTCGGTGTTGCTGGTGTTGATGTCTTATTATATCAGGATCCGGTTGCAGGAGTCGCCGGAGTTTGCGCAGTTGAAAGCGGAGGGGAAGACGGCGAAGAACCCGATAAAAGAGAGTTTTGGCAAGAAAGAGAATTTGAAAGTGGTGTTGCTGGCGTTGTTTGGAGCCGCGATGGGCCAAGGGGTGATCTGGTATACGGGGCAGTTTTATGCTTTGTCGTTTTTGCAAAAGACGATGAACATTGAATTTGTGCAGTCTAATATAATAATAGCGGTGGCGCTGGTGTTGGGAACGCCGTTCTTTATTTATTTTGGGTGGTTGTCGGATAAGATCGGGCGAAAGAAGATTATGATGGCGGGGATGTTGGTAGCGGCGCTGGCGTATTATCCCATATATGCAAGGATGGATCAGATTGGGAATATTGGTTTGAAGACGGAGGAGAAGGCGAAGTATACGATAGAGAATACGATGACGAGGAATGAGAAGATGCAGAATGTGGAGAAGACCGTGAAGACGAGGGTGTATGATGATGAGACGAAGGTGAAGGAGACGGTGGTGAATACAGATGGGAAAGAGGAGAAGAAGACGGAGGTGGTAGTGGGCAAGAGTGGTGTGATACAATTGGTATTGCTGGTATGGGTGCAGGTGTTATTTGTGACGATGGTGTATGGGCCGATAGCGGCGTTTTTGGTGGAGTTGTTTCCGGCGAGGATCAGGTATACTTCGATGAGTTTGCCTTATCATTTGGGGAATGGGGTGTTTGGAGGGTTGTTGCCTACAGTGGCGACGATATTGGTGACGCAGACGCATCATCATTTGGCGGGGTTGGTGTACCCGATTGGGGTGGCGGGGATTTGTTTTGTGATTGGGATGGTGTTTATTAAGGAGAATATGATATCTAAAGAATAGGGTAGAATCCGGAAGAATTGCTGCTCAATTCTTCCGGATTTTAGTAGGGGCGGTTGCGGACCTGGTGGTTCGCAACCGCTTTTTATTGAAGGAATTTAATTGCGAAGGTGTTGGATCTGGCGAACAGAAACTGATTTTTTATTTCCGCAACCGCTTATAATAGTTGTGAGGTGAAGCGGTCTGATAAACTTTGCAGCGGTAAAGAAGGATGCTCTTTTATCAGTTGTTCTACCTTATTTAAATAAGTTTTTACAAACTGCTGATGCTGTTTCCCTTCCGGGTTAAATGGCCGGTGCGCAGCTGCACGATTTAGGTCAGATATCTGATTGAATAAGGTCTTATCAGCAAGTCCGGCATTGATGAAGTGCTGCCATACATAATCTATCGCCATTTCGTTGGGGTGTACCAGGTCTTCTTTATAAAACCGGTAATCCCGCAAATCATCTACGACCAGCTCATACGCAGGAAAATAAAACAACCGGTCGAACTTATTGACCATATGATGTACTGCCTGTAAGAGGATGGCCTTGCTCAGGTTATTCTCCACTACCCCATCTCTTACATATCTTACCGGACTTATTGTAAACAGGATCTTTACTTTTCTATTTCTGAAAAACAACCGGTGCATTGCATTGTCCAGGGCAGAGATGATATCCTGTGCAGTCAGCATTTTCTTATAAAAAGCTGATGCAGGTACTTTATGACAATTGCCTACTACCTTTCCGGTTTCCTGTAAGGTGTAAGTATGGGCAGCACCTAAGGTGATCATTAACCAATCTGCTTCTTCCAGTCTTTTGGCTGCAGCTTCCTGTTGGGCATTGATCCCTGCCAGTACGGTCTGAGGGTCCAATCCCGAAAAACGGCTGTGGTGATCCCAGCTATGCCAAAGGTCACCCTGCTGGAAAAGATCTTCCTGCGAATAAACTTTGTTATCCAGGTAGCTGTGAATCGACTGGGTAATGCTGATCGGATTGTACAAAATACCATGCGGATTGACCAGCGCATCAAAGTAATGCCCCTGCAACCGCTCTCCTATCTCTTCTGCGAAGCAGGACCCCATCAGCAATAAGCGATCTGCATATTGCAATGGTGAGGAAAAAGGCGTAACCGGAAATGTAAGGCGAAAGTTCATGACTAATAAAAAATACTGTCTGCTATCTGCTGGGCGGTGCGCAAAGCTTCCATATCCAGGTGTAAGGGCTCGTGCTGCTGCAGGCAGAATTCCAGCAGGCGTTCTGTAGCGAGGTTGCCTACCAGTTCATCTTTTGCCATCGGACAGCCGCCGATCCCTTTGATAGCACTATCAAATCTGCGACACCCTTCTGCGTAGGCGGCGGCCACCTTCTCCTCCCAGTTGTGGGGAGCAGAATGGAAATGCGCGCCGAATTCCACGACAGGGTATGCTTTTATTAATGTAGAAAAGAGCTTTTTAATGATATCGGGTGTGGCTACCCCTACCGTATCTGCCAGTGAAATGGTAACGATGTCCATTTCTACCAGTTTCTCCACCCATTCCAGAGCTATGGCTGCATCGTACGGGTCACCATAGGGATTGCCAAAACCCATGGAAATGTAGATGACCAGTTGCTTGCTGTTTTTGATACAGAGCTCCTGCATAGTATCTACGAGTTCCAGTGAATCGGCAATCGTATTGTTAGTATTGCGTAGCTGAAAGGTTTCTGAGATGGAAAACGGGTATCCAAGGTAAGCGATTTCATCATGCACCACGGCTTCTTCTGCCCCCCGCTGGTTTGCTACAATAGCCAGGAGCCGGCTTTTGGCACCTGACAGTTCTAGTTTTGACAGGACTTGTTTTGTATCGGCCATTTGTGGGATGGCTTTGGGAGATACAAAGCTGCCAAAGTCTATTGTATTAAAACCGACGCGTAGCAAGGCGTTCAGGTACTTAACCTTATCGGAGGTGTCGATGGCCCGGTGCCAGCCTTGCATTGCGTCGCGGGGACATTCAATGAGTTTCATGGTGGATGATTTTAGAAAGTAAGTTTAGATCCCTCGCTGCTTCATCGCTTCGTATAGGATAATTCCTACTGCCACGGTGGATGTAGCTTAAAGGGAGTTAGATCCCTCGCTGCTTCATCGCTTCGTATAGGATAATCCCTGCTGCCACTGATACGTTAAAAGATTCAAAATTACCACTCATCGGAATGCGGAACTGTACATCCGTCGCCTTCAGCAGAGCTGGATAAACGCCCTGATCTTCCGATCCCATGATCACCGCCACCGGTTCATTCAAAGGCAGGTCAAACAATTTGGCTTCGGCTTCCATTTCGCTGGCGACTACCTTAATACCATTCAGGTGTAGGGTATCTATTGCTTTCAGGAGACTATTTACACGGCAGACGGAGATTTTCTCCAATGCACCGGCAGATGATTTGATCGCTTCTTCGTTGAGTGCAGCAATACCTTTATCAGGGATAATGATGGCCTGTGCCCCGCAACATACCGCGCTACGGGCAATGGCCCCGATATTTCTGACATCAGTGATGCCGTCCAGGATAAGGAACAGTGGAGTCTCGCCTGCTTCAGTGACGTGAGAGATTACATCCTGCAGGTCAAGGTAACTGATGTGGCCTGTAATGGCAATACACCCCTGGTGATTAGCCTGGGTAAGGCCATTCAGCTTTTCCATCGGTACCATGTTGATGGGAATGTTATACTGAGTAGCCAGACTTCTGATCTGGGGGATAATATCTCCCGTGGCTGTGCGTAACAGGTAAATGCGCTCGATGGCTTTTCCGGCCTGAATGGCCTCTACTACCGGCTGACGCCCTATTACCATGGACGAGGCCTTTGGCCTGGGCGCATGTTGTCTGGGCGAATGCTGCCGAAAACCGGCAGACTTATGTCTTCTATGTTCCATTGCCGCAAAGATAAAGATTTAGAGCTGTCCTTCCAGCAGCAGGGGGGTATCTTCTGAAAGACTACCATCCAAAGGGAATTTACAGCTCCCCTTCCAGCAGCATCAGCTTTATCTTCTGAATAGCAACTATCGACAACGAATCAGTGATCTCATGCCTCTTCACCATCTGATAAGCCTCCTCAAAAGGAACTTTTCTGATATGCAACTGCTCCGTCTCCTCCGGCTCAGCTTCCCGCTGCTCCAGCTGACGAGCCAGGTAAACCACACCAGCTTCATCTGACACTGAATTAGATAAATGGATTTTTACGATCGGCATCCAGCTATGCGCAATCAGACCGGTTTCTTCCAATAACTCCCTTTTGGCAGAATCGAGGGGAGCTGTACCCAGGGGGCCTCCACCTTCTGGAATCTCCCAAGAGAACTCTTCCAATGGAAAACGGAACTGCCCTACCAGGTAAATATTACCTTCTTCATCATAGGGAATAACACCAATGGCGGCATTTTTGAAATGAACTACGCCATAAATGCCCTTCCCTCCTGCCGGATTCAGTACCTGGTGTTCCGTTACACTGATCCAGGGATTGTCATATTCTACTTTGCTGGACAAGATCGTCCATGGGTTATGATTCAGATCCATAATTTACAAATGTAGGAATTGTGACAAGGATTGTGCCGGGCCTGTCATTAAATACAGGTTATAAAAATCAAAAATGGGGTATAAAAAAACGTCCCGCGCAGAGGCGGGACGATGTCAACCAGATGAACGGCGGTAAATACCTTTGATCATCATACCTAAATCTAAATCGTATCTTTCTTCAAATTGAATAATTCGTTTATCTGTGACAAGTGGTGCTTCATATGTATTACATAATCAACGATCAGGTAATTTAGCGTTACCGGCTCGTTCTCGTTTACTTTAACTGTATGTTGCAAGACTTCTGTTGGTATAGTCCGTATCGTTAGTACCAGGTGCTCATTGAAAATGGTCCACAATTTAATTAAATTCTGCCAGTTCATAAACTGCCAGGCCTGTCCCTTTACCCAAAATTCCTGATCATATCCTGGAATTTGCAGCAAAGATATCTGTTGTGCGCGTATTATCCGAACGTTATTATTAATTGCTGAATCTACGAGGTGTCCCAATATTTCTTTTATACTCCATTTTCCGGCTTTGGGCCGCGCTGCTGCCTGCATATCGCTGATATTGGCCAGAAGTTGTCCCCACTCATTAATCAGCGTTTTCAGTTCCCCCGCTACCGTGTACTGCGGATGCTCAGCTCCAAAGGTATATTCCATTTTAACGTTACTGCGTTGGTACCTCCCCGGTTCTACAGGTATTTCCCTGAAGCCGATTTTTTCATACATATTCAACGCAGGCACCAGGATTGTATTGGAGTAAAGTACTACTTTTTTGTATCCCAGTTCTTCCGCAATGCGCATGATTTCTTTTACGAGGCGCCAACCTATCTTGTAACCCTGAAACTTTTCATCTACTGCCAGTTTCGTCATTTCTGCACTTTCTGCATCTATGTGTTTCAGGGCGACGGTGCCTACTATTTCATCTTCGGCTGCTGCAAAGATAATCTTCCCTCCTTTACTAAGGATATCTTTATCGGCATGTTGTAATGCCGCGATGTCTGTCGGTTCAATGGTGAAATACTTTTCGATCCAATGTCTGTTTAATCTTTCAAAGTGTGGCAACAGGTCTGGTGCACAGCCTATCAGCCGGATAGGGTCAGTTGCTGTGTTCATATTTCCTTTTGTTTTTATTGACGGATACATTTACTATATAAACACCTGCCAATGTAACGAGGCAGGACAAGGCCGTTGTCCAGTTAAGCTGTTCCTTCAGGATCAGCCACCCAAGAATGACAGCTACAATAGGATTGATATAAGCGTATACTGATGCCAGTGAGGTCGGCAGGTTATTGAGCGCAAAGACATAGGAGGAATATCCTACGATCGATCCGACAAAAATCAGGTACAGCAAACTCTCCCACAATTGCAAGTTCATAGCTGATAAATGAAAACTATACCCCATCAGGGATACCGTGATAAGCATGACAATGCCACTAAAGAGCATCTGAAACCCTGCCCCATAAAGGAAATTCACTTTTAGTGCCCAGCGGGCAGTGAGTACAGAACCAATGGCCCAACTGATACAGGCGATGAAGGTGAGGAAAATACCTAGCCTGAATGCAGGGTTCATTAAACTGGACAGGTAATTATAGAAAATACCCGCTACCCCCAGCAACCCTACCAGCATGCCTACTATTAATAAAGGTGATAAACGGGTACGCTGTACCATGAAATAACTGAATATAGTAATCCAGATTGGGACTGTGGCTACGATGATAGCACATAATCCACTGGGAATGTATTGCATGGCCCAGGTAATCAGGCCATTGCTCAGACAAAGCATCATTACGCCTATTATAAATAAGCGGGAAAGAACGATTTTGTCAGGTAGACGGTAGCCTTTCAGCAGGAAAAAGCTGATCAGGATAATACCGGCAGCGGTTTGCCGCAGGCCTGCGAGCATGAGGCCATGCATGTGTCGTACTCCCACGCTGGAAGCGAGGTAGGTGGTACCCCAGAAGAAACTGACCATTACCAATGCTATATAGGCATTCGTGTTAGAATTTTTCATTGTGCGCGATGTTATAATTCGATAAGGGTGAATTCGTCATTGATTGCAGGAATGGTGTATTTGATGACTGCAATGGGAAAATAATACTCTTTGATTGCAGGAAGGATGTATTTGATGACTGCAATGGAAGGTTTCTTTACGTAAAAGGTTGACATCGTCTTTTGTTATATGTCGATAACTTTATCCGTGTCATTGCCTCAAATGACTGCAATCAACTGCGACATCTCCTCCCACACAATATCTACATCCTCCTCCGTCGTACGCCAATTCACCATGGCCGCCCTGATACCGGGTATACCCTGATACACCGTTGGTGTCATCACCACTTTCCCGCTTTCATTCATTGACTGCAGAAATTGTTTTATAGCCGCAGGCAACTCTTCGGCCACAGCATTGAGTGTAAAACACGCCACACACAAATTCACTGGCGCTAATAACCGGAACGTATCACTGTCCTCAATCAATGCACCCAGTTTTCTAGTAAGCCGTACATTATTCTCCACTATATCAGCATATCCATTTGCTCCATAAGCCATGAGCGTATGCCATGCCGGCAAAGCCCTAAGGCGGCGTGAGTTTTCAGGAGTATAATTACTATATACAAAAAACTCATCCGGGTCAGGCAAATAGCTGGCACCTACATTCCTGAAAGCAGCCATTTGCAGTGTAGGATGTCTGGTAAAGATCATGGCGGAATCGTATGGTACATTCAGCCATTTATGTGCATCAATAGTAATGCTGTCTGCCGCTTCCCATCCCTGTAATAAATGGCGGTAGTCGGAATGACAAGCTGCGAAGCCACCGAAAGCCGCATCTACATGGAGATAGAACCCATATTGCTGTTTGAGCACAGCGAGTGACTGCAGATCGTCGAAGTCCACCGTATTCACCGTACCTGCAGCTGCAACGAAGATCAAAGATTCGTTCTTATGTGCTTCAAGGTAGGCTGTAAGTGCAGTGATATCTACTGATTCCCTGTCTGGCAGGGAAGGAATTTTAACGAGGGCATTCCTGCCTATTCCCAGCATGGCCATAGATTTTACTGTGCTTGAGTGCGGGGTACAGGAGAGTATTTTTATGGCAGGTAATGCAGCTACACCCTCCTGGGCTACATCTACACCATGCCTGTTACCGAGCCACTGACGGGCGATGGCAAGTCCTGAGAAGTTCGACATAGTAGCGCCGGAAGTGAATACACCGGTGTAGGCATCTGGCAAACCGAATAACTGTCTGAGTAACGCGATGGTTTCTCCTTCTATATAAAAAGAGGCGCCGTCTTTGTTGGCGGCATTCATATCATATACTGATGTCAGCCAATCACCAGCGATGGCTGCGGGAGTAGCACCACCGGTAACAAATCCCCAGTAACGGCTGCCAGCATTACCGGCGAGGAGGGGTTCGTACCGTTTTTTGAAGGTACTCAGCGCTTGTGAGGCGCCGATGCCTTGTTTAGGAAGGGATAATGGGGTGAGGTTGCCTTTCGCCACATCGACGGGTAAGCTGTCTATTCCGGATAGGAAAGCAGCACTGTAGTCTTTGGTTTGTTGTAGCAACTGATCCATCTGTTGTAAATCATGGAAGAGTGTTTCATTCATGGCGGTAGGTTTGAGACCACAAAAATGAAATAAAAAGCCAATAAAAAACAGATTCAGTTTTTTGAATTTCGACCAGATCAGAATGGAGAACTAGAATAGTTTGTTTAAGGGTACAGAGGGGTTGGTTTATCTTGTCAGGAGGTAATACAGTCTGGAAGGATATCCAGCTAAAAGGTTATCCTGCAGGGATGGTTATCCTGCCTGGAAGTTTATCCCGTCAGGGAAAAATGCACTTCACAAACAGCGCAATATTCCTATTCAGGAAGGAAAGTTGTCCTAAGCACAGAAAAATGTTCTGTACTGCAGGAATAGGTCTTCCTTGTTGCTTAAGGCTATTCTGTTCTGCCAGTAGGCTTTGCCATAACACCAAAGGCTCTCCTAAAACAGCTGCCCCTGCGAACCAAACCTATGCTTCGTCTCATGCTCCAACAACCACTTCTTCCGCCATATTCCCCCTGCATACCCCGTCAATGTCCCATTACTCCCAATCACCCTATGACACGGCACCACCACCCACAGCTGATTACGGCCATTAGTACTCCCTACCGCACGAATCGCCTTAGGATTATTCAAATCCTTTGCCAGCTTCAAATAAGTAGTCGTCTGCCCATACGGAATGGTCAACAGCCTATCCCATACAGACTGCTGAAAAGGCGTACCTTCCTGCGCAATAGGAAACGTAAATCCCTTCTGACTACCCGCAAAATAAGCATCCATCTCTGCAACACATTGCACGAATACATCAGGCAACTCTGTCTTACTCAAGACTGGCAGATCAGTCTTATCATTATCACGGATACTGAGTGCATTGATCGCCTTATTCGTGCCTATGATCAACAGACTGCCTACGGGTGTGGGGGTAAAGTAATAGTACTGTTCCATATCATTTATTGTTGTAATGATCTCCATAAATAGAATGTTGCATAAGCAGCATGTTGCTGCCAGTGCTGTGTATATCCTTTAATTTCGGCCAGTGAAGGCTTTGCTGGTAATTGCAATTGTTGTTTCAACGCATTGTGTAAACCTGCATCTTCCAGTGGCAATGCCTGCCAGTAACGGCTGAATTTCATCAGCACGTAATTGGCGGACCAGTTGCCAATGCCTTTGAATGAAATCAGATATTCACGGGCAGCGGTGTAGTCGAGTGATTGTAAATGTGCGAGGGTAAGGCGTTCTTCAGCCATCGCCCTGGCCAGAGAGATGATGTAATCAGCTTTGCTACGGGAGAACTGCATCGCGATGAGGTCAGCAGGCTCCAGCTTTGCGATTGTAGCTGGTTGAGGATAGACATGATATGTCTTATTGCCGGAGGAAATTGCAGCACCATAGGCATGGATCAATCGTTGTTTTAGTGTGTATGCAAATGAAAGATTGATCTGCTGGCCGGTGATGGTCCAGGTAAGGGCTTCGAACAGTTCGGGAATTCCGATCAATCGGAGACCTTTGTATTGCTGGATGAGGGGCGATAACACGCCGTCCTTTTTTGCGAACTTGTAGAATGGATGGAGGTCTGCATCCAGGTGTAACCAGTGAGTGATATAGTTTTTGATGTAATTGGTATCTATATTATCAGCATCAGCGGATATTTCTACCTGTAGTCCTTCCTTTTGGGGTGCATCTGTAATGGCAGTAAGCACAGGGTTACCATTCACCACAATCACTTTGCGGAGGATATTCCCGTCTACTTCATGCAGACATTCCTTGTCGGAACGACTGAGGAATACCAGGCATTCTGCGAAGGAAAAATTAGCATGGTCGGTGACTGGTATGTGAATTTTCATGTGCGCGATCATTGTAATTTGAACCTGAAGCTTACATTGTAACTTAAAAAGGGCTAGACCGTAATTGAACTTAAGACTTTCACTGTAACTTGAATCTAAAGTTTACACTGTAACTTGAACCTAAAGTTTACACCGTAACTTAAAACTAAGGCTTACACCGCTTGCAAGCCCGATACCCGTTCTTCACAGCATCCTCCCTGTTTTCATAAAATATCACATTATCCGGCCTCGGATTGGCAGCGCAGGAAGGCTTACAAAAGATGCCAGTTGTTTTGACAGCAGTATAAAATACCCCATCGAAATTTTTATCCTTACTCAGCAAGGCCTGTAGCATGACAGGTTGCGTCAGCGGCGTACCTTTTTTATAATCCGTGTTATCAAGAAAAACACCATGATCATTGTCTATTGAATGCGCGCCCCATTGAATGTACTCCTCTACCCATTCTTTAAAAGCAAAGAAGGCAGATCTGTTCAGATACCCGAAGCGCTCACGACCTGCCTGATAAATACGGATCCAACCAGTATCTTCCAACAACTGCAAGTGCTTTGAGACCGCCTGACGGCTGATATTGCCGAAGTGATCATTGATCTGATTTATATTGAGAGGGGCCTTCCGAAGTAGGTCAAGGACTTCCCTTCGAAGCGGGTCCGCAATGCCTTTGAACAACTCGTCCATTTAAGCAACTTTTTTGTTGCGCTAATTTATGCAATTTTTTAGTTGCACAAAATTATTTTTCCTAAAAACAAACAGATTTATTTTTCTTACATTTGACCATATCAGAAATTCAATCACATGTTAAAAACTGCCGACCATCTATACTTGCAGATTGCAGAGAATGTAGAGCAACTCATCATCAAACAGGTATTAAAAACAGGAGACAAACTCCCGTCTGTACGCAACATGAGTGAAGAGCAAGGCGTGAGCATGAGCACTGCCTTCCAGGCTTATTATCACCTGGAAAGCAAAGGCATGATTGAATCCAGACCCAAATCAGGCTACTACGTCACCTACAGTCCACGGCGCATGCCGGAACTACCGAAACAAACAGAGGCCGTCAAAAAGCCGTCTGAAGTAACGGTGCATGAAATGATCTCGCGCATGTATTTACATGGTTCCAATCCTGAGATCCTGAAATTTTCTTCTGCCGTGTTTCCCGTCGCACAACTCCCTGCTGCCAAGATGACCAAGGCCATGGTACAGGCTATTCATAGATTACCGAATGGAGGGTTGGGCTATGACAGTCCACAGGGCAATGAAGACCTGCGCAGACAAATAGCACGTATGTCTATCGGATGGGGTGGTGCGGTGACGGAAGATGATAGTGTGATTGCGGCGGGTTGCTCTGATGCCATATCATTATGTCTTTCTGCGACGACGCAACCCGGAGATACGATTGCCGTGGAAAGTCCCACCTACTACGGCTTCCTGCAGCTGGCAGAGAACCTGGGGTTAAAGGTGTTGGAGATACCTACACATCCTTTGACAGGGGTAGATTTAGATTACCTGGATAAAGCGATTCCTAAGTTTAAGGTAAAGGCCTGCCTCTTTGTGACCAATTTCACTAACCCACTGGGGGCTTGCATGCCGGATAGTCATAAGCAGGAGCTGGTAAGAATATTAGAAAAATATGATATACCGCTGATAGAAGATGATATATATGGTGATATGTACTTTGGTAAAGAAAGACCGGGGTTATGTAAAACCTTTGATAAAAACGGGTTAGTGCTGCTGTGTAATTCGTTTTCCAAATCATTGGCGCCGGGGTATCGGGTAGGATGGGCATTGCCGGGGCGTTATAAAGAAAAAGTATTACGGATTAAACGTAACCGTGCTATCTCCTCTCCTTCTTTGCCCAGTGCTGCCATTGCGTGTTTTCTGGAAAATGGGCGGTATGAGCATCACCTGCGAGGAATGCGAAAAATTTTGCATACCCAGTTTATGCGGCATTTACAGGCTATTTCCGATTATTTTCCGGAGGACACCTGTGTAACCCGGCCCGGAGGCGGATTTGTGTGTTGGATAGAATTGAATCCAAAGATCAATACTTTTGAATTGTATGAGCAATCCCTGAAGCATAAGGTTATTTTTGCACCGGGCAGGATCTTCTCCCTACAGGATAGGTATACAAATTGTTTGAGAATAAGTTATAGTAACCCGTGGAGTAAAACGGTGGAAGATGGGTTAAAGACAGTTGGCCGGCTGGCAAGAAAGCTAATGAGTTAATTCTTAATGAAAATCAAAAAGGTACCAAACGGGTATAAACTCCTTTTATAGAAAGGCCTTAAATGTCATCAGCTACCTCTTAACTCAATTGAGAAAAAAACGAACTCAGGTACTTCATCATCTCCTTATTAATTGTCAATTGTACGTTTCTTCCCGTCTTATCATATATTAATATACCGCTGTCTACCAATATCTTTATATGATGTGAAACTGTGGGTTGGGACAAACCAGTCAGCTCTGTGATATCACAACACTGTATAGCAGACTGTCTGGAAGCCGCCAGCAATATGGATAAACGGTGTTTATCTGCAATTGCATTTGCTGCTTTCTCTATCATTACTGCATCCATTACGTAAAAGTATGATAAATCTCCCAAAAGAGGGGATGCCCTTTCATACCCAAAAAAAGAAAAGAAAAAAACTTTCAAAAACCCTCCCAAAATTACAAATCGTTAACAACCGTAACTTTTTCTACTGCGTATATGGTAGGAACACCTTAAGCCAACCATGAAGCATCATAGTCAGGTACATCTACAATTGTCAGTGAATAGTGAGGTTCCGATTTATCAGCAGATCAAATCGTACATCATTAACGAAATCAAGCGGGGGCGACTGTTGCCCGGCGCTCAGTTGCCCGGTAGCCGCGTGCTTGCCCAGCAACTACGCGTGAACCGTAACACCGTCATTCTTGCATATGAACATTTAGCCGCTGAAGGCTGGATTGCCACTCAATATAAGAGTGGGACAAGGATTAGTGATCCCATACCCCAGGAACTGGTTTCGCCAGATACTCCTGAGGCAGAAGCGAAACCCTCGCTGGACATCACTTTCCGTAAGTTTGCACCACCACAGCCGCTACCTTATAATAATGGTACATTTGATACCGTATTCGACGAAGGTCAACCAGATGGACGTCTGTCGCCAATACCGGAGATCACCCGCGAAGTGAGGAAGATCCTGCACCAGCAAACCACCAAATTGCACCTGAAGAATTACAACGAAAGGGGTAATGAGCAACTGCTACAGGAGATCAACCTGATATTGAACAACGACAGGGGCCTCGCTGCTGTGACTGAGAATATTTGTGTCACCCACGGGCACCAGGACTCCCTGTTCCTCGTAGCGCAGACATTGATATTCCCAGGTGATCATGTAGCGGTAGAGCATCCCGGCTATCAGCCAGCATGGGAAGCTTTCAGGCTCACCGGCGCTCATCTCCACTATATTCCGGTTGATGAACAGGGCATTGACGTGGAAGCACTGGCAGTAGTTTGTCAGCATACATCCCTCAAAGCAGTATACATCACTCCGCATCACCAGTACCCTACCACGACTACGCTGCCAGCAGCACGACGTAAGCTGTTGCTGGAACTGAGTGAACAATATCATTTTATGATCATTGAGGATGATTATGATCATAATTATCACTTCGATGCACAACCGGTATTGCCGGTAGCGGGTATGCCGCATGCAGACAATGTCGTATATATCGGTAGTGTGGCACCTTCAATACCCTTGAGTTTTGTATATGGTCCTGTTGAATTTATCCATTCACTGGCATCCTGCCAGATGGTGGTGAGTCAGCAACGTGATCGACTGCTTGAACAGGGAATGGCCAACCTGATGGCGGAAGGCGAGATCAGAAGGTACCTGCAACAGACACATGCCACGTATAAAAAGCGATTGACACTGACTTCAGGTATACTGGAAGTGAACTTTACGGGGATTGCAGATTTTACGATTCCGAAAGGTGGGCTGGCTATCTGGATCCGCTTGCACCAGCCGATTCAGATTTCACAATTGCACGCAGCTGGAATTTATATCGTAAACCCCAATAGCTTTTATGCTCCACACTATAATGGGCAAACAGGATTGAGATTAGGATTTGCTTCTCTGGAAGAAAATGCTATAGTGAAGGGATTGGATAAACTGGCCAAAATTTTACAACGATAAATTTATAGAAGATTTTATATTGAAAAAAACCTCTCATACTTTGGAGTAACAAAGTACATTGACAAGCCCTATTATACTTGGATATGGTAATTTAACCGGAAAAGGCAGTAATACTGCCTTTTCCTTTTTTTATGGGAATGCGGGAATGAATTTTTTTATGACAATGTAGAATGATACATACAATCAATCTGCAGTTCTGCCGAAGCTAAAGATTTGTTCAGGAAAAGACAGTTGTGCTGTCTTTTTTTGTTGCCCTGATAATGTGCACAGGTATAACACATTCTTTGTAACTCACCGCTTTCCTGGTTCATAAAACCTGCTATCATCGCAAAGATGGTTTGATAGAGGTTGTTTTTTTCAAAAGCAGGACGTTTTTCTAATACTTCAGTTAAGGGTAATACATATTCTTCTGCTTTGAGCAGGATGTCCCGCCCCACTTCAGTAGGCAACATAGAGAAGCTACGCCTGTCACGTTTGTCAGGTTGCATTTCCAGTAAGCCTTTCGAAACAAGAGAGGCGACAGCATCGCTGATGGTAGGTCGGCTAAGTTGTAATTCGGTGGCAATGTGCGCCACTTTGTTCAGTTCCGCCGGATGGTAGCCAATGAAGAGGAGGATTTGTAACTGCAGGGGGGTAAGCCCCAGGGTACGCGCCTGCTCCCATTGCAAGGCTTTCAGCATGTCGCTGAGGCGTTGTAGTGACAGAACGAGTCTGGCATCCAGGCTGTGAAGCTGCTGTTGCGGACTAAAGTTGGATGGTTTTCTCTGTGGCATGTAAGGGTGCAAAAGTAAAGTGGTTACAGTTGAGGAATAAGAGCCAGATGAAAGTATTTTTCAGGCAAAGTGGCCTGGTAGGCCAAGGTTTATGTATGAAAGAAAACATCAAATTGTGTGAATTGCGACCTCCGGCAGTCATTCACACAATTTAAGTGGCATTGATTGGTGGCAGCAATAGCTGCCGCCAATCAATGCCAAAAGCGAAATGCAGATAATAAGTTATATTTACCCTTACAACACAGGTATTTATACGCTTTTCTTTATCGCCCCATTCTTCTAGTTTGCATTATCAATCATTACAAAACACGCTTATTTATGAAGCACCACGATTCCATCCGTATCTTTGCGCCGGTTTTACTACTGCTATGCTTTAGCAGATGTACTCCTGGAAACCCCGACAATTTTCAGATCCCGCTGGACAAAGCACGCGCCAGCCGTCATGTGATCTCTCAGCAGGAAGCTGACAACCTCATTACCGGGTTCCAGCGTGGTAAAAAAGAATTGCAGGCCCGCCTGCCAGGCAACTATCTCGACAGCGCTTTCAACCTTCCCAATGCTGAAATGTTCAACCGTGATGCTATTGCCGCTCTGCTGAATGCCAAAGGCGCAGATGGTGTCCGCATTTACCTCGGTAAGGATGAAAAAGGCCAGGTAAGACTGGTATTACTGCCGGTAGACCGCAAAGGCAATGATATCCATACCACCCTCGTAAGCCGTGAAACCGCCCTCAATGTACCAGGTATCGAATCCGCAAAAGCACAGGGTAACCTGCAGGCAATGGAAAGCGGACAACGTTGTCCTCCACTTTGTAAAGATGTCGTACAACCCAAATAAATGAATAATCTAGGCGCATTCTTTGTCAGCCAGATTGTAATTATCCCATTAGTGATAGGGCTGATACGCTTTAACAAAACAGTGACCAGCTATCAGCCCTTCCTCCTTTTGCTTGCCCTGGCTTTCATTTCGGAATCTATCAGCTTTATTTGCATTGAAGTACTCAACACCAGCAATGCGATACCTTTCAACCTATATGGGCTGGCAGAATGTATGGTTGTACTGTATCAGTTTTATATATGGGGGTTTCTAAAACGGAAGTACCGTCTCTATATCGTACTTGCCGCAAGCCTCACTGCCGGATGGATCACTGAGAATCTATTCTTTTCACAGATCGAAAATTTCAGCCCTGTTTTCAGGGTCACGTATGCATTCATTGCCGTGTTGCTCAGTATCAATGAAATTAATTACCTTATTGTTCAGGACAACAAGAACCTGTTGCGTAACTCCCGTTTTCTCATCTGCATGGGATTTATCATCATTTTTATTTACCAGATCATCTATGAAGCCTCCTTCTTCGTGGGGTCAGATACTATATTGACCCTCAAGATTGTTTTTATGTTCAACTATATCAATGCTTTTGTAAATTTGATCTATGTGCTCGCGGTGTTGTTTATCCCCGTCAAGACTGCTTATTACTTTAAAAAACACTTTGAAGCGTAGCATCGTCAATGCCCCATGGATGATAAGATCTTTTATACGACCGTCTTTATTTCACTGCTGATAGCGGTCATTATCATATTCTTTGTCGTCTCCATTATTCTCTACCACCGCAGGTATATACAGCTGCAAAGGGAGCGGATTGTAGCGGAAATCACCATCCTGGAAAATGAACGTAAACGTATTGCTGCAGATCTGCATGACAGCATGGGGCCACTACTTTCTACCATCAAGCTGAACATCAATAGTATCCAGGTGCATGATGAACATGATAAAATGGTCATTGCCCGTTCGGGTACCTATATCGACGAGGTTATCAGGGGATTGCGGCAGATCTCTCACAACCTGCTGCCCGCTACCCTGGAAAGGAAAGGACTGACGGATGCTATTCATGAATTTATCAGACAGGTTTCTGCCAAAGCCCAGCTGGATATACGGTTTCATACCTCCGGTCAGATCAGTATTCCGGCAGAGAAAGAGATCCATCTGTTCCGTATTATCCAGGAGATCACTCATAATACCCTTAAGCATGCCAAAGCCACCCAGTTACAGATCGTACTGAGCCGTGAAAACGGGTTCTTCCTGGTATTGGTCAAAGAAGACGGGATAGGATTTGACGTGAGGAAAGTAAAAGCAGAATCTACCGGATTGGGGATGAAAAGCCTGGCAATCAGAACGGATATTTTGCATGGGCATTTGTCGATTGAATCTGCCCCGGGGCAGGGAACGAACTATTTCATTAAAATTCCCGCAGGATGATGTAATTTTACCATCATACCGATACCATTACCCCCAAAAGATTCAACTAACATGTACGACATCCGATTAGTGATAGCTGATGATCATGAGATATTCCGTGATGGCCTGGCACTGATGCTTTCCAGACAACCAAATATTAATCTGGTAGGTCAGGCAGGTGATGGCAGGGAATTGCTGGAACTATTGGAAACGACAGCAGTAGATGTGGTCATGACCGATCTGAAAATGCCATTGATGGATGGCATTACCGCTACCCGCACTTTATTACAACGGTTTCCCCATATCAGGATCATTGCGCTTTCTATGTTTGATGAAGAGGAATTGATTGTGGAGATGCTGGAGGCAGGGGCGAAAGGGTATTTGCTTAAAAATGCAGATAAACAGGAAATTGTGGAAGCGATCACCAGTGTGTTTGACGATAAGATCTTTTATTGCAGACAGACGAGTTCCAAGCTGGCTTCGATGATTGTGAGGAGCCGGTTCAACCCTTACCGTGATGCACACCCGATTATATTTACGGATCGGGAAAAGGAGATTATCCGGTTGATTTGTTTACAGTATACTGCCCAGCAGATCGGGGAGAAGATATTTTTGAGCAAACGGACAGTGGAAGGTCACCGGACAAGGATTTTGGAAAAAATGAATGTAAAGAATACGGCTGGAGTGGTCGTGTTTGCGTTAAAGAATAATTTGATAAGTGAGGCGGAGTTATTGTAAAAGCCCCCCTCCTTGATTACATTTGTCCTATCAACATTCATTAGGACCTATGACACGTATCACAATCATCCGACACGGAAGTACTTCATGGAACAAGCAAGGCAGAATGCAAGGCAGCACAGATATACCGCTGGATGAAGAGGGTATTGAACAGGCACAAAAACTGGGGGCCAGACTGGCAGCTGAACAACCCTGGGATATTATTTACACCAGTCATCTTTCCAGGGCGAAAAAAACCGGAGAAATCATTGCTGAAGCCATCGGCCTCTCACCGGTACTGACAGATGAAAGACTGCGCGAAGTTTCCGGTGGTCAGACAGAAGGTACGGTGGAAGAAGACAGAATTGCCAAATGGGGACCCGACTGGCGCCAGCTGGATCTGGGAATGGAACGTGCCGATGCTGTATACGAAAGAGGCGTAGCATTTATGAAAGACCTTTTGGAAGAACATGCCGGCAAACGGATCCTCATCGTGAGTCATGGAAGCTTTATCCGCCATATGCTCCGTCACCTGACACCTGAATTTGAACTGACCGAACACCTGAAGAATACAGGCGTATCAAGACTTGTGGTAGATGATACTGAATGGTTCTGCGACCTGTATAATTGTACGACTCATCTGGATTAATTATTTTAAATAAATTCCTGTTATGAAACCCACGACTTCCGGATATGCACCCGCAAATGGATTAGACCTCTATTATGAAATTTATGGCAGTGGAGATCCACTGGTATTGATTCATGGTGGCGGCTCTACTATTGAGAGCAATTTTGGCTATTTCATTCCCCTGCTGACTGGCGATCGCCAGATCATTGCCATGGAGCTACAGGCACATGGGCATACGAAAGACCGGGGCACTCCCACCAGTTTTGAACAGGATGCAGATGATGTAGCTGCATTACTGGCTTTTTTGAATATTCCACAGGCAGAAATACTGGGGTTTAGCAATGGCGGGAATACTGCTATGCAACTGGCCGCACGACATCCGCAGGTGGTAAAAAAGCTGGTGATCGCATCTTCGTTTTATAAGAGAGATGGGCTGTTTAAAGGTTTCTTTGATTTTATGAATACTGCCAGCCTGGATAATATGCCGATGGGATTGCAGGAGGCATACCTGGCTATCAATAATGATCGTGCAGCATTGGAGATCATGCATAACCGTGATCGTGACAGGATGTTGGGCTTTCAGGACTGGCCGGATGAGATGCTTAGGAATATTACCTCCCCTACCCTCATTATTGGAGGGGATCAGGATGTGATGGTGCCGGAGCATTTTGTGGAGATGTTTAGATTATTTCCGAAGGCACAGCTGGCGATATTGCCCGGTGGTCATGGCGGATATCTGGGAGAGGTGACGCAAAGACATTTATCAGGGGAGCAGCCGGAAATAGCGGCGAAACTGATATTGGCGTTTCTGAATAGTTAGGTAGGTCACCGGTACCCAGATACAGATATTAGCGTTTCTGAATAGTTAAGTATGTAACTTGCAAATATGATCAAGTACAGGCAATTCGAACCGGTAATTATTGAGACAAGGGAAATCCTGACAGAAGCATATACTACCCATAGCCATACCTATCATGAATTCTTCCTCATCCGTTCCGGAACAGGCAAGCATATATTTCGTAACCAGGAGGTGTCTTTTCAAAAAGGAGATCTCTTTTTTATTGCACCCGGCGAACCACATTCATTCCTGATTCCCCGCGTGGCAAAGGCAACGCTGATCAAGTTTAGTGACGACCTGCGCTCATTACTAAAAACATATGTCAACAAGTGGGATATTGATGGCGTAGTAATGGCCAGTGCCAAATCGCCGTTGAATGCCTACATTCCGCTGAGCACTGAAGATAAGGTCATTGTGACACATATCTTCAATGCAGTGGAAGCCATGAAAGATCAGACGATGCTGAATGAACAACTGATCTTACATCAGCTGGTTTCGCTCATCGTGATTATGGAACGTAACCTGACAGACAGGCGGTATCCCAATCCTGACAGGCTCATTGTTGACCAGATGGTCAAGCATATACATAAGCATATGAAGCTACCGTTGCTGCTCACTTCACAGCATATGTCGGAGGTGTTCAATATTCCTGCTACCTATATCGGCGCGTATTTTAAGCGGCATATGGGGCAGTCATTGAAGGCATATATCAATGAGTGCAGGATGGTGATGATAGGCCGTATGATCAGGAAGAACAATGTTCCCGTTTCGGTGATCAGTCATGACTTTGGGTTTACGGATGAAAGTCATTTTCTGAAAACGTTTAAGAAGTTTTACCAGATGAGTCCTACGGCATATAAGAAAGCGGTGTTGTCGTGACAACCCTTACCTTGACATCGTAGCCGCACGTTCCATCATAGAACGATCTTCCGATTCGCCATGTTTCCAGTAACCGTACGCCTGCCAGCTATCACGCTTCACGCTTGTATGTTTCCGGAGTTTATCCTGTATTTCGTTCACAGCTCCATGTTCTGCGAATGCATAGATATATGAACTACCTTGCAGCGTATTTTCAATTGCATTAAATGCTGCAGGTAAACCGGAAGTATCACCGGGATGTTCATTATACAACCAGGTAATGTCAATACCCGCCGGCTTGTTGATCGGTAACACATCTTCAGCACCATGCACTTCAATATACGCATGGCCCTTAGCAGCAGGGCCCAGCTTTTCCAGCAATGCACTGATAACTGGTAAAGCACTATGATCACCAAAGAAATAATAATCTTCTGCAGACCGCATAAGCTTTTTTCTATTAGCTTTCATGAGCACACCAAGTTCATCACCGGGTTCAGCATTCATAGCCCAGGCAGATGCAGGACCGGGATTTTTATGCACGACGAAGTCGATAGCCATCTCCCCTTTCTCCGCATCAAATGATCGTAAGGTATATGTTCTCACTATCTGGTTGGGATAATCAAACAGACTACGCGTAGCCATATCAGGCAATTCGACAGGAACAGATTTATCCTTTGGGATAATAATCTTATTATTGTCTCCTGCTTCGGCTCTCTGGTAAATCTGGATATCATCGCCGGTAAGGATAATCCGGATGTAATGAGGGGTCAGTTGTTCTCTGCGCTTTACTTTTAGGATTGCCCGCATGAGGCTATTGGGATCGATTTGCATTGTTGAATAATTTTAGACAAAATTCCGGATAGCAGCACGGGTTTATTGGTAAATATTAAATAATCATTGGTATTTTTTTATAACTTTAGCCTATGCTGACTACAGACAATCTCAGAACAATCGAAAAAGGAAGGAGAGCACACATTTATTGCAAAGTCACGGAGATTGCGCTGTTTGTGGCTACTGGCGGCTTTCTTGAAGAAGGCAACCGGCTATTGCAGGAACTATGGAAGTTCAAAAGGCGGCATGAACGCGATACCTGGCTGGCAGATACTGCATTTACGGTGTTATGGTCTGCGGCAGGTGCTGTACCTGCGGATGTACCTTTTGAGTTAGGGAATATAGATGAGATTGAAAGATCTATGCGAAATTATATTGCCATAGATAAGTGGGCGTATGAAATGCCAGCAATGCCCTGGACTTCACTATCAGGCGTAAACCTGGTGAGAAAGGCTTTTATTACAGCTGGTATGTTTAAAAACAGGGCACTGCCTGTACAGGAGAATTACGAAGATGTCACTGATTTTATGAACGACACGCTGCATGCAGTAAATCTTCAGCCAGAAGATGAGTTTCCGGTAGCTTACAAAGAATTGCTGGCACTTGAAATGATTGAAAGACTGGCAGAAGAGGAATATGATTCTGATGAAGCATATGCATTGGGTGCAGAACTGGCAGCAAAGAATGATCAGCCTGATTCAGCAATAAAGCTGGCAAAGCATTGGGCAAAAGCACCAGTAAGACCGGCTTTGATGGCAGGTGGCAGACATATAGCACCGTTGTTATTGCAGGGGGTGATTGCAGAGGATCTGGGTTTGAATAAAGATAACGTCAACGAATATCTCGAAGAGGCGATCATAGCATTGAATAAAAGCACAATGAAACGCGGCTGGTTAAGTTGGGCCGGGTTTTAAATGAAGATACACTCAATGAAACGAGGATAGTTCTATCAGGTGGATATTAAATAACGTTCTTTAAAGAAATAAGCCCAATNNATTGGGCTTATTTCTTTAAATGTCCGTGTACTTTACTGGTATTTTCAGTTCTTGCATGGTGTATTTTTTCAATACACCGTGGAGGAGATTACGAATTAAAATAGGCTACTAACTTTTAAACCTCTAAAAGTTAGTAGCCACAATAAAACTTTAATTATTCGTAAATACTTTTTGCAGATGGTCATTATACCTGCTTAAATCTCTATTAATATCTGAATTCTTTTCTACGTCATGAAAATGCAGACTTTCCAGCGGAGTCATACCAGTAAAGGCATTCATGCGATGAAACCCAAAGAGTACCCCCTCATCTACTGACTTTTCCAGAAAGAACTCTCCGGGTAATGTAAAGGCCGTAGCAGGTGCATTCCACGAAGTTGTGACCAGGTATTTGCGGCCATGCAGCATACCGCCGGTACCATAGTTGATAGCAGGATTTTCTGCTTTACGTCCATCGCTGCGATAGATGCCTTTGCCCTGACCAGCGGTGAAAACTACATCCAGGTATTTCTTAAATTCATGCGGCAGACCAAACCACCATACAGGTGTATGATAAATCACAGCATCTGCCCATACAAAATTCTCTACTTCTTTTTCCGGAACGTATGTATCGTTGATGTCGGTATAGCGTACTTCATATCCTTCCTCCTTATCGAAGAAGGCCCTGGTGGCCTCAGAAATCGTTTTATTAAACCGGCCACCGGAGTGACCGAATACCTGTCCACCATTTATCACGAAGATCTTTTTCATTGTCGTTTTTATTTACGATGCAAAACTACTACCCCTACATCTACTATTAAAATAATATAAATTATACCTTTGTATCATAATTCTGATAGATGGTAAATCTCGAATGGTTTAGAACCTTTAAAACTATATATGAGACTGGTAGTCTTACAGGTGCTGCAGAAGCGCTGTACGTGTCACAACCGGGCATCAGTCTGCATCTCAGTTCGCTGGAAGCCTATGTAGGCTATAAGTTGTTTGACAGAACTTCCCGTAAGTTGATTGCCACCGAACGTGGAAAGCTGCTGTACAACTATATTTTAGATGCCCTGAATAAGCTGGAAGAGGCGGAGCAACACTTTCACAGAAGTACTGAAGCGGAAAGGCCCACGGTGAGTGTAGGAATGTGTTTTGAAACCTTTCAGTTTACACTGGAGCCATATCTACCGACCCTGCCGTTTAATGTGATCATTAAATTCGGGGAGTATCCGGAAATGCTGAGCGATCTGGATGCAGGCATTCTCGACCTGATCATTACGCCACAAAAAGGGGATTATCCTCAATTAAAGTATGAGGCATTCTTTAAAGAAAGAATTGTCGTGGTAGGTGGTGCGAAGACGAATACAACTAAGTTCGGAAAACTGCTGAAAGCGGACGACAGATCAGGCATACTGGACTGGCTCAAACAACAGACCTGGTATGGAACAACCGGGGATATGGAACACCTGCGGCGGTTTTGGTTTAATAATTTCGATAAACGACCGGATTTTAAACCGAATTATATCGTGCCGAATATCTGCTCAATCTTACGATGCCTGAGTGTAGGAGATGGGATCGCTGTAGTACCCGATTTTCTGGCTAAAAAGGAGCTGGAAGAGGGCAAGGTGAAATTGATATGGGAAGGGAGCAAAATACACGAAAACACGCTCTATTTTGGCACAAGGAAGAAAAGTATATATGAGGGTGAGATTGCGAAGGTAAAAGAGATCTTTTTACGTGAGATGGTAAAGGGTGAGGTAAAGGGGATCAGCTGAAACAAACCTTTTTGCTGGAAATAACAAAACCTACCTAAATTCGGCTTCTAAAACCTGTAATTCATGAAGTTAGCAACGATCTACCTCCTTGCGGTATTGCTGGGCGCCACCAGCAATGCCAAAGCACAGTCGCAAACCGAAGTCCTGGTAAAAGAATGGGAAAGAGCAAAGGCCTACACCAAAGAATACCTGGATGCGATGCCGGATAAAGACTACAGCCTGAAACCAACCCCTGAAATGCGTTCATTCGCAGACCAGTTCCTCCACCTGACGGATGCAAACTATGGATTTATCTCCGCCGTCAGCGGACAAAAGAGTCCTGTTGGTTTTGGGGAATCAGAAAAATCTGCTGACAAATCCAAAGCAGCTGTAACCAAAGCCGTTATGGACGGGTATGATTTTGTAATTGCAAGTATCCAAAAGATACCAGCTGCTCAGCTGAATGACAAAATTAACCTGTTTGGAAAATTTGAGATCACCAAAGAACAGGCTATTTACAAAGCTTTTGAGCACCAAACACATCACAGAGGGCAGGCCACTGTTTACCTCCGCCTGGCAGGCGTAACACCTCCGCAGGAAAAACTGTTTTAAAATTATCCTAAAGCCGGCTCTATTGAGGGGACGGCTTTTGTTTTTTATGCTTCGCCCCCATCCTCATTCCTCTATTTATTATATTATTCAGGAGGAAATACCCCTGGCGACTATATTCGTAATTGGATTGTGGGTATTTCCCTATTCTTCGTTTTTTTTGAATGAGAGCACTTATATGATTTCTTCCCCACTGAATGCGAAGGAGTTTGCAAATAGCCGGGCAACATCCTCAGGTAACCTGGGTGTTACTTTGGATAAGACTTTGGGCGGATGGATGATTGCGACCCATGGCGTCGTATTTATACCGTGGCTCACGCCGGGATTTGGATTCTTAGCATATATAATGATGCTATGTAGGGGATTTAGGTAAATTTGGGTATTGATAAAGTAACGATCGTATTTCAAAGATCGTGCATATGCCGAAGAAAATATGACAGTACCTATTTATAAGCTGGAGCAGGACGAGTTCATGAAGGATGGCCAATTTAAAGTCTACAATTTTGAAGGCAATTATCCGGACCGCTCAGAATTACTGATCCCTCATCGCAAAGATCATTATTTAGTTGTCCTGATCCGAACCGGGGGCCGCCGTCAGTGGATAGATATGAACGCTATCGAACTGAAGAAGAATACGGTTTATTTTACTAACCCACAGCAGGTGATTGTAAAAGAGGAGCTAACGCAATTATGGAGTACGGGGATTGCTTTTACAAAGGAATTTTTATCCCTGTATGGAAATGAAGCTTTATTAAAACTGCCCTTGATTGTAAATCCTTATAACGGGTATGAGCTGGAAATGACCACAGAGGATATAATCGTTGTAGAAGAATTATTGCAGAAGATCAATGTCGAGTACAGGCAACGGGGAGAATGGCAGCAACGTATGCTATGTGCCTACCTCACCGTATTGCTCACATACCTGAGCAGACGCTATACGGAACAATATACAGGCAATGACCTTAGCAGTGAGCAAATATTATTAAAACGCTTTCAGGCAAAGATTGATGAATTTTATCAGCAATATCATGAAGTGAATGATTACGCATCCATGCTTAATATTTCTGCCGGGCATTTAAGTGACGTCGTTAAGGGGCAAAGTGGCAAGCCTGCCATCAAGCATATTCATGATCGCCTGATCATGGAATCCAGACGTTTATTATTTCACACAGATCAGCCACTGAAGGATATTTCCTTCCAGCTTGGTTTCTCGGACACTTCTTATTTTAACCGGTTTTTTAAACGCGAAACCGGCCTCACTCCTGCTACTTATCGTGACCAGGCAAGGGCCATGTATCAATAATGGATTTACCTTCAAAATCTCAAAATTATTTTTTGAGATTTTGAACTTTTCATACCTACGTAATGTTAAGTATTGTTTGTAAACTGTCGTACTCATTTTTAAATCCCAAACACCACAACTTTTTAATAGCCCTTTTTTATTACCTCACTTTTAATCAATAACATTATGGATGGTTACATTGGCGAAATCAGAGCATTTGGCTTTAATTTTGTACCTACTGGCTGGCTTCCTTGTGATGGAAGCACGCTCCAGATTCAACAACAATCTATCCTCTTCTCCGTTATCGGTAATCGATTTGGAGGGAACGGAACAACAAATTACATGCTTCCGGATCTAAGAGGTGTAACGCTCGTTGGTGTAAATACTGCACAAAGCGGATATAACACCCCAGGCATTACCGGAGGATCTGAAAATGTAACACTCACGGTGAGCACTATTCCGGCGCACAATCACCAGATAGGTGCAGTTACACGTTCAAGTGCAGCTCAATTAACACAGGCAACGAATGTGCCGGCACCCACTGCTTATCTTACCAATGCTTACTCCACAGGCCTTAGTCTGGGTATTATTGCTTATGCAGATACTGCCAACGGTACGCTGAACCCTCAGAGTATTTCGACTGCAGGCGGCAGTCAGGCACATAACAATATGTCGCCCTACCTGGCCATGACTTATTGTATCTGTGTGGAAGGCGAATATCCACAACACCCCTGATTCACAATTTTCATTCACACATTTGAATTTCACTTATGGAAAATTATCTCGGAGAGATTCGTGCATTTAGTTATGGCCGGGCACCAAGAGGTTGGGTTCCCTGCAACGGCCAACTTTTACCGCTCGCACAAAACCAGGCTTTATTTGCCTTACTGGGCATATATTATGGGGGCAACGGCACCACCAACTTCCAATTACCTAACTTAAACGGCAGAAGTATTGTTGGTACCGGTACCAGCAAAAGTGGTAGTAATTATCCTATAGGTCAGGCTGCTGGCACTGAATCGGTGACACTTAATTCCAACGAGCTCCCCTTACACAATCACCTCGTTCGTACCAAAAGTGCTTATGATGTAGGTTCGCCGTCAACCAACTTCCTGGGAAATCCTGACATAAAAGGTACATCGCCTGTGGCCAATAAAGCGACGGTCAACTTATATGCTGCGAGTGCAGGCACTTTGACACAGATGGGTCCCTGTATTACACAGGCAGGTAATAACCAACCTCACGAAAACAGGCAGCCATACCTGGTGATCAATTATTGCATTGCCACACAAGGCATATACCCATCCAGGCAATAACATTCCCAATAACCTTCAAAAATATTTTATGGATAATTACCTCGGAGAAATCAGAGTTTTTGCCGGCAATTATGCACCTATTGGCTGGTCAATTTGCAATGGGAGTCTGCTCTCAATCAGTGAAAATGAGGCATTGTTCACCCTTATCGGCACCACTTACGGTGGTAATGGCAGCACCAATTTTGCATTGCCGAACCTGCAGCAGAGAATAGCTTATGGCCAGGGCACACTGCAGGGAGGGGCTACCTATACAATGGGTGAAAATGCCGGTTTAGCCAATGTAACATTGCTCACTACCCAGATACCTTCGCATACACACAATCTGATGGCAAGTACCAGCAATGCTACTACCGGTGAACCTAACAATGGGTTCCTCGCCAATACGAATGGTACTACCAGCACGCCACCACCGCCTACTCCCTACCCGGATGTAAAACTGTATACGGCGCTGCCATTGCCATCAGGAGCATCAGCACCAAATGTAACGCTGGATCCTACTGCGATGACGGTCACTGGTAGTTCGTTACCGCACGATAACCAGATGCCTTATGTCACCATTAATTTTATCATCGCATTGGTGGGTATATATCCTAGCTTCTCTTAACTGATATGACAATAGGAATTATTTCGTCCAGTGATCAGTTTCTGCCACTGGCATACACACTTGCAAATAACAATTTGCAGGTGTGTATCTTTTTTGCACCCGGGCAGGATGCATATGTCAACCAAAAAGTGAATACGCTTGCTGCACATTTTGCAATGGCAACCGGTGATGTATATAACTGGCTGGAACAATGTAAACCAACAGTGGTGTTTGTATATGGATATCCGCACCTGCTGGATGTCAGCAAATTCACTATGCCTGTCTTTAATATTCATGCAGGTTCACTCCCGGCTTTCCGGGGACCAGCGCCTGTATTCTGGCAATTGAAAAAGGGGATGCCACAACTCTGCCTTAGCATACATGTACTAACTAACAGGTTTGATGCAGGGCCTGTGGTCTGGGTAAAAAATATTCCCGATCAGCCACATTATAATTATGCATTGGTGCACCAGATATTTAGCCAGGTGGTGATTGAAGGCGTCTTCTTTATATTACAGGCACTAGCTGCGGGAATGCCACTACCAGATCTGCCTGCTGCCGGACCTGCTGCTTACCAAAAACGGCCCGTGGCAAAGGATGTGCTGATTGATTGGAATACCATGTCTGCCACTGAAATTTGTAACCTGATCCGGGCATGCAATCCATGGAATAAAGGTGCGGCTACCAGGTTGAACGGGCAGGAAATAAAACTGATGGATGGTATGCAAAGTGTTATGACAACTACATTACCACCGGGGAGTATAGTCAGCGAAGGATTGATTGCTGTAAAGGATGGTCATTGTATACAGGTCAATATGCTGGCGCTGGAAGATATCTTTGTGCCGGCATATCATGCGGAATATTATGGAATTAAACAAGGACTCATTTTGCAATGAGTCCTTGTTAATTTAGGCGCTCACTTCAGAGCCGAAGTCGAAACCTCCGCCTCCATTTCCGAGAGTGAGGTCATTTACTTCATACACTTTGATGTCCGGAGTCGTCCAGATGGGCTTTGATGATGTTTGTTCGCTTTTCATTTGTTGGATTTATTAGTAAATAGAGGGACTCATTTTGCAATGAGCCCCCTTTAATAATTTAGTTGCTTGACTCTGAAGCGAAGTCAAATCCTACTCCGCCACCTCCTAGGGTGATGTCATTTATTTCGTAGACTTTAATATCAGGTGTAGTCCACACCAGTTTTTGGGATGCTTGTTCGTTCATGCTGTTTTGTTTTAAATATTAAGGTATTTTGTATCCTTTTTGTGCTAATGCAGTCAGAATTTCACTGGCTATTACAGACTGGCTTGTCCTCAGAATAGCTGTGTCTTTTCTGTTTGTATGATTGAAAGTCAATCCATCTCCGGACAGGTAACGCTGGAATGCAATGCTTTGTTTATCAACTGCTTTGATATAGTCTTCATGCCTGTGAACACGTGATATATAGTCAGGCGAATACATGCCCTTATCCTTTCTCCACAATACTTCCCCTGGCACTATTCCCTGCATGGCATGGCGAATGAAGCTTCTTTTATATCCTCCTTTTACAAACAAATGCATGGGAACATCTATCATAAATTCCATGACTTTTTTGTCCAGTAGCGGTACTGCACTCTGCATACCAAACCGTTCATTACGTTTTGCAAGCATGGCAGGAAATAAGCCGGTTCTGCCATTCCGGAGGTTGTCGCACATATGCGCACGGATGTCATCTACTGATGAGAAGGACAGGTCCCTGCTATACTTTTGAAAAAACATTTCCTGCAGAAATGGTGCCTGTACCTCATCCCCCTTTTTCCCTTTTGCAACCTTCGCTATCAATTCCCGTTTGATGATATGGGAAACCTTCTTTCCTTCTTTGTTGGCGAACTCCTTCATCAGTTTCAAAGCACCCAAAAAGCGACCGCTCTTAACCATGTTGTAGATAACGGGATTACCTTTCCAGGAGACCCAGTGATCGCCACCAAAACCAGTATATAATAAGCCAATTTGTTTTTCTTTTGCGCTTTCCAGGATCGCATGATCCATATAATAGAATATGTTAGGAAATGTTTCGTCCCGTTCAAAAGCGGCTTCAATACCATCAAATGGGCCATAGGAAGAGGCTGTTACATATGTTTGGATAAGGTTGTGACAGTGACTGCCGATCACATCTATATATGTACGCTCATCATCTTCTTCCGGATGATGCTTTTCGGGCAATATTGCAGAAAAAGCATAAAGCGGTTTATTCTTTTTCTGCAATACTTCGGATAGTATGCAGGCAAGGACAGATGAGTCGAGGCCACCACTCAAGGTAATGCCAACAGGTTTATCTGTATTCAGCCTATTGCTCACCGCTTCATATATCAGTTCTTTCAGGCATTCATGCCAGTCTTTGTCTTTCTTAAACCGATAGCGACCACCTACAGGCTCCCAGTATTTGCGGATAGTCATTATGCCATTAGCCAATACCAGTATATTTCCACCACACAGGGTCCATACATCGGCATCATAGGTGGCTGTTGGGCACGATTGCCTGAAGTAGTATTCAATCAGGCTCACCTCGTTGAATCTTGGAGGAGAAGGTTTGAAGGCTTCCACTCCTTTTTGTTCGCTACAGAATATAAATACCTCTGGGGAATCGTAATAATATAACGCGCGAAAACCAATATGGTCTGTGGCAAGAAAGCATTGTTGCCTGATCTTATCCCATATACAAATAGCAAATTCACCTTCCAGGTGCTGCACAAATGCTTTCTCCCATTTGTTCCAGGCATGTAGAAGCAATACAACATCCGAACAGTCTGCCGGAGCAGCTGTTTCCTGTAGGAGTATCCCCCGGTTATCAATCCGTAAATCAGCAATCATCACCAGTTCTTCTGTTACAAAGGGCATAGTTTGCTGTCGTTCTGTCTCATTCATGGCCAATTTGCAATAGGCCAGGGCGATATATTGATCGGTCCAGACATCCATTCCATCTATAGCCCGGTGTTGCAAAACTTTACTGATACGTTGAACTACTGCCGGCTCCAGTGGGTTGCACTTTTTGTTAATAATACCGAATATGGCACTCATGGTTCAACTTTTGAAACAAGCAATAACAGTAAATTGTTCTAAATGTTTATAACCTGTTACAATATAATTGCCGCATTGTAACCAGGCATGTGCGTTGAACTTACCTTTCTGTTTGTTTTTGCTCACGCCAAAAAAAACGGTACTCGTCATACGACGGAATTTGAGCATCAATTTTCCGGCCAGCGCCTGTTCAAAGCATTCAGTACGCCAGGGAGACCGTTTTCCGGCACGCAGAATAGCTTTGCCTATGCGAAGCAGCTTATCATTCTTGTCATGATACAGGTATTCATTTTCAGGAGCTGGGAGGGATTTCTTACCAAGAATGGGCGCTAGTTTTCTGAAGGGCAAAAACAAGAGCATTGTTCTGGCCAATGCCAGCAACAACCAGGCTTCAGTAAACATTCTCATGTCTTTTTTATTCATATGATGGAAGTTACATGCGAAAGCAATTCATCCGGGGCACAGTTTGCCGGTCTGGCAATCTGGTATACTGCTGTGTTTTGTAATAACTGTGTGATGGTCTTAAATTTAAGTACGCGCATGTCGGGGGTATTGAAAAAAGAGGGCTTGTAAATATGTTCAACAACGGCTTCAAAGGCATTGCCGCCTGAGAGCCGTTCTGTTGTAAACTGGCCATCATCGCTTAGTTTCAGGAGGATCACCCTGTTTATCGGGTATGGCCGGGTATCAAATTCCTCATGGAAGAAGAGTCCGTATTTTTCCATTCCAGGCATGATAGGGAAAGAGCGATCTTCGTATTCAAATGCCTGCATGCTCTGTTCCCATAGTTTGATCATGGGGTAAGATGCAATTCCGTGCATATGGTTATCCGCACCATTGGCGAGCACGACTATATCATCACTGAATATCCGATACTGTTTATTCATAAGTCCGGCCAGTGTGGTAGACTTCCCTGCACCTGAACGCCCAGCTATCAGGGTGAGTTTGCCATCGATTAACAATGACGCGGTGTGCATGGGGATGATACGTCTTTGCTGTAAGATACCCGCCATAGCGGCTGCCAGTATAAACAGGCGCAACAGGCGCTTTTCAATACCGGCATGATCCGGATGTATAATGATGGTGTTTCCTTCTTTTACATAATATTTTCCTATATCCTGTACCATAAATAACAATTCCTGATCATTCATGGTATATGAAATTCTGCCTGTGCTAAATGAAATGCCATCAGGGGTTTCCGGCATTTCACCCATTCTGATATTTACATGAGCCTGTTCGAATGATGATACAGGGGATAACTCGGGGAACGGTATTTCGGATATAATATTTAAACCAAACCCCCAATATTTATAACTGGACATGGTGGAAGATGGGCGATTGTAAATAATAAGTTTATAATGCAATATTACTTATTTTTACAAAGAAATAATTCCACATCCCAAAAATAACAGCTATGAACCAGGAAGATATAATCCGCAGAAATGATGAAAACTTTATGATCAGTCACCTGGGAGATGAAGTTGTATTAATGGACATTCAACAGGGACATTATATTAATATAAATCCGGTGGGCAGCGTGATATGGGAAAAACTGGCGGCACCTGTAACTATAAAGGATCTGATCAAATCGCTGGTAGAAGAGTTTGATATTTCTACCGCACAATGTGAAGGGGATACCCTGAAGTTTTTGCAAAAATTACGTCAGCACCATATGCTAAATATACAATAATGGAGATTGATGCAATCAGCCAAACCTATTCTCCTGAAATAGCCTGTGTCATTCTCTGTTGCAGAGTATTTATTAAAACAGCTGCCGTAACAGATCTGGAGCATTTTGTAGCGCATGGTGATATTGACTGGGAAGAAGTGTACCGGGTAGCAACTTTGCACCGGGTACGTCCTATCGTTTACAGAGTGTTGAATAATACCCATCTTCCCGAATCAACCTTAATCAGGTTTCGAAATTATTGTCATGCACTATCTGTATTTGCTTTTGAACGGCAGATAGAGTCCGCACGTATTCAGCAGGTATTGGGCCAGCAGGGAATTCCGGTAAGGATGTATAAAGGACTGGATTTTACAAAGGTAGTATATGGTGGAGATATCAGTTTGCGTGAATTCACGGATATGGATATGATGATTGCCCCCGGGCAACTATCCGCCATGGTAAACGTAATGAAGGCAGAAGGATATGTATGTAGCCAGGTTGAATATTTACGACGCTTCCCTACAGATTTTGTAACAAACAAAAAAGACATTTGTTTTTATAAGCGGAGCCCGTTGGGTCGGTTATTTGGATTTGAGTTCCACTATCGGCCCACTAATTTCATGATGGATCAATCTCTTGGATTCGATGAGTTGCTTGGGAAAGACTCCTCTCCTTTTACCCACGAGCAATATTACAGACTGATGGTGTTAAATCATGGTGCCAGTGATTATTATCCGAATCTAAGATCCCTGGTTGATATAGTCATGTTGTCTCAGGACCGGGTGATGGATGTGCCACCAAAGTTACGACGTTATGAACGCCTTGGGCAGGAATTAACTTCGCAGTTGTTGAATTGTCCGGCACCGGCGGGTACGGCGGACAGAACGCTGCTTAAATGTGCCACTCTGATTACTGAATGGCAACTGACCGCCACACCCCGTACTAATTGGGAGAGAATCTATATGCATATACGGTTTAGTCCATCTATTCTCCACAAACTCCGGTCAATGGCAAGGGCGGTGTGTTACTTCGCTTTACCCAATGAGAGGGATATTAACAACGTTCAACTACCTTCATTTAAGCTATATTATCTAGCCAAAATAATTCGATTGCTGAACATCTCCGGGAGATTTAAGAAAGTTTTTAGCTGGAGTTGATGCGAATCCGGAAAATGTACCATTAAAACCGTTGGATGTGTTCCGGCGGTAGTGGAGAGTGCGTGTAATTTTGCTACTGTTAAATCACTTATTATGAAAACAGTATTGATAACAGGAGCAAATAAGAGTATTGGTTTTGAAACGGCCAGGCAGTTATTGAAATTAGGGTATTATGTATACCTGGGGTGTCGGGATATGGAGAAGGGAGAGCAGGCAGTACACAAACTTCGCGATGAAGGATTGGATCAGGTGGAAACCTTGCTGATTGATGTAGATAATCTATCATCTATACAGGCTGCGCGAGCTAAGGTGACTAAGCTGGATGTATTAATTAATAATGCCGGTATAAGTGGAGGAATGCCCCAGAGTAGTACAAAGACGGATATCAATGTCTTCAGACAGGTATTTGAAACGAACTTCTTTGGAGTGATAGAAGTAACACAGGCGTTTATAGATCTGCTGAAACAGTCGGCTGCGCCACGTATTGTGAATGTGACATCGGGGTTAGGTTCTTTGAACTGTCAGAGTGATCCGAATTATGTACATTACCAGGTGAAGCCGGTGACGTATGTATCTTCTAAGGCAGCGATGAATGCTTATACAATTGTGTTGGCGTATGAACTAAGGGATACAGCGTTTAAGGTAAACGCGGTGGATCCTTGTTATACGGCTACGGATTTTAATAATCATAGTGGTCCGGGAACAGTGAAGGATGCAGCAGCGAGAGTGGTAAAAGCAGCGGAGTTAGGGCAGGATGGATTGACAGGGCAGTTTTTTAGTGATGATAATGCGCCGGAAACAGGGGTAAGTCCATGGTAAGATATTGTAAAGCCGTCTCGATTTTTGAGGCGGCTTTTTTAATAAGTTACTTTATAATTTTTAATACGTTTATCATAACGGGCAACTTATCAGATATAGTGTTGGGTTTACAATAACCAGGTTTCCAAAACCGGAAGATGATACGCTGTCAGGTATTAAATAATTTCCTGAAGCTATTCGGTGTGATCCCAAACTTCTTTTTAAACGCCCGCTGAAAATGTTGTGAATGCGCATACCCCAATTCATAAGCAATTTCAGAAATAGTCTTATCTGTATCCTTTATCATTTGCTGCGCCTGTTCCAACCTTAAATTCAACGCATAGTTCAATACAGACGTACCATACAATTGTTTGAACCCCGCTTTAAGTTTATACTCATTCAACTGAGCCTTATTCGCTAACTCCTCCAGCGATGGCGGCTCCTGATACGATCGGGCAAGAATACCAGCAGCATAATGCAGTTTTTCAATATCAGAAGCCCGTAACTTTATTCCGGTATGTACCCTCGGCTCATGCAGCATCGACTCCCATTGCAAACAAAACAACTCATTCACCATACTTTCAAAATAGAGCTTTTGTAGCTGGGGCTGTTTCGGAGACTCCCATAGATGGTTGAGAATATTCGCTATCCGATCAGAAAACCGGAGATCAGGTGATTCATGAAAAAGCGCCTTGCCGGATATTAATTGCTGCGCTACATGCGGGAATTCAGGTAAGTATTCATTGAATAAGGCTATCGCCCTCTCGGCAGGCATCAGGATACTGATAATCCTAAAATCCCCCTTCCCCATCAACTGGTTCACTTCCAGCGTATCAGGATTAAACAGAAAGCTATGGCTCCCCTGAGGAAGTACCCGGTTTTCATATAACCCCACCTGCGTTTGCAGGATACTCCCTTTTACCACGAATGTAAACTCTGCCCATCCCGGACTATTGTAATGCTCCCATGATGGGGTATCCGCCACAGTTATCATCTCTGAATCAGAAATGATGAAATCCGCTCCTCTATAAATTTGCAATACCCCTGTTCTGGCGTCGAATTGCCCTTCCACCCTTTTATATTCAAATGTTTTTAGCTGTTCAAGCAGATCATGGTACATTTTAATCCGTTTTGTGCACAATCACAAGAGGCGCTCCCCTGAAATTTGCATAAAAATAGAGAAATGAAACAAGATAGCACACAGGTTCTTATTGTAGGTGGTGGTATTACGGGTTTGACAGCAGCATTATTTCTGGCACAACAGGGAGTCAATTTCATTTTGATTGAAAAGCACAAAGGTACTTCCATTCATCCCCGCGCCAGAACGATCGATATCCGTACCATGGAGTTGTTCAGAGGCCTTGGATTAAGTGAGGAACTGCGTGAAGGCGGAAAAGCATTGGCACCGGCCTGGGGAATATTACGCGGTATCAACCTGGTAGAAACTCTGAACACGACAAAATCAGACATCATCGGGAATGCAAACTTTCCAAAGCAATTTGCAGCCATGAAAGCGCTGGGCGAAAAATCACCTGAAAGTGTTTGTCGCTGTACACAGGATATCAGCGAAGCCATTATCTATCAAAAGGCAAAGCACCATGATCTGCGATTTAACCATCAGCTATTGACATTCCAGCAGGATGAAAACTCAGTAGCAGCCGTAGTAAAGAACAGGGAAACGGAGGAAATATATACCATTCAGGCAAATTATATGATTGCCGCCGATGGTGCGAATAGTATGATACGTAAACAACTGGAGATCCCCCTTGCCGGTCATGGTGCCTGGATGGATCTCCTTAATATCTATTTTGAGGCTGATCTAAGCACGTTAGTACGCGGCAGGGAGTTCAGCCAGTTCTTAATAGAAACGTCTGAAATTACAGGCTTTTTGCTCGCTATAAACAATGCTGACAGGTGGACGTTCCATTTACGTTATGATCCTGAAAAAGGAGAAGTACCCGTGGATGAAATTCTCAGGAAAGTGATTGGTATTCCAGATCTGAAAATGTCTATTCTCAGCATCCTCCCCTGGCAACTTACGGTCCGGATTTCCACCCAATTGCGGGTGAATAAGATCTTCATTGCCGGAGATGCTGCTCATACCATGACACCCTATGCCGGCAAAGGTGCGAATGCAGGTATACAGGATGTACAGAATCTGGCCTGGAAACTGGCCGCTGTTTTAAAACACCAGGCAGGAGATGCATTGTTGGATACCTATCACACTGAACGCCAACCTGTAGGTGCATTCTATGCAAATCTATCAGGAGAAATGGCAGATAAAAACGGGTTGATCGATGAATCAAAGATGATGCAATATGGAGAAAAGCTATTGGGACTGCCAGATTATGCATATGACTCTACTGCTGTTGTGAGACCATCACAACTTTTCAGAGGTGAACCCGGTACCTGTATTCCCCATATGTGGCTGGAAGATGGAAGTTCCTCTCTCGACTGGGTGAAAGGACAATTTGTCTTAATAGCGAACGGACATTTTGAATACTGGCGGGCAGCAAGTAAACTATCACATATCCAGGTAAAACTGGTAGAATTACCTGCGAACGAACCATGGATGACATTAACACAGGCTACACCTACCGATGCAATATTAATAAGACCAGATGATTTTGTGGCAGCGAGATTAAACGCCTTACATCCATGTGAGCAGTTAGCGAAAACTATCAAAAAGATCTGTAGTTTGCGGAACATATAGTTCCGCAAACCTCATTTTTCCCTGTAGAAAATATACCCTCCATGATGTAAGGTATCATCATCTACAAATTTTCCGTCTGCCGTAAAACCAGTATCATCCCAATAGTCAATATGATCACCTTTGATTTCATAGCGGCCCGTATAGGCGCTTTGCCGGGTGCCGCGTGCTTCGTCATATCTGCCATTGGGTAATAATTCCTGCCTGATATATTTATCAGCAGTCATCCACATACCCAGGTATTTTTGATTTTCCATACAACAAAATTAGCCTGAGCAACGGAGTGCATTATTGCAGGACGGAAACAAATACTTACGAAATTCAAACAAGCAAATTATCCAGTGTGGCATAAGTAGACTTCATACCATCTTCCATACCCATTTCAAGGATCTGTTCCAGGTCTGCAAGTGATTTGAAAGTAAGGACACTTTGTACCAACGTCTTCTCCCCTTCTTCCGTAAATGTGATGGTCCAGTCTGCACTGGGAATGTCTGTATTGATCTTACCTTCTTCGTCACAGAAAGCATCTGAAAATGAAAGCTCCTCTTTAGGACGAATGGTTTTATACTGCGTCAATCCCCAATACACAGGGCCATTTGGCTCTGACATAGCATAATGCCAGCGTCCGCCTTCGCGGAAGTTCATTAATTTAGTCCGCATGTGCATAGGCGGGGAGGCAAACCACTGTTCCAGTAATTCACTTTTGGTATAATGGTCCCATACCTTTGCACGATCAGCTAAGAACTCACGTTTGATGGTCAGGGTATTATTACCCTTATTTGGGATGAAGTCGAACAATAAGTTATTCATGATGGGTGGATTTAATAATGGAGCCATTCGGCGCTATCTGATAGGTTCCCTGTGGCATATATTCCTTTAAATAAAGATGGACAATATATGCTTTGTCCACTACAAGATAGCGCATTCCCAAAAATTGTCCAAACTAATCAGGAACCCCATGCCTGCAATAAAGGAGGATAAAAATCTCCTTTCAGCGCACCTTCTTTGAATGCTTCGTTCACTATATTTAGTAAGAGCGATTTTGACGAACTGGTAAAAACGATCCCTAATTTACAGGTGTTTAAGGATAGACCGGATAGCAGGAGTTTTGATGCGAGTCAAAGTCGCATCTTAAGTAATATTAGTGATATGGCGGAAAAGCGGTACGGGAATTTTGTTCAGACGTATCCGGAATTAGCTCAAAGAGTACCCTTACATATGATTGCTTCTTATTTAGGATTAACGCGGGAGACGCTGAGTAGGGTCCGGAGAAATTTTCCGAAGTAGGTATTCGGTTTTCCAGTAGCGGATAAAAAAACAGGTAATTCCGCGGTTCTCTCTCCTTAGGTAAAAATGTATCAAAACTTCCTACATCTGTATAATTCCATCCGCCCTACCCTACCTAAGCGATCTCACTGACAGACAAGTTTGTAGTAGATAGTTTCTCCTTCGCCTTTTCAATTAATTTTTCATGGATGTGCTGCTGGGTATTTTGTCCTGTCAATACTTTCAGCAAGCTACTTAAATATTTCGGAGACAAATTCAGCGTCTGCGCCACATATGCCACTGTTGGTAACTCTTTGGAGCTATTGAAATAATCATTTAATAACTGCTCTAATCGTTCCAGTACCTGGTGATTTTCTTTCTCCCTCCCGAAACCTTTTCCGAAATGTCAATGCCGTCATACCCGTTTCCTTCAAAAAGATATGCGAAAAATAAGAATGATTATCAAACCCCAGCTCTCCGGCTATCTGCTTTACATTCAAATCCGTAAAGTATAACAGACGCTTAGCCTCCGTAACTACCTTGTATTTTATCCAGAATGAAACAGTGGAACCGGTTATCTTTTTCAACGCCTCATTCAGGTACGGCTCCGAAATATGAAGCATCTCAGCATAATCAGCAGGGCTTTTATATTTTATAACATTTTCGCTCAACAGTTTTTTAAACGCCATAGACAACAGCGCAGGTCTTGAATTGTCCGCTATAATTGTTGAAGACTGCTGAATAGCACTGGCAGCCATTTCAAAGAAAGTGCGCAGCAATGCATGCAACACGTTTTGTTGTAAAGCCCGTGTTTTACGATGTAAAATACCCAGCAATAAATCAAAATCCATTATCTCCTCCGGCGTTAAAGTGATCGGTTCATGTTGCCCTGCCCAGCTTTCGATCATATTCCTGCATGCAGGATCTACCAAAGCAGGATCTGCGGCCAGGTACCAACCTTTTGCCTTTTTCGATTTGATGCGATAATGTATTTGTTCCGGCAGGATATAATAAAGTGAATTAGGGCCCACCTTCTTTTCCTCAAAATCTACCACTGTAGTACCGGAACCTTCTACAATGACAAAAAATATATAGTGATCATCCCGGTGTGCACCTAAATCCGTAGATTGCCGGCGATCAGCTTCATCCTCATCCTTATCAGGGGAAAAGGGTTTCAGCACAAATCCCAGGTTGCTTCTATCCTGTAATTTACTTATTGGAACACTGTTCATACCCCAAAAATAGCCTATTTAAGTCTCAGTAATCTATCTGCGTTTCCATGTGCAATTTTGGCAATCTGTTCCGCAGGGAGCTGAATGTTGTGCAGGAAATCGATCCCCATCTGGTTCGTGCTAAAAGGGTAATCTATGGAAAACAGGATATTGTCTATACCAATAGTATCTATGGCAAGTTGGAGTTGAGGTTGTGTAAAGATACCGCTGGTGGTGATAAAGAGTTGTGCTTTGAAGGTCTCGATCAGCGAGCGTTTACCTTGTTTAAAAATACCATTCATCCTTGTCCACATCATAGGCAGCATTTCACCCATATGACCTATGATGATCTTCAGATCAGGGTATTTGTCAAAAATGCCGGCAGCAAATAGGCGGAGTATATGAATCGCTGTTTCTGAGTGCCATCCCCAGCCGTAGCAGGCAATTGCTTCATTAGGCCCGGTAGTGTCGCCAACATTGCTGTAATAGGCATCGATCACTGCCTGTGGGGGTACACCGGGGTGAATATAGAGAGGTACGTTCAGTTGCTGCGCTCTTTCGAATACAGGGGCAAACTTAGGCGCATCCAGGAACTCACCCAGAATGGTGCCCTTAATCATGGCACCCTGAAAACCATGCGTTTTTACAGTACGTTCCAGCTCATCAGCTGCTGCTGCCGGTGTGGTCATGGGGAGGAGGGCAAATGCGGTGAATGATTCCCGGTGGTCTTTCATTTTTTCAGCCAGCAGATCATTGTATTTTGTGGCAAAGGCGGGTGCTTCGCTATCAGGCAGCGCGTATACATCAGTATTTTCTACGGAGAGCACCTGCATGGCTATACCGGTTGCCCGCATGGAGCTGAGGCGTTCACCTGTAATGTCTGCCAGTTTTGCCTGCATATGCTGTGCGGCAGCGGTTGGTTTCGATATTGATAATTCCGGGAAGGAGACGTGCTCTTCTAAAGTAACTATTCTCATGTCATTGGTTTTAAATCAATGCAAAGAGAACAAAGTCTGTGCTGGATATCAATAAAGAGATTGGGGTAATGATAGCAGAATTTGGGGGAACAACCTTCGGGCCATAAGTAATGACCTTTGTGTCATGAGCAATAGCCTTCAGGCCATACAAATACCTGAAGGCTATCTATCTTAAAATCCATAAATCCCGCCAGAAACGGCCAACTTCTCTCCCGTTACCCACGCTGCCTCATCTGAAGCCAGAAACACTGCCGCCTTTGCAATATCCTCCGGCTGTCCCATACGACCCAGTGGGGTATTCGCCACTAATTTCTTTTCAAAATCACTACCAATCACTCCTGAGGTATGTGTTCCTTCTGTTTCTACAGTACCAGGTAGCAGCGAGTTGACACGAACATTCTTCCCTCCCAGTTCTTTTGACAATGCCACTGTAATAGCATCTAACGCCGCTTTTGATGCAGAATACACAGATCCTGTAGCCATAGGTGTTCTGGCCGCACCAGAGCTAACATTGATGATGTTGCCACCTTTCTCTCCAAATAGTTTCAATGCACCCTGAATGGTGAGAATAGATCCCCAAACATTGATATTGAATTGCTTATGAAAGGCCGTTGCCGTTACCTGCTCAATCGGTTCCCACTGATAAATGCCTGCATTGTTTACCAATATATCCAGTGTACCGAAAGCATGCTTTGTTTCTTCAAACAACCTGTTTACATCCGCTTCATTTGCTACGTCGGCCTGTACAGCAATAGCAGTACCGCCGTTATCTGTGATGGTTTTTACTACCTTTTCCGCTCCTTCTTTGCTGGATGCATAATTGACAACCACCTTTGCTCCTTCTGCTGCAAAATGCTTAGCAATTGCTGCGCCTATTCCCTTTGATGCGCCTGTTACGATCGCTACTTTGTTCTTTAGTTTCATTTTGTTGATCATTTAATGCTGAGATACAAAACTAGTTGATACCGGTTTATTTTGGTAATTTTGTAACTAAAAGTTACAGTAACCTGGAGGTAACAAAGTGACAAATCATGGATTGTACAAACGTAAAACGCGACCATAAAAAAGAGATGAGAGCCGTGCAGGATTCAATGGATGTGCTCAGTGGCAAATGGAAAATATCCATCCTCTCCTCTATCTGCTTTTATTCCAAAAGAAGGTTCTCGGATATATTAGCCGATATAGATGGGATTTCTAATAAAATGCTGAGCAAGGAGCTGAAAGAACTGGAATTAAATAGGCTGATCAAACGAACGGTGTTAGAGACACAACCGATCACTGTTCAATATGAATTGACTGAACATGGGCTATCGTTAAAGACGATTATCGTAAACCTGAAGGATTGGGGGATCAAACACCGGATGGAGATTATCGGGAAGTAGTGTAGGTTGGGAAACATAAAAAAATACCTGGCAAAGTAAGTGTTATCCGCATAGTCACATATGCCTATATTCCGGCAATCTTCCGGACCGATCCTTATATTTTTAAATTACTACATAAATCCCCGATTGAGCTACAATTGCCAATTCTCTTCTTTTGACCTTTGGAATATCAATTTCAAATTATGGACAACACGAAAAGAATTGCCTTAATAACAGGCGCAAATCAGGGAGTTGGTTTCCAGCTTGCAAAAGAACTGGCGGCTCATGGTCATATTGTACTTGTCGGATCCCGTAATTACCAAAACGGTGAAACAGCCGCTCAATCAATCGGAGCAGGTGCGATTCCTATCCAATTGGATGTGACGGATGCCACTTCTATTCAGGCAGCAGCCAAACGTATTGAAAGTGAGTTTGGTCGTCTTGACCTGTTGGTGAATAATGCCGCTATTTCCCGTTCAGGAAGAAATGAGATTACGCTGGAGAATTATGCAGCTAAATATGGTGTAAGCACTGTTTCTTTGGATGAGGTACGTGCCATCTGGGAGACAAATGTATTTGGTGCACTGGCGGTGTACCAGGCTATGTTGCCGCTGTTAAGGCTTTCAAAGGATGCGCGTATTGTGAATGTATCGAGTAGCGCAGGCTCTCTCACATTAAATGCGGATCCTTCTTTTCCATACCGGAAAATGTTTAGCCCGGCGTATGCAGGGTCGAAGAGCGCATTTAACATCATGGCATTGTCAATGATGATCGAGCATGAAAACGACGGTATCAAGGTGAATCTTGTATCACCTGAATTCACAAGTACAGCACTGAATAATTTTCAGGGAACAGAGACGCTCGAAGATGGATCACGTGAAGTAGTTAGAGTGGCTTTATTTGGTCCTGATGAACCAGGTGGTACATTTACCCGGTGGGGAAATACCAACATTCCGTGGTAAACTATTTATACCGGGTGCGGACTTAGCAAAGTGCAGCACCCGGTAATCGTTCAAATCCAGGTTTGGGTTGACGCCTACTGAACCTGCAGCGATCAGCCGATTATAAAATTACGTTCACTAAAAGCAGGTAGCAAAGGTGGTTCTTCATAAATTCATCCCTACTTTCCAAAAGGAAAGCGGCTACATACAAGGTTATTTTTCATCAATCAATAAGGAATTCTGGTATACGCTAATTTAATAAGTCTTGAATACGCACCTCTGGCATCTACGAATGATACAACTGCAATATCGCCATTCACGCTTTTAGTCGTACTAAAATCATACGTCTCTGTATTAATTGTTCCTCCTCTTGCCATCAGTATATCAGGATTTATATACTGATACCAGAAAGGATTGAACAAATTTAAAGGTGCATATACATTACTTTTGATAGAAAGCCAGAAAAGGAGTGAGTTATCTAAAGTACTTATATCCACCACAGTCTTATTAAAGTGAACTGCATCAGCAGAAGTAAATACATTCGTAACGGGAGGATCCGTATTGATATGTTGGTAGCTATACAAATTATAATTAACTGAGTCGATATCATTACTGAAGGAAAACACCGCTTTTGCGATCGTATCGCCGGTGTAAAAACCGGTAGAAGTGCCTCCATTTGATACAATGGTGTAAGAACTTTTTATATGACTATTAGCGTCGTAAGTGTACACGTTTTTGAGGCGAACGCTATCACCATCAAAGGAAACATCGTTAATCAGCAAGCTATCCAGCCGTTTTGAATTATTGTAATAAAGGTAATAATCCTGTTTTGATTCCCAATATAACCTGCCACCTTTAACGTTTGCAATTGTTCCATTTGCATTGTAGGTAAAGGTCCAGGTGCCAATACCGGGTGATGAATGATATGCCTGGTTTATTTTTTCAATTCTATGGTCTGCATTATAATTAACGGAAATTGTATCCGGGGCGGCAGCCAGATTGGTTTGATAATATAATGCCTGGGTGATAATGCTGACAGAATCCGGGTTGTTTTCTCCGGGGGAACCAGGCGTATCTTTTTTACAACCGGCTACAAGAAGTAACAGAATGAGTGGGCTAAGGATGAATTTCATTTTATAGGTTAAATTTAATTTATTGATTACCAGATAAGACCTCCACGAACGGTGCAGGGCCCCATTTTTTAATCACATCGGTAGTCAGCATGTTAAAAGGCTGCGCCGTACCACCCAATTCCCCGCAGTAATTGCTAAATACAACATGTGCGATTTTATAATGCCTGATCACATAAGCACAAAGAATACAAGGCTCCACATTAGAGTATAAAGAGGCTCCTTCGCATGAGCCTGAACCATGCGTATGTACAGCATCCAAAACCGCTACCACTTCGGCATGGCGGGTTACATCTTTCAGACGGCGGCTTTGTTCACTGCCTTCTCCGATTATTATTCCATCCTTTACTATGACACAACCTACCGCGCTCTCTCCTACCCCGGCGGCTATTTGCGCGAGTTCCAGACAGCGATTCAAATAAAAGGCATGATCTTCCATACCCAAATATACATATTCACTATTCTAATCTCACTTCCCTCACGGTTTCATTTCCGGGCAGATCTACCGCCACTACGACGACCTTGCCACCGGGTGGCAGGTTCGCTATCTTATAATGCCAATCCACGCCATTTCGGCCTAAAACAGCCTTTCCTCTTTCGAGTATGCTGCCGGCAGCATCAACTACACGAATATCTATAGATGCTACCCTAAATTCATCTTTCGCAGTCACTACCACAGTCTCTTCTTCGAACCGGATATTTTGAATCTCCGGAGCCTTATAAGCATCCTTCACCGCCATATTATAAGCATTCTGCCCCGGGCCTGCCAGCGACTTATAATAAGCCTTCAGTTCAGGATCCTGCAGGATCGCTATAGCATAAGCTGCCGCTATTTTCATCTTATACCGGGCTTCCAGCTGCTTTTTAGTCGGCTTTTTCTTTGACGGACCACGTTTCTTGGCAATGATAATCTGGTCATTCCTTTCGTAAATCGTGAATTGATCGCCGAGGCTGCCCCGGACGGCATAAAGAAGTAAATTGTCTTTTACTAGAGCCATAACAAACACTTTTGGGGTTATAAGATCAAATATAAAGATAAGTCTGGTTATATAGTGCAACTATAGCACTAAATGAGTACTAATACATCATTAAAAGGGCACCTCAATATCGATTTGATATTAAGATGCCCTTTTAATGTACTTATGATGCCCTTATAGCAGTATAGTTGCACTATAGCTCTAAAGGCGATTCCGCCTTTAGAGGCAAACAATGCGCTAATTTGTAAATTGGAAATAGAAATGTATAGACCTCTAAATATTATTCCTGAAGTTGTTTATACTTTT
>NZ_MTKN01000113.1 GCF_001975825.1 [Flexibacter] sp. ATCC 35208
CTTTCATGAATGTTTTTATGGCAATTCATGCCGCCTGAAGGCGAAGCCAAATTAAAAAAAAGGGTAACTTCCCTGCTGCCGCAGGCTAATACCATCGCCATTTTCAGGTATATATGAAAATAAATTCTTAATATATCAACCTGTGGCCTTAATTTTGGAGCGCAATAGAATATGTCTAAGAACAAACTGAAAACTGAAAAACCAGAAAGCAAAAAGGCTCCTCGTGCTAATGACCCCAATGTATTGAAGCAGGAAAAAGAAGCAGAGGTAAAAGTAAAGGAGCTGGTAAAAGACGAGCGCACCCACAAAGTTCTGGGTGTGATATGCCTTTTATTGTCCCTCTACTGTTTTCTTGCATTCACCTCGTATCTCTTCACATGGCAGGATGACCAGGACAAAGTATTCCGCTATAGCGCGAACATTCTCCTGATGGATAATGACGCGGTGAAAGTAGAAAATCTACTGGGTCGTTTGGGTGCATTTGTTTCCCATTGGTTTTTTTACAAAGGATTTGGCGTCGCCTCTTATCTTTTTTGCTACCTGTTCTTTATTCTCGGTGTCAACTTCATCGTTGGCCGCCGGGTATTCAGAGTATGGCGCAATGTTAAATATATCCTCTTTGGTTTACTGTTCATCAGCACCACGGCTGCATTTGTAGCAGGTCTTGCTGCTGCAGATTTTGCATGGGGTGGGGCTATGGGTGACAGCGTGAGCAAATGGATCTCTGGTTTCCTGGGTACTGCCGGTGCAGCTTTACTTTTGATGGTAGCTGGTCTGGCCTGGTGTATCTGGAAGTACAACCTGGATTTTAAATGGGTATTGCGCAAACCAAAACCACCCAAGCCACAGTTGGCCGGAATGCCGGAAGGTGTGGACGTAAATGAGGAAGTGTCTGAAGTACCAGTGAAAAAAGATCCAAAACGTAAGAATGGACTGAAGGAAAAAGGTGGTCTTATTATCGCGCCTTCGATGGAAGAACCGGAGATGGAAGACATGCAGCTGGTAGAAAAAAATATGCCGCTGACAGTGAAGCCTCCGGTAGTAGAAGAAGAAACAGAAGAGGAGGAGGAGGAAGAAGATGATGCGGGTCCATTGCTGTATATCGAAGAAACTATAGAGCAAACCGATGCCCGCAATAATAAAAAGAGCAACGCACCTTTAGATGTAGCGTGGGAAGTGAAGCCAAGTAAAGACGAACCAGATGAAGTGCTGGCAGAAGCCACTGGTACAGTGGGCGAAGCTGCTCAGCTGGATCCATACGATCCTTCCCTTGACCTTCGCGATTACAAACATCCGCCACTTGAGCTGCTTGATAACCACAATACAGAAAAGGTCGTGCAGGATGCTACAGAACTGGACAGAAACAAAGACCAGATTATCAGCACCCTTAAGAACTATGATATTTCCATCCAGAAGATCAGTGCGACCGTAGGGCCGACAGTTACCCTGTACGAAATAGTACCGGCAGCCGGCGTACGTATCTCCCGTATCAAGAACCTGGAAGACGATATTGCCCTGAGTTTGTCAGCATTGGGTATCCGAATTATTGCGCCGATTCCTGGTAAAGGTACTATCGGTATTGAAGTGCCGAATGTGAAAAAGAGCATGGTGTCGCTGCGTAACCTGCTGGCATCTGAGAAGTTCCAGCAGAGCAATATGGACCTTCCGATCGCAATCGGTAAGAAGATCGACAACGAAAACTTTATTGCCGATCTGGCCAAAATGCCTCACTTGTTGATGGCGGGTGCTACCGGTCAGGGTAAATCGGTGGGTATTAATACCTTGCTGGTTTCACTTTTGTATAAAAAGCATCCTTCTCAGCTGAAGTTTATTCTGGTAGACCCGAAGAAAGTGGAGCTCTCCCTTTATAAACTGATTGAGAAGCATTTCCTTGCCAAGTTGCCGGGCGAAGAGGATGCTATTATTACCGATACAAAAAAGGTAATTCATACCCTGAATGCCTTGTGTATAGAAATGGACCTGCGGTATGACCTGCTGAAAGAGGCGGGTACCCGTAACATCCGTGAGTATAATAATAAATTCGTACAGCGCAGGCTGAACCCGCAAAGGGGACATCGTTATCTGCCATTTGTGGTACTGGTGATTGATGAGTTTGCGGATCTGATTATGACAGCGGGTAAAGAAGTGGAAATGCCGATAGCACGTCTGGCTCAGTTGGCACGTGCGGTGGGTATTCACCTGATCATTGCTACCCAGCGTCCATCAGTGAACATTATCACAGGTACAATCAAGGCGAACTTCCCGGCTCGTATTGCTTTCAAGGTGTCGAGCAAGATTGACTCCCGTACAATTCTTGATATTGGTGGTGCAGAGCAGTTGATTGGTCAGGGGGATATGCTGGTGTCGTTAGGCGGTGATCTGGTGCGTTTGCAATGTGCATTTGTCGATACACCTGAGGTAGAAAGAGTGGCAGAGTTTATTGGGAAACAACGATCTTATCCGGAGGCGTATCTTTTGCCTGAATATGTGGATGAGAAGGAGATGGATGGAAAGGAAGTGAATTTGCAGGACAGGGATCCGTTATTTGAAGAAGCTGCCAGGGTGATTGTGCAAAACCAGCAGGGGTCTACATCTTTGTTGCAGCGCAGGATGAAACTGGGCTATAATAGAGCGGGCAGATTGATGGATCAGCTGGAAGCTGCAGGTATTGTGGGACCGAATCTGGGGAGTAAGGCGAGGGAGGTGAATGTGAAGACGGAGACCGATCTGGAAATGATATTGAATGATTTGGGAGGGGGATTTTAATTGTATTTTCCGCCTTTTTGGCACAATCTTAACAATCCGGGACCGTCCCGGCATAACATTTGTTTTTACTACTACAACAATAAAAAAACTTACCGTAATGAGGAAAATTTTATTCATGAGCATGTTGGCAGGGAGTGTAGCAATGAGCGGCATGGCTCAGACAAAAACAGGTAGCCTGGGTGCGAATGATCCGAAAGCAAAGGTGATCCTGGATAATGTTAGCAAGAAGTTTTCAACTTTCAAGACTGTTGTAGCTAACTTCGTATTGAAAGTAGAAGGTGGCAACAACAGCGTGACAGATTCCAAGAAGGGAACTGTATATGTAAAAGGCAGCAAGTATAAAGTAAACCTGGAAGGTCAGGAGATTATTAGCGATAACAAGACTAGCTGGACTTACCAGAAAGATGCTAATGAAGTGACAATCAATAATGTAGATCAAGGTAGCACACAGCTTACACCTGCTAAGTTGTTTACTAACTTCTACGATAAGGATTATTTGTACCGTTTGGATGCAGAAACAACAGAGAAGGGTAAGGTATATCAGAATATAGAGATGACACCTACAGACAAGTCTAAGAATGTTTTTAAGGTAATTGTGTCAATTGACAAGAAGAACCAGAACATTTCGAGGATGAAAATGTTTGAGAAGAATGGAAATCGTTATACATACGAGATTACCAATTTCACACCTAATACAAACCTGACGGATGCGACATTTAGCTTTGATGCTAAGAAGTATCCAGGGGTAGAGGTAGTGGATTTGCGATAAAATATTGATGGATCTTCGATTAAGAAGAAAAGAAAAGCCTGGCTATTTTTGGCCGGGCTTTTTTATTTATGGGCATATTATTTCATATGTAAGAGAAAGCCTGTTTACAAGCATACTAGCAATTGCACATTTTTTTACTACCTTTGGCAAGTTTTAATTAAAATTAAGCATTATGGCATACGACGTAATCGTAATTGGTAGTGGCCCCGGTGGATATGTGGCTGCTATCCGTGCTTCTCAGCTGGGATTTAAGACGGCAATCGTTGAAAGGGAGAGCCTGGGCGGTATTTGCTTGAACTGGGGTTGTATCCCTACTAAGGCATTGTTAAAGTCTGCACAGGTATTGGAGTATATACAGCATGCCAAGGCCTATGGAATCAATGCAGGAGAAAGCAGCGCTGATTTTGATGCTGTTATCAAGCGCAGCCGTGGTGTTGCCGATAAGATGAGCAAGGGTGTGCAGTTCCTGATGAAGAAAAACAAAATTGATGTTCTGCTGGGTACTGGTAAGCTGAAAGCTAAAGGTCAGGTAGAAGTTACAGATAAGGACGGTAAAGCTGCAGTACACGACGCTAAGTACATTGTACTGGCTACCGGTGCTCGTGCCCGTGAACTGCCTAACCTGAAAATTGATGGTAAGAAAGTAATCGGATACCGTGAGGCTATGGTGCTGCCTAAACAGCCTAAATCCATGATCGTAGTAGGTTCCGGCGCTATCGGCGTTGAGTTTGCTTATTTCTACGCTACCCTGGGTACTAAGGTAACTATCGTTGAATTCATGCCGCGCATCGTTCCGGTTGAAGACGAGGATATCTCTAAAGAACTGGAAAAGATCTACAAGAAGAAAGGTATCGAGATCATGACCAATGCATCTGTTGAAGCTGTAGAAGCAAACGGAGAGGGCGTGAAAGCGAAAGTGAAAACTGCAACTGGTGAGATCAGCCTGGAAGCAGATGTTGTACTGAGTGCTGTTGGTATTCAGGCTAACATCGAGAACCTGGGTCTGGAAGCACTGGGTATCAAGACCGACAAGGGTCGTGTACTGGTAGACAAATATTATCAGACAAATGTACCAGGCGTTTACGCTATTGGTGACATGGTTCCTGGTCAGGCATTGGCACACGTAGCTTCTAAGGAAGGTATCGTTTGTATCGAAGCGATCGGTTATAATGAGAAGAAATATGCTCACAAACCTGAGCCTATTGATTATATGAACATTCCTGGTTGTACTTATTGCGCACCAGAAATTGCTTCTGTAGGTTATACTGAGAAAGCAGCGAAAGAAGCTGGTTACGAAGTGAAAGTTGGTAAGTTCCCATTCTCTGCGTCAGGTAAGGCGACTGCTGCTGGTGCGCCTGAAGGGTTTATCAAGGTGATCTTTGATGCAAAGTATGGTGAGTGGCTGGGTACGCATATGATCGGTGCGAATGTTACTGAGATTATTGCGCAGACAGTGACTGCCCGTAAGCTGGAAACTACTTATCAGGAGGTGTTGGATTCAATTCATCCACATCCGACTATGAGTGAGTCAGTGAAGGATGCGATTGAGGTGGCTTATGGTGAGGCGATACATTTGTAATAGAAAGTATTAGCGCTATATTAAGGGTCCCGGAGGTAAACTCCGGGACTTTTGTTTTTTAGTGGCGAGTGGTATGAGGTTATTATACCATCCAGTTACTTAAAGTTTTACCAGCTTGGTGGAAAATACTTTTTTCCCCTCATCATATAATACGCAGTTATAGACACCCGGCTGTAATTGTTCGACGGATACCGTTTCCTGCAGGCTGGATAGGGTTTTAGTCAGTATCAGTCTTCCACTCATATCAAACAGTTGCAGCTGCATATTGCTCATGCTTTTGTTGACTACATTCACCAGGTTGGTGGCAGGGTTTGGAAATATCAGGTGGTCATGTTGCCTCAGCAGGTATACAGGTACCGGGTCTGAGTAAAGATCTGTACCGTTATCAGTGACGAGTCTGACCCTGTAATAGAGTAATCCTTCATGTGCATTTTCATCTTCAAATGTATAACTGGTCGCATTGGTAACTGTGCTGTTACCAATGGATACATAATCATTGCCGGAGAGCCGTTGCCAATACAGTTCACTGATATGCCAGGTAGTGCCCAGCGTTAATACAAGGGATATATTTTTAGTTGTTGTTTCATTCGCCAGTAAGCTTTTGAAATAACAACCTGTACCTTGTAACTGATAATTGGTGGCGTAGCTTTTCAAGCCAGCCCAGCCTTCTGAGTGCAATGGACTTACTGCATAAAAGGCTGAATTACCTGAAGCAGTCAATGTCAAAAAAGTATCCACTGTTTGTGTGTAAGGCAGGAGATAGGTGCTGCCCATATTATAGAGTTGATAAGCACCGGCATTTTGTAATGTATTCCAGAAGATCATCGCACTGTCTCCGCAGTCATAACCTGTTTGTAAGGTAAGGCGGGGAGAGAGATAAAATGTATCGCTGATAAAGGAGGTATCAGTGGTGGTGTATTTTAATAAAGCAGTACTAAAAGTGTCAGGAATGGTCCAGTAATATAGACCGGTAGCAGTATTCAATTGTGTTGCGATGGATTGCCAGGTTGCGCCTTTATCATAGCTGCATGAAATATCTCCTTTGCCTGTTACATTCGAATGCCATCGTAATGGAAAGGGGACAGGGTTACCTGCTACTATTACCTCTTTAGCGCCCGGATTTTGCCATTCAAAGTTATTTTCAGGTATATAGTCATAAGCAATATAAAAAGCCTGATTTGGTACGTTTAAATGATGCGCAGCCACTTGTATCTGATACGTGCCTGCGGCAGGTATATCAATAGTGACCTGTTCTACATTATTCAGACTATCACGGGAACGATGTGGTGCAGCAGATAAGGAATCTGATACAGGTGCTGTAGACAGTACCCATGGAAGATATTTACTACTACCGGTATTTACAGTTAAGTCCAGGTCATTCACCAATGCACTGACGGCATTTGCTTCGGCAGGAGGATCATTCCAGCAGAGGGTGACTTTTAACTCCTGTATACCTGTGGGTACCTGTATAGAGAAAGTACCATTGTCAGTGCCTTTTAAAAAATGATTTTCTGCTAATGTCTGTATTGCATGTAATGCATGTAAACTTCCATATCCACTGCTATAGCTGATACCGCTGCTATATCCATTGCTATTGCTATTGCTATTGCGGGCTGCACTATTGATCAATATCGCTTTGATCAGTGCTGCCGAAGGCATGGTATAATACACCTGCTTATACGCCTGTTGTAGTAACGCCGCTGTACCGCTACACAATGCCGCTGATCCTGAAGAACCATCTATTCCAAATGCTACTAACTCAGGTTTGATACGTCCATCATATGCAGGGCCTTTTGAACTGATAGATGGCACATGCAATGAATCGTCTGTGGCGCCCACTACTAATACATTCTTTGCCTGTTTGAATGTGCCCGTCAGATTTGCAAACCCGGTCATGTTTTGATAAATGCCTGTAGAATCTGCATCTGTACCTATATTACCCGAAGAGAATACATGCAGCACAGTATCTGTATTATACACCTGCTCATCAAATGCTACAGCTTCTGCACCATAGTAATTTTCTATACCTGTACCATAAGAATGGTTCTGAATAGAGACATGATATGCACGCATATAACTGCTATCCTCAGGCAGTAAGCTATAATTATAGTCAGCCGGACATAACAATGCCTGCGGTGCGGCCCCCATGCCCTTTTCACCGGTATTGCCCGCACCTGCTATCATCGTCGCCATAATAGTAGCATGCGAAGAAAAGTTTACTGAAGCATTCTCATTATATAAAAACCTTCCTACTAAATCAAGATCAGTTGTATCGAATAAATCTTCTTTTAATGATACTGTAATGTCACTTCCTTTTATCGCAGGGTAAGCCTGTTGTGCAGTATTGATTGCATTCGCAGAGATATCCGCTGAATTAATTCTTTGTTCCGGGGATGCTTTGCGTTGTACATCGGCAAAAGAAATAAAAGGTTGTGCTATAAAGGAAGACCAGTCTTTTGTGTTAATAGAAACAGTGTAAGATTGTCCATAGTGGCGTAGGATGCGACAATATGCAGGGAGGGCTGATGAGGTCACAATTAAATTGATACTGTCTTTCTGTAAATTTAAATGGTCTCTCAGTGAGTTAGTAGTGTCTCTCAATGACTTGATATTGTCTCTCAGTAAATGTATACTGTCTCTCAGTGACAATGTGTGAAGCAAATTCGTACTCGCTTTCCAGTTATCATTTGCATTATAGGTATACACCACCTTCTTCTGCAAACTACTATCGAAATTTGTCTTCTTTAGTATAAAATGCAATTGACTCAATGATTTTACTACACCATAATCATGCAGTGATTCACCGGGATATTCACGGAACTTTACGAGGTAATACCCTGTATGTTTACGCGACTGAGACTCTGCAACGTCGCTACTGGCGTATCGTGCAGCTACCTGGTCCGATAACTCCTGTGCGCCTGCTGATAATGATTGGCATACTAATAAGTGTAACAATACAAGGGTTGCTCTCATAAAGATTTTGGGTTGACAGGTTGCTCTTTGCTTCAAATAAAACTAATGTAATTCATTCATAACTTTGATAAACAAGGGAAGAAAAATTTTTTTTGGTTTCGTGGAAAGTTGTAATATTGGACCCGAGCAACTAAAATCTAAACGTCGAGGCAATTGATACCAGAGATGAAGTATACAGTCATGTACTGGCGTTAACCAAAGGAATCAAATAGTCATTGAAAACCCGGAGAGGACGCGGATCTAGCCATACCGTTTCTTTCACCCGCATCACTTTATGAGCACTAAAAATTATGTATCAACAGTAACAATTTAAACGTTCATGATGCACGTAATGTGCAGCAACTGTAAACACGAGCAATTATCTGTCGTTAGCTGTATTTACTGATGATAAATACGTCCATTTCTCATCAGCGAATCAGCTAATAATATCTTCATTTTCCTGAAACCCAAACCCAAATCTAAATGTATGCGTAAACATTCATTCAACGCCTTATTGTGTCTGGCAGCAGGCATCGCTGTAGCAATTGTGTCCTGTAAAAAAGATAACGTAAGCAGCACTAAGCCTGATGCTATCCCTACTGAAACCCTCGCAAAAATCGAAGCGCTGGGCTTCAGCTCCGCTGATGTACACAAGTTCGGCGATGATTACATAGTGGAGGGTGATATCCGCCTGACTGAAGCAGATCTGAACAGTAAATATACTGGTCCCGTACTGCGTGTAGCAAGTTCAGAGCAATATCGCACTACTAACCTGGTAACAGGTACTCCTCGTACTATTAAGATCCTGGTTGCCAGCAGTCTGGGTAGCGCTTATGTAGCAGGTACTGATACTGCTATTGCACGTTACAATGCTCTGGGCCTGGGCATCACTTTCTCCCGCATTACCAGTGGTACTGCAAACATTACTATCTCTGGTTTCAACCAGGGTCCAAGCGGTGGTTATATCACCCTGGGTTCTTCTGGTTTCCCAACCAGCAGCGGTAATCCATATAGCTCTATCCTGATGAACACTAACTCACAGGCATATGGCAGCAATCCTAATGTACTGTATGTAGGTTCTGTAATTCAGCATGAAATTGGTCACTGTATTGGTTTCCGTCATACTGATTACTTCGATCGTTCTTACAGCTGTGGTGGTACTGCTACCAACGAAGGTGCTTCTTCTGTAGGTGCTATCTGGATTCCAGGTACTCCAACCGGTGCTGATGCAAATTCATGGATGCTGTCCTGCTCCAATGGTGGCAACCGTACTTTCAATGCGAACGATGTTATCGCATTAAACTACTTGTATTAATTAGTAAGAAAGATATTCTTATTAGCTGATGCATGAGCAAAGCAGCCGGTAGCGATTTGCTGCCGGCTCATTTTTATTTACCCCAACTATTATTGTATGCGTAAACTTATATTTCTGTACTTTCTTCTAATTATAACCTCCTGTAAAAAAGAAGTAGCTGTTCAACAAACAGCTATCCCAACAGCTGTTCTGCAGAAAATTGAAGCATTAGGATTTAATGCTGCAGATGTAAAAAGATTTCAGGGAGATTACCTTGTAGAAGGTGATATCCGCCTTTCTGAAGCTGATTTAAATAAACCTGCTAACGGACCTTATTTGCGGATTGCAGGCACAGAACAATATCGTACCATCAACCTGATAACAGGCACGCCACGTACCATTACGATCAAAGTAAGTGGTTTGGGTAGTGCATTTGTAGCAGGAACGGATACTGCCATCGCACGTTTTAACAGTCTGGGTATATCGCTGACTTTTGTACGTATTACTACAGGTACTGCAGATATTACGATTTCTGGTTTTAACCAGGGGCCAAGTGGAGGATCGGTTACATATGCTTCTTCCGGTTTTCCTTCCAGCAGTGGGAACCCTTATTCTTCTATTCTTTTAAATACCAATTCTGCTGCATTTGGCAGTAATCCGAATGTATTGTTTGTGGCTTCTGTTATTCAGCATGAAATTGGGCACTGCATTGGTTTCCGTCATAGTGATTGCCTGGATCGTTCTTTTAGCTGTGGAGGAACGTCTGTTAATGAGGGGTCTGGGGGGGTAGGTGCCATCCTGATACCAGGTACCCCGAGTGCACCTGATGCCAATAGCTGGATGCTGGCCTGCAATAATGTGGGGAATCGTACTTTCAATGCGAATGACAGGATTGCATTGAACTATCTGTATTAAAATCATAAATAGATAAAAAAGAGGGGGATGTATCCTAAGTAACAGGAAGGCCATGAGAAGTGCATGTACGGAAATTCTCTCAATCAGATCAGGTACCTGAATAAAAAGGGGGCGTCCCGAAGGAGGGCACTGAAAAAGTCC
>NZ_MTKN01000114.1 GCF_001975825.1 [Flexibacter] sp. ATCC 35208
AAAAAAAAAATAAAAAAAAATATAATAATAATTTTTTTTTTTTTCCCCCCAAAAAAAAAAAAAAAAATATACTTTTTGATTTAAAAAAAATTATTTTTTAATTTTTTTTTTTTTTTTCCCCCGCAAAAAACAAAAAGAATCAATCCTATAATGGCTGTAAATATATATTTCATAATTTTTTTTTAGTTTACCCGCCAATAACCAAAGGGATCAATCCTATAATGGCCGTTAATATATACTTCATCAATTTATTTTAGTTTACCCGCCAATAACCAAAAGGAACCAATCCTATAACAACCGTTCACCATTTATTCCTTATTCCAAAAAGTAATCTCTGAAAGGTTCACATAATTATTCGATCCATTCGCACAATGTGTTACCCTGATCCTGATATACCTTACCGGCGGCGGATTATCCATCAAATTGGCCTTAACCGCTGCATTCCCATTATCCGATCTCGCCACTTCCTTCAACAACGTCCATCCCTTACTTTGCATCGCCGCCTTCCACCCCGCATCATCCGAATTCAACTCAGGCACTGCATCCGTCAGATCATCAATCCCCCATACCTCAAACTGATCCGGATTATTACAACACCCTCTACCAGTTTCCTCTATTACACTCAGCTGATTATACACCTTTCCCATATCAAAACTCAACACCCTTGGCAGCGACCCATTTCCATCGCTATGATATATATTCGGATAATCCTGCGGACCTACAGATCCATCCCACAATTTACTCACCCGTGTATCTGATTGATAGATCCCCATATCTCCCCACAGATCATGCTCCTGGAACAAACTCTTATCACACTGCACCAATCGCAGTATACTGGGAAAGGTGTCATAACGTGAAGTATAAAATGTATCCAACGCACCTCTAACCGGAATATAAGAAGATTGATACACGATCGGCGTACCAAATTTATAATCGGTCAGTTTCAATGAATCTTCCAAAGGAGAAACCCATACTGTTGCCACTTCTCCACGCTGATTTGTATACTTTAACGCCGTCGTAATATTGATCGTATCAGGTGTCACAAACCGCAATGTCACCGTGTTATCATCATTAATCAAATAAGGATCTGCCTCCGGCAATCTATTATGTAATGTCGCTTTATAAACCGTACCATATACCCTCGCATTGTTAATCTCAGTAGCCACAGACCTGTTCCCCTGCGCATCATAAGAATACACAATAAATGTATACACATATTCCGCCAGCCCTGCTATCGTACAACGAACCGTATCCGAAGTATTATGTGTGGTGGAATTGATAGTCATGGAGTCAGTGCCGTTATTCCAGTATACATTATACTTAACAATGCTCTGATCCGGACTAGGCTGCCATATTAACTGCAACCGTCCATCACCCGGTAACGCCTGTGCATTGGACACTTTACCCGGATACACCAGTTCTGTACCATTCAAAAACTCACGGTAGTCTGTCGGTTTTTTGCTGCATGCCACCAACAGTAGCACGCATACCAGTAGATATCTCATTGTATGCCGTTTTATAGGTTATCTGGGATCACCCCAGAATGTGAGTTCAGTCATGTTAAAAAATGTATTAGTCTGTGCCATATTGGATACACATTCAAAACGGATGTACCTTACTTTCGGCAAGCTCAGTGAAAAATTGTAACTGAAGCCATTATTCCAAAAAGCAAGATCCGCATTCGTGTATTGCGGGTTCGGTAACCCAGATGGCTTGGCTGGCGCATTATAGAATCCCAGGTTAATCCATCCATTAGGTGTCGTACCGCCAACAGGAGGGAGGTGGTCTGCATCAGGCATTGTTTCGTCTACAGGCGTATCTGCTCTTCCCCAAAGCACCCATGTCTGTGGTGCACCTGCCTGCCACAACCAGGTACCACTGCCATCAATACCTCTGTTCCAGATAGTATATCTGCTCAACCTCGCCGCCTGACCCATGTCAAATGTGATCACGGCCGGCCATACCAATGGTTGTATCGGTTGCTCTGTATGATAACCGGGAGACCCGGTTGAATTATTCCAAAGATTCTCTATCACCCAGCCAAAACCAGTCTTTGCATCTGTTCCTAATGAATAACTGCGGAAGAGTGACTTATCCATCTGCGCTTCAAATACAGGTGTGATAGTAGTGAATAATGTGTCTGAAATATTTCCCCACTGGTCGGTAACGTATACGCCAAATTGCTGTGGAATCGTATCAAATCCATGCAGACTATAAGAGATGGAATCTTCGTCTGTATAGTTCTGCGAAATGATCTGGTATTTCTTCGTTTGATCCGGTGCAATAGTGATAATTCCCAAATTTGCTTTCGCCTTATTTTCACAAGTAATACTCACCCCGCCAAAGTCTGGCTGCATCACCACTGTAGGCCTTGCCAGTAAATAAGGAGGCGTATCCGGATGGACTTTTACCGTTACCGGATCAGACACCACCTGTGCACGGCTTACTGTATGCAACACTACTTCATACTCTTTACTGGCCGCAAAACCACTTACTGTAATACTATCAGAATAGTAAGAAGACTTAGTTTGCCTGGTTGTTTTATCATTGATTTTATATTCTGCCTGTACATACAGGATATTCGATGAGTTAGGCAATGTATAGGTGATATAAGCACCACCATTGAAGTTGACCACATTCACATTCGTCACCACACCCGGCTTGGTCATATCGGTAGATACAACATCATTGTATCCATCCATCTTTTTGCAGGCTACTATCAACAATAATAAAATGAGTTTTTTCATACGTGTAAATTTTACCAGTAAAGGGTTTGTACAAGATTCGGATTGGTGATCAGATCATAATCCTGTATAGGATACAGGTAATTCCTGATACTAAAAGAGGTCTGCTGCACCAGCTTTAACTGGTAATAACCATCTGTCGTTCTATTAAATACATTCCATCCCTGTACGGGGGTACTCAGTACATTTTGCAACTCCTTCCACCTTCTCAGATCCCATCCTGCCTGTCCTTCGAACGCGGTTTCAATTCTTCTTTCCTGATGAATAATATCACGTAACCCATCTTTTGAACTATACTTATCTGGATTGATTGAATACTGTGACCAGCTGGCTACAACGCCGTCCAAACCTGACTTTGCTCTCACTTTATCAATCCATGCATACACTTCTGCACCAGGGCCGTTCACTTCATTCAGACATTCTGCATATAGTAACCAGAGTCCGGTCAATTGTATAAAAGGCCATGAATAACCCTGCTGTATGCTGGACTGTCCGAAGGTGGTCTGATAAGGTACAAGCTTCTTTGCCCAATACCCGGTAGCATTATAACGCAGTTGATCAGGTGGTGCAGCCGGACCATTTACCGCATTGATATAATTGGGATTATTATCATCCAGGTTACCAGAGCCAAACCATACACTGCCATCAAAAGCTACATCTGCATAATACCGGGGCTCCCTGTTAAAGTTGCCTTTGGCACTGGTGTAACCCTTTTTGATGTAGTACGCATGTGCATCATCTCCTGCCTGTAATTTATAACGGTTGTTATAGTCGAAGGTCCTATCTTCATTAATAGGCACCCCATGATTAGAATAAAAAATTTCTGATTCTGCAATAGGTACAGAGAAATTAGAATAAACTGCAAATACATTAGAAGCCGCATCGGTAGTCACACGTGGAGAAGCCATATACTGCCAGCCAAATTGCGGATTCAACGTCCATATCTGTTCTGAATTCCAGCTATCTACAAAGGCTCCTTGTATGGTGAGCAGGCGACGGGTTGTATCAGACATATGTACAATACCACCACTTAATCTCAACTGGTATAGCGCAGCACTGCCTACATTATCAAGCGCATCTTTACATGCCTGCAAGGCGCGTTGCCATTTGCTGTCATCGTAGGCGGCCGGAAACAATAATACCCCATCATGGTTTTTCATGCCCGCATAATCAGGATTACCATTGAATAAAGGACTCGCCTGTGTAACCAACACTTCCGCCTTCACAGCCTGTGCAATGGTGGCGCTGATGCGTCCCTGTTCTGCTGCCAGGTTCTGTATCACCGGTGGCAGGTCAGGAATAGCTTCGTCTAATAATCTCACCACATAGTTAAAGCAGGAGTCAAGAGGTTGTTGTTTGATCCTTACCTCATCAATAGATGCATTCACAGGCAGGTTCACATCCACAATAGGAATAGGACCATACATCCTGATCAGCCAGTAATGAAAATATGCTTTTAAAAACTTCGCTTCTGCTGTCCATCTTTTACGCTGGTAGTCAGGCAAATCAGGAGGAATATGTACATTCTCCAAAAAGATATTGCATTTCCTGATGGCCTGCCACATATTCAACCCCATGTTATAACCATCCCAATAATTCAGCAATGGGTTAGCGCTGTTCTGTAAACCACGGATAATGCTGAATCCTGCATCACCACCTGCACCACCCAGTGTAGTCTGGTCCTGTAACGGATAGGGGAATATCACTTCGCCCGAAGTGGTAAAACCCGGATTACGACGTACATCGGCCATGTTCTGCAAGGTGGCATAGCACCCAAACAGGTAAGCCTGTGTTTCATTGGCATTGGCAAATGCACTTTCCAATGTAGCGACATCATCAGGTATGACATCAAGATATTTCCTGCAGGATGAAAAAAGAATAAGGACTATTAATATTGTTAAGATCGTTTTCATCTGAATTCATTTAAAGGTTTACGTTAATACCACAGTTGAAAACCTTCTGTATCGGGTACCCAAAGCCCTGCCCAGCCTGTTCCGGATCCCACAGTTTAAAATGGCTGAACGTGAGCAGATTTAATCCGCTGAAATAAATGCGCATCGTTCTGATGTACATCCTTTTCGTCAGTGACTTCGGCAAACTATACCCCAGCTCTACTGATTTGAGGCGCATAAAGCTACCGTCTCTCAACCACCAGGTACTTTGCTGCTGATTGTTCAGGATGTCGGTGGTGGAAAGTCTTGGCCACAATGCATATAAGTTCTGGTTCTCTTCTGACCAGTGATTGTCTGCATACGCCTGTAAGATCTGTGCGTTGTTTACAAATGGTGCAGTACCGTATTTTGCATAATACCTGTCATCCTGCGATGTGGCATTGATAAAAAAGGATTCTCTGGCAAGTCCCTGGAAGAAGGCATTGAGGTCAAAGTTTTTGTAACCTAAAGAAAATCCAAAGCCATAAATGATCTGCGGTGTGGTGGGTAAACCGATAGGTACCTGGTCATCCTGATTAATGATACCATCCTTATTGACATCTCTGTATTTGATATCACCACCAGCAGGAACAGGCGAAGCACCAAATAACTGGGTAGGTGAATTTGCCGCTTCTTTATCATCTACAAATAATCTCTCTGCAATGTATCCGAATGGCTGGTTGATAGGTTTTCCATTCTGAAAACGATACCCGTATTTATATTCCGGTTCTTCAAAACGCTGGTACTTGTTGGACGTAACTGTCAGGTTACCCAGTACAGATGCCCAAAAGTTTTTGGAAAACGTTTGTTTATAGTTAATATTCAGATCCAATCCTTTGGCAGTCGCTTCGCCTACATTGGATTTTACGGCAGCTTCCAGACCGGTAGTGACGGGTATATATCCTCTTTGTTGCAGGATATTGTATCGGAATTCATGATAAATTTCTGCAGTGATATTTAACTTGTCAAAGAAAGTGACTTCTGCAGCCAGATTGGATTTACGGGCGGTCTCCCAGGTTACGCCGGGGTTCGGGTAGTTCTGGATGGTCGTACCATACATCTTCACACCATTGGTTGTACCAAATACGGCCGAAGGCCCATTCACATCATCAGGTGTTACATTCGACAAATAATAGAACCTGGTATTATCGATATTGTCATTACCCACTAAGCCATAACTCCCTCTTAATTTCAGTCTGGTAATGATATGAGAGACATCGCCTTTCCAGAACTTTTCATTAGACACGACCCATCCTGCACCGACAGTAGGGAAGAAGCCCCAGCGATATTGGGTAGAGAAACGTTCAGATCCGTTATAACCAAAGTTGAATTCAAGGAAATATTTACTGGCGAAAGAATAAGTTGCTCTTCCTGCTAATCCCAGGTTGCGGTAAGGAAGTGAATACTGAAGGGATGGCTGATGTGTGTTTGGATCGTTGGCATCCGCATTTAGCTTTTGTTGTCTGGTACCGATCAGTGCAGCACTCACATTATGTTTGCCAAATGCCCGTGCGTAATCCAGTGATCCCTGTAAATAAAGGAAAGTATTCACATCCTTCGTGCCCGGGTAATAACTGAGGAATTCCTGTGCGCCCCCCGGCTGACTATTCAGCCAGTTCAGGGAATAAGTATTACTGGTCTGGTCATAGTTCATTACATCATAGTAGAATGGCTTGTATGACCTGGTCAGGTCAAAGTAGGCATACCTGTTCGTGCTGAATAATCCGTGGAATGACAATCCTTTTGTGATGAAATTGAAGTCCTGGTTCAGTTCAAACTGCGCTGATAATCTTGACTCCGAAAAACTTTTGTATCCATACATCAGATCTGCGTAAGGATTGGCCTGTAAATTACCGGATGAGGTCAGTGAGTTACCGAACAAAATATGTTTGGTAAGGAGGTTGGCGCTATCGGCAGGAAAATAAGCAGGAAAAGACACGGGGCTTGTATGCAGTGCCCTGTCGTACAGATCACTCGCCAGTCCTGATTGATCGCCGGTAATAGGGCCAGTATATTCATTGAAATTACCCCATAGGCGTACTAGGGCTTCAGTGGTTTTTGTGAGTTTCACATTCACATTGGAGCGTAACTGGTAGTTCTCAAACTTCATGGCAGAATTGAAGTTGTTGACAGGGTTTACCTGCAGAATACCATTGTCCTTATCATAAGAACCCGCGATATAGTATTTGGCTACATCACTACCACCCTGTACACTGAAATTGGCGCGCTGAGTAGTCGCCTGATCTTTGAACAATGTCTTCATCCAGTCCACAGCAGGGTATACGTAAGGGTTATACCCCGGCGCCTTGTCCATAGTGGCCTGTGTATTGATGATCTGGTTGGGGGTATACAGGGGTGTGGCCAGCGGATTGCGCGTAGTCAGTGCCTCGTTGTACAATTTCATGTAAGTGACCGGATCACCAAGTTTCACGGTCTGCGTAGGCCGGGAAACGGATCGTTCATAACGCACGTTCATACTGGCTTTGCCTGCTTTCCCTTCTTTAGTAGTAACCAGTATTACGCCATTGGCACCTCTTGCACCATACAATGCGGAGGCACTGGCATCTTTCAGGATAGAGAAACTTGCGATATCATCTACCTGTAGGCGGGCCAGTTCATTGGCACTGAGTTCCACATTGTCTACCAGAATCAGCGGACTGGCACTATATCCGAAGGTAGTGACCCCACGGATGAAGAAAGAGGAATTATCCAACCCCGGTTGTCCACCTCTCTGAAAGGAGATCATGCCGGCAATCTGACCAGCCAGGGCATTTGTAAGGTTGCTGGATGGGATCTTCAGTGCACCGGGGTCTATGGTGGTAACAGAACCAACCACGGCCTCCTTGCGTTGTTTTCGGCCATAGGCCACCACCACCACCTCTTCCACAGTGGCAGAAGCATGTTTCATGACAAGGTTGATCACCTTTGAATTGGGTGATACGGTAATGTACTGTTGTTCAAAACCTACATACGAAAATCGCAGTAGGGTACCTGGTTCAGCATCCAGGATGAATTTACCTGTAGAATTGGTAGAAGTGGCGATGTTCTTTTTGTTTTCCGCCACAACGTTCACTCCCTCGAGCTTTGATCCTGAAGAGTCGGTGATTGTCCCTGTAATAGTGATCTTTGTAGGTTGTTGTGCAGATGTGCTGATGCTGATGTACAGGAAAATAGTGATCAGTATCCCTGATAGAGATACAAACGGGAATTTTGGCATAAACCAATTTTTAATTATTTCATAACTGGAATTGTGTGAAACAAAAGTATCTAATCGCAACCCTGTAATAAATGGAGGATTCATTTATTTTCATGAATTATACTACGATTTTGTATTTTGTAGATAAATCCAGTGGCGCGTTATGAAAACTGTAAAACGAAGAGATGGTTTTGCGGGACAGCAGCTCATCAGCCTTCCTGATGCAGTCTGGAAGAATGCCATCAAAGCGAATACTGTACTCAGCCAGCTATATATTACGCATATAGGCTATTTCCCAAAGGCGGCATTTCACTTCCGCGACAGAAAGAACGGTTGTACAGATAACATTCTTATTTATTGTACTGGTGGAAAGGGCTGGTATGAGATTGGTAACCGGCGTTTTGAGGTCGGTGTCAATGAATTCGTGATAATTCCTGCTACCAGTTCTCACCTGCGTTACGGATCAGACGATCATCATCCATGGACAATTTACTGGGTACATTTCAGCGGAAAAGACATGGACACCTTTAACCGGAATTTTAATATAGGTCCGTTCGACGGCCCCCGGCATATACATGCGAATGAGAAGGGGATTGAGTTGTGGAATGATATGTTTCAGAGTTTGAAGATGGGGTTTGGGAAGGATAACCTGGGTAAGGCGAGTTTGTACCTGTATCATTTTATCGCCACATTCGTGTATCCTGACAAGGTATCTGGTGAACAGGACGCCATCAATGACAGGATCAATGAAACGATCCGGTATATGCAGCAGCAGGTTGCATCAACGTTGACAGTGGAGGATCTGGCAAGGAAGATAGATTTGTCTCCGTCACATTTTTCAAGTTTATTTAAAAAGGCCACGGGTATGTCGCCATTGAATTATTTTATACATCTGAAATTACAGAAGGCTTGTTTGTTGTTGTATACAACGGATATGAAGATAAAGGATGTAGCGGTGGCGATAGGGTATGATGATCCTTTTCATTTTTCGAGGTTGTTTAAGAAGAGTATGGAGGTGAGTCCGGAGCGGTATCGGGGGTTGAGGAGGAAGGGGAATATTTAACGTTTTAGAAATTCCACCATACATTAGGAAACAATAAAGTATTATGATAAGATATTGGTTTGAGTTCGGGTTTGAAGGTTATAGTAATGCACCATATGGTACTAGAATGGGGTGTGGAGTGACCGGAATAAATTATTATGATGTGATTCAGATTCTAAAGGAAAAAGTTTTCTCAGGAAAAGATCTTCCTAAGATTATCTTAGTTAAAGAGAATATTGATATCAACGAGCTTGACAATGGGCATGTATTACCTAATATGCTACCACCCAATAGAAGAGGTGTTTGGTTTCCTATTGGCTATCAGTAATTATACCAGCTAATCATTTCATTAAATTAAATCTTATATTCTGTTCTAGTAAAGGATTTAGTGGTTTGTCATTAAATAGAGCCACACTTAATATATTCTCTCCTATGTTAGAATAGGTCATAATGAACAAGCTGTTTGGATTACTGTCCGATGTATATATCACATGGAAAATATCAAATGGCTCGGATGGATTCAGGTAGGCACCCTTCAGTGAATATCCACCTATATTCTTCTTTAATTTCTCAATACCCTTTTTATTTTCTGGTTGGTCAGCACTTACCCACACCACTGTTGTATCATGAGGGCTGAATTTTACCCAGAGATTTCCATTAGCCTTTTCCTGGCAGGTAAAGTTACCGGATGGTGTAGCCCGTATTTTTTCAAAATTCAAACTGTCTTTATTCCCATCGACGGATAAATAAATTGATATATATCCTGCTGACGCGTTTAAGGCTGGGTGGTTTTGGCCTTTGCAACTTAGAAGAGAAAATGTGACAAAACAGAATAATAAAACTTTTTGCATTTAAATTACTTTAGTTGTTGTCCAGTTGAATATGCCTTATACTCATAGGTAACAACAGGCAAAAGTAAATGTATATTATCATGGAAATTGAAATAAATTTAGCATTATAAATGAAATCGGTAACATTATTTACTGATCTTACAATTTCCTCATCAACAGATACTTCTGCTCCTACACTAGCTACAGGGGGAGTTTATACCAGCTTTGATGATCACATTTCCCTTATTGGTAATCCCTACAGTCCTTTTTTCTAAAATATCTCCACTTGAGGTACCCATGACGTTTAAAGGAACTATACAAACGAAGTATTCGGGGGTGAATAATGGACAGGTATGTGAGAAGACGGGAACGTATCATTTTTTGGTGAAAGGGGAGAGGAAGTATTGGAGATTGCAGGAAATGGATAATTGTGAAGGGAATAATGTGGTGGATTATGTGGATATATTTATTAAGGGAAGTTGTTTACACTTTTT
>NZ_MTKN01000115.1 GCF_001975825.1 [Flexibacter] sp. ATCC 35208
ATCGGAGATATTTCTCTGGGCAATGATACGACCATCTGTATCGGTCAGACCCTGACACTGAGTGTAGATGCCGGTACCGGCAACAGCATCAGATGGCAGGATGGCGCTACAACAGCAACGTATGTAGTGACAGCGACCGGATACTATAAAGTGACTGTTTACAATGATTGCGGTACCGTAACCGACGACATCACAGTTACTTACAAACAATGTGAAGCGAAGCCAGACTTCCCGAATGCGTTCACACCTAATGGTGATGGTAACAACGATACGTTCAAACCTCACGTAAACGGTCCGATGTATGATTACGATCTGCGCGTCTTCAACCGTTGGGGCCAGGTAGTGTTCCTGAGTAAAAGCCAGACCAAAGGGTGGGATGGTAGATTCCAGGGATCACTGGTAGATGTAGGAACATATGTGTATCTGTTGAGCTACAAGAATACGGCAGGTGGAGAGACGAAAATAGTGAAAGGTGAAGTGACCGTATTAAGATAAGAGAAGTGTAAAGTAGAAATAGGCTGAAGGCGTCCCGGAGTACCCACCGGGGCGTCTTCCCTTTTTATAGGCATCGTTAAACTATTCGTCATTCTTGTTGTCTGTAAAAAACAAATTATAAAATAAAAAGTTCCTGTCGGTTCCGGCAGGAATTTTTTATTTCATGGCTTCGCAGGCCCTCTGCTTCTGACTTGGGTAGGAGCACAGGGCGCGTCAAAAACTAATGAAATCATTTTTCATTACATTTGTCCAAATGAGTAGAATGCTGTGGAATGAACGATACACGAAAGGCCTTCCTTCATTGGACATACCAGATCCTTATTTTATTGGCATGTATGAGCAGTTTCCTGCTGGTGGAAGGGCTTTGGATCTGGCGGCTGGTAGTGGCAGGCATACGTTGTACCTGGCCGAGAGAGGGTGGGAGGTGACGGCGGTAGATTTTTCGGATGTGGCGATGGAGCAGTTAAGTTTGCGTGCGGAGGGGTTGAAGGTGAAGACAGTGTGTGCGGATTTGTCTGCTTTTGAAATTGCGGACAAATATGATCTCATTGTATTGTATTATTATTTTGATGTGGCGATATTTCCGGCTATTATCGATGCGCTGAAACCTGGTGGGGTGCTGATTTTGAAACTGGCGATTGAGCGTGCAGACAATGAAAATATATTACCCTTATTGAATGAACTTGAGTCGCTCAATTATAGCCAGCGCCCAGTAAAACACAGGGGCGTGGCAGAAGGTCTTTTTAAAAAAATATAAAAGCCCTGTATTCATTCACGAATACAGGGCTTTTATATTTTATTGTTTCAGGATCTTCACAATCTTCTGACTACCATCTTTGCGGTCTATTTTGATAATGTAAACACCAGGTACCAATGAAGATACATTGATGTTTGTGCCAGGATTGGTTACCTGCATAATCGCATGTCCGCTGATGTCGAAAACACTCATGGTTCTGATCTTATCATTATTACGGATATACAGCTGGTTGCTGACCGGGTTAGGAGACAGGGTCACCGTAGTGTGCGTGTCTTCTGTAACATTGCTAGCAGCAGCTACTCTTGCGCCGGAAGTACTGGTAATGGTCAGGTAATTAAAGTTGAAATTACCAGTAGCAGTGGCAATACCGATACTGTAAGTACCAGCAGGCAGAGATACAGTATGTGCTACATTGGACCATACCTGCCAGCCACCTGTATTAGGAATGGTGACAGTGCCCAGTTGTGTAGCTCCAGCATCTTTTTCAAGGCGCAGTGTATTGCCGGAAGAGGTACTAGCTACACGATAGTCTACTACATAAGAACCGGTAGCGGGGATTGTTACTTCATAACTCAGCCAGTCACCTGCATCAATATAACCTACATTCAGTCCGCCACCTGCATCGCTGGTGGTTTCTGTCTGTACGCCTGACATGTAATTGTAGTTCTCTGCTTCGATCTTGATAGACGTAGTGCTGCTGGTCGTTTCAACTTTTAGAGAAGATGTAGAGTCGTTGAAGTTGTTGTCTACCAGACATGCGTCATCAGCTGTGAAGCTAGCTGTAGCACCACCAAAATTATCATTCTTGTACAGGGTTACTTTATAACCTGAGCTTACTTTCAGAGAGGAGATATCGTCATTCAGAATACCCAGTGCATTCAGCTGACTCAGGGTATAAGTACCTGTGCTCAGACCTACTGCATAACCAGCGTAGTTACAATCTTTGTAGACGGTCACCGGGCTGTTGGAAGTAAGGCCGGCAAAGCCACCGATGGTAATGGTAGCGCGGGTTGGAGAAGGTGCATTGATGGTAGAAGACTGATTGAAAACATCGTCGTAGCAGAACGCATACGTCAGACTATTAAAGGTGATGTCGCTACGGTGCCAGAACTTACAATACCAGTTGTAAGGAGCGGTCTGGTAATAAAGTGATGGCGTAGAGAAATCCTGTGTCACGCCAGTGGCCTTAGTCAGGTCAATTGCATGACGATTGATAGCAGCGCAGATCTGTGCCTGTACTACTTTGTCCCACTGACCGCCGCTGGCCATCACGCCACTACCTTCCATTACTTCGATCTGGGAAGGTTTGGCAGAGATGGTGCCTACAGCGCCATCGGAACTTCTTGTGAAGGTGAAGGTACTACCTGACACTTTACCACTCCATGTACCTGCATCACCTGCATTGAAGATCAGGTTACCGCTGGTGTACTTGGACCAGATAGCATCTACATAGGAGCCAAAGTAGCTGGCCTGTGCACCGCCTGATTGCCATGCAGTGGTTTTGGAAGGGAAGTGGATAATGCCGTTGGTCGCATCGTAGCAACCGGCAAACTCAGTAGGCGCGGTAGTCTGCCACTGATTGAGGATGTAACTGTGTGTGACAGTTTCCCCTACTTTTTGATAGAAGCTGCTGTTACCCCATACTTCGAGGCCCATTGGGTATTGGTACGCATCTACACGCGTAGTATTTACCCACAGACCATTAGACGCGTTTGTCAGCTCAATGTTCTCGTAACGGATGCCCTGGTTGGGATCGGTTGGATTAGCGAGATTGGGTGCTGCATAACCGCTGGGAGAGCCGGAAGCGCCGAAGAAATAAAGGTACAGCTGTGAGTTGAAGGAGATCAGGATACGACAACCAGCGATGCCGGGAACGTTGACCACCTTGTTTGGAATTTCACTCAGCTTTGCGAAGCAGGCGGCGTATTTGCCGTTGCCACCGGGGCCGTAGTTTCCATTGATGACAGGACCTGATACTGTATTATAAGACGTACTCATAGGATTGACTGCGCCTGTTTTGGGGTCAATCCATACGTGATTGTCATTGATAATACCAATTACAGCAACATAGACGTTGGCATCTGTGTAAGCAGAATTGTTGTACAGGGTAAAGGGAACCGTGGTTTGGGCATGTACAGTGGTTCCAATAGACATGGAAAGGCCAAGCAGTACGACCAGGCGGGTACAAAAGACCCTGAGGGAAAAGAAAGGTCTGATTTTCATAGCGATTATAGGTCTTAATTTTAAAGAACTTGTACAAAGGTAGTTTTTATTCCGAAAAACCAAATACTGCTTATTTTTACGTGATAAAAGTCATGGAATGAATAGGGGTGCAGTCATCAATGCGTTTTTTACAGCAGTGAATACTTACTATTCTTTAGAGAAAGCTGTCATGCTGGCATTGGAGAAGCGGTTACGTATATGGGGAATTCCGGCTGGTACAAATTACCTTTTTGCGGATGAGATGCCTGTGTTTATCTCATACATTTATCAGGGACTTTTTCTTATTAATTTCAGTATGAAAAAAGAAATTCGGGGATTAAAAAATTCTTTCCTGAAGCAAACATTTATTACATCTACATTGGTGGTAGGGGTATTATAGTTTGCTTTTGTGCCTTTGGATATTCCTTAATTACCTGCTATGGAGAATCTGTACAATGTGGAAGTGGTTCGATGTATAGTCAGATGTTGCACAGCTGGGGTTTACACCGCAGGATTTTATAATTTCGTGTGGAACGGGTGATCCGTTTTTTGTATATTTAAAGCATGAAAAGCAGGCTGTTTGTTTTATCTGTTTTATTGACCAGTCAACTTGCCATCGGCCAGCATTCCAATAGAAAGATCCTCCACCTTGTGGATGACAGCACCTTGACGAGATTAGTCATTCCCGATAGTGCACTTACCTGCCATGCCGATGCCCTCTACTATTCCTTTGAATTAGGAGATGGCAAGCACCACACCGGATAGGATATTTACTGGTTTGCGCCGGAAATAGATGGCTCCTACAGATTATCAATTACACAAAAGCAGCTATACCTTTATTCCGGTCATGACAATCCGAACCCCAACTACTTATATTGGTTGGTCTGCATTACCCCTAATCAATACAAACTAATCAACAAAAAGATAAAAAATTCCAAAGTACTATTTGGCAAACCCTATGGTGGTTTTTATCCTTATTACTGCGTAGCCTATAAAGAAGCCGTGCCTGAAAATCTGTATGCTACCTTACAGCGCCTGATCACTTTGTTCAACAGCGGTCTGCCTGCCATGGAGCAAATTCAGTTAATCAGTAAGGATGAATTTGAAAAAATAAATCCTGTCCAGTTGATTATGAATGATGAAGAAATAAACGAGGTGCCCGCGGATGAGGAAGTCAGTACACCTTCTTAGCGGTATCCGAAATCCTGAAAGTCAGGTTAATTCTTGCACCAATCTTTCTGCTGGTCTTTGGCACATGGTGTTCATAAAAATCCTGCATTGTTTTACCCATCAGCAAAAAGCTGCCGTGTGTGAGCGGTATATCCAGCGGCAGCACATCTTTTCTCGTCTTATGTCTCACTTTAAATAATCGTGTCTCGCCAAAGGTCACCGAGGCAATTGGATGATGTATGCCATCTGCAGGTAGCGTATCGCTATGCCATGCGACGGAATCATTGCCGTCTCTGTAATGATTTAACAATACCCTGTTAAAATAAACCCCACAGGCAGCTTCTACTTTCATTTTGATATCCAGTAGCTCTTGTGTCCATTCCAGCCCATTTTCACCCCCGTAATAAGCAATTAAGCGTGGATCTGGCAGTATCCTATCATACATCTTTCGGTTATGCTGTTTCCAGGGGGTATTTTCTTTCAGGAGTTTAAAATAATGGTCTGATTCATTTTTAGGAAAAAACTGCTCCCGCAGTTCGAGGGTAGTATCCGGCAGGGCATAGTTAATGTACCTCACTTTTCCCTGATCAAACAGCTCATTGTCTTCAAAAAGTAGCATAGTTTACAAAAATACTAAAAATATTAGCAAGCTGTTGTTTCACTCATATTTAGGAGACCTATCAGTAAAATAAATAATTTTTGAACAATTATTAATGAAAATCAATATGTTTCCACATCTACGTTGGATAATAATATTCATAAAATAACTGTTTTAAAATAATTTTAATATAATATTAAAATTTAATACTTTTGCCGCGGGTAGGTCCAGTTTATAACCTTTCGTAAGTAGGATGGAATCCCATTTCTGACAATGTAGTTTTGGATGAATAAAAAACGTTCGGCGATCTTCAATTCCCCATTTTCCCTCTGAATACTTAACGATAAGTTATACCCTGTACCTAACTATTTTAACGGCTATCTGTAAGGGACGCCTATCTCTATCTTTATGAAGAATACATTATTGTTAAGCTTCGGCTTATTGCTTTGTTCGTTGATGACATTTGGTCAAATGCCGACCAGTCCATGCAGCCCCAGCGGTGGAAAAAAGGCAGACATTTTGAGCGTAGAAGCTAAATACAGAGCCCCCGGAGGTGCTGCCCCTGTTTTTACTATTCCAGCAGGGACTTCTTCCATCAATGTGTATGTTTCTTCCGAGACCGGTATCACTACAAGTAGTGATAACCCTCAGGGAGACGAGGACTTCATCAATATCAGTGCTGTGATTGACATCTCAGGAGGGACGTCATCCGGTTACGTGAATGTGGCAAAGAATACGAATACTGATGGTTCGGGAACGAATGTGTATGGGTGGCAGAAAGTTGCCCTGGGCAGTTTTATCCCTGCCGGAAGCAAGGTAGGTGATGCCACACCAGCAGACCTGAACAATGTGAAGTTTACAATTTCCGGCAGCACGCTTACCATCACAGAGACTGTTACGACAACGCATTCTTCTTATTATGTAGAATATTGTTCCCCTTATAATAATTCACTGACTCCACTCGATCCCCAGGTAAAAGCGTTATTGCATGGTACAGGTACTGCTAATACAGACCTGGTTATTGCCATTCCAACTGGTACCAATATTATCAGTATCCAGGGTAAGGGTACCAATTCCAGTTATACCGACCTGAATTCAAGTTCCGGAACAGAGGAAGGTTATTCCAATATGCGCTTTACCATCGACCTGGATGCGGGTTTGACGGATGGCGTAATTACTTTGGCGAATGGTGGTTCTGTTGACAGAAGATCGACTTATGTGATCAATAACCTGTCCAGTGCATCCACCATGAGCTTCCTTTCATCATCAGCGATTACGGGTGATTATTCCACCAAACTGAGCACCGCCGGTGCGGTAGGGGTATGCAACCCGCAGATGTACATCTCAGGAACGAACCTGGTCATTAAGCGGGATGCGAATTATGCCCGTGACTTTGACGATGCATTTGTCGTAGAATTTTACAAAAGAGTAGGACAGGGGATGAGTGCGGAATTCTTCAATACTGATTTTGCATTTATAGCCAAGGGGACCAGTTCTTCAGCAGGAGTTGCCAAAACATTTACTATTCCGCTGGGTACAACCTCCATGTACCTGAATGAAACGGGTAACGCGGTGAATACCGATCGTGAAAGTAATGAAAACTCACTGGCAGGATATGCATACATTGATCTGTCAACAAGTACAGCTACGGGCTATTTTTATCAGCAGGTGGGTTTGGATGGTACTACCAGGAGAGATGACAACTTTGCTTTTAAAAGTGTACCACTGGATGGAACCAGTGCGCGGAACCATGCGAATACAGTAGGTTATAAGGGTAATTATGGGTATGATATTTCATTTTCCCTCTCAGTCGATAAAACCACGCTAACGGTTACCAATAAAACTGGTCTGGCCAATCCGGATTACCAGATCCTGGAATCCATGGATTATTATGGGGCCCGACCGGATATTGCATTTAACGCTGCCGATATTTCATTTGCAAAAGGTAGCTCCTGTAATATCGTGAGGGCGAGTGTGGAAGTGTGCAACCCGGGCGCGGGCAATGCCAGTGCAGGAATGCCAATTTCAATATATCACGGGGATCCTACCACGGATCCCGCTGCTATTTTATTGTATACCGGTACTTTCAACCAGACGATCCTGCAGGGAGAATGTAAAACATTTACCTATGACATGGATCTGAGTGCATTTGATAACCTGGATTTCGACGTCACCCTGATCATCAATGACAATGGTAGCTTTGTAAGTGGTGGGGTAGGACATGCAGTGGGTACGCCTTTTACATTATCATCGCTGGCTAATCAGAATTCGGGGTTTAAAGAGTGTTACTTCGAAAATAACCTGATCACAAAGGCCATGGATGTCAATAATTGTCCGAAGGCGAACCTGGATGCGGATAACAGTTCAGGTGCTACGGGCAAATATAATTACCTGAATTATTTCAATGCGGGTGGTGCAGGTGTGAAGATCACAGATACAGATCTGAGTATCGTAGATTATGATGGAGATAATATGGTGAAGGCGGTGATTACGCTCACGAATGTGTTGGATGCGGGGAGTGAAGAATTGTACATCAATGGTACATTGCCAGCAGGTATTACTGCAACCGGCAGTGGTACAAGTACAATCACGCTGACGGGATCTGCTTCACAGGCGAGTTATATTGCTGCGCTGAAACTGATTGAATATAGAAACAGCAATAGTGCGCCGAATACAACGAACCGTATCATCACCACAACATTGAATGATGGTACAGAAACAGGGCCGGCTTCTACTACAACGATCGTCATCACAACAGATCCGCGTATTAATGTAACAGGTAATGGTACATTGATCAATGACAATAGTGGTACGGTGACGACGGTAGATGGAACTGACTTTGGCACACTGACGACGGGTACGATAACAAATACATTTGTCATCAACAACGTGGGTACCGGGGTGATTAACCTGACAGGTACACCGAATGTGGCGATCAGTGGTGATGCAGGCTTTACCGTGAGTGCGCAGCCATCAGTTTCCTCAATAACAGCGGGTGGCAGTACGAGCTTTACGGTTACTTTCAATGCTGCTTCTTATACAGTAGGTACTTATGTGGCAGTAGTGCGCATATTGAATAATGATGCGGATACGGGCCGGGCAGATTATTCCTATACTGTCATGGCGACAGTCAATAACTTACCGGTAGTGACGAATAGTACGGTGACAGGGGTGGAAGATAATACCCTGGCATTTACGGCGACTAATTTTACATCACAATATTCAGATGCGGATGGTACAGCGTTGAATAAGATCCGAATTGTCACTTTGCCATTGAATGGTAGTTTCCGGTTGAATGGGGTGGTGATTACAGCAGGACAGGAGATTCTGGCTTCACAGTTGGGGAATATCACGTTTATTCCGACGGCCAATTGGAATGGAACGACCAGTTTTGACTGGAGGGCGTCAGATGGAACTTCTTATTCAACAGCGGCGGCGAAGATGACTATTGTGATTACAGCGGTGAATGATGCGCCGGTAATTACAGTGCCGACGAGTATTGCGGTAACTGAGGATATTCCGGCTTCATTGAAGGATATATCGTTTTCGGATGTGGATGCGGGTACGGGTAGTGTGACGGTTACTTTTTCTGTGCCGGATGGATATGTGAGTGCGGTGTCGGGATCTGGTGTAGTGGTGAGTGGTACGGGTAGTGCATTGGTATTGACGGGTACGATTACGGATATTAATGCATTTTTGACTGCGAATAAAGTTACTTATTCTTCATCACAGAATCCACCTGCAACGGTTACATTGACAGTAAATATCAATGATAATGGGAATACTGGTTCAGGGGGTGCAAAGCAGGATACGAAGACAGTAACATTGGGAATTACAGCGGTAAATGATGCGCCGGTGGCGGTGGATGATGTGCTGACTATATTGGAAGATAATGTAGGTACCGGGAATGTATTGACAAATGATACAGATGTAGAGGGAAATACGTTGACGGCTAGTGTGCAGACAGGTCCTGTGCATGGAACGATTGTGTTGAATACGAATGGTAGTTATACTTATACTCCGGTGTCGAATTATAATGGGGTGGATAGTGTGAAGTATAGTGTGTGTGATAATGGAACGCCGGGTATGTGTAGTGTTGGTACACTTAGAATTACGGTGACTCCTGTGAATGATGCGCCGGTGGCGGTGGATGATGTGCTAACTATATTGGAAGATAATGTGGGTACGGGGAATGTATTGACAAATGATACGGATGTAGAGGGCGATGCGCTGACGGCTAGTGTGCAGACAGGTCCTGTGCATGGAACGATTGTGTTGAATACGAATGGTAGTTATACTTATATACCGGCGGCGAATTATAATGGGGTGGATAGTGTGAAGTATAGTGTGTGTGATAATGGAACGCCGGGTATGTGTAGTGTTGGTACGCTTCGTATAACGGTGACTCCTGTGAATGATGCGCCTGCTGGGGTTGATCAGAATATTACTACAGCTGAAGATGTAGCTTATAATGGAAATGTGGTGGGTTCAGACGTGGATGGAGATGCGCTGACTTATAGCAAGGCTTCTAATCCGTCTCATGGTACGGTTACAGTAAATACGGATGGTACTTATACTTATACACCTGGTTTAAATTATAATGGTACGGATGCGTTTACTATACAGATCAGTGATGGCCATGGTGGTACGGCGATAGTAACGATCAATATAACAGTTACGCCGGTAAATGATGCGCCGACTGGTTCTGACCAGAATATTACGACAACAGAGGATGTGGCTTATAATGGAAGTGTGGTGGGTTCAGATGTGGATGTTGATGTGCTGACTTATAGCAAGGCTACTGATCCAGGGCATGGTACAGCAACGGTCAATGCAGATGGAACATACACTTATACGCCAGCAACCAACTACAATGGTCCTGATAGCTTCACAATCGGGATCAATGATGGTAATGGCGGTACTGCAACAGTAACCATCAATATCACCGTAACAGCGGTAAATGATGATCCGACAGGTGCGGACCAGAATATTACTACAGCTGA
>NZ_MTKN01000116.1 GCF_001975825.1 [Flexibacter] sp. ATCC 35208
AAGTATAAACAACTTCATTTTTAAACTTTTCCCGATTGCGTAAATTCTCCCCGATTCCGGGCTGTAATTTTGCGTAAATTTTTTTGCATGTCAGGAATGTTTAGGATCACACTACTTCTTATACTATTTTGCTTTCCAATTGTACTATTTGCACAATATAGCGGCGCCATTACCGGCCGCATTACCACCTTCGATGGCCAACCAATTGAACTAGTTTCAGTTTCTATCGTTGAATTACAGAAAGGTACCCTTACTGACAACGATGGTAATTATAAAATAGAAGACATCAATCCTGGTACTTACACCCTAAGGATCCAGCTCCTTGGTGCTGCACAAAAAGAATTCAGTGTGGCAGTGACTCCCGGTCGGCCGGCTGTACTTGATTACCAGTTATCCAAAGAAAATATCCAGGTTTTACAGGAAGTGCGCGTAATCGGGAATGTCAATAAGTTCTCCAGGAAAGAAAGCTACTACGTAAGCCGTCTTCCCCTAAAGAACCTCGAGAACCCACAAGTTTACAACGTGGTGCCAAAGGAACTGATCGAAGAACAGATGTCTGTAGACCTGGGTAGCATATCCAAAAACGTACCCGGTGCAGGTATTCCCATGATTGCTAATCAGGGTCGTGTTACCTTCCGCCAGCGCGGTTTTGAAACAGAACCCAATGCGCGTAACGGTGTAGCTGGTGCAGCTTTCGCCACCCTGGATCCTGTGAACCTGGAAAGGGTAGAAGCTATCAAAGGCCCGTCTGCCACCCTGTTCGGTACCAATATCTCCAGCAGCTATGGTGGTTTGTACAACCGGGTTACCAAGAAGCCTTTCAACGGTTTTGGTGGTGAGGTTTCCTTTACCGGAGGTAGCTGGAACTACAACCGTCTAACCGTAGATGTCAATACACCCGTTAATAAAGAGAAAACAATGCTCTTCCGTCTGAATGGTGCTACTACCTTCCAGAAGAGTTTCCAGGATATGGGCTTTACTAATAACCTGAGCCTGGCGCCAAGTTTCTCTTACCAGATCACGGATCGTCTTTCCCTGCTGTTAGATGTGGAATTTGGGCAGGAAAAAGGTACTTCTGTAGTTCGGTTCAACCCTTACACAGGTGGCGGTAAAACGCTCTCTATTGCCGATATGAAGTTCCCTTACAAGCGACTCTTCCTGAGCAATGAACTGGCTTACCAGACACAGATGATGAACATCTTCGCCCAGATCAACTATAAGATCTCCGATCACTGGACCTCTCAAACCGTGGTATCCCGTGCCCGTTCTTCCATCAATGGGTATATCAATGCGCTGAATGGTCGTACGGATTCTACCCTGCGTGCCAGTGTGATTTCGGGTTATACTACCTTCATCGCTACTGATATTCAGCAGAATTTTATAGGTGATTTCCGCATCGGTAAATTCCGCAACCGTATGGTAGTGGGCTTAGACTATTATAATAACAGCAACTCTTTTGACAGAACGACTGTGGCAGGACCCACTATTAATTTCCAGCATCCGGGTGCCAACTATCGCCTTAGTAAATCCAAAGTCGATTCATTAGTGGCAGTGGCTACCGGTACCGCTATCCGTAACGAAAACAATGGTGATAATAGCTATGCAGCATATGCTTCTGATGTGTTCAATATCACAAAGAACCTGATGGCCATGGTGAGTCTGCGTGTAGATTACTATCGTGCACAGGGTACGCATAGCATTGTATACGACACCACTGCTGCGGGTACCAATTATCACCAGACAGCCCTGTCACCAAAACTGGGTCTGGTGTATGAAGTGCTGAAAGATAAGGTGTCCGTATTTGGAAGCTATATGAATGGCTTCTTCCATGAAACCGGTACTGACTATGCGGGCAATGCATTCAAACCGGAAGAAGGTAACCAACTGGAAGGCGGTGTGAAAGTGGATGTATGGCAGCATAAACTGGTAGGTACTTTGAGCTACTACGATATCCAGGTGAAGAATGTGATCATTACCGATCTGGAGCATGATGGTTACAGCAAACAGAATGGTACACAGCGTAGCAAAGGGCTGGAAGCTGAGATCACTGTAAACCCGGTTAAAGGGTTGAACATCGTGGCAGGTTATGCATATAACGATAGTAAATATACAAAGTCTGATAGTGCTACACTGGGTTTAAGGCCAGCATTATCCGGTCCTCCTAATATGTGGAACTTCTGGGCGAGCTATCATATTTCCAGTGGTAAACTGAATGGGCTTGGATTTGGTTTTGGTGGTAATGGTGGCGATATGTCTTATCAGACAAACACACGCACTACAAAAATTACCATTCCTTCTTATGTGATGCTGGATGCATCAGTGTTTTATGAGAGATCTAAGTATCGTATTGGTGTGAAGGTAGATAACCTGACCAGCCAGAAAGCATGGTCTGTAAGGTTGACACCGCAACCACCGACAAGGGTGTTGGGTAGTTTCGCATTAAAATTCTAAATAAAAGGGGGAGTCTCGAAGCCATGTTTCCTTTTTCAAACATAAGAACTCAAAACTTCAAGACGCCCCTTTTTTATTCGGGTACCAGATGGGGAGAATTCTCATGGCCTTCCTGTTATTCAGGATATATCCCCTTTTTCTTTGACAATGGTTTTCATCCCCCGTTTGTGAATTCCCTCTTTCATGAATGTTTCTTATAATAAGAATAATTACCTCGATATCTGACTTTATTATCATCAATCTCCCCAAAATAGACCTTTAGCGTCACGGTTTCACCCACCTTACCACTACCTTCAATCTCCAGCCAATACCCATGCACCATGCTCAAAAGTGGCATTACAATCCCCACGATAACATCGATTACTTTTTTCATCATAGAACTTATATATACCTTTGTACCATAATATTAAACCGATATTCATGAAAAACGTTGTACTTGCCAGTACTTCTACCCTTTACGGTGAAAAATACCTTCAGTACCTCCTCCCGGTCATGCAGGAACTCTTTGCCGGTATCGATGAAATCATCTTCATTCCTTACGCCCGTCCAGGTGGCATCTCGCACGATGAATACACTGCCCGGGCTAGCGCTGGCCTCGCCACTATCGGCATCCATGTAAAGGGGCTTCATACTTTCGCAGATCCTGCACAGGCTATCCGCGAAGCCAAAGGCTTCTTCACAGGTGGCGGCAATACCTTCGTCCTGGTAAAACAACTGCATGAGCTCAAATTAATGGACCTGCTCAGCGATGTTGTCTCCAAAGGCACACCTTATATCGGCGCAAGTGCCGGCAGTAATATCGGTGGTGTGAATATGCAAACGACGAACGATATGCCGATTGTATATCCGCCCAGTTTCCATACCATGGGTTTAATGCCGTACAATTTAAACCCTCACTACCAGGAACCAACTCCCGGTGTTCCTCACATGGGTGAAACCAGAGAAACCCGTATACTCGAATTTCATACCCAGCAATCTATTCCAGTGATCGGTCTGCGCGAAGGCAGTTGGATACGTATCAAAGGAAATGAAATCCGCCTTGAAGGCTCCATGCCTGCAAAAATATTCGAACAGGGTAAAACACCTTACGAATTATCAGCAGGCAGTGACATTAAAATCTAAATATGATACTTAATATACGTTCCCTTCGCAGGCAGATCAAAGCACAGCGATACAAGGATATTCCTGTTACGCTTAGCCTGCTGTTTATTCCTATGGCATTGTCCTTACTGATCACGGAAGAGATCAACACCGCATGCATCCTGTTATCTGCATTCATAGCGGTTTACGCAGCTGGTGCACTCGCGATAAAAAAGCGAAGACCATTGTTTTTCAGGCCGCTTCTCATTGCAGCCGCAATACTATTCGTGATTGTTTTAGAAAAGATCATTTAAGCAGAAAGAGGGTGAACTCAAAAGTTAGATACACCCTCTTTTCATTCGGATACCTGATGCAGCCAGCGCCCATTTTAAGCGATTCTCAGGGGGCATTTATTTATAATACACCCTCTTTTTAATATTTTTTTATCACAGTCTAATTATCTTTTCGCTTATTTAACATTATGTTTTGTTAATTCTAAAAAGTTTACTTAAGTTTAACACATCATACTTATTTACTTCCTCTGAAACACCTTCTCCATCTAACCTTTTTCCTGTAGAGCTTTATCTCCATTTTATCCTAGCTGTAATCGTTGCGAAAGACATGTGAATATTTGAACGAACAATGAACATGAAAGAAGGGCAATCACTTATTAAATGTAACAAGGAGAACTTAGCTGTGTAATACCTACACTAATTGAATAATAATTTCCAAAATCTTAATTCGCTGCATGTTCCACGTGCAGTAAACAGGAAGCTATTATCAAAAAAAACAATTCACCCGCATGTCATGCATGTGGTAATGGGGAACTATTTTCAAAATCAAAATGAACTGCATGTAACACGTGTAGTAAGAGGGGAATTATTTTCATAAACAATTTAAACTACATGCCTCGCATGTAGTAAAGGGGATCCTTATATCAAATAGAATAAAATTCAGGCTGTGTCTATAACACAGCAAGGGGAAGTTTTTTGCTTTAACACACTCTATATTATCAACAAAAATTAGCAACTCAATGCAAAGATCGTTTATTGTATGTACGGTCCTGTTTCTGCTATGCGCTTTCGGAGCCATTGCACAGGAAAAGAAAACAGTTTCGGGGTCTGTACAGGATGAAAAAGGCAACCCACTTGTGGGTGTAAGCGTGCAGGAAAAAGGTACCAGCAATGGTGCAAGTACCGGCGACGGCGGAAAGTTTTCATTGAAAGTCGCTCCCGGCGCTACATTGATCTTCTCGTACATTGGTTATCTGAAGCAGGAAGTAGCTGCATCTGCAGCATCTTCTGTACAAATGGCACCCGATCAGACAGGCCTCAATGAAGTAGTGGTTACCGCTATGGGTATTAAAAGAGAAGCACGTGCACTCGGTTATGCTGTAAGCACCGTCAGTTCGAAAGAACTTACCAAGACGGGATCGACCAACTTTGCTTCTGCACTTTATGGTAAAGCAGCCGGTGTGAAGATCGTATCTGCTCCCGGTGGTGCTGGTAGTGCAGTATCCATACAGGTAAGAGGTGTCTCTTCCTATGGGATGAATACACAACCTTTGTATGTAGTAGATGGTATCCCTATCCGTAACTTCAACACGCTGACTTCCCAGTCATGGGGTACGACCAACAGTCGTATTGATGGAAACGGTGCACTTGACATCAACCCGGAAGATATCGAAAGTCTTACGATATTGAAAGGCGCTAGTGCATCTGCTCTCTACGGTTCTGAAGCCACCAACGGTGTTGTGGTAATTACCACCAAAAAAGGTAGCAAAAGCAGGGGCCTTGGTGTAGATATCAATTACACCTATAACCTTGAGAACATTGCGAACAGTCCTGACTACCAGAACGAATATGGTCCGGGCTACGATGCGCAGACCAACGTAGGGAATGGTATTGCTGACTACGAAGGCTGGGTGACCGATTCGAATGGTTCTAAGCATCCTTACTATCGTTCTTACGCACAGTTTGGTCCTAAGTTCGACAACAGCTCAGTGAAGTACTGGGATGGTTCTACCCGTACCTATAAGGCCAACAAAAATAACTACAAAGAATTTTATCAGCAGGGTTATAACTCTAACGTGAATATAGCATTGTCAAATGCCAGCGAGAATGGGAATTATCGTATGTCTTATACCCGTACCGATTATAAAAGTATTATGCCAGGTAGCAACCTGAATAAAAACAACTTTAACTTTAACGGTACACTCAAGCTGAATAAAAAAGTGTCAGTGGATCTCGTATCTACCTACAACAATAATTTTACCCATAACCGGGCCTATGCGATGAGTAACATTTTCGGTTCATATGGCGGTTTCTTCAGCCGTATGGATGATATGGGTACGTATTACAACAAGTACAAAACATCTAACGGGTATAAATATGTAACGTACAACAACAGTAACTATGATCAGGATGAGAAGTTAGCTTACAACATACGTGCTACCAACCTGCTGGACTACCTGTATACCAATCTGCGTAACAGTTATGATGAAACACAAAATCGCTTCATCAACAGTATCACGCTGAATGTAAGCCTGCTGGACAACCTGAAATTCCGCGGTCGCATCGGTGGTGACTATACCGGCTGGAGCGCTGCTGATAAAGAACATAATACACAGCCGGCATCGGTGGGTTATACAGGGGCATATTCTTTGGAAACACGTAATAACAACGTGACATATGGTGACGTCCTGTTGACGTATAATCCTAAAATTAATAAAGACTTTGACCTCTCTGCCACAGGTGGTGCTTCCGGTAGAAAACAGACTTATACTTACCAGAAAACTTCGACAGCAGATGGTCTGGTAAATGAGAACTGGTTCAGCCTGAGCAACTCTGCCAGCACTGTTACTGCTTCTTCCGCAAGAGCCACGCAGTTGGATGTGGCGGCTTTCGGTATGCTTAACCTGAGCTATAGGAGTTTCCTTTATTTAGAAGCTACCGGTCGCTATGAAGGTACTTCTACATTGCCATCCGATGTAAACTCTTATTTTTATCCTTCCGTGAATGCAGGTTTTGTATTTTCTGATGTGGTTAAAATGCCTTCCTGGATGAACTATGGAAAGTTGAGGGCATCTTATGGACTGGTGGGTAACCATCCTGCTATTTATGCTGCGAATGTGGCTTACAACCAATACTCACTGGCATACGATGGTGCGACTATTCTTTATCAGCAGCCTAATGCTTCCGGGTTTGGTAATGAAAATATCGTATCCGAACAGAAACGTGAGGCGGAAATCGGCCTGGAAACCAGGTTCCTTGATGGTAAAATTGGCCTGGACCTGAGTTATTACAATAACAAGGTCAATAAACAAATACTTACGGCAAGTACAGCTCCTTCCAGTGGTGCCACATCAGCACTGGTAAATGCAGGTAGTATTTCCAACTACGGTGTGGAAGCTGCCATCAGTGCCACTCCAATAGAAACAAAGAATTTCCGCTGGAGTACCCGTTTCAACTTCGCAATCAACAGGAACAAGCTGACTGAATTGGGTAGTGGTCTTACCAGTCTTACGAATGATGTTGAAGGTGGTGGTTACCTGATCCTGCGCTCTGAAATAGGCGATGCGCTGGGTAATATTTATGTGCACCCGATGACGTCTGATGCCAGTGGTAACAAAGTGGTAAGTGATGATGGTTACTACACCGTAGATGCCAATTCTTACAAATACGTTGGTAACATTATGCCAAAGGTAGTGGGTGGTTTCTCAAACACTATCAGCTATAAAGCTTTTACATTAGACTTCACACTCGATTACCGCTTTGGTGGCAAGCTGGTATCTATCCCTACTTACTACCAGGTCGGCGCAGGTATGTTTAAGAGCACCCTGAAATACAGAGATGCAGCACATGGTGGTATCAGTTATGTTGCGAATGATGATGCAACTGCTGATTACACTGCCAGCGAAAGTGGTGAACGTCATGATGGTTTGATCCTGAATGGGGTAACCTCTACCGGTGCTACCAACACAAAGGTAATTACTGCGGCCGCGTATTACGAGAATACATTCAACTGGCGTACAGATGGTGATTATTCTGCTGCAGTATTTAATAATAGTTATATCAAAGTTCGTGAAGTAGCATTTTCCTACAGCATGCCTAAAAAAGTCACACAGCGTCTGCATGTACAACAATTACAGGTGTCACTGATAGGTCGCAACCTGTTTTACCTGTACAAGTCGCTGCCTTATGGTTTAGATCCTGAAGTGGCAGTAGGTTCCAGCTGGGTGAACCAGGGGGTTGACAACGGTACTGCCGGTCCTACCCGTAGTCTCGGAGCCAGCTTACGTGCGCGCTTCTAATTTTAATTGCTAAACTATTTGCCTAAATCAGATCACAAATGAAACGTCTATTCATCAATATTGCTTTCCTTACATTACTTGCGGGTACTTTCAGTTCCTGTAAGAAACAGTTGGAAGAGAATTACGCGAACCCGGAGTTGACCACCACCGGCTCCATGGGTAAATTGCTTTCGGGTATGTTCTTAAACAAAAGGATCCATCCTTCTTACTGGGACGGGTACACCTTTATCATGCCTTATACGGCCGGGTATTCACAGACTGCGGCTATTGATCCCACTGCCCAGATGTATATTCCATCTACGACATACACTGAGAACCGTTGGGTAGATTTTTACGATGGTGCTACCGGTACTGATTACAACTATTCCGGTCCCGGTATCATGAGCAATTATCGTGAAATGCAGGCTGCTTATAATGAATTGTCATCTTCACAACAGGAATTACAACAGGTATTCCTGAAGTGTGCACAGGTGATCGTTTATGACCAGGCGGCACAGATGATAGATCTTTGGGGAGATATACCTTTTTCAGAGGCCAATTCCCTGAACTCGAGTAAGTCGCTCAGTTATGCAGCATTCGATGATGCCGCCAGCCTGTACGACACGATGATTACAAACCTGAAAGTGCTCAATACATACTTTGATACCGCTTCCCTTACTACTGCCATTACGACTGAATTGGCAAAACAGGACCTTATGTTTTCCGGGGATCTAACCAAATGGCAGCGTTATGCAAATTCATTGCGCCTGCGTTTGCTGATGAGAATATCCAATTATGATGAGTCGACTGCAAAATCTGAAGTCACTACCATGCTGGCAGATGCAGGTACATATCCAATGATTACTGCCAATGATTACAATGCGGTGGTCTGGATGAGCCCAACTGCTTTAAAGAGTGATTTATATGATGTGTTCAGCGGTTACCCATACGCACCTGCTTACCTGCTGGATACGCTGATGGTCGCAAATGGAGATCCACGTACAGATGTGTTCTGGGATGCAGATGGTACGAATGGTTTCAAAGGATTCCCATCCACTGGTACATCTACAGAATACGAAGCAGGTGGCTATGCTACATATGATTCTGCAACTTTCTTTTACAACTATAATATTCCGGCCGTGCTGATGACCGCTGCAGAAGTGAGCTTCCTGAAAGCAGAAGCAGATGAAAGATGGAGTCTCGGAACAGCGCAGACTGACTATGAAACTGGTATTACTCAGTCTACCGCTTTCTATTATAGTATCAATAGCAAAATGGTGCTGAAGAGTGGTGACTGGACTGCGCTGACTGCACCTACAACTGCTACCATCAGTACTTACCTGCTGCAGAGCGATATTGCCTACAGCGGTACCACTACAGAAAAGCTGGCCAAGATCTACACGCAGAAATGGATGAACTTCTTTATTCTGCAATCGGGCCAGGCATGGGCAGAGTACAGAAGAACCGGTTATCCGGTGCTGAGCTTTGCTACATCCACTTCTTCCAGTGGTAGTACACCTCCAACCCGCCTACTTTATCCGTCTTCGGAACAACTGTATAACAGTGCTAACTATTCTGCGGTATCTGGTAAAGATACCAGGGATACGAAGATCTTCTGGGATGTTAATTAGATAAGTAGAGATAAGTGTTTAGTCAAACGGGATGTATCTTCTGGTACATCCCTATTTTTTTTATTTTGAAGTTGTTTA
>NZ_MTKN01000117.1 GCF_001975825.1 [Flexibacter] sp. ATCC 35208
AATTTTAAACATGTTCTTAGAGTTGATTATGAGTAATTTACAAACAATGTATATTATAAATTAAAAGCAAAAACCGCTCTAAGAACTACCGTCTGGACACATTTTATTTCTATTTTTGAAATAAAAAGTGCAAAGCAGGTATTTTTACGAGATTAAGGACAAGCGATTAATGAATAGGGGTAATTCTATTCTTAATCGCTTGTTTGCTAATAGTGTCCATTCGATTCGACGGTTAGCTAGTAATGATTCAGAGGCAAAAGCCATTTACCGTTTTCTACAGAATGACCATGTTAGTGAAGATGAGATCATCAGAAACATGTCTTCTAATTGTGTTAACTGCGTTGGAAGCAGGCCTGTCTTGTGCATACAAGATACCAGTGATGTTAATTTATACAATCACAAGAATAGGATAAAAAAGGACGATTATATTGGTACGACAAATGCGGCAACTAATGGTCTTGGGTTTCATATACATCCGGGACTTGTGATAGATGCAGAAAGTTTCATGCCTTATGGTTTTTCAACAATAAAGATTTGGAACAGATCCCATGAACAGGCGAAGAAAGATGTTAGCCATCAAAAAAAGATGCTTCCTATAGAGGGTAAGGAATCTTATAGATGGATAGAGACTTCACTAAAAAGTAAACAAGCTTTACAGTCAGCCAGTGAAATTATTATAATCCAGGACAGAGAAGGAGATATTTATGAACAATTTGCAATTGTTCCCGATTCTAAGACACACTTGCTTATCAGGGCCAAAACAAATCGGATACTACAAGGAAAACAAAAGCTCTTTGAATATCTTTCCAGCCAGCCTTTACAAGGCTCCTATGAGGTTAAAGTAGAAGGTGATAAAAGGAGAAGTACAACAAAAAGAACTGCAAAAATAGAGGTTCGTTTTTCGGCAGTGACGATCAGTGGAAATAATTATATTAATAAAAATCTTCCGAAAAATATAAGCCTATATGCAATAGAAGCTAAAGAGGTTGGTGATGATATAAAGACCCCCATTCATTGGAGATTATTAACTACAAAAAGGGTAGACGATTTGCAAACAGCATTGCTTTGTATAGAATGGTATACCTGCCGTTGGGTTATCGAAGAAGTGTTTCGAATTTTAAAGAAAGAAGGTTTTAATATTGAGGCGAGCGAATTATCGCAGGCCAAAGCTATACGAAAGCTATGCTTGATGATGCTTGAAACTATTATCAAACTCTTCATTATGCAAATCGCATATGCAATACCCGAAGAATCATGCCCTCATAGTTGTTTCTCCGCGGAAGAAGTGGAATGTTTAGAACATCAGATCGAACAGTTAGAAGGCAAAACGGATAAACTGAAAAACCCATATACATCTTCCGATTTGAAAAGATATATATGGGCTATAGCCAGATTAGGTGGCTGGAAAGGCTATCTATCCGAACGAAAACCCGGCATCACTACTTTTTGGATGGGGCTGCAGAAATTTACTGCAGTCATGCAAGGCTGGATTCTTTTTAGAGATCTGTCCAGACGGTAGCTCTAAGAACGGGTTTTGCTTTTAATAGTCGGGACGACTAGATTCGAACTAGCGACCTCTTGCACCCCATGCAAGCGCGCTACCGGGCTGCGCTACGTCCCGAAAACCGGTATCCTGTGAAAATCACAGGGATGCAAAAGTAATGATTTTTTTATTTTTTCAAAATTTCTTTCTCTTTACAATTCAAAACCGACTGTCCATTATCGGTCAGCATAATGTACACATTTGAACATATTGAACCCCCCATACCCGCCATGGCACTACATCCCTTTAAATGGCAGCTTTTTTGCACCACCCACCCCGCCATCAATGGCCCATCCCGATTATGCTAAAAAATCACCTTAAGATCGCCTGGAGAAGTCTACAGAGAAAGAAAGCCTATTCTGCTATCAACATCATTGGCCTTGCCGTAGGTATCACCTGCTGTATCATGATTGCCCTGTACGTATCAGATGAATTATCGTACGACAAGTATAACGTTCATTACAACGAAATTTACAGGGTACTGCATGCATACCGGAATGTGAAAGATCATGACATCACGAAAGCACCTGCGCCAGCCGAATACCAGGTATGGGGAAACGCCCCCGTCGCCCCTGCCCTGCAGGAATACTTCCCGGAAATAAAAAAGGTGACACGCTTCACCAGTCCTAATACCTTATTACTGGAACACAACGGGGTGCGATTTCAGGAAAAGGGAATTGTAATGGCAGATTCCACCACCTTCGACATATTCAGCTGGAAAATGCTATCGGGTAATCCCAAAACAGCATTAGTAGCACCCTACAGTATCGTGCTCACCAAAAGTGTAGCCAGAAAATACTTTGGTGACCGGGATGCCGTAGGCCAATCATTATTGGCAGATCATAAAGAAACATTACTGGTGACCGGTGTCATGGAAGATTTGCCGCCGAATACACATCTAAGTTTTAATGCGCTGATCTCCATGAGCACCTTTATGAAATGGCGGCCGGAGATATTTAACCAATGGGGATACATTGATTTCTATACTTACTTCCTCATTCCACCACAGACCAACATCCACAATCTGGAAGCGCGCATTCCTTCTTTTGTCAATAAGTATTTTGCAAAAAATGATTTAGATAATTACACCATTGCATTTGAACCTTTGCAGTCGGCCTACCTGCATTCCAGTGCCAAACGGCAACCTGGCGCTACCGGCAGCATGTCCAATATTTACATCTTTTCCATTGTGGGCATATTCATCCTGCTGATTGCCTGCATCAACTTTGTCAATCTCTCTACTGCCCGTTCTATGGAGCGGGCCAGGGAAGTAGGCGTCAGAAAAGCAGTAGGCGCCCACCAGAATGGATTGATATACCAATTCCTCACAGAAGCTACATTGATATCCCTGATGGCGGTGATTATAGCAATCATACTTGCGCTGCTGTTGCTGCCATTCATGCGTGAAATAGCGGGTAAACCCATTACTTACGCGGCGCTGTTATCGTGGCGGATACTACCTACCCTCATCGTGTTACCTTTCGTACTGGGATTACTGGCCGGCAGTTACCCTGCATGGGTACTTTCCAGTTTCAGACCGGTAGAAGTACTGAAAGGGCAATTCCGCTCATCTGGTAAAGGTATTGTACTGAGAAAGACCCTTGTAATTGTGCAGTTCAGTCTCTCCGTAGGATTGATAGCAGGTACCATGATCGTGTACTCCCAGCTGAAACATCTCAGGCAACATTCCCTTGGCTACAGGCAGGACCAGATGCTGGTGATTGATTATGGTGGAGACTATAGTGTGAATATGTCTATTGAAACCATCAAAGCCATTCTGGCCAGCAACAGTGCCGTCACCAGTGTATCTGCTTCCAGAGCAGTACCCGGCGATTTCTTCCCGAATGGCACCACCTTTATTGAATCCACTACCGGTGACATGAAAATGGAAACACCTGCCTTATATGAAGTTGATTTCGACTTCATTCCAACTTATGAAATAAAGATGGCTGCAGGCAGGGCATATTCCAGAGCATTTCCGGCGGATACGGTACAATCACTCATCATAAATGAAGCAGCTGCCAAACAATTCGGATATGCTGATCCGGCTAAAATAATCGGGAAACGCTTTGAACATTGGGAACGTACAGGCACGGTGATAGGTGTCGTAAAAGACTTCAATTACATCTCCCTCCACAAACAGGTAGAACCACTGGTGATCAGAATAGCGTCGTTTGATACATTCAACAAAATATCACTCCGGGTGAAAACCAATAACATGACAAAGACCATCCATGAACTGGAACAAACATGGAATACGACGGTACCGGGTCATCCGTTTTTATATTCATTCCTGGACGAATCATTTAACGAACAATACCAGCAGGATGCCCGCTTCGGTGAGCTATTTGCGGCTTTTGCCATCCTGACAATATTTATTGCCTGTCTTGGATTATTTGGACTAGCCACCTATGCCACTGAGCAAAGAGTAAAAGAAATTGGCGTGCGTAAAGCGTTAGGGGCTTCATCCTTAAGTATTGTGACATTGTTGTCTTCCGACTTTGTCAAACTGGTGATGATTGCGATTTTAATTGCCACACCTTTAGTATGGTGGACGATGCAGCAATGGCTGGCAGGTTATGCATACCAGGTAGCTATACAATGGTGGATGCCGGCGCTGGCCGGGGTATTGGCGATAGTGACGGCATTGCTCACGGTGAGTGTGCTGTCTTTCCGTGCGGCGTTGATGAACCCGATAAAAGCATTAAGAACAGAATAAAAAATAAGAAAAAGTAATCGGGGATATTGGATAAAATGAAATTGTATGCGCGTACGCACCATGTCCCCGATTCAACAAAAAACTAAAACGATATTTTGAAGAGTACTATCCAATTGATATTTCCTTCAAAAATGGTAAGTACAAAATGTACAAGCGATATAGTTGTAAATGAGGAGATCTGGAAGGATGAATACTTCAACTCTTTTATCAACACCGTAAAAGAGAATTCCCGGTAATTGAACTGTAACAAAAAAGGACTCCTTTTGCAAGAAGTCCTTTCTAAAAATTCGGGTGAATAATGGGCCTCGCCCCTACTGCAAGCGCTCTATATAGCTGCACAACGTCTCGTTTCCGGGCACCCATTAAAAAAATATCGGGGATGCAGAGGTAATTAAATTTCTATCTTTTTTATTAACCCCTCTCATATTTATAAGCTACTATCTGTTAATTCTCTTCAGCAGTAGCCGGACTAATCACATTCTTTACTTCCACGATAGCATTCGCCGGAAACCCTCCTTTCTTTGCATGTTCTTTTATCAACTCTTCATTCTCCGCCTTATATATGCAATACAGTTTATTCCCTGTCACATAACTCTGAATCCACTCAATCTGAGGGCCTATATCCTTCAACACCTTACAGGAAGTTTGCGAAGCCGCCTTCAGCTGTTCTGGTGTAAACTGACCGATACCCGGTATTTCCCTTTCTATTACATAAGTTTTCATAACTGGTTTTTTGGAGTTTGTTGAATTGTTATTGACTGTTTGTGCGTTGCCTGTAATGGCCAATAAAATGAATAAAATAAAAATTGGGGTACTGTAATGAATGAACTTTTTCATATCAATTGTTTAATTTTGTTTTGATATGCCAAAGATAAATCGAACGGCACAGACGTATGTATAACAAATCGTTCAATAAATATCAATATTCGAACAGCATACAACAAATCATTCAGGAACTAGTACAATTCAACCAACCAGATCAAGATAAGCCATTGGGAGGATCTTATAAGTACTTTTAAAACACCTTGTAAAATAAGAAGGGCTCGTAAACCCTGCATCATAGGTTATTTGAGCTATACTATACCGCTTCTCTTTCAACAACGCTTTGGCCTTCTCCAGTCGAAACTCTTTTAGTAATAAATTAGGTGATAGTTTTGTGAGCTCCATTGTTTTTCTATATAACTGGGATTGACTCATCACCATTGCTGTGCAAAATTCACTTACCGTAAAATCAGCATTCTTCCAGTTAGCTTCCAGTGTATTAAATAGCTGTTGCAGCAACACTTCATCCGGTGGAGAAAGATGAAACACATTTTGACAATGATCTTTAATGGCCATTTCTTTCACAATAGATGCAATGGCGATGCGGGTATCATGAGTGATAAAATTTAGTAGCCGGGCAAACTGTATGGTGTCGCCAAAAAGATGATTGTGTGTGGCAATGGGCTCTCCCCCATTGATGCTGATTTTCAGACACGCCTCGTATTGTACAGCCTTATGAATAGCATTCGCGCAGGCAATTGCATTGGATGCTGAAGTAAAAGAGGCTATGAAATCAGTACCGGGATATTGCACTTCACGACCATCGAAAGTGGCGAGGTTTTGCCTGATCAACCTGGTATAATTGTTCAATAAATCATTCGCTTTTGCAATACCTAATTCATGGCGGAGGAGGATAGGGTCTTTTATGGTCGCGAGCAGAATGATGCGAAACGACGGATCTGTAAATACCTTTAACCCATCTTCTGAAACGGTTGCATGGTGGGGATCATATATCCGACCTAAAAAAGATTCTACCAGGTCGCGGCTTACTTCAACAATCTTGTGTGGTATCAGTCCATGTGCTTTGTTGTGCATGGAGATGACTGCTTCTTTATCCGGTGCTTCAATGAGGCAGAATACGTTTTCCCTTTCCTCATCGATCCAGTAGGTCATACAGCTGCATGCATGGTCCGCCTGCAATAGCATATCCTGCCGATGCGCTTCGGCGACATCCCTGGCTTTAACACCGGGAATAATATGAATATCCATAAATAATGGCATAAGACAATTTCGTTGGGGTGACGAAATGCTGGTTGAGTGTTCGAACAATCGTGTATTGTACAACAAGTTACTTTAAGTTCCGCTTTTCAGCAAAAATCCTTGCAATTGGATTTCATGGGTTTCTTTTGTAATATGGCAGTCTAAAGTGAATTCATGAAGCAAATCGTATTGACTATTTTCCTTATCACCTGTCGTACTCTTTCCTATGGACAATTGTATCAGGACTTTTTCATTGGCTGGAAAAGTGCTGAAGTTAAAAGTTATCTGGCTTGTAAACGGGTTGATAAAAAAAACATCGATATACCCGGCGATCCCGCAAAACCTCATATTATCCAATGGAGGGACATTGAAAGTCTTTGTATTGTTACCACGTTTTTTGACAATACGGATCATGTCGCCTCTATCAACTTCATTCCCTTTACAGAATATGGTCAAAAAGCGATGATCGATTACCTGAACGGGACAAGCATGAGAACGACACCAGATAGTTCACCCGGGATGGATGACTACTGGATGCATATTTACGATTCCAAAGTGTATAAAATAACGATGGAAGTAAATAAGGGAAATGCCACCTTTTTCGTAAAAACAGGTAAGTAATTATTCCAGCTGTAGTTCTTTAGATGTTTCATTACCAGCCAGGTCCACTGCCACAGCTACAATCCTGCCGCCTGGCGGCAGACTGGCAGCTTTGTAGTACCAATCCACGCCATTCCGGCCTAAAACGGCCTTCCCTCTTTCCTGTAGACTGCCTGCGGCATCTATGATGTGAATGTCCACTTCTGCTACCCTGAATTCGTCTTTTGCTGTCACTACTACATCTGTGGCTTCCAGCCGGATATTCTGCACCTCTGGGGACTTAAAAGCATCCTTTACTGCCATGTTATAAGCATTTTGCCCGGGGCCTGCCAAAGACTTATAATAAGCCTTCAGCTCAGGGTCCTGTAGAATTGTCCGCGCATACGCCGCTGCAATTTTCATTTTATACCTGGCTTCCAGTTGCTTCTTTGTTGGCTTTTTCTTTGACGGACCGCGTTTTTTCGCCATGATAATCTGGCCGTTCCTTTCATAGATAGTGAGTTGATCGCCCAGGGTGCCACGGACGAGTTGGAGGAGCATGTTATTTATAACAATAGCCATAAAAATTGATTTGGGGGTACAAGCTCAATGTTAATGCATAGGTCGGAACTTCGGTGTGACTATATTACCAATTGAGTACTAATACATCACTATATCTGCACCTCAATATCGAATCGATATAGAAGTGTAGTTTTAATGTACGGATGATGTACTTATGGAAGTATAGTCACACCGTAGCTACATAGGAAATGGAAGAAATAATTACACCTGCGCAAAAAGACTGCGCATTTGAGGTATACCTTTGTTTTATCAAATTGAAAGTGTCGTAGTTAGAGTTACTTCGTTGGATCAGGGGGGTACAGGTTCGAGTCCTGTTCGCGCTGTAAAAAGCGCGATGGCGTAATGGTAGCGCACCTGATAGATATACTCTGGCGTATTTTTACCTTACAATTTCAGGATCGTCTTATTTTTTAGGGCGATCCTTTTTTACATTATGATACTTCAATTTTAAAAGTATATTTACGGAGGGACATCACTGCAGTAATACAGGTAATTACCCATGAATAGATATTCCTTCGTGGAAGAACTTACTGTGCTACTTTGCTTGACAGCCTTTATTATGGGCCTATTAGGACTGGCATTATTACCGGAAGCTATCATCACAGGAACGAACATGCTTTCATTAGCTATTGTAGCCAGTGGAAATAAAAATCAGGATTAAAAGAAACAACGTTATATGTCAGTCAGAATTCTCATACCCATCTTAATAGCTTTTATACTTACGGGTTGTCATAACCGCCAGCGATTGCAGGATCGCCCTCAGCAAGAAGTACCGGCATTGATTGAGACGCCAAAATCATTGGAAGACAAGGGTTCTTATACATTTTCAAAACGCGGGGGAAGTAATTTAGTTGAGAGCCTTTATGAGGAACTGGTGACCCAAGATGCAGCATTAAAGAGATTAGAGGATCAGATTGACGAACTTAATAAAAGTCAGCAGGATTCAACTGAATCATTTTCCAATTTCAATCAGAAAATACAGTCATATTATCACATAGCTGACAGGGATGCTACGGAAATTAAAGATTCCGTATTGAGCGAAAAGATAAAGTTGCTGGTGGCAGGTAGTTTGGCGAAATATAATGCACAGGTTAGTGAGCATAATGAATTACTGAAAACAATTGGGGCGAAAGAAAGTGCGATTGCAGATCTGCATCAGGCGGTAAAAATTGTGACTACATTGACGGTGATGGAAAAATATCAAAAGGGGAATATGCCAGATACAAGACAATTAAGGGGGTATGTTCAGGAACAGGACAAGACGATTCATATGGAGGATACGTTGTTAAATAGATAAGAGAGCTTTATATTATAATTCTTCCTCAGCGTAATCGATCAAGGTCTGAAGTAGAATGGCCTTCAGTTCATCATCAGATTTATCTTTATAATGGATAGGAATCATTTCTGTCCAATGATATCGGGCTTCAATATTCAGCTTCTTCTGAAACCATAATGTCATTTTTAATGAGATTTTGGTATCATTAGCGGCTTCCAAACCTAACAAGAATCCTTTAATGTATGTTTTATATGTATCATAACCAGGATTCTCTAAAAAAAACATTTTGGGCCTATCACGCAGGGCTCTGGTAATTTCTTTAATAGAAGTTTTTATATCCATATTTTTTAATGCATATCTATACTCAATGGAGTTGCTTGCTAGAAGGATTACTCCGATTATAAATTTCAGTTCATATGGTCTGATCAAAATATATTAAAACACCTGCATTAATGACAATTAGCGCTAATAAGATAATACTGAACTTTTGACCCAACTTGATCAGTTGGATTTTTCTTTTCAACTTCTTATCATTAGGATGCTCATTGACTAATTTATTAAAATTAATTTTCTTAAAAAACCAATCGCCATCCAAAAAAGATAAATAACTATGTATTGTCATACTATTGGATCTATCAATCCAGTTAAAATATACTATTTTTTTGTTAATTATAACTAATTGTATAGATATAATGAAGTTGTTTAAACTTATGAAGA
>NZ_MTKN01000118.1 GCF_001975825.1 [Flexibacter] sp. ATCC 35208
AAAGTTTAAACAACTTCATTGCAAAAAAGCAACACTCGAAAACAAGGAGAATATTCAAATCCTCTCCATTATGAGGCATGCAACTATTTAATTCAGAAATCTGTAAAATTCAGAGAATGTGGTCAAATTCACTAATAAATCCTCTCCCCCTAAAAGCAAACTTATAAATTAACCCAGACCAAATACGCTTTCTTCTCTCTCCCCCTCTTCTCAATCATCATTGTCACCAGTGTCTTTCCATCATTGACATGCGTATTCATCGTCAGCTGGCAGAAATTACTATTCTCCTTTGTATTATTTGGCTTCCCAAACAAATATGTCTTCGTTACCTTATTCCCATCAAAGCTCGCCAGCACGGTATTAGACTCACTCACAGCATGCATATTTTCTTTTGATTTAGTCTCTTCATTTTTGGTATCGATGTTTTCTGGATAGTCATTATAGATCACATATCCCGCCATCATATCATAAGAATAGAAATCCGGTGTAGTATAATACCTCCCCTTTGTCCTAAACCGCCAGTCATCCTGCTGTCTGTGGTATTGGTTAAAAATGCTTGTATAAGCACCATCTGTCTGGTTTTTAGCAATTGCAAAGCTCTGCAGCTCTTTTCCATCGTTATCGGCTTTCATGATGCCAATATCTCCAAAATGACCAGTTATGTAAACATGGGTAGTTGTCGAAAAATGCCCCTTTGCGTCCACAGTCGTAGAGTTAGTAGTAACTGTCCGATTACTCAGCCTTTCAAAAAGATAAGTGATCGTATTATCATCATTGATCCTGAAATCCTGAATGGCTGCAAAGTAAGCATCCTTTGGATGCAAATGGTCAGATACATATTTTGATAGCACGGGGTGCTCAACAAGATAGTGCTTCTTCACATTCAGGGAAACAGGATCAATGACACTCATCTCCAGTGCATAACTATCAGCAGGTCCTTTCAGATCCATAATAGCAGGATGAGCTGATGTTCTTGCATCCATTGCAGTCAGCAGGTACAAAGAGGAATCTGTGGGATGGTATTTTACAACGGAGAACACATTCTGGTATCCATCAGTATAATCAAGAGATTGATAATCAAATGATCTTTTACCATTTCTAAGGATCCCTGTAAGGATTTTGGATGATTCTACCCTTTTCGATGCTACACTATAAGCATAGGCACTTAAAAATACAGATTGATCTCCCATTACATTCAGGTTCAGGCTGATAAGGTAATTATACCTGCTTTTAGGAAGTTCGAAATATGCCTTGTTAATCTCCTTATTATTCCGATTATAGTGCATCACGGCTATTTTCCTATGCGCCTCTTCCGGCCGAAAAGCTGCCACTGCATAGTTATCGGAATTCGGATCTTTCGCTACCTCGAACAGATTTGCCTCAGTAGGTAAATGCTCCGTTCCATAAAAATCAGTATAATCGACACCTGGTACCTCCGCAAGTACATCCTTCTTTGTCAGCCCACCTGTCTGGGTATTAAAGATGAGTCTACATAACTCAGTGTTTTTTCTCTCTTTATGCGTAAGAAAAAACACCGGCTGACCATTTATTTCAAAGTAACCTTTCAGACTGCATGTTCTTAAGGCTTTCGCTTTCCAACCGTCCACTTTATTCCTTGTTGTAGCTTTGATATGATGTTTTGCATCGAATACAGTTACGTATATTCCTTTTTTCGGGGTAAAATGAAAAAGCAAGGTATTCCCATTCTTCATTGACAATATCCTGCTGGCACCATTTTCGGGTTCTTCGAAAGCATCACTTTTGGAAATCTGTGGCTTGTTTTCTTGTGAGAATGCTGATAAATTAGGTAAAAGAATGCTAAGTAATGCAATTACTAGTGTCCTGGACATAGGTATTTAATTGGATAAGAATGTTTGACTATCAATAAATTAAAATGTTTAATATTACAAGTGTAATAAATAAGTATCTTAAAAATTATCTTTCACCACCCCTATTATTTTCTATCGTTTTTCTCTGCCAAATAAACGGCAACGTTTAGCAGAAATTAGAAGCTTTCATATGGAAAGTTTGGAGGCTTTTATTAAAAACACAACCGATCCTCAAACCTCTGATGGCAGTATGGCAGTACTTGGTGGCGCCTATATTGGAACAAATATTGTCCGTGCAGGAGATCATAATATTGCTACATCCTTACAGCAAGTAAATCCTATTCAACTCAGTAGTGAAAGTAATTACTATGGAAAACCAGGACAAGACATGCTCGATGAAGTGACAGAGTCCTTCGAGGCAGGTAAATTATCTTTACAAAGAGGGGAGGGCTCCGGAGCAGCAGGTACTCCTAATAGTATCTATGAACAGGCACACCAAGCTGCGGCAGAAGAAGCGGGCATACAATACAATGGCTTCCAAGATGCGAATGGTAATGATGTTGAAGGACCAGTTCATGGAGGAAAAACTATTTATTATAACAGAATGAAGGGTAAGGTTGATAACATCATTTATATCCAATATCATCAATAAAAAAATATGAAAATATACCTAGGAATTTTATTTATATTACTTTTTTCAATCAAAGTGCATTCCCAATCGCTATTTGACACCATCCACAATCCTGTATATAGGTATAAAATACAACGTATCGATTCTGTAGAATCAGTGTATATTATATATGCTAAAAGAGATGGAAAACTTTTCAAAATTGCCTCAAAAAAAAATAATTCAAACGTAGGAATACCTATTCGGAAGAGGAGATATTATGATTTGGAACTAATTTCACATTTAGATGTATCGAGAATAAGTGGGAAATTGCATATAGGTGGAATTAAAATAGGAGGGGTATTAATAGAACTTGAAGGTAAAAAGGTGATATGGGATCTTTTTTATTGTAAGAACTTAGTGGGTTTATATGTTACTTCACCTAATCAGTTTACAAAAGATTAGAATAAAGTGAGAGTGTTAAGTTAACTGTGTAAACTATCGTTCTTAGATTTGAAGAGGTTGCATCGCTCTTGACCAAAACTATTAATAAATTGTAATAACATATTGGGCCATTCCCTTTGGGGCATGGTCCATTTTTTTTGTGCCTGCATTAGACTTAAATATACCACCTTTTCTACAGCCTTGGTCGTTTGGTAAAATCGATCTCGCTTTGGTCTTCCGGTACGACCATTACCATTATAGAAGGGATGAATACTTTCAAACTGATAATGTTGCACTGCCAGTTTAATAAGGGGAGAAAGATCATCTTTATCATTTAAATATTCTTCCAGGTTTTTCATCAGATTAAGGATGGTATCATAGTCATCAGGGGAAGTGTAAATAACTTCTCCTATAGCTCCATTACGCAATGCTGTTCCTGGTAATTTTCGTATACCTGCATTATTCTCTTCCAGCTTTTGTTGAATACTGACAATTGAGTTGGTGTTTAAAAATCCTTTCTGCCTGATAAAATTGAATCCATATAAAACTTCTTCCCGATAGCGAAGCAACTCCTTCGTTGCCGGATCAATTAAGGATGTATCAGCAGATAATGCCTGATAAAGCTTATCCTGAGTGGTAATAACATTTTCAATCTCTGAACTAACACTTGCTTCTTTTAATATAACTGCATAGAGCAAAATATTGGGGTTGGGTAAATATTTACCAACCCTTTTAATTCAGCTAAAACCACTGACGAATTAACCAATTGCCTTAATATAGGCAGGGTTTCTATCATCGTTCTTTGTGGAGGCAGTGGAATAAGATCATTTATATGGCTTATCAGGTTTCATACATAGAAATTATACATGAGGTAATTGTCATGTAAAGATAATTCGGTTTTTTATACATGACAAGTATTAACTAAAGAAAAGAATCAGTTAATCAATTAATTATCAATAATATAATACTGTTGTCAGATGTAGATATAGGGTAGCTGGTCACTCATATTTTTTGGAAGATGATTTGGTAATACTGATTTTTCGATCTCAAACCAGGTATTACCCCAGGATATAAATGATATATGATCGTTAACTGGCTTTCAATAGATTTTTAATTTCATTTTAACAATAAAGTTGTGAATCTCAGATAAATCTTCCATAAACTGGTTCGAAACTTGTCCCTCGTAGCCCGCTTTCAAAAGGACAAATTATCGAAAGATGGTTTGTCCTTTTTCATTTGCCTCTGTATTGCCTAACAGATCTGCGAACATAGATAATTCCGTCAGGAAAGATCAGCTTTTGCAGCTATAATTGATAATACCACAGTAAAAGAGTTTCTGAAACACGCTACTAAGTTGTTGCTTATACATCTTAACTCCAATTGCTTTAATTTAAGTAACATCTCATCATTTTTCATTCCCTCAGACTTCCAGATAAAAGCTTTCTTGAGTTTCTTGCCTACTTCGCCAGCCAATAGAGATAGGATGTAATCATGTTAAGGAAGTCAGTAATTTTTATTTGAACCTGATCGGTAGCAAGCGGCTCTAAGGCCAATCATTACTAAAGAAGTTATACCAAAGGCAGCTCCAACCCAGGGAGCAATCACGATCCCCTTATAAAAGATGAACCATCCACTTACCGTAGTGCCCACTGCTACACCCAGATTACCAAATGACGTAGCCAAACTATTGGCAAACTCCAAAGCATCAGGGGCCGCAGAAATCATATAAGCGGATGCATTTAAGAAGCAGGGAGCATAAAAAAATCCCCACAAAGCTATTACGGCAATGGTTGCTGTCGTACTGCCGTCTGAGAGATATAATGCAAAGGGAATAATAATTGTACCCGATAAGAATAATGCAGTTGTTTTCGGAACACTTTTGCCAAGCATCTTTCCGGAAATCCAGTTTGAGAAAACGCCTGTTATGCCAAATAGTAGCAGCATATAGCTTACCATTTCAGGAGTCATGTTTTTAGTTTTGTTCAGGTAATCGGCAAAATAGCTGTATGTAGAAAACCAGGCAGCAATCATGAAAAAGTTCATTGCTATACTGATGATAAAGGTAGTCCGGGTAAGTATTTTCAACTGGCTTCCATAGGATCTCTTTTCAAGGACTGGCATAGGTGCCAGCCCTTTCCAAATAGCAAATAGTGCTATCAGGGTTACTGCAGCCTGTACCATAAAGGACACTTGCCAGCTAAGTCTGCTTGCCAGATAGGTTGCAATAGGTACCGTAGTAACCATTGTAATAGCAATGCCGCCTAATACTATCCCCATCATTTCATTTTTATTTTTCTCTGGTACGCCTGAAGTTGCAGCAGCGATAGCAACCGCAATATAAACTGGCTGTAAAAATGCAGGCAATATCCTCACTAATAAGAGCTACCAAAATGGAGGAGCAAATGAGGAAACTATTCCTGTTATCAGAAAAACAGAAATTGCTATCATCATTACTTTTTTTCGATCGAAGCCGGATGTCAGTAATGTCATAAAAGGTCCTGTAACAGCTATCACCAATGCAAAAGCACTCAATAATACACCTGCCTTTTCTATGGAAATATGATAGTATCCGGCTATTTGAGGTAAAATGCCGATTACTCCAAATTCAGTGGTAATAACACCCATCATGCCCAGGCATCCGATGTAGGCAACATTTTTTATCATGCATTAATGGTTGTCAAGTGTGGAATAAATCACGTTTTTAAATAAATGCCCGATGTCTTCGGAGTAGGCATCATATTCCTGCGTATAAATCAGGCCAATCAGGTTTTCCTTCGGATCAACCCAATAATGAGTGTTAAATATCCCTCCCCAATAAAAGGAACCAATGCTGATGGCTTGCATAAATTTGTTCTCCGGAGTAACCAAGGCAACTCCTAATCCGAACTGAAGCGATCCGGGCCTGATTATATTATTAGCAAGTTGATTTGTTATCATCAGCTCCAAAGTCTTTGCGCCAATCAATCTTTTTCCGCCAACCTGCCCATTGTTAAGAAATAAGGTAAGAAACTTTGCATAGTCAGCCGTCGTGGAAACCAATCCTGCACCTCCTGAGAGATATATGTTCTTCATGAGAGGATAGTTGGGGTCATTACCTTCATAAATGAGCTTATTGACATTTTTATAATTGCTGTCACTCTTATTCTTCACCGAAAGTGCTACCAGACGATCTGCTTTTTGTTGAGGAAGATGAAAGTAGGTATCCTTCATTTCCAGTGGCTCAAAGATGCGCTTATAGAAGAATTCATCCAATGGTAAGCCGCTCCAGATTTCAACGAGATAGCCCAGCACATCACTATTCAGTCCATAAGTAAATCTGTCGCCAGGCTGATTCACCAATGGTTGTTTAGCAAGTAATGCTATTTGATCTTTCAGGCTTCCTTTGCTGCCAATGCCTGTAGCGATTCCTGCTTTGGCATAAATGGCGTTGATCTCCGGGTTGCCGGAAAAGACTGGATAAGAGAGCCCTGATGTATGTCTGAAAAGATCCCGTATGGTGATCTCCCTTAAGGCAGGAACAGTTGTATAAGTGCTGTCGGAAGCATTGAATTTGTCCAGCACTCTTGTATTTCTAAAGTCCGGTATATACTTCGATACCGGCTCATCTAACATGAACCTACCTTCTTCCCAAAGCATCATAGCGGCCAGACTGGTTATCGCTTTGGTTTGAGAGGCAATACGAAAAATGTGATCGGTATGCATTGGGAGCTTCCGTTCTACATCTGCATAGCCAAAAGCCTTACTGTAAAACGGTTTCCCATCTTTAAGAATCAGGATATCAATACCAGCAGCCTGTTTTTTATCGATGAGTTCTTTTGCGAGGTTATCAATTCGCTGGGTTTGCAGTGTATTAGTTTGCGCATATACTTTATAAGCCGTACCTATACAGAACCATGTAAGGACAAAAAAAGATGCTATTGTTTTCATGTTGTAATATCTATTTGTGATGCAAAGTTGCTTCTCCTGATTCAATAAAGAAAATAAGGTAATTTATCATATCTCATAAAATATTTTATAGCTTTGAAGAATGGTTAATTTAGAATGGTACAGGACATTTAAGGCAGTATATCAGACTGGTTCGCTTACCGCTGCCGCAAAAGCCCTGTTTATATCACAGCCTAATGTGAGCCAACATTTATCGGCACTGGAAGCACATGTGGGCAAACCACTTTTTGAAAGAAAACCCCGGCTGGTACCCACAGATTATGGCAAATTGTTTTACACCCAGATCGTCGAATCATTAGAAAAACTGGAAGAAGTGGAGATAGATTTCAAGGCAATCTGCTGCCTTTCGCAACTTCCTATTATCAGGGTAGGTGCTGTTAAAGAATTCTTCCATGCTATTTCCTCCAGACTCATTACAAATATTCCATCCAGTCTGATAGTTTCTTTTGGCCTTACCAAAGATCTTGTAGCCATGCTTCCCAAAGGAGAACTTGACTTTGTCATTGCTACCCAAAAAGTGGAAACAAAGAATCTTATTTATGAACCTGTTTTGACAGAGAATTTTGTGATTGTCGGAAATCCTTCAATGGATACCTCAACGTTTGATAAGTATGTTAAGAAAAAGGATTGGAAAATGGTGGAAGAATGGTTGCTTGAGCAGGTATGGTTTGCATACAGTTCCGATCTGCCTATTATCCGCAGGTTCTGGCTTAATAATTTCAGGAAACGTCCGGCTATTAAGCCAAGATTTACAATTCCTGATATGCAGGTTATTCTGGCCGGCATAAGTGGTGGGTCGGGCTTAACTATTACGGCGGATTACCTTGCCACTGAGCTTATTAATGAAAAGAAGACGAAATTAATCTGGAAAGGGGATGTTACTACTGAAAACACTTTATTTCTGGTATACGACAAAACAAGGGTAACAACAGAACAGATAAAAATAGCCCGCATGTTATATGCTGCGTTTTAAAAGAAGCAGTGCTATAAAAAAGTGCTTCTTTAGCCGATTATTATAACTCTGTTTAGTCAAATTATAGTTCTTTACATATTATAGTCGAAACTTTGCACGGAAGCGGGTTTTGCATACATTTGCAATATCCCAAAAGAAAAGCCCAAACAGTAGAAACCGAACGGGCTTTATTAATAAACAAAAATATGAGTCGAAAATAAACAATTTCCGGCTCGTAGAGAGTCGGTTGTTACAATTTCTTCTCAGCTTTACATTTTACTTTAAGAGCAAGACAAAAGACGGAACATCAAATGCAGCTTCTTATTTGAAGGGGTTAATGGTTAGTCGACGACGTAATTGCCAGGTGATGGCAGAGGAACTTCAAAATACCAGTCAGCAATGCTTACATCACTTTATAACCATTGGCAAGTGGTGTTATTCAAAGTTGATGGATAGGATAACATTAGATTTCTGGCATCTTTTACAACAGAGTGGACTGGAAGACGATACCTGTTTGATAATAGATGAAAGTGGCAATCCTAAAAAAGGAAGGCTCTCTGCAGGTGTGAAAAGACAATACTGCGGGCAAATTGGTAAAACAGAGAACTGTCAGGTCGGTGTCTTTGGCGCTCTATGTGGAGGCAGTTTGGTTAACCTTGTACAAGCCAGATTGTCTTTGGGATCGGAGTCGACCAAGATTGATCTTGCAAAGGAAATCATAGATCACGTCGTGTTGTTTTTAAAGATAAAGGTAAAATGGGTTTGCTTTGATGCCTTCTATGGTCGTGATGCTAATCTAATATGCAATCTGATCAGGATAGGCTTGCCGTTTGTAGCCGATGTTCCTGACAGTCATAAAGTTTGGCTGGAAGCATTTCAAATGAGAGTCCCTGTCAGCGTCCCCGGAAAGAGAGGACGAAAAAGTGTTTATGCACGACCAAACAGAGAATCTATATCAATCCGGAAATACATGTCCGGACTGAAAAAGAAAGATTGGACCTGGATGAAGGTACGTCATCAAAGCAAAGGGAAGAAGCTTTTTGCCTGGTTCCATTGTAGAGAGATTTATATATTCAATCCGTTAACAGAGAAACGTCAACTACTGCAATTATTAATTAGAAAGGATATTGACGGCACCATTAAATATAGTCTGTGCTACAAACCTGGAGCATCAATGAAAGAGTTAGCTTATATGCAGTGTAAGCGGTTCTTTATAGAAAAATCATTTAGAGAAGGTAAAAAGGAATTAGGTCTAAATGAGTATCAAACCCGAAGCGCTCAAAGCTGGCATAAGCACATGGCTATGATTATGTTAGGACAACTGTTTATGAACACTCAAAAGCTTCTTTGTTACCACGAAAAGGTGTGGGTAACAACACAAGATATTATCTTGTTGATAAGATCAGTTCTCAAATTGACATTGAGATCAATCCGAAATATCATCGATTATATTCTTGCTAAACAGCCACCAGATTATAGAAAACTAAAGAAATTATTATTGAAGTTGTTTAT
>NZ_MTKN01000119.1 GCF_001975825.1 [Flexibacter] sp. ATCC 35208
TGTAATTGCCGATTACACAAGGTTGAATTCATTGATTCAAGATTTGAAAGATTGCTTTCTATATTGGCCAATTTAGTAATCAGTTCATGGTTCTTCTTATTTAGACTAATTAACTCTTCTAATTGCTTAGTATGTTCCTGAAATATCTCTTTATTTATTTTTTCAAATTCATCATTTTTTAATTGTGCAATTGCGATCTTATAATTATCCTTCTGGAACCCAAGTATAGTTAACTCATTAGAAATCTCATAAATTAAGAATTCAATAGGCAGTATGCCTGTATATAAAATTGCTAACCATTCTTGTTCGTTATTTATTTCTAATTCAATAACAGGTGCATTCGTTATATTATGTTTGAGGTTTTCAATTTGTTTGGATAATGCCTCAATGTCGTTTTTATTTTTATTAAATAGCTGATGCTGATCGGCTAACTTATTTTGTAATGAATTTCGGCTAGTTTCAAAATTTTGAAGCTGAGAAGTTTTCTCTGAGAGTAATTGATCTATACGATGATATTCTGGGAATACGCTTAAAATTATATTAATTTGTTCAATTATCTGATTTGTCTCTGCCCTTAATGTCTGAAGGTTATCTCGTTCACGTTGTAGTGCTGCTAAGTCTTCAAATTTAATAATTTGTGTCTTATAGGCTTCTACCTTTTGACTTTCCATTTTTCGAGATTCAATAGAATCAAAATATTTATTAATACTGATTATTTCGTCAGTGCCGATTTTGGCCGCCTGTATATTGGCTATTTGATTGTCAAGTGATGCTGGATTAACTTGGCGTTTTTCATCTGCAATTTTGTTCTTAAAGTTCAGTACTTGGGATTCATTCATATCTAGGGATGGTGAAGGAATCTCTTGTTCTAAAGATTTTAATACAGAAATTGTAGAGTTAATTTGTTCTAAAAGGTTACTTTGTTTATTAGCTTTAATTTCTCTATTTCGTACAGCAATTTTCTTTTTATGTTCATTTATAGTCTCATTGCAAATTGTTAATAGAACTTTTAAATTTTTGAAATAGGTTGCCAGATCCTCTAAATCTGGATTTTTCATAAAAGTTTTATATCGATCAACTCCATTAATATCTTTGAGAAATGCGGATATCCATTCTTGAGATAGAATCACTCTTCTAAAATCCTCATTTTCGAGCGTATTATTTTTGGCATCGGTTTTATAACGATTTGAAAGTATTAGATCTCTTCTAACTAGTATGTTTTTTTCATCAAATATCTTAACGGTGGTTTCGAATGTAGAATCAGTGTGTCTCCAAACTTTTCGATTATTTTGATTGCTATTAAGCGCATCTATTGCCTGCTCAGTGATGTCCTCGTGTTGCCAGAATCGCTGAATGTTATTTGTCATACACCACTCTACAGCATCATAGAATGAGGTTTTCCCAAATCCATTGGGAGCATAAATAGAAACAAAATCTGCTACCTCTCCATCGGGAGTAGAGAAGTCAAAAGTTCCATCTTTGGGATTATCGTAAATTCTAAATGCTGATATTTCAATCCTCTTTATTTTCATCAGGTGTAGCTCTTTTTAGTTTCAATAATTCATTAAAAACGTCTTGGGCAGCGTCAATACGATGCCTTTTTTTAAGAACTTTTCCATCAAGTAGATTCCATAGTTCTGATTGTCTATTAAACGAACCAAATATTACAAGGACTCCTTTTTCAATTTTTAGATCATTATTCAGAATGTGACAACTAATGAGCGTAGAAAGTGACTCTTTTCCTTCAATAACAATTTTCCTACTTGAAAAAGTGCTATTTTCAATTTTGTATTTCAAATCATCACCTATGTTTTCCTGAATCTGAAAAAATAGATAAATATTCCATTTGCTAAATTGATCTTTAATTTTTGCCTGGAAATTGATGGCGATAAAATTTGATATGGTTTCCCAAATATTTTTCAACTCCTCTTCGTTTTTTAATATAATAGAAAACGCATATGCATAGCCTCTGCCTAATTGTACTCTTAAAGATGTTGAGTCGACCTTGAGCGTTTCTTTCATCTGATTGTCAATTAATGTATTCTCCATATATTTTCTTTAATTCTTCAAATACCTGTATAACATTCATGTTATTAAATGTTTTGAAATGCTTTTGTAATATTTCTTCTTTAAATACAGAAATATTAATAAAACGATACTTGTCTAATATGAATTCCTTTGGGGCGTCTATTCTAATTTGCTTCTGATATTCAAAGTCTTTTCTTATGTCGGATATATCGGGAACTATTTCTGTGGGATCAAAGACAAGGTCGGATAATGATTGATTATTACTTGCTACGATAACAGTTCCATTAGGTTCAAGATTCTCATAATTGGTTTCGTATAAATCACGAAGATGTTTGTGGAAGAAAATCTCATTTGTATTAGAATAAAAAAAGCGAATCTTTTGGAAAAGTTGATCAAATGATTCTTTTCGATAATCAATTGGTTTAGTTAACTGGGCAATAGCCAATACTTCTAGCCAAAGAATCCATAGTTTTTTCTTTAACAGGTGATCTGGTTGTTGTCCATGGAGCAGTAAAAGATTTTTGTCTACACTATTAAGAATTATTTGGGGTGTTAGGTTTTCCGTGATTGTAAATACTTGATCTCCTAAAACCTTTGTCATAAGCTTTATTGCATGATCAGAATTTCTTACGGGCGAAATTTTGAAGATTTCTTCAGTAAGGAACTTAAAATGTTTTATGTAATAAGGTTCAATACTTTCCAAGTGTCCTTCTGATGATATAATGATATGGGCAAAGTCCTTAATAGGAGTAAAGATTATACGCCCCAAGTTTTCTTCCTTTGATGGGACGGAACATTGAATACCTAACAATGACAGGTACCCATCATTTATACAGAATAAACCACCACCAGATTGTCCTACAATGTCATTATATAAAGGATTTCCTGGAATAGCAGCCTCGCGTTTCCCCTGAAAATTCTCAATATTTAGGGAAATATTACGATCAAGCCTTAAATCGCTGGATAATATTTCTGTGTTAGCTCGTCTTCTTATAGCTGGATAGCCAGCAAGAGAAATTTGACCATCAAATTTTTCAAATTCATCTACATAAAGTAAATCTGGAATGTCTTTTACTTTGGATATTTTGATTATAGCAAGATCTCTTTCTGTGTCCCGGAAAAAATTTTTATTCTCAATTAGTTTTAGTTCTTCCTGTTTTATTAACTCTTTTTGACCTTTTTTATACAGATAAATTCTGGCAACTGGTACTTCCTGCCCAGGATCGGGATTATTCACAACATGATCACATGTCAAAATATAGGTGGAATCTTCACATGACGGTTGAAAGAGAACACCACTGCCCTCATTAATACATACAATAAGTTCTATTATTTGATTTTCAATCATTAGGGAAAATAAATTCTGATTGTGAATTATTAATTGTGAAGGGCAGGAAATTATAATCTTCTTTTGAAAATATTTTTTGTGCCCTAGGTGGATAATTGAAATAAAGTTGGCAACCTGCTTTTTCTTTTATTAGCCTTGCTAATAATTGTTTATCAGGATGACCATGTATGTTGCCATTAGTACTAATTATATATTTATTGCTGTCAATAAGAGAGAGTAGTTCCTTGTTAGTATTGCCTTTACTTCCATGATGAGAGAGCTTTACAAATTCAACAAAAAGTGGAGCTTGCACAGTGATTTGTCGTTGTTTTAATCCTTCTATGACTACTGAAGGTTGGGAATCTCCAAGAAAAAGATAACGACGTCCTTCATAGTTTAGAATAAAAGCAATAGAACTCCCATTGGGTGCCCGCTGGTCTTCCTCGAAGGAGTCATTTTCGATTAAGTATTGGATCGAATGGTGATAGTCACTTGAACTACTGGTATTTAGGCCAGGGTCTGTCATTTTCCAAAATTTGAGTAAATAATTAAGCTTATCGTTATTGGGTGAAAGAAATTCAAATTTTGCATTCTCCCATTCAATATCACTTCCCTGAATGATAATATTTTTTCGCCAAATTCCTTTTTGCTCAATATATTGGCCAAATTTTACGCCTTGTTTTGCGCTGGTAAATGTGGAGTCAGTAGGAAGGCTTATTGGAGCTTCTAAATCTGGGTTCTCTTCTTTTTCTAGATATTTTGCAACCATAGCTCCTGAATTGAACCAAACTTCACCAATCATGGTGTGAGCATCGGGATCGTCTTCAAACCACCTCAGGATACCATTAATGTGATCATCATCAATGTGAGTTAGAATCAATAAATCGATTTTCTGATTCTCGGATCGTAATTGATTAATTAGAAGCTTAAGAGCTCCATCCTCAGGTTTCCCTTTTGGCCCTTTGGTCATATAGGTTGCACTTACACCTCCATCAATTAGGATGTTTTTCATGGCTGCATCTTTGGGTATCAATTTGATCAGTATACAGTCACCATTTAATGCTTCTAAAAAGCTAACTTTTAACATAAGTGGGTTGATTATGTATATTCTTAAGTATAGGAATTCTTAATGGCTATTGGAGCAATAACCCCGTAATACAGTTATGGTATCTGGGATATTGAGATGAAAATTGTTCTCGAACTTGCATTTTAATTAAACAACAATCTATTGATACTCAATTTAGGTACTTTTTATTAAACAGCCAATAACGGCTACCCCAATTTGAGATAGTGATAGATTATTGTTTAGTAGGAGTTATTTTTTTAATTCGTATGTGATTTTAAAACAGTAACATGATTCTTGTTGAATACGGTGATAATCTTTTAAATTTTCATTGCTCACTGGGTTATCTGTTAATAATATTATTAGTATAGCCAGTGGATCTTCATTATCCTATGGAGTTTACTATTACGTGGAATAATATTCTATTCAGTATTTCAGATAGCTGCTGATAACGATAATAGATTTTTTACATAACTGAGTGGTAGTTGTTTATTCCCAGCGGGCATGTTCTTCCATCAGGTCAAGGGAATCTCCATAGCTATAACCTGCATGCAGGAGCACAGCATACTCAAGCGGGTGTTGCTTAATAATGATGTGTTGAGCTTCTGATGGAGTAGTAGGGTAAAAGGCCGCGCCAGGCTCCTGGAAAAGGAACCATTCACCCTGCAGACTATTGCAGGAGGAACAATGGTTGTTCCAGTTTGTAGTGGCTGTTGTCTTTGAATAGCCTGGTTTAAAATGGGGGTAGTGTTGTTTTAGAAAAGTGGCCAGGTGGGCGGATAAGGTACTGATTTCCTGGAAGAGGGTGAAGAAGTCGGAAACATCACAGGAATTGGTTTCGCTATTGATTTCATAAAATGAAGGAGCGCCTAAGGCAATGACAGTATTAACATGACTACATTTCCAACAAGACCGATGCGCGTGGGCGATGATAAGCTCGGAAATAATGATATTCACTTCCTTTTCAGGTAGCCACTTAGCGACAGCGGGGAAGAGGTGGAGTTTCCCTTCGGGAAGATACCAGGTCTTGAGGGTAGGTTCCCAGAAGGCGCCGTTAGCTTTGGCCTGGTCTTTCTCAAAATATGGAACGTTTAATAACAAGGGGCTCATAATATGGTCTTTGGGTCAGTAAACTAATATAATAAAAATATGGGTATTGTTTAGCGGGGTCTGCTATAAAAAATGTCCGACCAGGATATGCATTAACATCCTGATACTTCAAATTGACACTCTATAAGGATCATTATTTTCTCATTCATGACAGGGTCTCTTGATCATCTTTTTTAAGATAATGGAAAGACCTTGGGTGTTTTTTTTGAGTCTACAGCCTATTTAAATTTTTTGAAGTCTTCATCATTGAGTATATCATAAAATATTGCAAGATTCTTCTTCTTACACTTCTTCAACACCGCATCATAAAACTGATCTGAACTCTCCAACGTCCTTAATATTACCGGCTTTATCAACGCAATAATCTGATCTTCATCTTTCATCACCTTTGTGTTTAAGAGAAGTATAGTTAATGTACACAATGGTCTTAATTCCAGGTTGTTAAATGCCCAACGGATCCAATTGAGTTTATCAAATAGTGTATAAGGGCATGTTTCTTCCCTACATAAATGTTTCATTATTGGATACCATATATGCAAATCCTTTAGTAATAGCTTAGGGATGAGAGCATTTAGAACTGGATATGCTTTTGAATGATACGGCACCTTGACAAGCGCGGCGACAAACTGTTGGGTCAGTTTTCTGTCAAGCTCAGGGACTTCGTCCATAAGTAATGCAAGGTGTTGGATAAGTACCAGATTATGCTCCTCATTGTTTTTTAAAGTGAAAAGCATACCGATACACATTTCCCTTGAATGACGATTTTCACCGTTTTTAATAAAACTGATCAGTTCCGGTACGATGATATCAAAATATTCCTCCATGTTGATGCAGGAGAGTAAGGTCTCGCAATTTCTACAATTTAATTTGTTTTCTTTTAATAAGATTAGGGTTTGATGAAGCATTTCTTCCGTGTATTCAGGTACCCGGATCAACCATGTAATTCCAGATAGCAGCTTATCGAAAGTCTTTGTATTCCTGATAATATCCAGCATAACAGGTGGAAGCCATTTAATATAAAAATGGTAATTACTTTTTCTTCGAAGAATATTAATATGCGATTCCAGCTCTGCACAATATTTATAGAAATCATATTCAAACTCTGGGTTTGATGCGACGATAAGGGAGCAGATTTCTTTTATAATAGGAGACAGGTGGGTATTGTCTTGCTTGTTAATGTTTACAAATAGTTTATCTCTGACATTGAAGGAGGTCTTGCGTGTCTTACCGTAGCAGTAGAATTGATGTAGAATGATACATGCAATGACGTTAATCATAGGTAAGTCACTCACACCATCGTAATCATATAGCCATTGCATGATGGTGTCAATAGTTTTGTCACGTTGGATTTCCAGGTATCTGTGTAAGGCTTGTTTAGTAGAGAATGGAGCAATAGGTTCTAAAAATAAATTTTGAGGATCATATATATGGCAACTGAAATAAAAATGGATGAAGTGAGGACTCATGGTTTCGGTGGATAAGGCTATCTTGATGAGCTTGAGTTGATTGGGGTAGGATAGATGCGAATGGAAGACTAACGGACCTACTTCCTGGGGAAGGAAGAACCCGTTTTGTTCATGGAGGGTGAATGTCTCAATAGTTGTATAGTGTTTATCAGGATGGGATAGGTGTTGTATGGTGTTGATTAATATATCGACAGCTTTTTCTTTTTCAGGGTGGTTATTGACGATGGAGGATAGTAATTGTTGCATGACGTGGGTTACGTCCTGCTTTAGAAAAGAGTGTTTTGCGATCAGCCAGGGAAGGCCTTTCCTTTGTGTAGGGTTTAGTTGATCCCATGGTAGGTGTAGATCGAATGATTCGCCAGTCAGGAATTCTCCAATCCAGGGGAAGATTATTCTGATGCCATTGTTTGACAGGAAAAAGAGATTTTCCTGGATAAGTATGGGGACAAGGTCAGGATGGTCTTTTAGAATATGCTGGTATATATCGTATGATAACCAGTGATTTTCGGAATGACTGGCTAAGAGAATAAGAAGGTCGTAGATAGTATTAGAGGGTATATTGGTCAGTCTGGCAATGCTGGCACATTTTCTTTGAATATAGGTAGCTACTAATGGGTAATCATCTGGAACTGCCGATATAGCTTGTGAAGAAATATCATGTAAAAGTCGGATTACAAGTGGATGACTCAACCTGGAGATGGTTTTGAATTTTTCTGGTAGGTTATATAATAAGAATGCCTCTTTGGTTTCTTTAACATTGAAACTTCCCATTCTTATACCCGGATGCTTATAGAAGGGGGTAGTGGAAGTGATGATCAGTTTTATGTTCGTGTTCTTTGCCCAGCCAATGGAGTGTTTGATCCACGAGTTAAACTTACCGGCGAATTGATTGCTTATTTCATTTAATCCATCTATAAATATGATACATTGATTATTGTATATACTATTGCAGGCGGTGTGCATTAAGTCATCAATTGTGATGGTTTCCTGGGGATGGTCTGTGAGCTTTTGTTGTAGTAATCTTTTTATTTCTCCTCGCAGGCCATGCGGTCTTAGTTCGAATTGCCAGGCGGAAAAGAATAAAACATATCCTGATGAGATGGATAGAGTAGCTGCGTGAGCTAATAAAGAAGTTTTGCCTACACCATTATCGCCAATTATAAATTTAAGATGGCCTGCGCTATGAATGAATGTGTGTATTTTGGTTTCTTCATCGCGCGAGCAATAATACTCGGGCAAATAGATGCCTTTGTCGATCAGGTTATTGATAGCAGTGAGCACCTGTAGATTGAAAATGGTTCTGACTTCGCCATTTCTTCGAAGATATTGTCTCAGCGAATATGTATTTGAAAGATATTCTCTGAGCAATCCAAATTGTCCCGTGCTATTTGGGTTCTTTAGCGGGAGCACTCTGGAATATCGATCTGATATTTTTATACCCCACACGTTTAATTTGTCTTTTTCTAAAACTGGCAAGCCATGCATACCTGTTGTTTGTAAAAGATAATCACATTTGTCAATTCTAAGATCCTCGAACTCCCAGGTGGTTTTGCCTGGAGATAGTACAGGTTCGGTGACTTCTATGATAATTTCAGCCAGGTGTGAGAAATATAAAAAATAAGGGGTGTCTTTTTGGATGTGGATAACGGCTATGTCATTCCGATGAGATGAATAGTACTTGTTTATGACTGCATCGTATTCATGACCATAGTAATCCCGGATGCGGATATTTTGCAGGTTTGAAATAAGATGATAACAGGTGATAGCCAGTCCATGAGGGTCAATAAAGAAACCATAGCCTGTAATCTGGTTGTCGGCGTCAAGGATGGAAATAATGGATAGTGAAATGTGACTTTCATTATGGAGAGTCATAGGGTTGCATTTAGGTTGAGGGAATGGGTTATCTATATAGGGTTATTATACAATGAAGTTGTTTAGTCTTT
>NZ_MTKN01000120.1 GCF_001975825.1 [Flexibacter] sp. ATCC 35208
ATTGTTATCTGCCGATTACATCGTGTATGTTTGATGTCAAACATTGTCACATTATGTCGAATTATGTCACTTTATGTAATTAAGAAAATGAACATTATCGAGATATTTATAATGTGTCAAGTTATTACAAGGACCCAAAAACACACTGTAAACTAAAATCCGGACTACGAAATGTCTAACACACATCAAAATCAACCTATTGGATGACATATTGATTTCCATTTGAAAACCATTTGAAAACTATTCGAAAATATTTAAGGTGTATTGAACTCCTGTCAAAAACATGTTTAAATAACATTATTGCGATCTTTAAACTCCGCACGATCTATTACATCTCTTATGTCCACGTTATAATACTTACAAAGCCGAAGCAATCTTGTCATGCAAAAGTTATAATACGTCCCATTTTCAACTTTACTGAGTATACCGGGAGACATCTTTGTATCCTTTGCAACCGTCTTCAGACTCTTCTTATGGTTTTTCCTTAATGAAAACATTTCCTCACCAATACATGTCACAAAATAGTCGGCTTTCTGCTGAGTATTGTTGTTGTTTTTAGGCTTGCTCATTGATTATTTACTGTTAAAGGGAAGCTAATAGGTTGACTTGATTCCAGGCTAATTTGTTTCCTGTCGTAGAACTTTTCGGCCAGGTCTAATAAGGTCGTGACCCTGCCTAATAATATTTTCGTCACCTCAATAGATACCGTGTACTTCTCATTGTATCTGGCCTCAGAATAGGCTCTGTTCAATGTATTGAAGAGGTCTGTTTCTTCTTTTGTCTGACGGGGAAAGATAGTTACCAGTTCTTGAGAGAAATTACATATTAGGTCCAATAAGCGGGAAAGATTATGCGTCGTTGGTCGGAAGCCTATATATACCCTTATTATTGCGACACAGGCATGTTCCACTGACTGATGTAAGTCAAAAATGGTCTGTTCATTCCACCCATTATCAAAACAATAATTCGCTGTCTTTAAAAAACGACGTGACATACTAAAACGCCTGTGCCAGTCACCTTCTATTAAACTTCTCAACACGGGTATATCTAATTCCTCGGGAGGTGCAGATAAGGGTAAACAATTACCGTTATACAACATTACACCTTTACGATAAACAGTAGAAATAAAGCGGCTACCACTTTCTAATGCTTTGTTAGCCGCATTCAGTTGTTGGACAATAATAGTGGTGTTACAACCTAATGGGTATGCTTGTTGTTCCGCTATCTCAATTATTTCATAATGGGCTCTTTTCTCTTCATCATTGGTTATAATCAAAAAATCATAAGTAGGATTTATACTTTTATTATAGGCATCTCCATCAAAAAAGCAACTCCAGCCATCAATAGTGCTAGTTCGATAACCATAACATATAATTTTGACTGGGTAAACAGCCAGCACTATCTTCTGTATTAATTGTACAAGTAGTGCTACCTGTTGTTTGGGTAGATGTTGTAAGGTTGTTGCATCCATATAAATGAGTTAAATTTTTAATTATTGAGTTAAGCTTGACCTTGTGTACTTATCAGGACTAAAAAGGAGGTACCAGTGGCATCACTTTTGGCAAGCATAAGATCACCGCCTAATGATTCAGCATATAACTTGCTGATGTATAACCCTAGCCCCGTACCTCCCAAACCTTCATCAAGAGATTGAAACGGTTTAAACAATAGGGGAATTTTATCAGTAGGAATACCCTGCCCACAATCGGATATTTGGAATAACAGGCGGCCTCTAAGGCAACAGATATAAATGAAAATACTTGTATCAGATGAGGCAAATTTCAATGCGTTGTCTATTAAGTTCTTTAGAATCTGTCCCAGCTTTACTTCATCTGTCATAATATATTCTGGTACGTTGCGTCGGAAATTGATTTTGATTTTTACAGAACGGATAGCGGTAATCAGTTTATATTGCTGAACCTGTTCCTTTAACCATTCACGAATTTGGATACGTATTGGTAATGTCTTTATTGCCAGTTTTCCACCTTCAACAGTATTTGTTGCCATCATGTTATTTAAAACATGCAAGACGTTTATACTCATTGAGTTGATATGCGACAAATAGAAGTTCTTATTCTTTCTGCTTTCTTTCTCATGCAGGAGTATATTACTGGCTGTGCATATACCGGCTATCTGAGTTCTCATCTCATGAGCAAGCATGCCCATAAAGACTTGCATAGTTTCAGAACTGGTAGCTGGCATTACTGACTGTGGGTTATGTGGTATTAACATGAAAACGGTTTAGAGAGTTAATGACATAGAAAGGCCGCATCCCCATTGGAGGGACAATTTTAAGGAAGTAAATATCAGTGAGTTGTTGGCAAGAGGAGCCTGATGCAGGGGCATAAAAAAGCGCAGGCTAATTCTTACTTCGGCTGCTGCGGCACTCGGAATGCCTTACCCACCTACAATAAGAACGCCCGCGCCATAACGCGAGCGATTTACCTTATAATCTGTGGGCTTGATACTTTCCGAGTTTTCAGCAGCAGACAACAAAGGCAAACACGCTATAAATTTCTTTATGTGTTCGCGAAATTAATAATTTCGCTCAGGAACTGTCAATTGTTATTTTAATCATGGAAATAAAGATAAAATTATTTCTATTAAAATAGACCAAATGATAGTATTAAAAGACCATTTATGTCTATTTAAAGAACAAATAAGTCTATTTAAGTTCGTAATCAATAAATTATGCTTGCATTATATTTGTTTTGACCACTAGAGATATGAAACAAAGCAAATACAATCAGATAAAATCCGTTTTAGCCCGCACTGATAAAACCAGCAAGGATTTAGCGCAATTGCTTGGGGTCAATGAAAGAACTGTTTCCCGCTGGTGTACTAATAGCAGGCAGCCAAGTTTAGAAACCCTTTATGAAGTAGCCAGGGTTTTAAAGGTACAGGTGACTGAACTCTTGGCACCTATGGAAAATATATAGCGAAATTTTACAATACAGAAAAAAGACCTTATCGATTTTAATATAGTATTCCAATATGTCGAGAATTTAGAATAATTCTGCTCAGAGCTTAAATATATGTACTCCTGACAGCACTTCAGACTACATAAAATAGATATTTAATATTTCCACGTTTTAGTTTATAAACCTCTGATTTACATAGTATCACATTTACTATTTAACTTCAAATATTCGCTATTTTCACTAAAATCTATTGTCATATGTATGTATCGAGGTTACGCCTGTGGAACTTCCGCAAATTTGGTGGTGTTACGACTATGGATATTGCTCATCCAAACTTGGACCTTCTCCTTCATTCCGGCCTGAATTTATTAATTGGAGAAAACGATTCTGGGAAAACAGCTATTATAGATGCCATTAAATTGGTGCTTAAGACTCACAGCGGTGAATGGATTAAAGTGGAAGATGATGATTTCCATTTAGGAACCAGCCGATTCCGCATTGAATGTATCATCGAGGGATTTACAACACCAGAAGCAAAAAACTTTACGGAATGGCTTGCTTGGAATCCTCAAAATAATACACCCTATCTCAAGCTAATGTTGGACATTTCAAAAAATAACAGCCGTATTCTCCCTGCTGATGTAAAGGCAGGCGCTGACGATGAAGGCCAGCTATTGACAGCAGATGCAAGAGATAACCTCAAGATAACTTATCTTCGGCCCCTACGAGATGCCGTCAACGAATTATCCTCACGCCGCAACTCACGTCTTTCGCAGATATTAAATAGTCACGAAGCTTTCAAAGATAAAACAAACCACCTGTTTGTTACACTTACTCAGGCACTTAATGCGAAGGTGGGTACCTATTTCAAAGGTACTGATGATGCAGGTGTTCCTTTGCCACCTGACCAACAGGCAGGTAAGCAACTGAAAGACATTATGGATGGTTACTTGGACAAATTTTCTGGTAAAAAGACCACTTTCAACGTTACTAGCCAAGAACTGCGTAGTATACTTGAATCATTGTCACTGCTGTTTGAGAATGAACAAAATCTTGGTCTGGGCAGCCATAACCTGCTTTGCATGGCGGCGGAATTGTTACATTTGGAAAAACAACCCTGGGACGGATTGCGTCTTGGGCTTATTGAAGAAATTGAAGCTCACCTGCACCCACAGGTACAAATGCAAGTCATAGAAACGCTTCAGAAGGAAGCATCTGCCAGTTCTATTCAACTCTTAATTACTACACATAGCCCGAATATTGGCTCCAAAATAAAGCTGGAAAATCTTATCATCTGCCAAAATGCGAAAGCATTTTCTATGGGTTCAGCTTACACCCAGTTATCACCAACAGACTATACATTTCTCGAGCGCTTCCTTGACACTACAAAAGCCAATCTATTCTTCGCACGTGGTGTGATACTTGTCGAAGGTTGGGCAGAAGAATTGTTACTACCAGTGCTAGCCCAAAAAATAGGTATAAACCTTACCAAAAAAGGAGTGTCAATTATTAATGTTGGTAGCACTGCCTTATTACGTTATGCAAAAATTTTTCAACGCCAATTGGGACAGCAAATGCATTGCAATGTTGCTGTTGTAACAGACGTAGACATTAGACCAATTGAACATGGAGAAACTTATGAAATTGAAGATCCAGTTGGCAGTGGTAATATACATAGTCTACCCTATACACAGCAACAAATAGATCAACGAATTATTCAAGCCACTGCTACAAAAAAGGCAAGCTACAATGGCCAAGTCGTTGAGACTTTTGTAAGCCCTTTTTGGACATTAGAATACTGTATTGCTTTATCAACCAAGCTTCGGCAACTTTTTTATACTTCCGCTCTTGAAGCATTAAAAGAACAACGTATAGATGCTGATGTGCAGCGCCTGGCTAACTATGATAGTGCCATTCAGCAGATACCCAGCTATTTTAATAGATGGCAGGATTCAGCGAGCATTATTGCATATGCAATATATAATCATATTTGGACAGGAAATACCTCACTGAATGTAAAAAAAGAGCCTATTTCCAAAACAATTGTTGCACAGCAATTTGCTAACGCATTACTAGCTGATCAAACAATTACGGACTACGAAACTGAAAGATCTCTTACCTACATATTTAATGCTATACGTCATGCTGCAAATCAACCTTAGTGATATCGCTTATGCCGAAAACATCTTATTCAGTAGAACAGGTGTATTTGATGCGCAAAGAATTGCATATATACAAGAGATGAACACTTGCGATCTACAGGCAGTCCCCGGAAGTGGTAAAACGACTGCTCTATTAGCAAAGCTGCTAATCATCGAGCGTCATTTACCCTTGGTTGGAAGCCGGGCAGTACTCGTCCTTTCTCACACGAACGCAGCTGTGGAGGAAATCAAACATTCTATCGGGATGCATTGCCCAAAATTGTTCTCGGGTAACCACTTCGTTGGCACGATTCAAGCCTTTGTAGACCAGTTTCTGGCATTTCCTTATTATCAACAAAAATTTAATAAAAAGCCACTGCGCATTGACGATGATTTGTACAAAGAAAAAGCGCATCAGTTTTCAAGTTTTTCATTTGCTGGCTTTGGCCAAATCCAAAATATGGCAAAACAATTCTTACGAGGAAGAGACAGACCTACATCCATTAGGTTCACAGGAACTTTAAGCCAACCACAAGTGGCGAGTGATATTGCCGGCACGCAAATCAATATTACAAATCCACAGATAAGAAATGGAAGACAGGATTGGACGCAGGCAGAAAAAGACAGTGTACAAAGGTGGTTACTTTCCTTTAAAAAAAAGTTATTACGAGATGGATATTTATGCTTTGATGACGCGTACTTTCTAGCTAATAGTTACCTTTCAGAGTTCCCAGCAATACTACAAATTTTGCAAACAAGATTTCAGTACATTTTTGTGGATGAGATGCAAGATATGGCAGCTCATCAGTTTCAACTATTGGAGACGCTATTCGGAATACCAATAGCCGGAGCTACTGTTTACCAAAGAATTGGAGACAAAAATCAGGCAATCTATTCGGATGTTTCGCGACAGATAACAGCTTGGATTGATAGACCTCGCGTACTGCAAATCACAGGCAGTCATCGGTTATGCCCCAATATTGCCGCTGTTGTCCAACGTTTGGCAGCCAGCCCCATTGCAGTAGTAGGACTAAAACAGAATGCAGACGGATCTCCAATTAGGCATTTACCACACTTACTAGTTTATAATGATTTAACCGCGCAGCAAGTAATTCCTCACTACGCCACATTGCTTCAACAATATCGTGCTAATGGCACGTTACCCGGTTCGAATACAGATGTATATAAAGCAATTTGCTGGCGGACCCAAGATGAACAAAATAGAGTAACAATCCGCACTTTCTTTCCTAACTATAACAATGGGCATAAGAAAATACGGATCACTCACGATATCATGGAAAACTATTTGTACATGTTCGACACGAACTCAAAATCAGTCTACTCCGTAGGGAAAAACTTACTAAATGCATTACTACAAGTATTACGTATAGAAAGCGTTTCCAATCCCGCAGGCTTCTCTTTTTCTAAAAACGAACTATATGAATATCTTAAAGATATGTTCCCAACCCTTTATAACGAATTACGAGAATCCATCTTCATTTGGAGTAGTGAGATCTTGAAGGGAAATCAAACAGCTGTGTTGGCAGCAATGAAATTATTCATCCCCCGATTGCTTGTCGTTTTTAATAAACACGTTTCATCGTCCAGAAATTTTATTAATAATACAACAGCGATTAGAGTCCAACCTGCGAATGTCAACCAAATAAATCAAGGAAATTGGTTTAAAACACAGGATTTTTCTATTGAAGTGGCTACAGTTCACTCTGTTAAAGGACAAACCCATACCGCAACTCTTTATATGGAGAGTTACTACCAAAAGTCTGTCCGAAACTCTGGTTGTTATGAATCAGAACGCTTATCCCATTTCATTTTAGGACACCCGAGTTTAGCCCCTCATCAAATTTACCTAAAACAATCATTAAGAATGGCCTACGTAGGATTTTCAAGACCAACTCATCTCCTTTGTTTTGCTGTGCATATTGACCGGTTTAATACGAGATTAAATGCTCTCTCTCCAAACGATTGGCACATAATACATATCTAATGTGTGTGCTCATAACCCATGTAACTTTTGGGGATCTTATTAACAGTCTTCAAATCAAAATTAATTTAAACTGATATGGGAGCTTTCTATATAAGTGTTACTGAATACTATGCCCGTATTGTTGAAGTAGTCGCAATAAAAACTGGTATCATCCTTACAATAGAAGAAGTATATGAAATACTAAAGAAACAATGGCCAAAAGACGTTAATGACCCAGAACATAATGGAACCATTCGAATGAGAGAAGACACAATGGATGCGTACATTCATCATATTCGATACAAGCTAGGCAACATCACATCGGACATGCGCGGACCTTATTTAGCCTCAAAACATTTATTCAAATGGATGAAAGCCGGCTATAATCCGGCAGATGCACTCCAAAAGACAGGAGAGTTTGCTAGTAATCACAAAAATCAAAAAATAGACCCTTTAATTCTAATCAAATACTTGCAGACTGAGCTAGATATCCCTTTTGATTATGCCTTCGATATAGTGAAAAGTGTAGCAGAAAGTCAAGAGCAAGAAAATTATATTTATCCTAGTGAGGTTAAAGAATGGCTTGGCGGCACACCACTGAGTAAGCTTTTCAATGCGGAAATTAAAACCGATGGAAGTGGCTTCATTCCCCAAGGGTTTTTAGATTATTTGGCGGTAAATCAGGATAAGCTCGAAAATATTCACTGGCGGAATTTTGAGCGATTTTGCGCTGCATTTTTTAAAAAATTAAATTACACCGTCGAACTTGGTCCTGGTTCTAAGGACGGAGGAATCGACATAAGAGCCTATGATGACAACAATCCGGATAGTCCATTGATTGTGATACAATGCAAAAGACATAGTTTAAGCAATGCAGTAAAGATTAACGTCGTTAAAGCATTTTATGCAGATGTTCAATTCGAGAACGCAAGTCATGGAATTATTATAACGACTTCTCACATAGAGCCAGGCGGTAAATCGATATCACAGGCCCGACATTATCCGTTGTCATTTTTTGAAAACGAGGATGTGAAGCAAATGGCTATAACTATGTGGCGGCATGCAGGGAAGTTAAAATAGCATAATAAAAAAAGTAATGAAATGAAAATACCCTATCATTATGTGCCGATTCTAAATTCAGGTTCTGTCCAGACACTGCTCCAATTTAGCGCCTCCGATAGCGCAAAGATTTGATGGTGTTCGTTTATGAATGAATTGATTATTTCATTCTTTCCTGATTTCTCGGTAAAATAGATGACATTTTCAAATGAAAGTGTTGCATTCTTTGTAATATTGAAGGAGCCGGTCCAAAGGGCAACTGGATCATAAGTTTTGTACATTTCTGTCTCAGTAACATTACAGAATACCAGAAATTTGTGGTGCGCCCTCGGGAAAGCGGATCTGTTTTCTTTGTTATGATTGCCTACACACCTAATGCCATCAACAGTAGGGTCAGCACATACTGAGAGGTCTCCCATTGGTTTTCTAAATTGATGTCTTTCGATATCACATTTAACCCCCTTGTATAACTTCCAAAGTTCGGTTTTCCAAGCATCCACATTTTTTACATTCACATCCGGTCTTAGAAAATCCTCTTTCTGCACAACGATTTGAACGTTTTTACATTTGCCAAGGGCTTTTAATACAGGGGTTGAGTAAGTATTCGGACCTCG
>NZ_MTKN01000121.1 GCF_001975825.1 [Flexibacter] sp. ATCC 35208
CTATTTTTTCATTGTCAGCTTAGTAGGCGGTATGGCGATAAGTTGGATAATACTATTTCTTCTTTAACAGCAGTGAATGCCGGGCGAGCCATTGCCACCTGTGACCAGTACTTGTGCTGATTATTGCATAGTATGTGATTTAGTGACGCAAAGCTACAGGAGAGAGGGGGACTTGTTGGTGTGATAGATCCAAAATTACTGGTATGAGAGGGCCCCAAATGAAAAGCCTTCAGATCGGGTGAGCTGAAGGCTTTGAAAAATCTTAATTCAAGATCCTTATTCAAAATCCTTATTCCTGATTTCTAATTTAATCTCCTGATCTTTATTTCAATCTCCTGAATCCAGATTCCTGATACAGAATAGAGAAACCAGAAACCAGATTCCAGATTCCTAATTCAATATCCCATTCATCTCCGTCAATATTAACGGCTGTCCATCGGTCACCACAATCGTATGCTCATGCTGCGCCATAAATCCACCTCTTTCACCTACCATTGTCCATCCATCATTCAACTCAGTCGCATAAGATGAATTGGTAGAAATAAACGTTTCAATTGCCACCACTGAATTCTTCTTAAATCGTCTCTTATCCCCTTTATTTCTATAACAAAGCAGCTCACCCGGCTCTTCATGCAACCATCTGCCAATCCCATGCCCACCAAGGTTTTTAATCACTTTATACCCTCTCTTCTTTGCCTCCGTCTCTATCAGCAAACCAATATCCGCTATTTTCACACCACCTCTGATCGTATTCAACGCCTTCCGTAAAATATCTTTCGATGCATCCACCAATTTCTGATGTTGATGCACATCTTCTCCAATTACAAATGATCCGCCATTATCCGCCCAAAAACCATTCAGCTCTGCAGAAACATCAATATTGATCAAATCACCATCTTTTAAAATTCTCTTTTCTGAAGGAATACCATGGCAAAACTCATTATCCACACTAATGCAAGTCCAACCCGGGAATCCATAGGTTAAATAAGGCGCTGATTTAGCACCAAAGTCCGCCAGGATCTTCGCCCCATATTCATCCAGCTCTTTTGTACTCATGCCTGGTTTGGCATAGTTTGTCATTTCCTTCAATGTGTATGCAACAGCTTCACTCGCTTTTTGCATGCCGAATAATTCGGATTCTTTTGTTATTGACATACCTTTTATTTTGTCGCTATATAGATATCAACTTCTGAATTGTCACCCTGTTGAGATTTCTCACCATAGACTTCAAAATCATAGCTGTATTTCCTGTTCAGTTCCGCATCTCTCTGCCAGATGTTCATCCAGCAATTGCCTACCGCAGCCGGCATCGCACCTTTTGCTGTGAATTTCTGAAACTGTTCCGGTTGAAATTCACGACCGGTCAATACTTGGGGGATTTCATCCAGGGTAGTTTATCTTCTAGACATTAGCCATAAAAACCTATATATAATCCGGGTTTATTAAATTGATAATCAGGTTATTATAGAATTTGTTTGAACTTACGTGAAAAAAAGAAGAGTCCCTGAGATGATAGATTTTTATTTTGCGAAAAAAAACAAATAAATCTGGGACTCATAGGCGAAGATAAAATAAGAGATTGGATAATACCACATTTAAGTAAGGGAAACGAGGCTTTGCACCCAGCATATGTTTAATAAAAGTGGTTCAGTTAATCTTAAAGCGGATGAAACAGGCTGTCAATGGAGGGAACTAGTAATGAATTTAACTGGATACTCAGAGGGCCTGAAGCTTCTATCTATCCTATCTGGACCATCATAACGAATGTAATAACCGGAGGAGCATCTGGATTCTCAATCAATGTTGGAGGAGCTACGTACCTTGGGCCAGTAAGTGAAATTAACCGAAGCATTGTAGAAACGAAGTTTAGGGAAGGTGGAGTTGGTACTTACGTATCCGTTCCTTTTGCTGAAGGGCTCAGCGCAACTGGGGGCTATACGCCAGGAGCAAATGGTGCTCCTGGAATCATCTCAGGAAGTCTTAGCTTTGATCCGCTAGCAGGTGAGATTGGGGATGTACCCGTTCCTAAATATGGTGTAAGTTTTAGTAATACATATAAAGTAAAAGATTTCAAACCTGAATCAAATGAGAAATAACAGCATAAAGCAATGGCTTTCTTTATTGGTCATTGCTACCATGTCGATCGCCTGTTTCGGCTATGAAAAAGCCGTCAGGGAATTTAAGGAGTTTAATAGTGCCTCCCTCGATGGGAAAGTGATCTTCCTGGATGGCACTAATGGCTATTACCACTTTAAATTGGACAACGATCCGAAAAAATATGGCTGTAGACCTGTTTCAGCAGACAATTTTGGAATATCCTTTGATGAGGTTGCATTGGGCAATAATCTAAAAAAAATGCCTCATGCAGATACTTTAATTGTTATCGAAAAAGGCTACACTTATAAATACGTCTTTAAGATATTTGAAGACCAGGAAAAAAATAAATCGGGTTGGAAGTAAGGGATTATTTCCCTTACTATCCTCTCACACCACTGTACGTGCAGTTCGGCATACCGCGGTTCATTAAACATAAACAGTTTTAGGGGCTACTTGAAATTGCGGTGAAGTGGATGGTGGAGAATCCTATGCCGGTAAAACTTCCAGTTGTCGAATATGAAAGATAAATATGTTCTCATTTTTCAAAAAAAGCAAAGTAAATATTCAATCTGTCAGAATTCCTAACTTTGGATGGGAGAAGATCAGAGATGAAGAAGGAATTATCCTGTGGATCAATCCTGAAGAAACAATTGCGATATCTGTTCACTTTTTATCGCAGGTGAGACACTATATTAATCTGATTGAAAAAGAGGTGAAATGGGATACAGAAATAGATAAATTGGAAACATTTGAAAGATAAATCAAATGGCTATGATAATATAGCCGAATTATATGCCCGGCACAGGACTACCACAGGCTCGGCTACGGTCCGGGCCTGGGCGCAGTCGTTTGCCAAAGGCGCTGTAATACTTGATTTGGGGTGCGGCACTGGCATTCCGGTTACGAAAATATTGCTGGAAGCAGGATTGAAGGTGTATGCAGTGGATGCATCAGCTAAAATGGTAGCGGCTTTTCAGGATAACTTTCCGGATGTACCTGTAGAATGTGAGTCGGTAGAGGAGTCACAGTTTTTAAATTTTAAGTATGATGGCATTATCTCTATTGGCGTGATATTTTTATTGGAAGAAGCTGCACAACGATCACTCATTGCAAAGATGGCAGCGGCGTTACATGCTGATGGGAAGTTGTTATTTACTGCACCTTTGCAAAAGGTAGCCTGGCAGGATGTAATGACTGCGCAAACCTCAAGGTCTTTAGGTGCAGAAGAATACAAAAAGCTGCTGTTGGCAGCCGGCTTATCCGGTGTGGAAGAGTTTGAGGATGAGGGCGGAAATCATTATTTTAGTGGTATATGAAAATTGATAACCCAGCCTTCAACTATGACAATTTAAATCACTGGAACAAGGTGATGAGCAGCTACTGGATAGTCATAGAGATAGGGAGAAGAGCTAGCGGATATTTCTTCTTTTGAGAAGGTTATCTTTAAATCACTGGAACAAGGTGATGAGCAGCTACTGGACGGCCATATAGACAGGGAAAAGTGTTAGCGGATATTTCTTCTTTTGAGAAGGTTATCTTTAAATCACTGGAACAAGGAGATAAGCACCTACTGGACGGCCATAGAGACAGGGAGAAGAGCTAGCGGATATTTCTCCTTATCCTGCTAAGTGATGATTGAGTTATACCTAAATAAGAGGCTAAATAGGATAGTGGTATTCTATTGGCCATTGTAGGAAAGTTTCTCAAAAACATCAGGTAGCGTTCGGTGGCATCTTCTGCCATCATCGGACTGATCCTGTTTACTTTTTCCGCCAGTCCTTTTGCTGTTATTTTGGCAATGATCGCATCCCAGCTGATGATGGTCATAGACAATTCTTCCATGGCAGTTTTAGATAGGACCACATATTCACAATCGGTGATGGCCTGTATATACTCAGTAGAAGGAATACCCTGGTTATAACTGTTTATATCGGCGATAAAGTTATTTTCGTCAAGGAAGTATTTCGTAATCTCATCGCCTTTGTTGTTGTAGTAGCAAACCCGCATAATTCCGTCCAGCAGGAAGATGATTTCACGGGGTATTCTACCCGCTTCGTGATAATATTCATCTTTTGGGGTTGTTTTTATCACGGCTTTGCTTGTAATCATCTCAATCTGCTGTTGATTGAGATGACCGAAATGTAATAGGTAATTGATCAGTTGTTCCATGTGTAGTTATTTCATTTGACTCATCAGCATTTTGTCAAACAATTTATCAGGCAATATTTTTCTCATGAACAGCATGGGTTTTGCCATTGCACCACCAATATACCTTGTTTTTGGATGTGTTGCTTCAATTCCTTTTTTAATCAGTTTGGCGATCACGACTGCTTCTACTGAGTTCTTTTCCATATCATCGTACATCTTCAGCAGGCTATTCGCCAGACCTTTATATGCTGTATTTCCGGAAACGCGCATCAGTTCTTTGCCACCAATCCCCGTCATTTCAGATTTGGTACCACCTGGTTCAATGACAATGACATCGATACCAAATTGTCTGACCTCATTACGAAGGCAATCGCTCATCCCTTCTATGGCAAATTTACTGGCATGGTACCATACGCCCATTGGTAATCCGACTTTACCACCTACAGAAGAGATGTTGACGATCTTTCCGTACTTGTTTTTCCGCATGTTAGGTAGTACCAGTTGAATTAATCTTGCTACACTAAAGAGGTTGATTTCCATCTGGTTTTTCGCTTCTGACAAAGGTACGTCTTCCAGTGCACCGTAGGAGCCCAGGCCTGCGCTGTTAATGAGGATATCAATATTACCGGTTTGTGCTACACAAGCAACGATACTTTCGTCTTTTGTCACATCCAGCGTAATTGGTTTGATACCATATACCTGCAGGGCCTGGAGCATTTCCATACGACGTGCAGCGCCATATACATTGTAGCCGTTTTGTGCCAGATAAATAGCGGTTGCTTTACCAATTCCGGAGCTGGCCCCGGTGACCAATACTGTTTTCGACATCGTTTTTAATTTTATGATGCGAAGGTAGACTGGCTGGAATTGGGATTATTTGCCATTTGGCAAAAAAGGTAAAATGGCTGTTGTTAGAGTTAGAATGCCTTTTTAAAGAGTTCGAATGACTATTGTAAATGTTAAGATGGTTTTTTTAGAGTTAGAATGGCTTTTTTAAAAAGTTAGAATAGCTATTTTTTTAAAACTAAAATGACCATTTTAAACGTAAAGATGGCTTTATTAGATTTCGAAAGCCTTTTTAAAGATTTCGAATGACTATTGTAAACGTTAAGGCGGCTTTTTTAGCGTTCGAATGGCTTTTTTAAAAAGGTTAGAATGCCTGTTTTCCCTGCCATTCAAATATGCCTATTCGTTTAGCAATCAGCCATTGGTTATTCCCGAAGATGTAATTGTCGTAATAAATGGCGCCGATAGTCGTCTTCACTTTCGCACCAATTAATGTAATCTGGCAATAACATGTTCCGGTAGCGGTATCGCCATCTATAATTACCTTTTGCTGCCCATTGAAATGGTAGATCGTGTCGAAGTCTTTAAGGAAATTGATAAAAGCGGCTTCCATCTCTTTCCGGCCTTTCAGTTTTAAAATAGGAACGCCTTCTATAAATGTCTCTGATATTGCATCGTCAGTAAATAGCTGCACCTGTGCGTGAACATCTTTTTTATCTCCCAGTATGGAAAGGGTATCGACCAGTTCCCGCAGGGCAAGCTTGTCTGCTAATTCCTTCATATTTATACCTGTAGTTTTATTTGACAGTCAGCACGATCTTACCCTGAATATGTCCATTGGCAGCCCGTTCATGTGCTTTTTGCGCATCAGCGAGGGGAAAGGTGCTATCGATAGCGACATTTATCGTCCCTGCGGCCAGCAAACGACCGAATTCTTCCAGCTGAGTGCCATTTGAACGTACCTGGGTAGAAGAAACTATGATCCCTCGTTGTGCAGCTTCCTCCGCATCAGAGAAGCCTAAGAACACAGGGAATAAAGCACCGCCACGTTTTATTGTTTTTAAGAAACGACCAGTATGCGGACCGCCAAGGGTATCGAGCACTAGATCAAGATCCTGCACCACGGCTTCAGGCGCCTGTTTGGTATAGTCAATAAATTCATCGGCACCTATCGAGTGTAGGAATGCTTCATGTTTGCCGGAAGCCACCGCGATGACATGCGCCCCTTTCCATTTGGCCAGTTGTACAGCCAGATGTCCAACACCGCCGGCTGCGCCATTTACGAGTACTTTTTTGCCATTGAGGGGGACTGGATGGTGTTTATGTGCCTGAAGTGGATTCTTTACATCATGGCCCAGTTCAATGAGGAATTGCCATGCTGTCAATCCAGCCATCGGTGCAGCTGCCGCATGAATATGATCAATACCCGCAGGTTTGTGTGCAAAGTCAGAAGCCGGTGCAGCTACAAATTCCGCATAAGCAGCGCTTTCGCCCACACTGGGAAAGCGAACCATGCTAAATACTTCATCGCCTGCAGAAAACCCCTGTACACCTTTGCCAACAGCGGCAACTACACCAGAAACATCCGTACCCGGAATAATAGGGAAGGGGATATTGGGTCTCCATTCCGGAGGTAGCATTTTATAACCTTCGCGCAGGTACCAGTCTGGTGGATTGATGCCGATGGCATGCACGCGAACGAGGAGCTGACCATCCTTCAATTCCGGCATAGGTGCATCTTCGTAACGCAATACTTCCGGTCCTCCGTAAGCATGTAGGCGGATTGCTTTCATTTGTTCCATATAAGATTTGTTTATGGGCATGGGAATTCCATATAGGTACCCGCCGCCCTTTAGTTAAAAGATTTTGAATACGAGAGATATTCATTTACAGGCATGGTATCCCAAATAGGTACCCGCCCTTTAGTGAAAAGATTTTGAATACGAGAGATATTCATTTTACAGGCATGGTATCCCCAATAGGTACCTTCCCTTTAGTTAAAAGATTTTGAATACGAGAGATATTCATTTTACAGGCATGGTATCCCAAATAGGTACCTTCCCTTTAGTGAAAAGATTTTGAATACGAGAGATATTCATTTATAGGCATGCGTATCCATATATGTACCTGCCTTTTAGTTAAAAGATTTTGAATACGAGAGATATTCATTTACAGGCATGGTATCCCACATATGTACCCGCCTTTTAGTGAAAAGATTTTCAAAAAACGTTTGAAGCGGGATTAATTTGCAGGCATAGCAATCCCCTATAGGTACCCGCCCTATTGAAATCGGATGCCATTATCTGTTAGTTAAAAGACTTCCTAAAAACGTTTGGAGAGAGATTCGTATGCCGCTTAAACAACTTATTAAAAGACTGCGGATGCTCAAAACCAAGTTGATACGCAATTTCAGCCACCGTCTGCCTGGTAGTGCTCAACGCCACTTTGGCTTTTTCAATAAGCCGGTCATGTATATGTTGCTGCGCACTTTGGCCGGTAAGTGTCCGCAACATATCAGTGAGATACCTTGCAGATACCTGTAGCTGTGCCGCCACCTCAGGAACCGTTGGAATACCTCCCTGCGGGTCTGTAAACCGGCTTTCCAGGTATTTATTCATCTCTGTGATCAGATCATGATGAATGGCCTTTCGGGTCAGGAATTGCCTGTTATAAAAGCGATTACTGTAATTCAGTAATAATTCAATCTGAGAAACCAATACATCCTGGCTAAAGGCATCCGTATTATTATCCAGCTCATCCGCAATATTCTCAAATATTCCACCGATCACTTTCTTCTCTTTGTCTGACAAAAAGAGCGCCTCATTCACCGCATAAGAGAAAAATCCATATTGCTGAATGCGCTGTCCCAGAGCATAATTCCGGATCAGGTCCGCGTGAAAAAGCAGGAGATAACCATCCAGGCAACCGACTTCGCCAGACATGGTCACTACCTGGTTCGGGGCTAAAAAGGCCATGCCGCCTTCTGAAAAGTCATACCAGGCCTGTCCATACCGCATCTGACCGCTAAAATCTTTCTTAAATGCAATCTTGTAGAAGTCAATCATGAACCTTTTTCCGGTGAAATTGCCACTGATCTGATCCTTGTCATAATTGACCAGGGCCACCAGCGGATGGAGCGGTTTAGGCATATCCATATCCCGCATAAATTCGGAGATACTTTTATAAATGATTGTCATGGTACAAAGGTGAGGAAAGCTGGCAAATAAAAATTAGCCTATCTGGTAAAAAGTGTAGCCTGTAAATAAATGGGTATTTATTTGCATTTGTGGCCTGTGTGGACGCATGTTGCTACTGTACCCATTGTGTTGGGCAACTAAGATCTTTATTACAGGTAATGGGCCTTGCGAAATCATGACCTATGGGTTCTGTAAGGAGGTTCTGCAAGGAAGAAAAAACATTAGTGGTGGCTACCGGTTGCGAACTGGTCATCTGGAAAAGAGAAAAGGGATGTATCAAAAATAAATGAACCTCCCTGGAACTGCATAAATGGAAACCTGGCTCCATCAGGTATCTGAATTAATAGAGCGTGTATCTTTTTTTG
>NZ_MTKN01000122.1 GCF_001975825.1 [Flexibacter] sp. ATCC 35208
CATGAGGGTTTTTTATGAAAGAGATAAAGGTAAGGCCATCCGATTTTGCTTAATAATTTGATAAATCCATCGGTAAAAGAAGAATTTTTTCTACGTGCTCAAAGGCAACAACCGTTGGTTCCTTATGGATTTGATCAGTTTTTATTTCGATCTCGAAGGAATCAATAAAAGGACGATCTATTTAGAAGTTAAATATTTTAACTCCGGGGCTTTGTAAGGCAGGCCGTCTTTGAGAATATGGTAAGCCGCAATTAATATCTTGTGTGCGATAGCTAATAAAGCCCTTTTCTTACCCCTTCTTACCGCCAGCACATAATACTTAGCTTTGAACCAGCTTGTTTTCATTCTGGAAGCTACCCAGGCCGCTTCAACAAGCACAATTTTTAATATTTTGTTACCCTGCGTGACACGGCTACTTTTCTTTTTGCCTGCGCTCTCATTATTTCCCGGACATACACCGGCCCATGAAGCAAGATGGTCAGCTGTTGGGAAAACGCTCATATCAAAACCTATTTCTGATACAATACCTTCAGTTTCGTGGCTTACTCCCGGAACGGTTTCCAACAATTCCACCTCAGTGGAGTGAGACTGAATATATTGTTCCAGTCTGCGATCTATACGATCAATATGTTGTTGATGCAACGGCAACTCGCAAACCAATAACAGAAACTCACGCTACTATTTTAGAACAACTGCAATTAGTTTGAAAATGCTATTTCAACGGAAATTCTATTCATAAGCGTTTCCAAGATAATCAACCAATTCAGGTTGTCGCGAACAAGACCCATGCCACCTGAAATTCAGCCGTTATACAACAAAAGGTGAAATACAAAAATACCAAGTACTTGGTATTTTTATTACCCAACAAAATCCATAACATTGCAAAAACGACATGGAAGATCATTTATTTAATAATGAATTGTGTTCCCCAGCTGCCAAAATATGATCTTCTCTGCGTTTTACATGTGCTGCTGACTACTGTGCGCTAACAGGTATACCCCTCTTTTATTTTGGAACTGTCCTAGGATCTTGGCAATATGTGTGCTTTGCTATGTTTAGTAATGGCTGCATAAACGGCTAGTTCAACGTTCAACCATAAATGAACGTTTCCACTTGAGCATACTTGAACCGGATGCCCAAATGTAAATCATGAGTTAACTAATTAACTTTCTGACTTATGCATACACAAACCCGGAACAAAATTCATTTCCTCGAAACCTACATCGAGGAACATGCAAGCGATTGGTTCAAACAGTATGGCCAAAACCTGACCAGTGTGCAGGTCCATAAAAAAATCACGAAGCGTCAGAAGAAAAACTATTACGCCATTGCATTTCATGTTGTTAAAAAAAAGCGGCCCTCCCAGCTTGATGAAAATGAAATCATACCAGCGGACTTTTTAATTGAATTCCCGGATGGAAAAACTCGACGCGTTAAAACCGACGTTAAACAAACTGGTGAATTCAAATTCCATGCAGCTACACTCGATGAAATTAGAGACCTCCCGACCGGGGAAAAAGGCACGCTGGGAGTTTTTGTGACCAATAATGGCACAGACATATTTGCTGTGACGAACTTTCACGTTGCAGCGGCCGGCCTTCTTGATCATAATAAACTGGAATATGACGCTCATAGTGATACCAGGTACGACGTTGGCGTGGCTGGCTTTACTGGACGTCTTTATAAAGGTGAGGTAACATCCAGGCGGGATGTCGCATTTGTTAGCTTGGGCCCCGCCACTGTGAACAATGTTCTTCCCGATGGTATCCGGATAGGTAGAGATTTTCTACCAGGTCCCTTTGAAAGCAGGCTGCGTGGTAAACCGGTAAAAGCATACCTACGGCGATATAGAAGTGGTTTTGTATTACCCGTGTTATCCGATAATGCTCCCTGCAACACTGTCTATATGCAATTCTTTAAACTTATTACCGTAAAACGATGTTCAGAAAGAGGCGACTCGGGAGGCATCGTATTAGCCCCTGACAATTCTGTCGTTGGGATTATCCTTGGTGGCAACAAGGAATCAACATTCATTATTCCATATTATGAAATATTCAAATTTTTGCCATTCAGAATCATTTAAAATCAATCGAACGTTTATGAAACTACTAACCTTGTTTATTGCATTTGTGTTCTCCACCTCAGCCTTAGCGCAGGATATTACTTTCCGGTACACTGACGCTGCAGGAACTACGTCCGACATCCCCATCAAGCCGGATACAAAACAGATCGTCATAGAGAACGCGCCCAACCTGGTTAATTTCACCATTATTGTGACTAACATGACTGCAAACACACAGCTTGTTTTCAGCGACTCGCACGATATGCCCATTGGAGCTGCTTATCTTCCAGCCGATGTGAGTAAAGCATACACAGCCGGTGCAGCACTGAATAATCTTGGCTTTAAGATCTATCTTATTGACGCAAGTAGTGCCAAAAAAATATTTGCAGACATAGCTATCTTGGATAAACTACCGGCCGCCGGCATTAATATCTCAGGAGCACTTGCTGGCTGGATGGCAAGCGTCAAAGCAGTTTGTGTGCCTTGCGATGAAAGCGGACGAACACTCATCTATAACTTTGTAAAGAACGACGTAACGCCAAGTAAACAGGGAAAAAGGACACTTTGGCCGAAAGTCAATAAACCCTATAAATTCATTGTAAAGAATATCAACCCCTTCAGAGATAGCGTGATAGTTAGCAGCGAACTTGCTAACTATAATACAGACATGCCAGCGCTGTTTGAGCAAGCCTACTTCAGTGCTGGGGCACACGGCGCAAGTGCTCACGAAGCGCAGATACTAGCGGATGTCCTAAGCCTAAACGAACAATTGGATGCCATTATCACCGCGTTAAAACAAGCCCGCGAATGTGACGACATCTGTGACTTTGTTCAAAAAAGAAAAGATGCCATAGAGGCTTACTTCACGGGTCAATATAATTTTGACCCCTCCAAAAGTAACCTAGTATCTTTTATTGCCGGAGAACTACAGGGCATAAACGACATCTACAAAGAACGTGTTACCCTTGCCTTGAATAAATATAAGGTGTTTATCAATACGAGAAACTACTATAGCTATTACATACCACAGGTACAGAATGTAGATGAATACATTTTTACATTATCGATACTCCCAAAGAAAGATGCCCAGCTACCAGTAATCGTTGACCATCAGCCAATCAAAGTGCAGACTGTGGGCGGCTGGAAGTTTGACTTTAGTACTGGGTTATTTATCTCCGGGCTGCGTAATGAAAGCTTTAGCCTGCGGCCAGATAGCAGTATTATGCCGGATCAGTTTGGCCGTGACTCCGTTTACAACAGGCGCAACCAGATAACACGCCAGACAGACGACAAACCAGTCGATTTTGGAGTAGCAGCACTTATGCATGCTTATCCAAGGATAAGCAGCTGGTTTAATATTAGTGCTACATTGGGTGCAGCCCTATCCATCGGACCCAATCCTTCCATTCGCTACCTCGGTGGAGGCAGCTTACTACTCGGTAGAAATGGCCGGTTTATTGTCACCTATGGATGTGCTGCAGGGTTTGTAGAGCAATTATCAGATCCATACCAATACAATCAATTTACTACTATCGGTGATAAAAGCTTGTTGACAAAAAAAGTATTCAAAACAAACAGCTTTGTCTCTGTGAGCTTCAATATACCACTATTTAAATCTAAGATCAACACAGCTGATGCCGGCGCCACAGATAGCAAGGTGTCCGATGGAGACAAAAAGCAAGAGGAAAAGAAGTAACCTGCATTGATGCATATGACTTGCTTGATAAGTCTAACGGTTGCGATACATTCACAGCCGTTTTTTCTAATACGAATAGATAAGTCAGTGGTTGACGTATTGTTTTAAAAAATGGCATATATGCATCTAAATAAAAAGAAACTATACCTTCTTAAATAAAAAAGACCACTTATGCTCTATAAGTGGTCTAAACAAAAAAGCATCTATTTTTTCTTTTCTGCTAACATCTTCTCCAACAAAGCAATCTTATCTCTTTCACTTTTCAATAGAGCCTCATATAATCTTTTATTTTCCTCAATGGCTTCGATCCATCTGTCGATGGGATTGAATACAGGTTTATAATTAATTGCAGAATTGTCATTAAAATTACAAGCGATATTATTAATCGCCGCATCCTCATTAAAATTCTTAATCGCATCCACCGGCACCTTCAGCGTCTTAGCAATCAACTCCAACTGTTCCGGCTCAATGGTTTCTTTGGTTTCCAATAAGGAAACACTCTGCTGGCTGATATTGAGGGCATCAGCCAATACATCCTGTTTAACATGCAGGATTTCTCTAAGGCGTTTTACCGCGCGTCCTTGGTGTACTTTTTCAGGCATACTGGTAATTGTCATAGTCACAAAGATATTGAAAACTAATAATTTGGTATCCTACTTCATCCGGGCTGGTGAGATACCAAGGGTTATTCCCGGTTAACTATCCGGTAAAATACAACTAATTTTTGTTAATGCACAGGCTCGCTTAGTGGGGTACGGTTACCGGGGATGGTAATTTACCATACGAATCAGGTATCCAACAGCCGCCAGTGGTGCAATACGCTACCGGGGCTGTTATGGACAACCATCTCCCTTAACACCATTAAACTAGCCAGTTATGCCAATCTCACTTGAAAGCAATACTATTACCACATTGCCACCAGCTGCATTAGCTCCCCAAAGCACCCCACAGTCCATAGAGCTGTTTCTCGGTATGTTTGCCCATGAACTACGCACACAGGTAGCCGGCACTATCCAGGTCTGCCGGTATATCCGCGAAGGCAGCATGTCAGAGGCCTTCTTTCAGGCGCTGGAAACTACTACCCTTGATACCTTACATATATTGGACAATATGCTTGCTACCGTAAAATTCCATAACGGTAAACTGGATATTACACCTGCCTACTGCCAGATTGATTTCCGTTCATGGATAACACCGGTCATTCGCCAACAGGAAAGGACTGCGGCCCTGCAACAAAAGGATATTTGCCTGATACTGCATCCCTCGCTGGAAAATATACAGGTTACCACAGACCCTGTAAAACTGGGGCAGATACTTCAAAATCTGCTTTCCAATGCCCTTAAATACAGCCATCCCGGCACTGTTATTACCGTAAAATGCCGCCTGGAAAGTGATGTAATCTGTCTACAGGTTATCAATCAGGGCATGGAAATCCCACCGGAAAAAGCCTCCCGTTTATTTATACCATACGAGAGGTTAGACAATGGCCTGGCAGGCACCGGGCTAGGACTGTTTCTCAGCGCGCAGTATGCACAGGCGTTGAGCGGTGCTCTTGCTGTGCAAAGCGAGCAGGGAAATACCGTTTTTACGTTAACCCTTCCCATTTACCGTTAAACCGCCCTCTAAATAACCTAAAAAAGTACCTATGCGTGCACATTTACCCCATCTGTCCAAACAGCAGGTCATACAACTGGCAAAGCTGATAGAGAAAATTCTGCTTGTTCTCCAACCGGAACTGATCTGGTGCTTGGGCACCCGTACTACCATTATGCAGGACTGGAGTTGCTTCTGGCCGGGTGAAGGTTACCGGGAAACGATATTTCCGACAACGTTCGACTTGATGATCCTAACCACCGATACAGAAAAACGACCGGAATATGAACTTATCCAGTTGATAGAGCAGCAAGCGGCATCATTACCCTGTGAAATCACCTGTATGGTGCAGAAGTATGCAGCATTTATGGAAGGGCTGCCTGCAGGTTATCGTTTCGATACCACCGTTTACCGTAAAGCCGTACCTGTTTATAGCAATGGAAAACCATTGACTGCGGACCTGCCCGTTGAACCGACGAAAGAAGAGATGAAAACCCGGATTACCATCCAATGGAACCGGTGTTTCACTACTGCCCAACGGTTTATCAAGACAGCGACTGATTGCCAGCAGGACAACTGGCCGGAGCAGGCAGTATTTAACCTCCATCAGGCAGCACAGCATACTTGCATGGCTTTATTAAGGGGCATCACTGGCTACCGGTCAACTACCCATAACCTTTCCCGCTTACTGGCCCTGATAGACAACTTTAGCATGGAGCCATCCGTTATTTTTCCCCGATTGACAAGGGAAGAAACGGAACTATTCAACCTGTTAAACAAAGCCTATTCGGATGCCCGCTATAAAGAAGATTATACTGTACCTGCTGAAAAGGCTGCTATCCTCATAGACAGGATAAAGGAATTAATGTCCGTAGCCAAATCCCTTTACCAGGAAAAGCTGCAAGAACTGGATAGGGAACAACCAATTGTATTTCCTATAACAACAACACATGAGACAACAGCTTAACCGCCCCCCTGATAATATCGACAGATCAGGACCAAGCATGACGATAGAAATATTCCTGCCTGTAACCTTCCAAATAGCCTGTAAGCAACTGGGAGTAGATGAGCAGGAAGCTATCCAGTTCTGGATAGATCATATCCTGATAGTCTCCTATGTATTAAACGAGGAAGAAGATATTTATTCTTTAGCTACATCGGTGTTTGCGGTCTATACGCATACAATTCACATTACGGCGATCCCGGATAAGGTTAAAAGAGAAATATGTATATACTATACCCAACAGACGATCGCGCTGATAAGCGAGCCAGATCATACAAAGAGCTATACAGCCCTGATAAAGGAATGGTATCAGCAACTGCACAAGCACAATAACCGGCAATAAATAATAACCACATGAAAAAGCGACTTACCCTGCGCCACACGCACGACAGCTATATCCTTACGGAAATTACCCAGTGTACCTTACAGGCATTGGTACAGTTTTACGTTAACCACGTATCAGTAAACGATTTTCTGCATACCAATGATCCTGTAATTGTAAAAGCCACAAAGGTATTCCTGTCCTTTACAAAGGAGGAAGAGAGGGACAACCCGGGATGAGGTACCCGGCAAATAAGGGAGGGGAAATTATTACCGGTTTTTATTATATTAGTAGCATGCCTACGAAAGAAACTCCCTTAAACCCACCCCGCAACCATGTTGCCCCTTTACTGGTACAAAAATTCCAGCATGACTACGAGGCAATAATGGAACACTATACCTTATTGCAACAACTGGAAATCACCGAACACCTGCTAAGTCTTGTACAATTGGCCCGGCAAGAGAGTGCTCATAACGATCAATTCTGGCATCAGTACAAAGCAAGGGATTTAGCGTTACTCAAACGCTACGGCAAAACCCTTAAGCCTTACGTGAGCAAGGGCTTTTACGCCTATTTTTACTACGATACCGTGCTGGCGCAGAAAGAGATTTATTCCAGTGAGGTCTTCAACAGCTTAACAGGTGCGGAACAATCTTTATCAGCGGATGAAATCAGTCAATTTCTCCAACGCTGCCAAAACGTGCTGGATTGGGCCATTCATTTCCTTTACCTGCAAAAGGAGCCGGAGGGGCTTGACTTAGAAACTGTAACTGCACCTGCTACAGAAGAACCGGATAAAGAGGCAACCCGCTACCGGCAATTGCTGACTTTATATTACTTACTCAAAGCGGGCTTTCAGACAGAACACCGGGATAATGGCAACATCAGTGATGTAGTAAGGCTGGCTCACCTGCTGACAGGGGTAAAGTTTACCAGCCTGCAAAACTCAGACATCTATAAGAAATACGCTAAAATACCTGATCACAAAGCCGGATTGCAGTTGCTGGCAGACCTTCAATACATCCGCCCTTATTTTACGAATCTTCACCTGGACAGTGCTGTTGCCCTTATTGATGAAGATATCCGGCAGCATGAAAAACGGATCAGGAAATAATAGCTCCCGCTTACCGTTAATACAAACAGCTTACCGTTAAACGGTATCCTCACTTGAAGCCTACTTTCTATTTTTAAAACATAGGTATCCCTATAGGGGGATACCAGCCCTCTTTCTATTCTCATCTTTGCATACAGAACGGTAAACGTAAAACATCACTTCCGTTTACCGGTAAACCCAACCTGTATGTCAACAATAACACCTGACTCAAAACAATCACCACCTGATCCAGCAGCGGCAAGGGAGAAAGCCCCCAAAACGTCTATAGCTCCGCAGGACCTGTTAAACCGCCTATCTGGTGTGTTACCCACAGAAAAGGAGGGGGTACAACAATGGTATAAGTTATTGGCTCATCCGCTGATTATTGTAGCGGGCCTCTGCCTGCTGGCTTATTGGTTATATACACAAAAGCACCCGCAACCGCCAGTCCAGGAGCCTGAAAAAGCAAGACTGAAAAAACAGGTAAAGAAGTGGAAGAAGCGGTACAAACAAAACCATAACAAAGCTATTGGCGATAACCAGCATACAGTAACCGGTATCTCGCTGATGGATTAAGAACTTAAAAAACACATCCCCATGCAAATTGCTAACAAACCGGCTACAACCAGTTCATACACTATTCCCAACGATGTTTTACTGGACATCATTCGCATACTATTCAATAACCGCCTGCACTGGCAGGTAGAAGGCATTAATGAGCAGGAAGGTACCCTGCTGGTGCAAATCACCCAACAACAGAGTAACCCTA
>NZ_MTKN01000013.1:0-113161 GCF_001975825.1 [Flexibacter] sp. ATCC 35208
GACTTTTTCAGTGCCCTCGCCTGCTGGTAGCCCCTTTTTGATCTGTATGGTGCGAAGGTTAGTTCTTTAATTTAAGTTAGCCCTTCAATGTAGGTTAGCCTTCAATGTAGGGTCCCTTTCAATGCAGGTTAGCCTTTAATGTAGGTTACCTTTCAATGTAGGTTACCTTTCAATGTAGGTCAGCTTTTAATGCAGGTTAGCCTTCAATGTAGGTTACCCTTCAATGTAGGTTACCTTTCAATGCAGGTGACCCTTCAATGTAGGTTCCCTTTCAATGTAGGTTAGCCTTTAATGCAGATTACCCTTTCAATGCAGATTATCCTCTAATGTAGGTTATCCTCTAATGTAGGTTAGTCCTTTAATTTATGGAGGAAGGTGCTGAGTTTAAACAGCAGCTCATCCTGCAGACCGGCTCTCAGCTTAGCTTCTTCATCGGTAATACCGAGTTTACGCATCCGCTGGTAATAGCCATAGGAGCCTCCAATCAGATCAAGGCATTCCTGGATCTTTTGTTTTACTTCTTCTTCTTTACTCTTCTTTTCAAATTCCTTTTTTGAGAGGATTTTGTGCAGGTAGAACACACTATCTCTTGCTTCTACCCATTGCTGTCCACGCTTGTGCTGGGGTTTATAGACTTCCAGGTAGCAATTGTCCAGTGTGAGTACATCGCCCAGTTCTGTCCGAAGATCGATTACAGGGGGGTGTTGTTTACTCTTTTTCAGCAGACCGCTGATCTGAGCCCCTTTTTCGCCGGCACTGACCAGTACCATGTGCAGGGCAGCCATTTCCATGCTGATGGTGATCTTGGTAAGCCGGCTGCCAGCTTTCAGTTTGCCCATCAGGCTTGGATTGGCATGCTCATCAAATACGATATCTTCCACCAGAATTTTGCTGACCATGCGGTAGTTAGGGGTATAGCCTTCCGTATCAGGGGTTTCCTTTTTAGAAGCTTTTACCTTTTCCTGGCGGCGTACGGACTGCAGGTAATCGTCCATCATGCGGAGGTCCTGCATGCGGAGGCGATTATACAGCTCGTGATGGGTGTAGTTGACGACATTGTTCAGCGAAAGCAGGTCATCCCATACATCGCCGTGCTGTGCTTTTTTCAGTTCTTCCAGCACTTCTTCGGCTGGCATATTACGACGGTATAATATTTCCGAGATCAGGAAGATTGAAAAGTCATTGACCGGGTATCCCAGTTCCGGCAGCAGATCATAGGGGCTGCGTTTTTGATCGGCAGCCTGTTGCAATTGATCGATGTCAGACACGACCGGGGCCAGCAGATATCTGCGGGCTGCCGCTCTCAGCTTCTTACTCACATAATCCAGCAGCTGATCGCTCAGCTGACGATGACTGGCAAAGTCATGCAATATCTGCACAAAACGCTTTGATGTAGGCAAGCCGAACTGTAGTAGAATATCATTTTCCATCTCCAGCACAACTGCACCACCGGCCTCTTCCCTGCCGGCCTTCGTCCGCAAATCTGGTTGCTGACAACGCTGATAGTACTCCTGTAATTTCAGTTTTAGCTTATCCATATGTTTTTATCGATTAGGTAAAAATTAATACACATACCTCTCCTGGACCAGTTCGCATGACAATGCCATATGACAAATGTCCATGTGCCGGTATTCGGATACAAATAGTTGTTTTACAACGAATTAAATAATGGGAGTAGTATTGTGAATTAAATGGGAGAATGCAAATCTAACCTTTTTTGGTATTGGAGCCAAATAAGGAGAACATCGGCCTGACTAAAATTCAAACTACACTACCGAGCACTGGTAATGTAATAGTTTGAAAATCAATGTTAGATTATAGAAGTATCGAAGAAGCGTCGAAGAAGCATCGAAGAAGCATCGAAGAAGCATCGAAGAAGCATCGAAGAAGCATCGAAGAAGCATCGAAGAAGCATCGAAGAAGCGTCGAAGAAGCATCGAAGAAGCGTCGAAGTAAGCTTATAGCACGGTCGAAAAACAGTCGAAGAAAGCTACTCAAAATATTTTTCGTGTGAGTCTGCTTGTAAAACAAAAAGAATCAACTATTTTGGACACCAGGCGAACTAATATCAATAGCATATAAATTATTTTTTATATTTTGCCTGCCAGAAGTATTTCCATGCCAATAAGACGAATCATGTGAGACCTATAGAGCGAACAATTTAAGGCGGAATACCACAACAAGATCAGAAACAATTACAAACAATCTATAAACAGCGCATGACTAACAAGCCTACTGATTTTACCTGGAGTACGGATCCAAATCCGCACCATGTGAGAGTTCGACAAATCCTTAAAGAACACCCGGAGATGAGGGAACTCGTAGGAAAAAATCCATACACCATATTCCTGATTCTTGGGCTCGTTGGAGCACAGGTCGCCATATCATACTGGGTAAATGATCATTCCTGGTGGATGGTATTTGGCGCAGCCTACCTGGTGGGTGCATTTATCAGCCATGCCCTGTGGGTAATGATTCATGAGTCCAGTCACGGTCTTATCTTCAAAGGTAAATTACCCAATATGCTGGCTGGTATGATTGCCAACCTGCCACATATCTTCGCCAGCTCCGCCTCTTTCCAGAAATATCACCTGAAGCACCACGCTTACCAGGGTGAACATGACCTGGATGCGGATCTGCCTGATTTCTGGGAAGCCCGCCTGGTAAGCAACAACCCACTGAGCAAAATGATGTGGTTCCTGTTCTTCCCGGTATTCCAGGTAACCCGTACTGCCCGTTTGAACATCGAACTGTTTGACCGTTGGGTGGTATTGAACTGGGTGATTCAGCTGAGTTTTGATATAGCTATTATTGCCCTCATCGGTCCCAAGGCTTTTGTGTTTATGCTGGCCAGCTTCTTCTTCTCAGTAGGCTTACATCCGCTGGGCGCACGCTGGATACAGGAACACTACCTGACGCTGGATCCTGTACAGGAAACATATAGCTATTATGGTCCGCTGAATAAAGTAGCGTTCAATGTGGGGTATCATAATGAACACCATGATTTCCCTTCCATTCCATGGAACAAACTGCCACAGATTAAATCAAAGGCACCGGCTTATTATGATTCATTGCTGTCACATCAGTCATGGTCTAAGCTGATATGGTTGTTTATTTTCAATCCAAAGCTTTCATTGTATTCAAGAGTGTTGAGGAAGGAGAAAGTGAAGATTGTGAAAGAGAAAGAAGAACAGGTATCTCTCTAAATAGAAAAGAGAAATTTATAAAAAAGGGAGTGTATCATACTTTTGATACGCTCCCTTTTTCTTGAAAATGATATTCATTCACCATTGGTGAATTCCCTCTTTCATGAATATTTTCTTTGAAAACGGTATTCATCCCCCATTGGTGAATTCCCTCTTTCATGAATGTTTTCTTTGAAAATGGTATTCATCCCCCGTTGGTGAATTCCCTCTTTCATGAATGTTTTCTTTGAAAATGGTATTCATTCACCATTGGTGAATACCCTCTTTCATGAATGTTTTCTTTGAAAATGGTATTCATCCCCCATTGGTGAATGCCCTCTTTCATGAATGTTTTCTTTGGACAAATCTCAGTGTCCCTTTTTATTCCTTTACAGCTATCGCATATAAATACCAAGCCACATGCGGAAACCATTGCTCCGCCCATCTCCAGTCATAATCCGTCCCGGTCGTCGCATACGATAAATTGAACCTCCTCTTCCAAACTTCAGATAAGGTCTTTATAATTAATAAAGTGGTAAGTAAAGAAATATATGAATGAATGATTTTTTCGGTGAATTGCTTTTGGGACTACTGCAGAGATTTCGACTGAATCACATAATATCTTAATAATATATAGCGCTAGAAAAGACTACCGAAATATGTGGTTTTGCATAAACCGACAGATCGTAATTTACAATGGATTCCCACAACCCTCGGGAAATATTTTCATCCTATTAAGATATGCCTGATCAAAAGAAAAATGATGCTGGTAAAATGAGTGGATTCAAGATCTACGCCAATATGATTCTCCAGCATGCTGATATTCCCAAAAAGACGATCATCTTTAATACGATAGTATCTGGACTTGTTAATGCAATTTTATTATCCACACTAAACAGTGCGGCCAATTCAGCCGGAGAAGGTACCGTAAATATCCGCTACCTGATAGCCTTTGGCGTTGCGTTACTTATATTTTTCATTACTAAAAGGTATATTCTACGGCAGTCTGTTGAGATAGTCGAGAACTCTGTATATAACCTCAGATTGCGAATACTGAATAAACTGCGGCAATGCGATTTATCATCCATGGAATCTATCGGGAAGGACCAGATCTTTACACGTGTTTCCAACGACACCAACTTTATTTCTCAATCGGCGGCAATGATCATCAATGGCTTTCAGGCAGCCATCCTTGTATTCTTTGCATTAATTTATATTGCGATCCTTTCTGTCACCGCTTTCCTCGTTACCATCCTGGTGCTGGTGATAGCGGTCACCTATTATTTCAGAAGACAAAAAGAAGTGAATGAGGCAATGATGCTGACCAATAGGAATGAAGCCGCATTCTATGATCATATAGAAAACCTCGTGGAAGGATTTAAGGAAATAAAAATAAGTTCATTAAAAAATGAACAATTATATTTTGACATTAAACAAACTGCACTGGAAGGAAAAGATAACAAAGTAAAAAACGGTTTACACTTCGCAGTAGGATTCATGTTTTCCGAAATAGTATTTTATTTATTACTGGCATGTGTAGTATTTTTACTCCCGCAATTCCTTACATTGTATGCCGGTACCCTCACCCGCCTTACAGCATCTATCCTGTTCATTATAGGACCACTGGAAAATATTGTCACCACTATTCCCCTGTTCATTAAAGCTATCCACGCTACTAAGAACATACAACAACTGGAAAACAAGATTCAATCATTACGGAATAATGATACCACTCAAAAGAAACAACCACTCCCTCCTTTTGAGGAGCTGAGGCTGGAGAAAGTTTGTTATGAATATATAGATGAGGAAAATCAATCTTCCTTTTCTTTAGGCCCTATTGATCTTGTTTTAAAGAAAGGTGAACTGGTATGTATTGTAGGTGGTAACGGAAGTGGAAAATCAACCATGCTGAAAGTACTTACCAATCTCTATCATCCCAGCTCCGGCCGGATTCTTTATAATGGAAAAGATATTTCTCTTTATGACAATGAAGAATACAGGTCCGTTTTCTCCGCTATTTTTACAGATTTCCACCTGTTTCCAAAGATATATGGTGTGAAAGACCTCAATGAAGAAAAAGTAAATGAGTATATCAACCTGATGGCTCTTTCACATAAAACACATTTCGAGGGATTAAATTTCAGCAATGTAAGACTATCCACCGGACAGCGCAAACGGCTGGCCTTAATATGTGTGTTGCTGGAAGATAACCCCGTTATGATCCTGGATGAGGTAACGGCGGACCAGGATCCTGAGTTTAAAAAGTTCTATTACCTTGAAATACTATCCTCCCTGCGTCAAAGAGGGAAGACGGTTATGATGGTTTCTCATGATGATAAATATGCAGAACAATTCGATAGGATTATAGAAATGGAATATGGTAAAATTATTTCAAAATAGTCAATCGATATGTATCAGCACTTTTCTCAATTATCCAATATCAACGAGGTGCTACTGCAGCGTACCCTGTTATCAGACCAGAAAATTGTTTTTGTTTCAGGCACTAAACAGGAGGAAGTAGTTACGCATCGACAGTTTGTGCAGGAAGCACAGCTTTTACTAGGATATTTTACTGCAAACGGCATTCGTAAAGGAGACGAGCTGATTATCCAGCTGGAGGATAATAAAAAATATCTTATAGCACTTATCGCCTGCATCCTGGGCGGTATTATTGCCGTTCCACTGGCTACCGGTTCCCAGCACGAACACAAGCAAAAGATCAGGAATGCCTGGCAGATCATGCACAGACCATTCCTGTTTACCAATAATGCTACAGCTACCAGGCTGGCCCAATATTTTACTGATCATCATGAAGCAGATAAAATATGGTGGCAGCAAATTCAGCCATCCCTGCTTTTCTGGCCGGATGAATTTGAAGAAACAACAAACACCATAAATACAAATGCGGCACCGGATGAAACAGCCTACCTGCAGTTTTCCTCCGGCTCTACGGGTAATCCGAAAGGGGTAATGATGTCTCATTCCAACGTGTTACATAATACAGATGCAATACTGACCCTTTCAGGCGGTACGCCGGCTGACCATACAATTATTTGCTGGCTTCCACTTACGCACGACATGGGACTGATAGGCTGTTTTTTCACGGCCATACTGGGAGGCCTCAATCTTGTAGTAATCCCTACCACATTGTTTATCCGGAATCCCATGATCTGGATGGAAAAAACCCATCAGCACAGGGCAACAATCAGCTATTCCCCGAATTTCGGTTTTAAATACTTCCTCCAGGAATATAAGGCAAGAGAACACAATCCTGATTGGGATCTCAGTTGTATGAAAGTGATCTATAATGGAGCAGAACAAATATCCAAACCTATTGTAGATGATTTCGCCGCATCACTGAAAGATCAACACCTCGGTACCGTAATACGACCTTCGTATGGTCTGGCAGAAGCCACCCTGATCGTTAGTTCTCACAGACTGCAGGCTCCCATCATTTCTGTATTTGCAAACAGGTTAAGTATAAAAGAAGGCTGTGCCATTGAATTTGTAACGGAAACAACTGAAAACTCACTGGAAATCGTAGCCTGCGGTAAAGCCGTTAACTATGCAAGCTTCAGGATCTGTGATGAAAAACACCAGGTATTAAGCGATGGATGGGTTGGACAGATTGAGTTGAAAGGCCAGGCTATAACAGCGGGTTATTATAAATGCCCCGACGATCAACTGTTTTCGCCTGATGGATGGATAATGACAGGTGATTCCGGATTTATTCATGATGGAGACCTGTACGTTGTAGGAAGACAAAAAGAAGTTATTATTATTAACGGCCTTAACTATTATCCTTATGATATGGAACGGGTACTGGATAGCGAAAACAACCAGGCTTTCCCCATTACCAAAACAGCTGCCGTTGGCGTGCCGGATGAAACAAACAGTGAAGCCCTCGTTATTTTTGTACAATCCAGGCTACCGGAAGAACAATTCCTTCCCATTGCAGCAGAAGCCAGGAATATTATCCTGCAACATTTCGGATTAATTGTAAAAGATGTAGTGCAGATAGGCCGTATCCCGAAAACAACCAGTGGTAAACTGCAACGCACTAAACTGGCAGATGAATATATTGCGCAGAAAAAAATACAGCATCATCCACCCGTTCATAAAAAATATCTGCCACTGCTGAAGGAACTGATATCCGCATTATGCAATATGCCGGATATACAGTATGATCAGCCATTGACAGATCTCGGATTTGATTCGTTGAAAAGCACCGAACTGATAAACAGGCTAAACAACATCACCGGGCTTTCACTCAGACCTACCATCGTATTTGAATATACCACCATTTATAAACTGGCGGAATACCTCGAGAACACTACACAAAACAATATCGTATCCTCACCGGTAAAGCCGGCAACCTTTGAACCGGTTGCTATTATCGGTATGAACGGAATCTTCCCCGGAAATGCTGATAATCCTGAAAAATTATGGGAGATGCTGATGAATGGCATTGACCCCGTAGCAGAAATACCGGCAGCAAGATGGAATGTGGAGCAGTTTAAACCCGGGGAACAAAAAGGCCAGGGCAACGTGCTGACCAACCTGGGAAGTTATACCTCCCATCCGGAACTATTTGATGCCGGCTTCTTTGGTATATCTCCAAAGGAGGCAGTATCTATGGATCCCCAGCAACGGATGCTACTTGAAACGACTTTCCTTGCCCTGGAAAATGCAGGATATACCCTTCCCGAAATCCGCAATACAGATACCGGCGTTTTCGTGGGACTGAGTCATAGTGAATATGTACGCGCACATATGTATGCAGACAATCCGGAAAAGATTGATCCCTACTCACTCACAGGTACCATGACCAGCACTGCGGCAGGCCGGTTGTCTTATTTCTTTGACCTCAGTGGTCCCGCAATCGTGATCAATACCGCCTGTTCCTCCTCTCTCGTAGCCGTACATTATGCCTGTCAGAGCCTGCAATCCGGAGATTGTTCAATGGCCCTTGCCGGCGGTGTAAACCTCATCCTCACACCGGAAACCACCATTGCACTTTCAGAAATACAGGCATTGGCTGCTGACGGAAGGTGTAAAACATTTGATGCAGATGCTGACGGATACGGACGTGGAGAAGGTTGTGCCATGATTGTACTCAAACGGCTGGATAAAGCACTTGAAGATGGTGATACAATATCAGGGATCATCAGAAGCTCTGCTGTGAACCAGGATGGGAAAAGTAACGGCCTTACTGCTCCTAACGTTGTTGCACAGCGTCAGTTACTCAGCAAAGCCATCCAGACGGCAGGAATCGATCCCGAAGAAGTCCGTTATATCGAAACACATGGCACCGGTACCCCACTTGGCGATCCATTGGAAGTACAGGCCATCCTGGAGACCTATCAACCCGGACAGCGAAAACATCCCCTGCTTATTGGCAGCCTGAAATCCAACATCGGCCATCTGGAGTCGGCAGCTGGTATTGCCGCAATGGTAAAAGTCCTGTTATCATTCAAACACGGAATACTGCCACCCGATTTACATTTCAACAAACCTAACCCGCTTATCCCCTGGGAAACAGGTAATATAAAAGTAGTCAATGAACCCACAGACTGGCCCGCCGGCAAAAAAAAGATGGCAGGAATCAGTTCCTTTGGTTTCAGCGGCACAAATGCCCATCTGATAATTGAATCCCCTGAGCTGATTACCTCCGTGCCACCTGTCAGAAGCAGTTACATATGCACGTTATCTGCACACACACCGGATACATTGCAGGAGATGGTTGACATATTACTTTCTGCCCTGGAGCAGGAACAGGATAATATTGGTGAATGCTGTTATAATTTAAACAGGAGAAACCACCTGCTGGCATACCACTGGTATTGTGTTGCAGATAACAAAACACAACTGTTGAGTGCATTAAAAACATTTGAGGCCAGTCAGGTACACAAAACAAAACAGCTACAACCACTGCTGGCTTTCCAGTTTACCGGACAGGGTTCTCAATATTCCGGCATGGGAAAAGAACTATATGAAGCTTATCCCGTATTCAGAAATGTTTTAGACGAATGCGACCGGATCTATCGTTTATACAATAACGGAATATCCATTACAGAGATCATTTTAAAGGATGACCCGGAAAAACGAATAGATCAGACGCGGTTTACACAACCAGCTCTTTTCTGCCTGTCCTACGCATTGTCTGCTCTTTATAAAAGCTTTGGTATTATGCCATCCATCGTACTTGGCCACAGCATTGGTGAAATTGCCGCCTCCTGCATGGCCGGACTATTTTCCCTGGAAAGTGGCATTCAACTCGTGAGTGAAAGAGCACGCCTGATGCAGGAATTACCAGCAGGTGGCGGTATGCTTTCATTACAGATCCCTGAAGCAAAAGCCAGGGAACTGATAGCTGCACAAAACTTTCAGTTACATATTGCCGGCGTGAATACCGCGGAGCAAACCGTCGTTTCAGGAACAACAGATCAACTGGAAAAACTGAGGGTATACATGAAGCAACAGGATATTCTTTGCTTTCCGTTGAATGTATCCCATGCCTTCCACTCACCTCTCATGCAGCCAGCTGCAATATCTTTACTTGAAACAACAAAACACATCCCTTTTTATACAACCACCATTCCTGTTATTTCAAATATAACAGGGCAACTACTTACTACAGAACAACAAGCCGATCCTACCTACTGGTCTGAACATATGCTGCAACCGGTAAGATATTTGGATTCCCTTCAAACATTACAGGAAACCGGGTGTACGATCTGCCTGGAAATTGGCCCCCACCCCATATTAACCAATATGGTGAAAGGGTTACCACTGCAAACAACGGATGCTGTTCCTTCACTCAAAAAAGGGAAGTCTGCCGTAAAACAATTCCTGGAAAGCCTTGCACTACTTCAACAATCCGGCATACAGGTTAACTGGAAAACCGGGGAACCCGGATTTCAGTTACGTCAGCAGGCGGTAATAACTTATCCTTTTCTGAAACAAGCATACTGGTTGCCGTTGACGTCAGGAAGATCCCAGGCATCCCCCCTGCCGGTTAAACATATTGCTGAAAACCGGAACATACAGGAAGTTGTTTATTCACCTGTAACAGCTTTATTACCGGAAGAGCAGACAACCATCACTTCGATGCTGATATTGTATGATGAACTGAAGGCAACTGCTCTCAACTGGCGACGCCAGCTCACCATACAGGGTATTACCGCGCTTACGGCCCACATTTCAGCTATTCCTGTCATACCTGCAGATACCACAGTCTGTTATCTGTCCAACCCTTTTGATGAAGAGTTACCTCTCATCAGTGAGCAGGAAGTATTGAATATGCTGCCCCTGATAGAAAAGATCAATCATACAAACAACACACGATTGATCATTGTTACCAACAATGTACACCAGGAAAATACACTTGTCAATCTCAGCGGCAGCATGTTATGGGGTTTCTTTCTTTCCCTGAAAACTGAGCTGGATTACCTGCCGGTGAGCATCATTGATGTAAATGAACTGAATTACGAACCCGCTTTTACAGCTATTTCCAAACATCTTAATCAACTGGGATTACAACTGGTTATCAGGGATGGTAAATGGTTCGTACCAACTATGCAGTCAGTGTCTGGAAATAAACCACAAAAAGAACTGATCATTCAGTCAGGCAAGGCATACCTTGTGACCGGCGGAATGGGCAGTATTGGTAAACAGGTAGTAACATGGCTGATACAGAAAGGTGCTACACATATTGTAATTACCGGCAGAAGTACCTTATCGGATATACAACATCAACAGTTGCAATTATGGCAAAGTAAAGGATGTATCATTACTTATCTTTGTTGTGATATCAGTGACCAGGAACAATTTGCCCGGTTATTGGCAGCAACCTCCATTCCTCCCATTACAGGCGTGATTCATACAGCAGGTACCTTAAGCGATAAATTACTGATCTCACATACACCCGAAAGCTTTACACCGGTATTTCCGGGAAAAGTTCAGGGTGCCTGGAATATACACCGGTTAAGTAAAGACTGGCAACTGGATTTCTTTGTACTCTTTTCTTCCACCGTGTCCTTACTGGGTAATACAGGACAAAGCAATTATGCTGCTGCTAATTCCTTCCTGAATGCATTGGCCTGTTACCGCAGGGAAAGACAACTCCCCTGCACAAGTATCTGCTGGGGCCCATGGCAGCATTCTGCTATGACTGCCGGACTCACTGCACAATTTGAACAACTGGGTATCCGTTCTTTTGAAGGCCCCGAAGCCCTGCAATCAATGGAAAGTATCATCAATGCAGCTCCCGTATATGCCATTATTGATGTACAACCGGCAACAGCAACACAATCTTTTCCCGGATGGCTGCACCCATACATTCCTGCTCATTGGGTGACCATTAAAAAGGAAACATCCACAACATATATAATACCCACGGACAAAGCCGGCATGCGTAAGCTGCTGGAGAAAACTGCCAGGGAGATACTTGGATTAAGAGCGGATGAATACCTCAATACAGACAGACCATATTTTGAAACAGGTTTTGATTCCCTGATGCTGAATAAATTCAAAAACAGTATTACCGCCACAACAGGTATTCAAATCCCGATATCACACTTTTTTCAATATCCGTCACTATCATTACTTGCAGATCATCTGTTCAAAGATTTAACTATTACGCCGGTATCCCTGATTGAAGAAATCAGCCGGATTTCAGATGAAGAAATAGCCCACCTGTTAAACGCATATACCGTATAATGAAAAAATACTACGTCGGTTTATCCAGCACCTTTCATGATTCTTCTATTGCAATTCTGAATGACCAGGGAACAGTGCTTTTTGCAGAAGCAACAGAAAGAAAATTACAATATAAACGGGGATTAAGTTGCCCTGCTGATAACTTCGATATAGGCCGCACACTGAAGAAATATTGTGATAAAGATGCTTCGTTCGTTATTGCAACTTCCTGGAGTGAGGATTACCTGCAATTGCTGAACAGGATGGAAAGGATGAACTTTTTTTCTGAGAAATCACTCACTAATCCCAAACTGCAGCTGCCTTCAAAATATATCTTTCCCAAGGCGTCTATTTACGCTATCCTGAAACTGCAACATCAATATCTGAAAAATGCCGGAACAGGTAGCCTGCTGGCTATTCAGCAACAATTTTCCGGCAGTGCTGTGAGCTTCAGAAGTTATCCGCATCATCATACACATGCAGCATATGCCTGTTACAGTAGTCCTTATGAAGATGCTGCCTGTGCAATTATAGACGGTTATGGAGAAGGTGGTTCTATCTCTCTTTTTAATTACCAGAACGACCAGTTGAAAGAAGTGAGCCTGCATAAAGGTCCTCAAAGCCTCGGATGGATTTACGAGATGATTACCACCTTGTGTGGTTTTGACTGGTTTACCGGTGAGGAATGGAAAGTGATGGGGCTTGCACCTTACGGCAATATTATTCCGGAGGCGCATAGCTTATTGAAAGAACTCTGCTGGTATGACAATAAGCGATTACATTATCCGGATGATGAAAAAATCATCACCATTACCGGCAAACTACAGGCATTTAAACGTTTACCGGAAAGTAGTCCCTGGTCAGCGGCAGACCTGGCTTTTACAGGACAAACATTTTTTGCAGAGCTGACAACGTTGCTGCTGAAAGACCTTGAATCCATGAAACTCTCGTCCAACCTTGTAATTGGAGGAGGATGCGGATTAAACTCTTCCTTTAACGGAACGGTCACTTCACAAACCGGGTTTGCCCGGTTGTTTGTGCCCTCCGCACCGGCAGATGATGGCAATTCCATTGGAGCAGCCATGCTTGCCTTAAAAGAAGATAACCCCGACATTCGCTTAGGTAGCAAACCTTTCTTCTCTCCTTACCTGGGTTCTGTTATACAGGAAGATGCCATTAAAAGAATGTTACAGCTGGGAAATATCAGTAAGATCAGGCACCTCCCACTGAGTATTCACAAAGAAACAGCTGTTAAACTGGCAGAAGGCAAGCTGGTGGCATGGGTACAGGGACGCGCAGAATTCGGACCACGATCCCTGGGAAACCGTAGTATACTCGCCGATCCAAGACCGGCAGACATGAAAAACCGCATTAATTCGAATGTGAAATTCAGGGAAGAATTCAGACCATTTGCGCCTTCCATTCTTCATGAATATGGACATGATTATTTTGAGAACTATGAGGAAACACCTTATATGGAACGTACCCTGATATTCAAAGAAGCCGTGAAAGAAAAAATACCGGCGGTAGTGCATGCAAATCATACCGGTCGCCTGCAGACAGTAAAAAAGGAGTGGAACAGTGCTTATTATAAATTGATTAAATCATTTTACGATATTACCGGTGTACCAATCGTATTAAATACAAGTCTCAATATCATGGGCAAACCCATCCTGCATTCCCTGGAAGATGCCATCGGCATGTTTTATACTACAGGACTGGATGTATTGGTGGTAAATGATTATATGATTGAAAAATAATCAAACTTATCTTTTTTTACCAGCCCCAATACAGGGCTGGTAAAAAAAGATAGTTTTAAAAGAATATGTTATTAAAGACTTCCCGGTATACCGCAAGATTTTGTTGCAGATTGTCCTGATCCAGCATAGCCGCATGTGAACCATAACCATTGTAAACTATTACCCTGCCTGCAGTTATTTCCTGCCAGGCCTGCTGCCGTTCTGTATTATGCCTGTTTTCAACAGAACTGATATAATAAATGTCTGCATTAATATAACCACTATCACAAAGCTGGTGGATAAACCTGGCAGAATTTTCAATATGCCTGCGCATCATTTCTTTTGTTGCCACACTGCTGTTTAGTACCATGGCTCTTGGATCTGCCAGATATTCATCAGCAATCTGACGGATCGTTTGTTCATCTATAGGTGAAGCTTGTATAAATCTCCTGGAGTCAAGAAATACCAGGGCTTTTACAATTCTTCCGGCAGCTTCCAAAGCGGAGGTTACATGATAACTCAAACTGCCTCCTGCAGAAAAACCACAGAATACCAGCTCTCCTTCCGGTTGTAATAACTGTACAATAGCAGCCATCTCCGCAATCGTATCGCCTTCAATAAAGTTAATGCCGATCACCCGGAAATCATCCAGGCAGGTGGCCAGTCCTTTGAAGCCAATCGCATATCCTACTGCCGGCGGGAAAAAGAAAACCGTTTTATCCGGGTTACCTTCCTTCAATATTACATAACCGGATTCTACTTTACTTTCAGTTCCGGAAATATATCGCCTGATCGTATCTGCAAAATCTTTCAGTACAGGGTCATGATACAGCTGAATAACCGGTAATAGAATGTCGTATTTTTTTTGAACAGCACTGATGATCCGGAATGCCTTAAGGCTGTGTCCCCCGGTTTCAAAGAAATTATCTGCTGTTGAAACCTGTATGCCCAGTTCACTTTCCCATAATTCAACCAGATAAGATTCCAGGTCATCCTGGGGGGGGATATTCACGGAGTCGTACATAATGTTTACAGGAGAAGGTAACTTTTCCCGGTCAACTTTTCCATTGCCGGTTAGTGGAATCTTCTCAACAGGCATATAATATGGAGGGATAAAATGTGCCGGTAAAGTTGCTGCCAGGAACAGCCGGAGTTCACTGGCCGGTACCTCCTGATCCTTAAATACAATATAGGCTACCAATGCCGGCATTCCCATTACGTTTACCGCAATAACACAAGCCTCCCTGATAGCGGCATGTTCCTGTAAGCGGCAAACAATTTCACCAGGTTCTATGCGATAACCACGAATCTTCACCTGGTTGTCTATCCTCCCCAAAAATTCGATATTTCCATCCGGCATCCATCTGCCCATGTCTCCGCTTATATATATTTTTCCTATGCCGGTTATAGGATCAGGTATAAATTTCTGACTGGTCAGTGCTTCTTTTTTATAATAACCTGCAGATACACCATCCCCTCCCACCAGTATTTCACCCGGCACTCCTGCTGCACAAAGCTGCATCTGTTTGTTAACGATATATACGGTTACTCCTGGTAGTGGTTTACCGATACAGGATTCTCCGCCGGCATGCAGGATTTCCTGATCGGTTACCTGGTGCCATGTAACATGCACTGTTGTTTCGGTAATACCATAGAGGTTGTAAAGTGCTACCTTATCATGTCCTTTGATGGATAACCAGCTGCGTAATTTAACGAAGTCCAGTATGTCTCCTCCAAAAATAACCAAACGAAGTGCTGTATTTTCCAGTGTCGCTGTTGTGCTGATCATGATTTCCGTCAGCTGATAAAAGGAAGCCGGTGTCTGGTTAAGTACAGTTACACCTTTGTTTATGATGAGATCAAGGAATGTGGTACCATCTCTTACCTGTTCCCTGCCCGGAATATATAATGAGCCCCCATTTACCAGTGCACCAAATATTTCCCATACAGAAAAATCAAATGCCGGGGAATGCGCCATTATCCATTTATCTGCTGCTGAGAAAGCGAAACACGCTTTCTGCTGCAGAAACAGATGGCTCAGATTGCGGTGCATTACCTGGCAGCCCTTAGGCTTTCCGGTAGAGCCGGAAGTATAGATGATATAAGCAATATCGTCTCCGTATATATCAGGAAATACGGCATCATCATTATTATGCTCAGGCAAATCTTCCATCAGTATTATGAGCGGAAAAAGTTGTTCCGTCAGATCCTCAATAAACCCCGCACTACTGATAATGGCCTTCACTTCGCTATCGGATGCGATATACATTTTACGTTCCGTTGGATATTCCACATCTACCGGCACATAAGCAGCCCCTGCCTGTAATACTGCGAGAATAGCAATCACAAGATCTGCAGAAGGTGGCAGGCAAATCAGTACCCGGTCTCCTTTCCGGATCTGATGGGTTTTTATCAGCCATCCGGATAGGCGGGCTGCTTTTTGCATCATTTCAGAATAGGAGAATATTTCTTTTGCATCTTCAAGTGCTGTGTTACGAGCATGAATCCGTGATATATTAGCAATGGCAGTCAACAGGTTGATAGCCGGATTAAATGCACCGGCAGATTGTCCTGCTTTTATCAATGCTGCGCGTTCTCCAGCAGATAGTATATCCAGTTTTGCAACCGGCAGGTTATCAGGAGCAATGATGGCCTCCATTAGATGCAACAGGTTAGCCGCTGTTTTTTCTATCAGTGTATCTGTATAGCGATGGCGGTTATACATAAAACTGATCATGAAGTTTTCTCCAGGATAGATCACAATGGCCAGCGGGTATCCTACCTGCCCGAATCCTTCTTTTGAAGTGATTGTTATTTCAGATTCGTCTACAGTACCAAGCGGATAATTCTCAAATACCATCACATGATCCAGTAAATCTTTTTTAAGTGCACTACACGACTGAATTTCTGCCAGTGAAAGATGCTGGTGCGCCTGTATGGAAGACAGGTAATTCCTTATGCGGGAGAACAATTCGCCGATACTGGTGTATTCATTCCAATGGATGCGGATAGGCAGTGTATTAATAAAAAGACCTAACAGGTCTTCCATCCCTTCCATATCTGCCGGCCTGCCGGAAACAGTTACCCCAAACACGACATCGGCCGTATTGTTATATTTCCCTAATAATATCCCCCAGGCCACCTGCATGAATGTACTGGGCGTAATTTTATGCTGACGACAGAATAACGCTATTTTACCGGTAAGTACTTCCGGTACTGTTAACGTATATTCAGCCCGGTCATATACCGTGCTGGTAACACTTCCGTTGGTGGCGGGCAGTGCTGCTACCGTTGTATAATCTTCCAGGTACTCTTTCCAGAATGAAAGCGATGCGGTATTATCTGCAACTCCTTTCCACTCCAGGAAGCGGGTAAAGGAGGTATACTTTTTCCACACAGGTGTAACACCTTTACACAATGCTTCATAACATTCCATCATCTGCTGCACAATAATCTGGAAGCACCAGCCATCCATGATGATATGATGATAGGACCATAACAACTGTGATTTCCCCTCCTGCAGAAATAGGGTAGCCCTGAGCAAAGGACCTGCTGTAAGGTCAAATCCTTCATTGATCCAGGCTGTTTTTGTGTGGCTAACCTGTTCTTCACTGAACTGCCGTAAGTCCACGATGTTCAGCACAGGTGCATGATCATCAGCAATTGTGCAGTAAAGTCTGAAATTTTCATCTTCTGCAAAACGGAGCCGCAGGATATCAAAATGTAATACTGCTTCCTGAACGGCCCTTTGCAGATGATGCGGTTGAATGTTTCCTGTTATTTCAAAATGCCTGATTATATTATTGGCAGCAGAGCCGGGGAATGCTTTATAATGGAAATACATGGCTTCCTGCATCGGCAATAATGCATAACGCCTCTTCTCAGGCTTCAGAAAAGCAGCAAGCGCCTGCACACTGGTATATTCAAAGATATCAGCCAACTGGCATTTCAGTCCCTTTTTATTTAACCTGGCTATTATCTGAATAGCTTTAATAGAATCTCCACCTGATTCAAAAAAATCACTTGATGCTACAATAGTAAGCCCCAGTATTTCAGACCAGGTGGTTGCTATCAGCGTTTCTGTTTCATTCATTACAGCATTACTACCAGCTACTTTATTGATTACCAGGTAAGGATCCGGGAATGCTGTATAATCCACCTTACCATTCGCAGTAACCGGTAATGTATTTATCCTCACAAAGAAAACAGGGAGCATATAATCCGGTAGTGTTTCAGATAGCTTTTTACGCCATAACTGGCTATCAATTTCTGTCGGGGATAAATAGTAACAAACAAGTTCTTCTCCAAATGACCGGGAAGGGATCAGCTTCAAAAAGATGTCCGTAATACCCTGCTGCTGTAATGCCCTTTTTATCTCTTCCAGCTCAACCCTATGCCCGTGTATCTTAACCTGTCCATCTTTTCTTCCATCCAGGAAAACAGTTCCATTCCCCATCAGGTAACCGGTATCCCCCGTATGGTATACACGTATCGTTTTTCCATTCAGTACTATGTTCCTGAATTTCTCCTGGTTCAGATCGTCCCTGTTATAATATCCTTTGGCCACCCCTGCTCCTGCAATAAGTATTTCACCTTTTTCACCGGGTACACAAAAGCGACCCTCATCATTCACAATATATACTTCATTTCCACTTACAGGCTTTCCTACAACAGGTTTATTGCCGAAAGACACCAGGGTTTCCGGTGTAATGAGATGAAAGAGCGTACCAATTGTTGTTTCAGTAGGACCATAGTGGTTCACAAAAGAGATGTCCTTTTTGATCCGGGAAAAGCGGGTAAGACCGGCTGTATCAATTTTCTCTCCTCCTGAAAAGATCAGTCGCAAAGCGGAACCTGCCAGTTCTTTTATATTCTCCGCCTGTAATAACAGATAAAATACGGATGGTGTAAGTTTTAGAAAAGTAATTTCCTGCTCCCGGATATAAGAGACCATCCATTCTGCCTGTTGCCGGTGTGCTGCAGGAACGATATGAATGGCAGCACCTGCCGTTAAACAACCCCATAAACTTGTATAGCCAAGATCATATGCATAGGATGCCTGCAGGATACTCTGATCTGTTTGGGTGATATGAAATGTCTGTTGCAGCCAGTTGGTATAATTCAGCAAATTTGCGCCTGTAATCATTACTCCCTTTGGTTTTCCTGTAGTACCGGAAGTATAGATCATATAAGCTGTTTCTGTGCCGTCAAAATCACAAACAGTTAATGGTAACCCATGATCCTGACAAAGCCCGGACAGGGCTGTTACTGATAAGTGAGACGTTTCCTGTATATCTGAAATAATGCATTTCACAGCTACATCCGACAGTATATGCTGTATCCTGGCAGGAGGATTACTACTGTCCAGGGGAACATAAGCAGCACCTGCTTTCATTACTGCCAGCAGCGCAACCGGCAGCCACTGATTTTCGTTCATCATTACGCCTACAAAATCACCTGCTTTTACATCGTACCTGTGTACCAGAGAAGCTGCTGCCAGGTCAGAATAACGGTTCAATTCATCATAAGTAAGATCGCCCGACAAAGAGCGCACAGCCATATTTCCCGGCACCCGGGCAGCAACAGCACGGAAGGCATCCACTACATGAAGGAAAGGAGCAGATGCTACTTCCCTTCCGGCAGCTACCTGTTCAGCAAAGGTCTGACGAAACAATGCCGTGCGTCCTGCCAGGCCTGCATGTTCATTTAATACGGATACGTACAGGCTCAACATCAACCGGATATCTTCCTCCCTGAAATAATCAGGATTATACCAGTATGAAATTTCCACAGACTTTTCCTGTTCTGTGATCTGGCATTTCAATTTTTCTCCCTGTATCCATTGAAATACTGTTTCTATAATATTTTCGGTGTGAATGTACCCAAACTGATAATCATATATTTTATCAGAGGTAGTGTATAACTGAAACGTTTTAATATTCTGGAGGTTATGATCCACATATTGAAAAAGATCAGGCTGGTCTTTTTTAATGGTAAAGGGCAATACCTTACTCAATAAGCCTACCGTGGAACTTAATTCATCAAATTCTCTTCCATAACATTCCAGGCCAACAGAAAATAATTCACTATCCGTCAGTAACTGCAATACTTCCAGGTAGGCACCCAAAAAGATGGTTTCAGGTGTGATGCCTATATGATTTGCTTTATCATATAACTGCTTGCATAACCGGAGGGGCAGGGACGTTGTACAGACTTCCGGCTGGCCAGCCTGCTTTCCGGAAGGAGTTTCATTACGCAATATCAGTTCACCATGAAGGTGTTGACGATTCCAGAAAGTAAGTGCTTCTGTGGCATCATCACTATCCAGTAACTGGTATTGCCATTCTGCATATTGCAGGTAACCGATCCCCTCTTCTTCCTGATGATCTTCTTCCAGCATATGCAGCAGCTGTTCCTGTAAAACCATCAGGCTGACTACATCTGCGGCCAGTGGATTCGCTTCCAGCAGGATCATGGTACCACCGGAAATCTCCTGCATGGATATGTACAGCAGAAACGATTGACCGTTATCTTCAGGCGACTGCCGTTGTGTAAATAGTACTTTCGTTTCACCACTCATGGATTGTAACCATTCTCCCTCATCACTTTCCTTTAGTATCAATCGAAAAATATCATACCTGTTCAACAGCGAAATAAATGTATCCTGAATATGTTGCGCTGTATAATGACCGGCAACTGAAAAAGACAATTTGCTATAGTTAAAACCTGATGGGGACGATAACAACAGGGATTGCTGCTGGGGGGACAACCTGTAGGTAAGTGCAGTAGTCATAAAATATTAAAGAGGTTTATATTGGATCAGATCAGGATAAAAACGTTCGGCTTTTCGCAGATACGCATCAAACTCTATTTGCATACTCATTGGGTTTGCAATCCATTGCCTGGTAAGCCTGGCTACATCCGGAGCAATAGGTAGCGGTGTTCCTGATTGCATGGCCATCAGGTTAGTGGTATAAGCCTGCTCTGCAGAAATCATCAGAATAGCAGCAGACTCAAGTTCTGTTCCCATTGTCAGCGTTCCATGATTCCGGAGTAAAAGCGTATGGTTATCCCCGGTTGCATGGAGCAATTGCTGCGCCTCGTTATCTGATAATACCGGACCATTATATTCATCATATAAAGCATGATCCTCAAAGAACATACAGGATGTCTGGTTGATGGGCGCTATAGGTAAGCCGAGTGATGTATATACGATGCCGTGGGGAGAATGGGTATGAACAATACAATGAATGTCAGGCCGGCCTTTATGCAGTGCTGCATGGATACAGAATCCGGCAACATTAACAGGATAATCGCCTGCTACAACATTGCCTTTGCCATCTACGGTAATGAGGTTATCCGGGGTTACCTCTTCAAAAAACAATCCGAATGGATTTACCCAGAAAAGATCTTCCTGTCCAGGAACTTTTAAGGAGATATGACCACTGATTCCTTCATCCAGTCCCTCCATAGCCAGTATCCTGTAAAGACCTGCCAGCCGGTAACGCAGCCACTCTTCGGTTTGAGGTCTTGCTTTCCGTCCAAAAAAAGCAGATGTATTTCTGCGGGCATTAGTTATAGCGCCGGCAGGTGTAACCTCCGGTTTCAGAGAAATAGGGTCAGACATCGCTACCAGTACCTTCCGGTTACCCGTAAAAGGTCTTCTTCCATGTGCGAAACGCATATTATCCAGTAACAACACATCATTGTTCTGCCAGGGAAATATAATCGAAGCTTTAGCATAGGCAGCTGCAATAGCATCCAGGTCTTCTTTGCTTAACACACTTCCATCTCCCAGGAAACTGTTCCTGGGTACGTTTGCTGCTCCTAATAATTCTATCAGTGATGTCCTGGTGACCTCATCCAGGCTCATGATATTAAAAAGATGCGCCTGGTTAAACCAGACTTTCTCTCCCGATAAAGGATGTACTGCTACTCCCTGAACAGTATAGGATGTTTGTAATACATCGTTTTCTTTCCAGCTGAAAGTCATCCCTTTCTTTTTACAAAGCATCTCCACTTCTTCCCTGCTATCCGTACCAAACACCTTCTGCCAGGGCAGATCTATATCCTTGTGGAATGTTCTCACGTAACTTACTCCCAGTTGTTCAAATTTATCTCTCAGGGCAACCGGCATCAGCCGGTATACCAGTGCAGCATCTGCAATAGGCGTTTCCCCGCCGGAAACAGCCGCTTCCCTGCTGTAAAACCATATTTTACCCGGCCACGTATCAGTATATGAATGTTCATTATGCAGCGGAATATGCCTTTCTTTTGGATATTCGGTAGAAGTGTATACTTTATCATTCACCTTTGTTCTTGGCGTTGATGGTTCTGTATAATCCAGCAACTTCCCTGCAAATGACTGGCATACCTGTTGGAAATCATCTTCATTGCCAACTTTAAAGCCCCTGAAAAGAACAGCACCGTAAGTGGTATATAATTTATCAACCTGTGGTTTATTGGCAATTAACCAGTCTTTTAAAGTGGTATTATTATCATTACAGGATAACACGGCATACTTTGTATGTTCAGTACCTCCCTGCATAATTTCCTGCTCTACGGTTTTGCCGGCTATAACAGGTTTTGGAACCGCACGTTTCAAGGATTGTAAAACATCTTCTTTTTTCATCTGTTCAGTTTTATTTATGATACACCTTTCAAATGTTTCAATAGTTCATGAGAACGGGATTTCAGGTTGACAGCAGATTCATCCCAACCGGTTAAAAAAAGCGATTCCACCTTCACGTCGTCCAATTCACAAACACGTTTCAGCATCATTTGCCATTGATTCGCATAAGTATGGATCACCGTTTGGGTATACATGCTTGTTTTATATTCAACATTGAGTGATAAACCTTCCCCGAGTGGTTGCACGGTAAAACTGAGATCAAACTTGCTTCCTTCCATTTTCACTTCTATCTCTTCAACTGCAATATCACCGGCATGTATATCCAGCGAAGAAAAATCGTTATATACAAACCGGGTATTGATATAATTCCCTAACTGTATCGCTCTGTCTTTTCTGAATAAGGCAGACAACTCATCAAATGGAATGGCGGCATGTGCCATATCAGCAGCCATACCTGCTGCAAAATGCTGTAAGGCTTCCCGGAGTGTAACCTGTTTATCAATATTTACAACCACAGGCATCATATTCACAAAAAATCCTACAACAGGCTCCATGGCACTGCTCGTCCTCCCCGATACAGAGGTGCCAATTATAAAATGATCATTGCCCGAAAGCCTGGATTGCAATAATGCAAAAGCAAACATCATTAGTTGAAATGTAGTGCATTTCCTTTCCAGGGCTGTTTGTATAACCAGACGTGAAAGATCGTCAGGCAGAATAAAATTCGAAGTGGCTCCCAATAAATTGTCTTCAGTTTTTACATGTGGAAAAGCGGCCTGCCGGATCTGTGGTCCAATTCTCGACAACCAGTATGCGGATGAGTCTTGCTGATTCCTTCCAGACATCCATTGTGCAAAATCTACATAACGTAAAGAAAGTGGAGGCAACGAATAATGATCTCCTTTTAGTTTTGCATTGTAAAGCAGGATCAATTCTGATAACAGGATAGAGATAGACCATCCATCCGTAATAATATGGTGCAGGTTGAATACGATATAAAAATCCTGCGGACTATTTTGCATGATCATGACACGGAATAACGGCCCCTGATTCAATATGAACGGCTGGTTACAGAAATCACCTGCCAGGGATTTAAATTCCTCTACGCTTTCAACACCATCTACATAATGCAGATAAGCAGCTGAAAGCAGTGTTCCTGATAATTTTACTACAGGACCATCATCATGCAGCACTATGCTTGCTCTCAGCTGATCATGACGCTGCACAAGGTAATCCAGGCATTCTTCAAGTAATGGTTTGTTTAAAGCAATCATTACCCTGAAAGCGGTGGTCATATTGTAGGAAATGTCCTGCGGTTCATTTGTCTGAAGCAACCAGAGCCTTCTCTGCAAAGGTGAAACCGCATAAAAATCGCGCTCCCCAGCCATTGGAATATCCTGATCAGCCGCTCTTTCAAGGGAGGTGATCAATGATGCAAGGTCGATCAACCGCGGGTTATTAAATACATCGTACAGATTGAGCTTTACTTTGAGCCGCTCCCGTATCCTGTTAATCAGTTTAATCGCTAACAGACTATGACCGCCTGAAAAGAAAAAGTCATCTTCAGGATGTACTACTTCAAGTCCCAGGGTTTCTTTAAACAACAGGGATAGCTGTTGCAATATAATGGTATCGGCAGTTGTATCCCTTGTAACGATCAATGGCACCGGCGTTTCAATTGCAGGCAGTTTAACTGCGATGAAAGTATCCAGTTTTTTAATATCTCCCTCCAGCAGTTCACAGAAAGTATCATACAATAATTGCGGGAAAGCCGCATCCACTTTTCCGGTAGCATATATCACAGAAATAAAAAAAGTTTCATGTTGCGCGGTAACTTCAATACTGAGATCAAATTTAGCATCCGTCTCAAGCTGCTTGTCCGGAAAATCACGTTCATCGTCATCCTGTGGTAATACCACGTAATTGAAAAGAATATTAAACAGGGGTTGTGTATTACCGGAGCCGGCTAACTTCTTATCCATCAGAATATGTGAAAGCGGATACCATGCATGTTGCATCAATGCTGTTAACCGCCTGCCTGTTTCCCGCATATATTCCCGGAAGGGAACCGCCGGCAGCAAATCTGCCCGGATGGGAAGCGTGTTTACCATAAACCCGGTAACCTCTTCCATACCGGCAATGCTCCTGTTGGAAACAGGAATACCACACGTAAAGCTGGCTTGTTTTGTTAAACGGGCTAATACTAACTGGAACACAGATAATATTACGGCGAAGTCTGTTACACCCAGATCTGCCGACAATGACCGGATCTTACCGGCGACACCGGCAGGAAATACATCCTGTAATGTATTTCCTGCAAACAATGAATCACCGGTAATAGCCGGAGCCGGCAACTGTAATGAAGCCGGCAATGCTTCCAGCCATGTGGCCCACCACGCTTTGTCGTTTGCATATTGCTCTCCCGGAAGATATGTTTGTTCATACCATTTTACCACATCATGAAACTGTAGGGAAGGCTGTGGAAGTACTTCCTGATGATATAACTGTATTAATTCCCGGAGGAATACAGTGTTGGAATACTCATCTGTAATAAGATGATGTATATCCATTAACAGGAAGAAAACACTATTTTGCTGCAACAGATAAAACCTGCACAATGGCGCCTGATCAATAGCTATTTTTTTCCTTTGCTGCCGGAATACGGCCAATGGATCTTCGCTATCCGGCTCCAGGTAAGTCAATCCTCCCACTATCATGAATGCATCAAATACTATATCTGCAGGAAGTATTTGCTGTTGCACATTACCATCAATTTGTACAAACCTGGTACAAAGAACAGTATGTCTATTCATCAGCCCTTTTATAGCCTGCAGCAAAAGCTGTTCATCCGGTTTTTCTTCCAGGCGGATCAGACCCGGAACATGGTAAGTACTACCAATATCAGGCAAACTCTCCAACACGTAAATACTTTCCTGTGCAGGAAGCAATGCCATTGCATCCTGCGCCGGAGAAGCTGTAACAATAGTTGCGGAGGATGGTTGCTGTTCTTTTATGAAAGCCGACAGGTCTTTCAGCGTGTTATGTGTTAATATATCCGGTAAGGAAACCTGTACATCAAAATTTCTTCTGATAGCAGACAACATCCTGATAGCGGTGAGGCTATGCCCACCATTGGCAAAGAAATCCTGTGCGGGGTCTACCTGCTTCCCGATCAGTTTTTGCCATATCTGCCTTAATTCAAGCTGTACTGCATCTTCCTGCAAACCGGCAGTGACGGGCACTTCATCTTTCAGTAATAAAAGTACCTCCTTACGGTTAATCTTTCCACTGCCCAGTCGCGGTATATGTTCCACACACTTAAAACCAGAGGGGATCATATATGCAGGAAGCCATTTGGCCAGTTGTTCCCGGATGCTAAGCAGCGGTATTTCATCTCCTGTATAAAGAGCATATAACATGGAAATTCCAGCCGCCTTTTTATGCAACAGGACAACGGCTTCCCGCACCCCTTTCAACAATAATATTTTTGCTTCAATATCACCGGGTTCTATCCGCTGGCCATTGAATTTGATCTGCTGATCTATTCTGCCCAGGTATATGAGATTGCCGGTATCACTCCACATCACAAGATCCCCGGTACGGTACATCCGCTCTCCTTTTACAAAAGGATCTGCCATAAACTTTTCCCTGGTCAGTGATTCTTTACCAATATAACCACGTGCCACGCCGACACCAGCAACCCATAGTTCGCCTGCTATCCACGGTGGCAGTAACCGGTACTGTTCGTCAAAGATATAAGCCCTGTCATTTAGCAAAGGCTTTCCGATTGGAATATATTTATAAGTTTCCGCTAAAGGAGAACAAACAAACCCGGTACAGTCCACCGTCGCTTCCGTTGGTCCATACAGATTAATCAGCAGGGTATTATGCTGCCGGTATAAGTAGTCATTAAACTGTAGTACTGCTCCAAAGGATAATGCCTCTCCACTGGAAAAAACATATTGCAGAGAAGCGCAATCGCTGGTATTACCTTCCTGTAACAGCATGTCCATAAACAGGGTCAACATAGAAGGTACAAAATGAATCACTGTAATCTGCCGCTCTTTGATCGTGCGTATCATCTCGTCTGGTGCACTTTCCTTCCCTGCTGCTAAAAAGAAAGTATTGCATCCGGAAAACAACCAGTGAAATAGCTCCCATACTGAAACGTCAAAACTGCTGGTGGTTTTTTGCAGGATGCAATCTGTTTGTGACAGTGGATACTCTTTTTGCATCCAGTATATCCTGTTCACCACAGCCCCATGCTCCACCACCACTCCCTTAGGGTTACCGGTAGATCCGGAAGTATAAATAATATATGCCGCATCTGCCGGTTCCAGGGCAACCACATCAATGCCGGATACATGCGGCTGTTGAATAGCAGATTCAATATCTATGTAAAGGTTATCTGCGCCAGTATTAAAAGAAAGTTTACCATACCCAAGCACCACCTTTGCCCCCGCATCCTGCATCATGTAGGAGATACGTTCTCCTGGTAACCGCATATCAATCGGCAGGTAAGTGGCTCCACGTTTAAAAACCCCCATGATAGCCACCATCAGCCATACAGACCGTTCGCAGCAAATAGCCACTACATCCCCTTTTTCAATGCCGGCGCCGGCCAGTGCAGACTGTACCGCATTACTGTACTGTTCTATTTCCTTTACTGTAAACCGGTGATTTTCATCTTCAAGAACAGCCGGCGACTGACGATTTAGCTGCGCGTAATAAATCGATAAAAGCGTTTCTTCTACCGGATAATCGCCTTTTGTATCATTGAAACTATTGATCAGTTTATTCGTATGGACATCCCCCCAAATGCTGATGTCTGAGAGCCGTAAACCATGACTAACAGCTGCTGCTACCTGGGTAGCCAGCAGTTCAATGTGTTTGAGCACCTGCACCATAAGTGCATCCGGATACCTGTCCGGGTTGTAGGATAGTCGCCATAAAATACCCTCTCCTACAGATATATGAACAGATAAGGGATAATTGGTACGATCAAATACAGTTGTTTCAAATACCTTATCATCGCGCTGGTTTTTCACTTCATCAAACGGGTAATCTTCCACTGCCAGTATATGATCAAACAGTGCCCCTTCTATTCCTGCCGCATGTTGAATTTCCACTACGGAACAATACTGATAGGGAAAGCTGCTGATCAGTCTCCCCGAAATATCCTTAAAATACTGATCCAGTAATAAGGTATCTTCTACCTGGAATGCGAATGGCATTGTATTGATACACATACCCACCACACGTTCGGCATCAGGGATGTCAATTTCACGTCCGGACACTGTTACACCCGAAACAACTTTTTGCCGGCGGCTGTATCGAGACAATAAAATTCCCCATATACCATATAAGATGGAATTAACGCTTACCCGGAGGTTTACTGCTGCCTGTTTTAATGCATTTGATACTTCCGTGTTTAAAATAGTTTGCAGGGAAACCTGCTGCATGCTAACGGAGGGCTGCATAAAAACGGGGGTTAAAGAAGCCACCGTAAAATCCGGTTCAATATCCAGGTGCTTTAACCAGTAAGCCGTTATCTCTTCCTGTTTCTGTGTGGCCAGCCAACCCGTAATACCCGTAAAAGAAACCGGCTTACCAGGTTGAAACTGCAGCCCGTTCTTTTCTGCGCGGTAATGACTGATCAATTCATGCATGATAATCGCATAACTCCAGCCATCAAGAATTATGTGGTGAAATGAAACCACCAGCTTTGAAACATCGCCCAGTTGTAATATCGCCACCCGGAACAATGGTCCTGACTGCAGCTCAAAAGAACGTAACCTGTCCTGTTCAAGAAATGTATCCAGGTATGCCTGCTGTTTAACCGCTTCATCCTTTTCCAGCGGGTGAACACTTAACTCCGGTGTCATACTTTCCAGTATCACCTGCACTGGCCGAACACCCTTATCAGCAATAAACTTTGTACGTAATGCATCATGCCGTTGAAATATGAAGGCAAGACTTTTTTCAAAACAGACTTCATCTATCTTACCAGGCAGGGTAAAACAATATTGCTCAAAATAAGCCTGATCATCCGTCTTTGCCAGGGAATGAAATAACAACCCTTCCTGCAGGGGTGTTAGTATTTGTATACTTTGAATATTATGCTGCATCGTTAAATTGAATTAAGTATCTCATCCAGCTCCCTTGCATTAAGCCCCTGGGTATCTATTCCGGATAATGTTCTTTTAAATGAATAGGTATCACTCCGCAATTCGGTAATATATCTTTCAAGGGTAAGTATGTATAGCTGCAACAGCTCTTCAATGGCAGACCTTGTATAAACTCCCTGGTGATAAGAAATATCAATGCATAAAACACCATCTGTAATAATCAGTGTAAAGAAAACCGCAGAAGGCATATAAATTTCTCCCCCGATATCCTGTTGAAAAGAGGATATCTGATGAATGGAAAACGGAGTATTGTCCAGCGTATCTCCTTGTCCCAGGTAATTGAAAGTAAAAAACGGCTCATTACCATTTTTAAGCACATTTTCTTCCTTCAGGTATTTAAGACAAAGATACCCTTCTCCATTACCGGGTATTTGTTCCATCGCATGAATGGTTTGCTGAATGTTGCCCGCTACATCAGCATCCGGCATGCCGGAAAGCCTGATTGGGTATTTCATGGTAAACCAGCCAATCGTTTCTGCAAAAACAGCAGCATCACCGGTACTACTTCTGCCATGAGATTCCAGGTAACAGGTTATTTCGTCCATCCCATTCCACCTGCAGATCGTTTCAGACAGGCAGGATAGCAAGATCTCTTCGATCGATATTCCCATGCCATGGAGATTCATGTGCAGCAACTGACCTGTTTTCTCTGCGGACAAAACACCACTTCGCAATTCATAGTGACGGAATGTTTTTTCTATATGTCTTTCTGCCGGCCATTCATCTTTTATGCTTTCACTCATCTTTTCCCAGTAATCCTGTTCAGCGACAGAGATCTGCTGCACCCGCTGCTTCAAAGCAACTGACCACTGGTAATAAGACCCTGTAGCTGAAAGCTGAAGGTCTTCCGGGTTGGTCATCAGGTATAGCCGGGATAACTGTTCCAGTAAGATTCTCCAGGATACACCATCTATGATAAGATGATGTGCCAAAAGGAAGATCATGTCTTTTTCGCCATCGCGGAACAATAAACAGCGAAACAAGGGCCCGCTTTCCAGGTCAAACCGTGCCTGCCAGTATCTCATCTTTTCTTCTACCTGCTCATCAACGCTTGAAAGCACCAGGAAACAATCATTTCCAGGCATGTCCGCAGGTAATATTTTCAGGGTGCGTACATTGTCTGTTATTGGAAAAGTAGCGCGTAACATGGCATGTGAATGCCACAATTTAAGAATGGCTCTTTTTAGCCGGTCTTCATTCACCCGCTCTCCCGCATCCAACAGGATAGACTGATTATAATAATGAGGTTGTGTAATGTTATCGTTGAAAAATTTAATCTGCAAGGGTGTAAGTGGTACTTCCCCTGTGATGGCGGCATCTGCTTCAGGATGCGGATCATTTTCCTGCAGGTAGTTCACCAGCGATGCGATCGTTGAACACCTGAGGATATCTCCCACCTGCAATTTCCATCCTATATCGCGCATCCGTGCTACAACCTGGATAGCTTTAATGGAATCTCCACCTATACTCAGGAAATGATCATGTATACCTATCTGTGTTCTTTTCATTACAGTCTCCCAAACACCTGCCAGCAGTTTTTCCAGCTTTTTTTGTGGTGCTACATAATGATGCATACGCCCGCGTACTTCTTCGGGAGAAGGTAGTGCAGCCATATCCAGTTTACCATTTACATTCAGTGGAAATTTCTCCAGCGCTATCAGGTGAGGAGGATGCATGTATACAGGGAGATGGATGTTAAGCTGTGCCTGTATTTTATCTGTCAATAATTGTGTTCCTTCATAATAGCCTACCAGTTCCAATTCATTATCTGCATTCATACATGCCATTACAAAAGCATCATTCACACCGGCCACCTGTCTTATTACAGCCGCTATTTCACCCGGTTCTATCCGGTAACCCCGGATTTTGATCATCTGATCATTCCTGCCTGTATAACGGATGTTACCATCCGGCATCCAATAGCCTTTGTCGCCGGTACGATACAATTTGCTGGAAGTACCGGCAACAGGAATAAACCTGGCTGCTGTTTTTTCGTCATCCCTGAAATACCCGGCACCAACTGTTTTTCCACTGATATAAATTTCTCCCTCAATACCGGGTGAACACAACTCCATATCCGTGTTAAAGATGAATGCACTGGTATTACTGATAGGTTTCCCTACCAGGATTGTATGGAATGTTTCAGGCACTTTCCATACAATACAGCCTACCGTACATTCCGTTGGACCGTATTCATTATAGATATTCATCCCTGGATTTAGGGCCCTCAATATTTTAACATCACTTTCAAGTAATGCCTCACCTCCTACAATACAGGTGTTTATGTGAGTGGTATGCACATCCAGATATGGCAAAATCCGTATGTGTGATGGTGTCAATTTAATCGTATCTATTCCGGATAACCCTTTAAAGGAATCACTGATAAGTTGATTTATGTAATCCTGTTCTCCAAACACATATAAGGCAGCTCCTCTCATCAGCGTGCAGAAAAAAGAAGTAACGGTAAGATCAAATGCCAGCGTTGTAAATAATGGCATTACTCCCTCTGCAGCATCATTGAAATAATAACTGTTTGCCCAACGGGTATAATGCAACAGGTTATCCATCGTAATCACACAACCTTTCGGCAAACCGGTGGTACCCGATGTATATAATATGTAAACAGGATGATCAGCCCCGCATACCGGTAGTGAACGCGACAAACTGATTACAGCGGATTCTGCCAACAGCTGATCCATGGATACCTTTTTTAGCATCGTATCCATTGTACTGTCTGTGATGAGGAGTTTTGCATCAGACTGTTCCAGGATATACCGGATCCTTTCCTCCGGGTATTGCTTATCTGCCGGGATATAAGTAGCACCACTGAAAATAATTCCCCAGATAAGCGGCACCACTTTTTCTGTGCGGGAAACATGTACGACTACCCTATCGCCCGGAGAGATATCAAATTGTTCCATTAACGTTTCTGATAATTGCCTGGCGCGAAAGAACAGTTCCCTGTATGTCATACTTCCCTGCCCCCAGATCACGGCGTTACTTTCCGGGAAACGGGTAACCGTATCTATAAAAATATCTGTCAATGTTTCCTTATCATATAATATGTCAGTTCCAAATACCAGCTCATCCAGTATTTTCTTTTCTGCATCCGGGGTTAACAATACAGGAATATTTATTGCATCTCCTTCCTGTTCTGCAAAGGCCTTGATATATTGCAGCAGGGTATGGCTGATCCAGGCAAGTGATACTGCAGATATAGCCTGTTCATTCGCCTGCAATATGACTCTTGTTGTATCAACCCTTTCTTCCGCAAAAAACGAAAGCACAAATGGTTCATTAACAGATAAACTATCTATGCAGGCCGGCATTTCTTTCATCACCGTTTCAGGAAAATGTATACGCTCCAGGTATTCAAAAGAACAGGAATGTGCAGGCATCCCTTCCGGATTAAAATATTCACGGTATACCTCCAGACTCTCTCTTTGTTCTTTCAGGCTTAATATATCCTGCTGCTGTTCTTTTCGTATATGATAAGTGATTGCTTTGGCAAACGGACCAGGAATTTCTCTGAACTCTTCAAAGCTACGCCCGGAAGAAACCAGGAGATGTGATCCCTGTTCCTGCTCCTGGTATAAAGCGAGCAGGTTTGTCCATGCCCAGTACCAGATATCACATGGCCGGAGGTCCATTTTGAGCGCGATAGCGTTCAGCTCAGTTAACAGATCATCCGGGAGGATCACTTCCTGTGTAATATAGGTTTGTCCACCAGCATGCCCTTCTTCCAGCGTAAGGGTACATGCTCCTGTACCCGTTGTCCATGCAGCTTCCAATCCGGCGGGAAGCCCTTCATCCGGAGGGGAAAGTTGCTCCAGCCATTCCACATATTGCACAAACTCCGGAGATTCCGCGTTTATACCGGCAGTGGTGATCAGTTGTTGTGCCAGGTAACGTAAAGACCAGCTATCCAAATATACAGCCGGCGAGACGATGCCGAAATAAACCGGTTGTTCCTCAGTTGTCTGAAAGATGATCAGCCTGATGGCATCACTTTCTTCTTTTGTGAACATATTCCAGTTATCCGCGATGTCCTTTTCATCCGCTGTAATTACCTTTACTGTTGTGTGGTCTGCAGTTGTTATTTCCTGGAACGGGAGTAATACATTGTTGTTATAGGTAAATGTAGTCCGCAGAATGCTATGCTTATTTACCAGCTGGCGCCAGCGTTGTACCAGATCATGGGCAACAGGAACATTTATACGGAACAATGCATGATGAAATAGTTGCTTTTCCCTTGAATGTCTGAATATTCTTTTCTGTACGGGAGATATATGAAAGGTGCTCATAAATGACGATACTTATCTCTTAGTTAAAAATGCTTTTATACTTGATGACTGTGACGCCTGCACAGTTGCATTCTCCCTGGAGCTGATGTCCTTCATCAGCTCAGCAACTGTTAGTGAGTGATCGTGTACAGGTGCAAGCAGCAGCTGCTCCAACCTGTTGATACCACGCCTTATGCTTGATTCACTAAAAAACTGGCGATCAAACAGGCATTCTGCCATCAGTGCAGCGTAATCTGTTTTAAAATGCAATTCCACACTGAATTTCCTTACCATGTTCACAGACGATTCAAAAGGCAATACAGCAATATCTGGCAGGGATTTTATCTGTTCATCATACTGTTCCGAAAAATCATCTATATGAATTTCCATGGTACCGCGCGCTATATCCTCTTCCGCGGCTGAAGGAATCCATTGTGCAGTAAATGCGACGGTGTCATTCGTAAAACGGGTATACTGACGCTGTACTTCCTGTAGTAATGCACCCATACGCATACCAGGTTGCCTGGCAATAGTGATAGCCACTACATTCATAAACACGCCTGCAGTGTGATGCCAGCGCGGATCAAATCTTCCGTGTAAAGGTGTATAAACCGTGAGTGCAGCGGATTCTCCTGCTTCCATGAAAGACAATGCCTGCAGGCCTGTGATTACAGCAAATGAAGACACTTCATATAATTGTGCCAGGGCACGGATACTTTCCGGTACGCCTTCTGAAAACAGATGTTTAAAATAACCCTCTCCGCTTTTACCGGTTATTTCCTTTAATATTCCCGTACCCGCCAGCCTTTTACGATCAGGAACGAAAGGTGATACCTTGCTTATTTCATCTGCGTAATTACTATAGGATATGATATTTCCATTTTCAGTGGATGCATGATAATATGCAAGAATTGAAGTGAAGAGGATTTTAATGGTCCATGCATCTCCTATAAGGTGATGTAATTTAAAAGCAAAGAGATAATCGCCGGTACCATATTTCCGGAGATAACAATAACATAAGGGCTCCAGTGTAGGATCTATAACAATGGCAGACAATTCCTTTACGAAAGTCTCCTTGTCCTGCCCATCCATATGATCCTGAAACTGCACCTGTGTCACTTCAATTGCAAATGGTTTGCATAAAAGCCCATCGCCTGATAACCGGAAACGGTAACGGAGTGCGTCCTGTTCTTCCAGGACTTTTGTAGTTGCTTTTAACCAAAGGGATACATCCAGCGGACCTTTCAGTTCGAAAGCACCTGTCATCAGGTATTTTAGTCCACCCTGTAATTCCATATCAGCCCATATATGCTGCTGAATGGGAGTAGCACTGACCCATCGGTCCCGTCTCTCTTCCTGAAGGTCGATGTCCTTTTCTTTCGTATCCAGTAACGATGCCAGTTCATGAACCACCGGATAGCGGTACAAATCACCTAATGTAATGCGCTTCTTTTCCTGCCGGTAAATCGCTGAAATCAATTTTATCGCCATCAGGCTCTGCCCGCCGGCTGCAAAGAAATTTGTTAAACGGTCTGCAACGGTAATCCCCAGCAACTCCCTGTACAGCTCACATAGCAGTATTTCCGCCCCGGTTACTGCCACCGTTTCATGATCAGGAATATGCAGGAAGGGAGAAGGTAAACCTGTAATATCTTTCTTACCGTTGATGTTAAGTGGTATATGTTCAACCGGCACAAAAAATGCAGGTACCATATAAGATGGTAAAACAGTCCTGCATGCAAACATCAGGGCATCCGTTGTATAGTCAGCATACTCTTCTTGCAGCACAACATATGCCAGCAGGACCGGATGTTGTGCTGTTTCAAATGTATGATATACAACTACCGCATCTTTCACAGCAGGAAGTTCCAGCAGGCAACGGGTCACTTCTTCCGTCTCCATCCTGTTACCATTGATTTTTATCTGCTGATCCCTTCTGCCTATAAATTCAAGCAGTCCTCCGGGTAACCATTGTACCCAGTCGCCCGTGCGGTACCAATGCTGATGGTCTTCTTCATAAAAATGTTTCCCGGTTTCCCTGTCATTGTTGTAATAACCTTTTGCAAGTCCGGGCCCTGAAATATGTAGTTCACCGGGTACACCCACCGGCACCATCATGCCGTCGGTATCTACTACACGCACTTTTACATTTACAATAGGCGTACCTATTGACATGACAGTATCTGAAGGATTAATTTTTGTAAAGGTGGTACATACCGCATTTTCAGAAGGACCATAGGCATTAAATAAGGTATGCCTGTCTGCCAGCGCCTGCCCGGTTTTTACAGGCAAGGTTTCACCTGCCGAAATCAACACCCGCAAAGCGGATGGCAATGCGGATGGCAGTGCCTGCAGGTAAGCGGGGGTGATGGTTGCTACTGTAACAGCGTGTTCCGTCAGCCAGTCAATAAATAAATGCTGGTTGTGCATCAGACCAGGCTCCGGAATGTGTAGTGCCGCTCCTGAGAGAAGTGCCATGAATATTTCAGACAGGGAGGCATCAAATCCCGGAGACGACAACCATCCGCAACGGTCCGTTTCCCGGATACCAAAACCTTCGGTTTGTGCTGCAATCATGTTCATGAATCCACCATGCGTAATAGTGAGACCTTTGGGCACACCGGTGGTACCGGAAGTAAAAATCATGTATGCCGGAGATTCCTGATTAATGACTACAGGTGCATCATAATTATACAGAGGACGGTTGGTCCCGGGCACCCTGATATCTATTCCTGCCAGCAGGAAAGGCATACCGGATGTATTAAGTACCAGGTTACCTCCTGCCTGTTTGAGTATGGAATTAATCCGGGGTTCCGGATGTTTTGCATCTATGGGCAGGTAAACCGCGCCGCACTGCATAATAGCCAGCATGGTTACAATCGTTAATTCATTACCGGCTGCCAGTACCGGCACAACCTGTTCCGGTTCAACGCCCCATTCAGTCAGCAGTTCACTTATGATACCCACTTTCTTTCCCAGCATTTCATAGGTGGTACTTCCTGATGGCGAAACAACAGCTATACGTCCCGCATGTGTCAAAGATTGTTCCCGGAAGGCAGAAATGATTGTCATTTCAGGTAATAGTGCTTTACAAGGACCTGAAGCATACGCAAATAATTGTTGTTGTTCTGCATCGTCCAGCATCGGTATTTTACCTGCGGGAAGTTGCGCATCAAGTATCAGTTGCCTGGTAAGCTCCATGCAATGACGGGTCATGCGGTGTATAAATTCTCCTGAATAAAGAGAACTGTTATAGTCTACTGCCAGGTACAGGTTATTGTTATGCAGCGAAAAATTGAATGCCAGATCCACCTTGGCATTTGTACGGTAATTGTAGTCCATCTTTTCAAGCCGCAGACCTCCTTTCTCTATCACATTTCCATGTTCCCTTTCCTGGAAATTGACCAGTGCATGAAAAAGAGATTGCCCCTGCATCTGGTCACGGCTAACCAGCTCCCTGGCCAGCCATTCATAAGGATATTGTTTATGTTGTAACGCTTCAGCCAGTTCTGTGGCCCAATTATCAATTAATTGCAACGCATCCGCTGCAGGATCCAATGTATTCTTAAGCAGTATGGTATTCAGGAAAAAGCCTACCTGTTGTTCAAAAATCACATCCAGGCGATTATCTACCGGTACAGCTATTACCCGTTCTTTCACTCCGCTGTAACGATATAATAACAGATCTACGATACTCAATAACGCAGTGAAAAGTGTATGTTGATGTGTATTGGAAAATGCCAGCAACCCTGCTGTCAGTTCCTTTCCAAAGTCAACGGTATAAGTGTCTGCCATGTCTTCCTGTAACCGTGTTGTTTTACCCTGAGCAGGAATACCGGATGCAGGAACCGGGGTATTGAACTTACGAAGCCAGTATGCTGCACTATGCCGGTGCTCAGCGTTCAGCTTATTCTGCCATGCAGCATACTCCTTGTATTGCAATGGAGCTTTCAACACATTGACGGCATGTTCAGCTTCATAATAAGCAAACAGCTGATTCAGCAGGATATCTTCCGATAATCCGTCTGCAATGATATGATGCAGGTTAATCAGCAATAACCAATCTTCTGCAGCCACTTTGTAAACAGCTACCCTGTACAGAGGCAATACATCCAGCGCAATATACTGCTGACCATGATCCTCCAAAATTTTCCCTATATCAGCATCCCTGGCCAGTTCTTCATAATGATACTGCAGTGTACTACCTGGATGAATCTGCTGTTTTATTCCGCCTGCGCCGGTATCAACAAAGGTGGTACGCAGGGATTCAAACTGCGTAATCACTTTTTCAAATGCAGCAACCAGTCGTGTTAGCTCAAAAGGCCCACTGATGCGGTAAGCTACCGGCATATTATATGCAGTAGATAAAGGTGTGGCATGATGTTCCGTCCAGATACGCAATTGCTGTCCGGAGAGCTCATACATTTCCTGGGCAGGAAGTACTACGGGGCCTTCGGCAGGAGATGATTTTATATGATTTGTTATCTGGATGGCCTGCTGTGAAATAACAGGATACTCAAAGATATCCTTCAGGGTAAACGTAGTGTGAAACTGTTTATTTAATCTTGCCACCAGTGCAGAAGCTTTTATACTCTGCCCGCCGGATGTAAAGAAATGATCATTCCTGCCAATACGGTTTACCTGCAAAATTTCCATCCAGATAGCAGCTATCTTTTCTTCTGTTTCATTGATGGGAGGTTCAAAAGTTACAGTGTCTTCTTTTATTGTGAGGGTGTGCAACCGCAACTGTTTTTCATCTGTTTTCCCATTAACGGAGAGTGGCATATTTTTCACCTGGTAGAACTGTTGCGGTATCATGTAAGCCGGTAGCTTTTCACTGAGGGCTTTCAGCAACTGCTGTTTATCCATAACGGATGTGGCTTCATAGAAGGCAGCCAGTACAGGTTCATTCAACTGTTGCTCTACCAGTATATGCGCTTTTACAATTCCTTTTATACGGGTGAGATGGTATAAAATTTCTTCTGTTTCGATCCGGTATCCCCTGATCTTTACCTGGCTGTCTATTCTGCCAAGGAAAATGAGTTCTCCGTTTGGTAATCTTCTCACCAGATCCCCGGTACGATAAAACAGCGTATTCCCCAGCGTAATAAATTTTTCACCTGTGAGTGTGGTATTATTCAGGTAACCTTTGGCAATGCCGTTACCATAGAGATAAAGTTCTCCCATCAGCCCACGCATCAAAGGTTCCTGCCGGTTGTTAAGAATCATTGCCCGCATACCGGCAATAGGATTACCAATGGTGATCAACTCATCATCCGGCTGTATTTTCTTTACAATGCATCCCACAGTAGCTTCCGTAGGGCCATATTCATTATACAGATTTATTTTTTCATTCAGCCCGAACAGTAAATCCACCTGTGAGTGAAGCAATTGTTCTCCACCTGTGATCACAAGTTGTATGGAGGTGCTTTTAATATCCGTATTTTTCAGCAGGCTGATATGTGAAGGAGTCAGTTTTATGCTATCCACTCCATTCACTCCGGAAAAACATTCCTGTAATATTACATCTGCCTGTTTGGTTTCAGGGAATACCACGATACGTTTCCCTTTTACCAATGGTAAAAAGATAGTGGTAATGGTAAGGTCAAAAGACAATGGTGTGAACCAGGGAAAATTACCGTAATCATTATTTTTCAGATAATTATTATTACACCAGTGTATATAATGCGACAAGTTTTCCCTGCTGATCATACATCCCTTCGGCTTACCGGTTGTACCGGATGTATAAATGATATAGGCCAGATCTGTTCCCTGCGTTTGCGGCAGTGTGATGGTGGTGTTAATTTCCGTAGTATTGAATAAGCTGTTTACCGTACAGGTATTACCTGGGATATGCCGGTCACCCGGCAGTGCGGTCAGGATAAGTGCGGGTGATGCATCATTCAACACAGCATGAATACGTTCGTCCGGCTGGGACATATCAACAGGCAGAAAAGCAGCGCCCGTTTTCAGAATGGCCAGTATAACAGCAATAAGGTCTGCACTTCTGGATGCACATAATGCAATGATATCTCCGGGCTGAATACCTTTCTCTGCTATCAGGCATTTAGCCAGCATATCCGATTGCTCCTGTAAGGAGGCATAAGTATAACTTTGATGATCATCTATAACCGCTGTCTTAGCTGCATACTTATGACAGGCGGTATTAAACATCCCGAGGATATCCTTTTGTGTGGGATCCGGCTTTACCGGAGTAACAGAGAATGTTTCTGTGAGCTGGTTTACATCCGTGAGATTGTCCGGGAGAGCTGTTCCCTTTTCAAATAACTTTTGCAACACAACGTCCAGTTGTTCCACATCAGACTTTTTAAAACAGGCCGTGTTATAATTCCACCTGGTTGTGATGCCGGTATGATCTTCCAGTACATCCAGCTGTAAAGCGGCACCGGGTTGCAATACCTGCCAGTCATTCAAACTAACGCCTTCCGGCATTTTCACATACTGGATAATATAAGGAGTGGTATTAATAAGGTCATGACTGATATACTCAGCTACAGATTGAAGTTCTGACAGTAGCTTACCGGTTAAAGTCCTGAGTTGATGGAAGGAACATGTTTCGTCAAAAGTAAGCTGTAAAGGCACTACCTGGTCAATTAATCCTACTGTCTGATCCAGTTCATCATATATACGTCCGGGTAAAACAATACCTGGCCGTACCACGTTTTTATTGGTAAAATGACTGAGGAGTATAGCAAAAATCGCATAACAATATTCCCTGGTTATAACAGAAGAGAGTGGAATGGTATGTCTGCAGGTGGTTTCATATTTCCCGGCAATAACAGGCGCAGTACGATGAAACAGGAAAGGGGTAAAATCAGTCTGTCCGGATAACTGCTTGTTACACCAGTCCTTTACAGCTTCAGGTACTTCTTTTAATGTATCGTGTTGCCAGCTTACATATTGCGAATATGCAACGACCGGAATGGCGGCTATGCGTCCGGAAAAGAGTTCCTGGATGGCCACGCAAAGCTTTCCCATACTATGAAAATCAACTATACCTGATGGAAATTGCAGATATGCATTCCAATATCCTGCTGTTGTATCAGGAGCAGCCATAAATACGCAACTCATTTCAGTCTCATGCGGATAGTTTCTGCAATGCAGCAGGAAATCGGTGGCATTACCGGGATGGCTTTCCACAGCGATATGATAGCCGGAAACATCATCCGGCATAATTCTCTGCAATGGGTATACAAGATTGGCCTGTTCTACAAACCTGGTCGAAAGCGCCTCATGCTGTTGAAAAAGGCAGGTAATCATTTTTTTCAGAACCGGAACATCCACCGGGATAGTCGCTTCAAACTTCCAGTTACAAAAAACGGGGAGTCTTTCTCCTCCTGTTTTGAATATCACTTTCTGCTGTTCAGTAAGGGACAGGGTAATCGCGTCCAATAAAATACTTGTCATTGTATAAATAATTAGGCATGTTCCCCGAAAGGCTGCATCATTACTACATTAATTTCTCTTGCTCCGGTGAATGAATTACGACCGTGTGCCACCAGCATATTATCCATTAGCAGGATATCCTGATTTACCCAGGGGAAATACACACATTCATCCCGGTAGGCTTCAAAAATGGCGGTAAGAAAAGCAGGTTCAATGGGAGACCCATCTCCATAATAAGTATTGAAGGGCAGCTCGTCCATACTAGCAAATGCTGTACGGATTTCAGGGGCCAGTGCCATGAAGTTGAAGAAATAGCCATGATTAAACCAGATCTCTTCACCTGTAACAGGATGATTACGGATAGCAGGCCTGCACCATTTTATTTCCAGGGCATCCTTTTCCAGCCATTTAAAATTCAGTCCGTATGTTTTACAGTGCTGCTCAACGACGGCTCTATCTTCTGTCTGATATACTTCCTGCCATGACAGGCCTACTCCTTTTTGTAACAAACGGCGGTATAAAATGCCTTTCTGTTTAAAACTGCTGATAAGTGCATCCGGCAGTCGCTTTAATACTTTTCTTACATCAGCAATAGGTGTTTCTCCTCTTTCCAATGGTTGTTTTGAACAGTAAAAGGCAATCTTCAGCGGCCATGTATGAGAGTAGGACAGTTCATTATGCATATTAATCACCTGATCTGCCGGGTGCTCTGTAGAAGTATATAAATTGCCGCTGATTTCAGTACGGGGAGAAGATCGGTCTTTATACGACATCAGCTCTTCCCCGAATGCTTTCATCACTTCCTGGAAGGCATCTCTGTCCGGCACATCAAATCCTCTAAAAAGAATGGCGCCATATTTTTTTAAATCTGCCTCGATATCTGCCAGGTGATCTCCTATCCATGAACCCAGGGAGATACCATCTATAGCCGGCTTGTATACCATGGGGAAGTGACCAGGTAACATCGCTTCGCGCTGCAATATATCTTCCGGCAGATCAACGGTTTTAGGTTGTATATTTTTCAGGGAAAACTGGGGTCTGTTAAATTGCATAACGAATATTATTAGGGTATTTTGTTGGATAAAAGGCCGGTGATATTCTTTTTGCGGTGTGTCTGAAGGGCATTTGATTTTCTTTGCTGTTGCATTTCTCTGATGGATGCAATGAGTGCTCCAATTGCCTGATCCTGCTGGTCTATCAGTAATTCAAGCAGTTGTTGCCAGTCGCTGATCATTTCCTGTATCAGCAGATCAGGATATAGCGTACTATCATACACCAGTTTCAGCATAATATCTTCATGCCCTTCATCAAAGCGGAACTCCATTGGATATTTTCTCGGATCTATGGAAAGGCTTCCCCCTAAAGGGCGAACAGTGAGATCATTAAATTTCCGGTCATTATGATGGCGTTTTAACCGGAAGTTCTGCAGTGAAATTTCCACTTCAAAGAATGGGAATGTACTGCTACGGTCCCAGCATTCATTTTTCAACAGCTCAAAGGGATAATCCTGCTTTTCATACATCTCCAGCAGCAGGGTTTTAAGCCGGTTGAGAAAATCAACTGCGCTTTCCTCACTCCTGATATCAATACGTAATACCAGTATATTGAGGAAGTGGCCTATCAGCCTGTTCCATTTATTTTTACTTCTACCTGTAACAGGTGTTCCTGTAGTGAGATCTGTGGCGCCGGTATAACAATGTAATAACAATTGTGTAACGGCGGCTACTACAATAAATACACTCAGGTTCAGATCAGCCGCCAGTTGCTTAATTTGTGAATACATTACACCGCTTATTAAAAGCGTTTCTTCGCCTTTTCCCTGGCTACCGGTTACAGCCGGCATATTCATCGGGGCTATGTTACTTACCTGGCGATGCCAGAAAGATTTCAGTTGTTCATTGGTGGCTGTATTTTGTTCTTCTTCTATATATTGACGGTATTGAATAGGCTGTGATGAATCTCTTTTATTACCTGTTGTCAGTTCATTATAGGTATCGATCAGCTCATTGAACAAAATTTCCATTGACCAGCCATCGCAGATGATATGGTGGATGGTTACCGATACGATATAACGGTCCTCTCCACGCCGGCATACAGAGACTCTCCATAATAATTCATTGGCAGTATTAAATGGCTGGCTGTTCAACTCAAATAATACTTTCTCTGCTGCTGATTCGTCTTCCGGTAAAAAGATCTCGCTGAGCATAATACGGGCATCTGTGCGCAGTTGCTGCCGGGGTATCCCATCTTCCTCATAAAAGGACATGCGAAGAATTTCATGCTTCTGAAGCAGCAGGTTACATGCTTCCTCAAATTTTGCAGGAAGGAATGGACCTTCAATCAGCAGCGTTTCTGAAAGATTAAATGCGGATGAATCAGGCTGTAATTTCCAGGCCCACCAGATATTCTGTTGTGCATAGGAAAGCCTTGTATTAACTACCGGTACTTCTGTACGGATCAGTTGTGCGTCCAGTAACTCTTCAAAACTTTGCTTCACTGCATCAATAAAATAGCGGATATCTTCCTGGGTATGTGCAGTTGCTACATAACAGTTCCTCCCCTCCCATATGTAAATATTCTTTGCCAGCAGTTTATAAAAAAGCAGTTCATAATTTCCTTTGAGAACAAACCGGAAAAGCGATCCGAAATGAACCATACTTACCGGAAGATCTTTCTCTTCAAAATACCTGTTTAATTCACTGCAGATCTGTGCTGTTTTTTCTTCCAGTGATATATAGATATCAGGATTTGCTTCCAGGTAATCCAGCACCTGCATTCCGGCTTCCATGGCCAGCGGATGATGGCAGAAGGTACCAGCCACAAATGTATTGGTCACTGCAGGGTAAGAAGGATCACCATACGACCAGTGACCACCATCGACTGCATCCATAAATCTCTTATTCCCGGCTACAATGCCCACCGGTATTCCACCTCCTATAATCTTTCCATAAGTGGTGAGGTCCGGACGAACCTTTGTAAAAGCACGAATGCCATTGATAGCGAATCTGAATCCGGATATTACTTCATCAAAGATCAGGGCAATGTTATTGGCGGAAGTAATGCGCGACAGTTTTTCAAGGTATGCAGCCGGAAAGAAATCCGGTCTTCTGCTCTGCACAGGTTCTACCAATACAGCGGCTATTTCGCCTGCCAATGTGATAATATGTTCCAGGTCCTGTTCATTACCATACCGCAGCACAATTACATCCTGGCTAACGGTGTTGCTTACGCCGGGTGCCAGAGGCTCGGCATAAATTCCTTTTCCAGGTCTGGCCAGGATGCCATCAAAAGTCCCGTGATAGGAACCGGAGAAAAGGACAATCTTATTTTTACCGGTAGCTGCCCTTGCCAAACGAAGTGCTACCATTACGGCCTCTGTACCGGTGTTATAGAATGCCACACGGTCATTCCCCGTGATTGTACAGATCCTTTCTGCGAGCCGGCCTGCCTGGGGAGATAATGCTCCTAATATCAGCTGACGCTGTAATATATCCTGTAAGGCTTCATTCACAAAAGGAGGATTATAACCAAACAGGTGTACTCCAAATCCCATTGTAAAGTCCAGGAAACGATTGCCATTTACATCCCATATATGTGCGCCGGCGCCTTTTTCTGCCACCAGTTGATACACCATATCCTTCCACTTCGGTTTGAAGCCGGCAATATTCCTGTTATTAGCAAAATAGCGGCGGAAGTGTTGTGTTATCTCACGGGATCCTCCGCTTTTCTCCACAACCTCATTCACCAGTGCCACCAGTGCCTCATCCTGTTCATTCAGTTTCTGATCTGTACTAACTTCCGGTTGTTTATATGGAACATAGGCATTATCATCAGCACGTTCCTCCACATAAGCGTCTGCCGGCAACGAAACCTGCAGGAATTCCTTTAGTTTGCCAGGTGTATTGACCCGGTCGTAGAATACTGCAATTTCAATATTGATATGTTTATCATCCAGGATCATTTCCCGCATGTGCATCAACATGATAGAATCAAGACCAATACTGAAAAAATCATCTTCGTCGGTAAAGGCGTCTGTACTTAGTTCTGTAATCTCACGGATGATCCTGTTTACATACAATGACAATGATTCTGCCGAAGCATTTTTCACTTCAGCTGCAAGTGCCATAGTGGTTTCCTCCTGTTCCGGGTTAATAAATGCGCGGTATAAAGCGGCATCAATCCAGTACATCTCATGATCAAACTGGTAAACCGGTATGGGTACTTTTGTGCCCTGTATTGAAAATGCACCCGGGGTGATTATTTTAGAATGCAGGTAAGTATGTGCTTCTTTCAACAATGTTGTTGTATCCACACCAGGGGCTACCAGCAGTCTCTCTGTAGTATTAAATGATTGCAGGAGTTGGATAGCAGCCTGTTTATCAGTGGCAATAACTGCCAGTTTCTCTTCAAAATGATCCCGGCAATGTAATGCGGTAAATGCAATATCCGTGATTGCATATGTTGTATCCTTCAGGTAAAGCACATATGTTTCTACCAGTTTTTTTAAGGATCTTACAGATTTTGCAGACAGCATTAACAGGGTTGCCTCATCGGTTTGTTTTCCCTGATTTGCTTTGTGTGCTGATTGCAATACCATATGCACATTTGTTCCGCTAAAACCAAAAGCACTCACGGCAGCAAATCCGGATGCACCGGCAGGTAGATCCGTAAGGGTAGTAACTACTTTTACCTGGTCGTTCCAGCTGATAGCGGGATTGGGTGAATTATAGTGCAGGCTGGCGGGTATTTTTCCATGATAAAGGCATAAAGCTGTTTTTATCAGGGAAGCTACACCGGAAGCGGCTTCCAGATGTCCAATATTGGTTTTAACACTTCCTATATAAAGCGGATGATCTTGCCGCGATATTTTGTTATATACGTGTTGAATGGCTTCCACCTCAATCGGGTCGCCCAGTTTGGTACCGGTACCATGTGCTTCCAGGTATAGTACTTCACTGGCAGAAACACCGGCCTGTTCGAGTGCTGTATGCAGCAATCTCTCCTGTGCCAGTCCGTTTGGTGCAGTCATCCCGTTACTGGCACCATCCTGGTTTAATGCAGATCCCCTGATGATGGAGAAAATATGGTCTCCATCTCTTACGGCATCTTCATATCGTTTCAGGATAACAATACCACATCCCTCACCGCGCCCATATCCATCAGCACTTTCATCAAATGTTTTGCAACGGCCATCGGGAGATAATGCTCTTGTTTTAGAAAGACAAATATGCCCTAAGGGAGAAAGCTGCAGGTTGATGCCACCTGCAATCACAAGGTCTGTTTTGCCGGCCCGTAATTCCTGCATACCAAGATCTACAGCTACAAGAGAGGATGAGCAGGCCGTATCCACGACCATATTGGCTCCGGTTAGTCCTAACTGGTAAGCAATTCTTCCGCTGGCAGTAGCGGCAGCAGTACCTGTAACAGAATAAGGAGATATTCCTTTTCCGTAATTTTCTGTTGAAAAATATTTATAATGATCGTCGGACGCGGAGAGGTATACAGCTGTACCGGTGCCCATCAGGCTTCCCGGGCGGATATTTGCAGATTCCAGCGCCTGCCAGGTTGTTTCCAGCAATATTCTTTGCTGTGGAGACATATGTTTTGCCTCTGCAGGAGTAATTTTAAAAAAGGCAGCATCAAATCCTTTTACATCGGCTAAAAAAGTGCCACTGTTACAATAGGACTTACCCGGTGTATCAGGATTTTTATCATAAAACCAATTTTTATTCCAGCGATCTGCCGGTACTTCAATCACAGCATCCTGTTCATTACACAGATTATTCCAGAATGAGGCTATACTGTCCGCACCTGGAAAACGACAGGACATGCCAACTATAGCCACGGGACCATTTTCCTTTTTCTCCAGGGATTCAATTTTTGCTTCGGCCGTTCTAAGGCTTTTGTATAACTTCCTGACAAGGTCAATATTTTCCATCATCTTATGAATATTTTTGAATTTCTTTATTGATCATTTTCAGCAGTTCGGCATCACTCATATCTTCTGTATAACTATACCGGAGATTCTCTTTAACCGTTTTTATCACTGTTACTGGTTGCGGTGTTGATAATTCATTGATGTGGGTCGTTAACAAACCTGTAGCCGGGTAATTGAAGATTGTATTTGAAGTGATTGTTGTACCCAGGCGTTTATTGATTCTTTCCACAAACTTCAGGAGTAAAATAGAATCCATTCCCATATCACTAAAACTCCTGGCGGGATCTATCTCCTCTTCTTCCGGAATGACTAATACTTCTTTTACAAGGAGTACCAGTTCATGGTGAATAAGACTCGCTCTTTCAGCGTCATCTGTGATCAGCATCAGGTTGGGCAATGTCGCAGTATTGTTTGCTGTTACAGGCTTCTGCTGTTGCATTCCGCGTAATGTTTCCCAGTAACTTTGCGCGCCTCTTATTTCCATCATCTGTAAAAAGCGGGATTGATTTAACTGTACATAAATCCGCTGATCCTGGCTTATGCCTAGCAGGGAAGCATAACTTTTTCCAACAGTATCTGCATGCACAGTCAGTACGCCGGATTCTTCCAGCAGGCTGGTGGTATTACTATCTTTCAGCACCATATTACTATTCTTCCAGGGTCCCCAGTTGATGGTTGCAGCAGGAATACCTTTTGTTTTTAAATGGAGTACAAAAGCATCCATATAAGCGTTTGCAGCTGCATAATGCGCAAGCATGGCAGAGCCCCATATTGCCGCTATGGAAGAATATGTTACCAGGAAATCAAGCTGATCAGACGGCAGATGCCTGCTGAGGTACCTGATACCGTTGATCTTGGGAGCTCCCACCTGCAACATATCATCTATGGTCATATCTTTTAGTAAACAACGACTATTTGTACCGGCGGCATGTACGATCCCTTTAAGCGGCAGAGAAGTGCTTTTCAGCCATTTACCAAATGCTTTTACGTCTTCTTCACAGGCAACATCCAGCTGTTTATAAATGATACGATCATTTTTATGGTTTGCATTTGCAGATCTGCCAGTAATAATTACCTGGCCGGCTCCATTGTCCCTCAACCAAACGGCGATATGTTCACCCAGGCTTCCGTTGCCTCCTGTAACCAGGTAGGTGCCTTCATTATCCAATGTCACTTTTATTGGGGGTACCGGTGTGGCAGGTGAAATAACAGGATACCAGTATTTATTGTTTCTAAAGGCTGTTTCCCGGAAATATGACTGCTGCACATAGCGATTAATAAAGTTCATATCCGGAAGATCATTGTGTATATCCAGCACCAGCATGGCAGGGGATTGTAACTCCAGGGATGCAGATCTGATAAAGGATGCAAGACTATGTTGTAATGCATATAAGGGTGCCGTTCCGTTTACAGGGAGGCCCTGACGGGTGATAAAAAGTATAACGCCCGGCGATAAAGAAAGTGTTTTTAAAGTCTGAAAGAGTTGAATAATATGTTTAAAGGCTGCGGACAGGGTATATTCATCATTTTCATCCTCTTCTATCCATGCGCTGAGATCGTATACCAGGCAATATTGCTGATAACGTTGTGTAGAAAAAATATTCTCCAGCCGGCAGAGGTGATCTATTGCGATAGAAAAAGCGTTTTTACCGGAGAGAAACGTTTTCTGAAAAGCCGGAGTGCCTCCATCTGTTTCAACATATACGTACGCCATATCATTTTCCGGTTTTCTATCTGTGGCCAGTTCAACCTCTTTCCATTTAACGGTATATCCGGTAGGAACAACAGGGCCGGGTAGTTTTCCCAGCCAATGGGGTTTTAATTGAAAGTCTGGTGGCGGGATACATTTTTCAACCACTGTATGTTGATATTCCGCAACAATACAGTGGGCAACTGTCCCTGTAAAGCCGAATGAGCTAACACCACCAACTATGCGTTTCTTATCGTTACTGAAAAGGTATTTTTCCGCATTAATATGAAAAGGCATCTGTTGCCAATCGATATGATGATTAGGAGTGTTAAAGTGCAGGGAAGGGGGCATTTGTTTGTGGTATACATTCAGGCAGGCTTTCATGAAGCCTGCCAGTCCGGCTGCCGCTTCCAGGTGTCCGAAATTACTTTTCACAGATCCGGCCACTATTTTTTCCCTGTTATGGCGTTCTCCGAAAGCGAGGTGTAGGCCTTCGGCCTCTATAGGATCACCCAGGGGGGTACCTGTACCATGGGTTTCCACGAAGCGGATATCATCGGCTTCCATACCGGCAGCAGCGAGTGCATGTTTAATAACTTTTGCCTGACTGGCCGGATCGGGCACGGTCAATCCTCCGCTGGCGCCATCCTGGGCAACTGCAGAACCTTTAATACAGGCATAGATGCGGTCGCCATCTTTTTCAGCATCTGATAATCGTTTAAGTACAACAGTAATACAACCTTCGGAGCGCACATATCCATTTGCACTATCATCAAAGGCCTTACAACGACCATCGGGAGAGAGCATACCAGCTTCTGTAAGACTGGCCTGCAGGTAGGGTGATAAAATGAGGTTAGCCCCGCTTACCAGTGCGAGGTTACATTCATTGCGTCTCAGGCTTGCCGCGGCCTGGTGTAATGCCACCAGAGAAGAAGAGCAGGCGGTATCTATACTGATACACGGGCCATGAAGCCCGAGGCAATAGGATATCCGTCCGCTGGCACCACTGAATGAATTACCGCTGCATACATAGGGATTTATTCTCAGGGATTCATCCTGTTGCATAATGTGCAGGCTATAGTCAAATGCGCTGATACCCGTAAAGACGCCTGTATCCGAACCTTTCAGTTTATCAGCCGGGATGCCTGCATCAGCGAGTGCTTTATGTGCAAGCATGAGGAGATGTCTGTGTTGAGGATCTATATATCTGGCTTCTGCCGGTGATATATGGAAAAAGTCATTATCGAACAATGTGATGTCATCTAGTAATCCGGCATGGGGCATACATTTATTAAACAGGTATTCCTTTTGTTCCATTTCCTGCCAGCGGGTTAACAAGCTGTAATTTGTTACCAGGTCTTCTCCTGCCAGCAATGCATTCCAGAAATCGTTCACTGTATGAATACCACCTGGCAGATGGCAGGCCATCCCAACAACAGCAATTTCTTCCATTGAATCAGTACTGATTAACTGATCTTTTAATTTTCTTTCGAGGTTTCTGATAATGAGAAATGATTTTTGCAGACTGCTCAGTGATTCATGGGATACTGACTTCATAATAGATAAATTAGACGTAGGGTAATTGAGTACATATAACATAACGATGGATAAACTGACTTATCTTTTTACTGAAATCGGGAGATTCAAGCAAAAAAAAGTGTCCTCCGTCGAGGAATTCATGAATACATATTCCGAGGGTTTCTTTCTGCCATGAAAGCAGTGCCTGCGTTTCAGCAATTCTATCATTGCTGCCGTTCAGCAATACAAATGGAATATCGAATCTGTTGCTTTCACAATACTTATAGGTATCATTCAAACGCAGATCATTTCTGATTACGGGCAGAAAAAAAGAAATAAAATCAGGATTTGTGAGAAGGCTAAGGTCAATCCCTCCCATCGCCGACAGGTGTGTAATTAGTTCGCCGTCTGCTAATTTGTGTCTTTCCATGTTCACGGGAGCTTCACAAGGGCCGCTTCTGCCGGTGAGGAAAACCAGCTCAGGCAGTCCTGAGCCGGATGTACGTAAACACTTTATTGTTTCATAAGCCACCAGTGCTCCCAGGCTATGACCCAGGAAAACCATCGGCAGATCATGTTGTCTGTTAAGCGTAATAATATCCATGCAATCCTTTGCCAAAGACGGGACATCCTTTGCGAATGGCTCATTAAAACGTTTTGCTCTTCCCGGATAACAAATTGTAAATGTGGTACCTGTTATCTGCAATTTTCGTTCTAGTGAGCGATAAGACAAATCGCTTCCACCGGCATGCGGAAAAATAAAAAGCTGTACGCCATTAACATCCATGGCAATAAGGATTAGGTAGATGTAAAGGACATTATCCTTTTTTTACAGGTTGAAAGATCATCAGCATGATCAGTACCAGGAATGGAGAGACGATCATGGCCAACCAGAAGGTTCCCCAGAAGCGTGTACGTCTGTTAGCTCCAAGGATGGCGCATATCAGGCTAAGAATGATCCAACCGATAAAGAAAGGAGTAAAAAGAATGTTCACCATAATATAGTGCTTATATGGTCTCTTCTTTTCCCTCTTCTGTTAAGGATTCACTTTTTGAGGTAAATGGTTTTGTAACAGTTTTTTTAACTTTACCTGCAAATTCCTTTCCTTTATCCAGTTCCTCTGCAAAATAGGTTTTCATATCAGATGCTTTTAAATCCAGCATTGTTCCTCCACCTGCAAAGTGTTTATCGAATACCTGTCCGATAGCATATGTTGTGGCACCGGCAATAGCAGGGAATGTAACAGCTCCGACAGCAGTACCTACAACCGGGATGAATTTAATGAAACTGCCGATAGAAGCCATTACGAGTGCTTTACTACCTGCACCGCCAACCAGGGAAACGATAATAGATTTACCCAGATCATTAGAAAACTGCACATTGTGGTGGGCGGCCAGTTTGCTGATCATAGAAAGTTGTGTAGCTGTAATTGCAGCTACATCTACAAATGGAATAGGTACGGCACCTACACCCATAGAAATAAGCACGTGTTTCTTGATGATTTCCTTAGCGGTTTTACCTGTGATGACCGTTTCCTGCAATTGTTGATTTTCTGTCATTAGTATGATTTTTATAGTGATAAAAAATTATTTACGGAATTATAACTGGTCGTCGTTGTGCTGTCGTATCCTGACCGGCAGCCATCTGATCGCTTAAGAGAATGGGTAACCCCCTGGTACCACTACCCATAAAAATCAATTTTGAATTGGGAGAAGTACCTATTTTTTGTGTTACGTCAAGAGCTTTCCATAATAACGGGGAGATTTTTGAAACGGAACTGAATTCCCTCAAACCCTGGGCTTCTATCCCTTTCCGTGTACGTTCTTTATCTTCCACAGCCAGCCTGTAATCATATTCTTCGTTTAACTGTTGCTGACGATATACAGATTCAATGGCTTTGTTTACAGAATCGGGTAAGGCGATACTTGTTATGTAATATCCTTCAATAAGGATCTGATCTTTAGCAAGTATCTTAGAAAGGTTGTCCTTGTTATTCTTTTCAACAACACCTCTGTCAACCATGTAAATTTCTTCCGGTGTAAGGCCTGCAATCTCCTTCCTCATCATAGACTTCACATTCGGATCAACAATAAGCTGTTCATAGCCGGGGCCGATTTTCTGATGGAGTGAAGGTAATAAACGAACATCCGGCTTATAGAGAACAGAATGTAATACATGAATAGTAAGTCCGTTTGCACTAAGTAAGTATTGATCAAAATTTATTTTATGGGTACGAACATTATAAACGATCATGGTATTAACCGGGCTGATTAAATGTAATCCTTCACCGTATGTTCTGCTCATATCTGTACCGGTAAATATATTATACAATACGCCAGCCTCTCCTGGCTTAATGGTAATAAATATCCTTTTTGAAAAAAGTGCCACCACTAATAATATCAACAGCAATACAATGCCTGTATTTCTTATTATCAGACCAGTGTTGAATCCTCCAATTTTTTTATTCATGTTGTTATATCTGGATAACTATTAAACGCATCGGATGTACAGGGCATAACTTTAACGCTGTTCATTTTTTAATTAAATGATACCTGTAATAATTAATGGAAATTTTCCGCAGAATTTATCTTACGGTAGCCTGTTGTGTCTGTTCTTAATTTTGTTTTTCGCTAACGGACAATTAAATATTTAAGGGTTCAAATAGTCTTTACATGATATAAAAATTGACTGATCATAGTAATCAATAATTCTATTGTAAAATATAAAATCCAATAATCAATATTTTTAACTCACTTTTGCATATTTTGCTAATAAGCTAAACATAGCATCTTAATATTTGTTCTAAGGATTTAGAAAATATCCCCAAATGAGTTTAACAATATTAAAGATCGTCTGTTATTATGATGACATTTACTTAACATATTGATCGCCTCAAAATTAAATTTCGGATTTATACAGATTATTTTTACCACATAAAAGTGTAGGACGCTAAGATCAACGTTCCGCATGGGTTTGCAATCCCTCGAAAATAGACAAAACAACTAATCCAAATGCCTAATACTTACATAACGACTAATCGTATATATCAAATTGGAATTATCGATGAAGACCCTCAATTTAGCGACGATTTAATGAGGTATATCCTGAATGATAAACAATTTTCTTCATGCCTGCATTCGGCCAATCTGCGTAACGCGATGCAGTTATTATATAATACTTCATCCCTGAATCCTGATCTTTTACTGTTAGACATTTGTTTGACTGAGATTCAAAAAGAGGATACCATTAAGACGCTAAAGCAGATAAAACCTGAAATGCTGATTGTAATACTTACAAAGGATGAGAACAAACATCTGATTAAGGCAGCGTTCGATAGGGGGGCTGATGGTTATCTTCAAAAATCAGAGAACTTCAGCAGTATTTATCATAAGATCCTTAATATGCTGTTATATGGGCAACCAGTAGTGAGCCAGCACATATTCAGGTATATGGTTTTCAGAAATGATCTTCCTCAGCCTGCTGTAAAGGAGAAGCTGACAAAAAAAGAAAAGGAAGTCGCGCAAATGGTATTAGAGGGATTATCTCACAAAGAGATAGCTGCCAGGTTACATCTTAGCCTGAATACGATACAATATCACATGAAGAATATTTACTTTAAACTTGATATTAAAACAAAAACAGAGTTGTTTAAGATGCATTTCCATAAAATCTAACAGTGTGATTATTTCGCATTGATAATCTTTCCTTTTGCGATAAACAGTCAACGACAGAAAAGATATACACTACATCTTTTCTGTCGTTGACTTCGTCATTGTATTGCGTATTTTCATGCATACTGTCATGACTGATGCAGCTATTGATAAGCCAGCTACGGAGCGATAACTACACTGGAAACTGCGCCAGTTATGTTCGTCCATGGTAGTGTCACCATGAGACTGGTCTTTGGACTGCTTGATGTGATATCCTTTATCCTCTGCACGGATCAACCCATCCTTCGCCAGTTTGCCGGGCCCCGGCGCTGCGACAGAACGATAGAAGGAACCATTATTTACCTGCATGCGCGCTAAGTAATCCGCCCCATAAGTAGCTTCGTCCAGTATTCTTCTCAGGTATTGACGATAATCAGTGCCGGGTTTCTGCTGTAGTAATGCGTACGCCTTGAACAGACGATAAGCCGTCAGTGAGATCTGTTGAGGATTGAAATAAGTTGAAAAAGACAAGTCCGCTGTATACTGCCGAACCTTCATAGACTGTTTGCCCGGTATTAGCGACAATCAGTTCAAATTTATCGATGGACTGTTTGGAATCTGCTTTAATTATAGCATGTTTGGGAAGATTATACTCATACCCCACATGATTCGTGATTACCTGTACAGATGGTGCAGTTACACTTAACGGGAGACAATAAGTAAATAGCCGGAATAGGGTCCTGGCTATTTACACGACAAAGATTTTGGCCAATATTGAGTTTACTGTTTTTGGGGGAGGGGTAGATATATTATAACTATCTAACATCCAACATTTACTACAACAAATTTCCACATAAAGATTAACTTTAGTCTTTTCTATGCGGTATTATTTTTTTATACTGGTATTTTGTATAGCCAGTTTGACAGTAAATGCTAACGATACCACTTTACATGCAGGAGTATATAGGAACAGTGACAACACCTTTACCTTACGTTGGAATACAAATGACAAAACCCTTACCAACAGCCCGCTTGTAGTCGGGTTGGGATCTTCTACCCTTGCAGGATATTTACTATCTTATCCCGATCGTCTCGGTGATAAGATCAGTGCATGGCTCACAAGCAATACATCCAGTCCTACCTGGATCAACCTCGCTGTGGCGGGGTATGCAAGTGCGAACCTGATGCCGGCTTCCAAAGGCGGTACCACAGGTACGAATATCGATAGTGCGCTGAACAGTAACCCTGATTTTATGTTCATCTCTTTGCCTACAAATGATGTGGCAAATGGGTTGACGAATGCAGAAATCATGGCGAACTTAAGATACCTGGATGCATTGGCCCTGAATAATGGTGTTCCCATATTCTGGGAAACCACCCAACCCCGTACGACCTTCAATGCCACTTTGCAGACACAATTGAAAGTGCTGGCGGATAGTATACGCGCAGCATGGCCTACCCGGTATATAGAGGGGTTTAATAATGTTGTGAATACAGCTGCCAGTACAGATGCGGAGATCAATCCCGTATATGGTGCAGGTGATGGGGTGCATCTGAATTCTGCGGGAAACCAGTTTATTGCAGATAGTCTATTTGCACGCTGGCTACAATACTTTCAGGCAGTGACGGGGGCATATATTATTGAGACCTCTTCGGATGGGAGTACTTGGAGCACCTTTGATACGGTTACCGACACCGTCAAAAAGACTTATTCTAATTCTTATACGACTACACAATACTTCAGGGTCAGGACTAAATATACAAATGGGACTTATTCTGCCTATTCCAATATTGTGACATTGGCAGCGGCCAGCTCTTCGGCCAGTGTAAGAGTACGGAATACCAACAGGATCCTGGTCGACTTAGGGGGTGATGGTGTGAATACTGTTTTACCAAGTGGTACGGCTATGGGCCAGCCTACAGCTTCTCCGGATGCATATGGTAATTACTGGAATAACTGGTATGGGAGTGGTGGATCGGCGGGCTTCAGGGATGGCGCAACCATTAGCCAGCTCCTTACTACAGGTGATAGTACGACAACGATTTCTATGAAAATTATAGGTACCCCGGATGGAACTTATAATTCAACTGCTACAACCAGGGGGATTAATAATAATGGATTTTCTGTAGGTGTGGACGATTATCCTGCTACTGCCTTGTCGGATAATATGTTCCTGTATAATTCTATCAATCCCGATGGAGTGATACTCCGTATTAAAGGATTGTCGCAAAACAAGATCTACAATTTCAAGTTGTGGGGCGCGAGAGTAGATGCAAGTAGTACACCAAGGATCTTAGAAACCCGTTTAGCAGCTGAAGATTGGAGCGCTGCTAAGAGCATTGAGACCAGATATAGTACCAGTGCCAGTCCGGAATATGACAGAGCCATCAATTACACAGGCGTTTCCGGAGTAGATTCGCTGGATATTTATTTAAGAGTGGGCACCGGGAGCACCTTTGCTTCTCTGAGTCTGGTGGATATCACTTTTGGTAAGATTGATACGGTAGCAGTATGCGAAGGAGGCAGTGTTACATTGACCACCAGTAACACTGCATCTGCTTATCAGTGGCAGCAAAATACGGGCAGTGGGTATGTAAATATAAGCGGGGCAACTTCTGCCACCTACACATTGAATAATGCCCTGCTCACATGGTCCGGTTACCGCTATCGTTGTGTGGCGAATAATGATAGTTCGGAGGTACATTATCTATTAGTGAATTCCACTGTCACGCCTACTATCACCATTAGCGGTACAACTGCGATGGTACAAAACACAGCTACCACTTTAAGCGCTACGATCACCAATGGTGGCACCTCTCCTACCTACCAATGGATGGATAGCACCAGCACGCATACATGGGCAGGTATCAGCAATGCAGTCAATAATACACTTACTTATACACCTGCCAAAACAGGCGATGAGATCCGTTGCATACTCACCAGCAATTTAACTGGTTGTCTTTCGACCTCGCAGGTAACCAGCAACCAACTTACATTTAAAGTAGATGTTATTACCACTGATACCGTGACTGTGTGTGAAGGAACAACATTGACATTGAGTTATAGCAACACCGCTTCCTCCTATCAATGGCAGCAAAATACGGGGAGTGGTTATGTAAATATAAGCGGGGCAAATACAAGCACTTTAAGCTTAAATAATTCCTTACTGTCATGGTCCGGCTACCTGTATCGTTGTATGGCAGATGATGACAGCACCGCTGTACATTATTTAAAAGTGAATGCTGCTGCTACACCTGTCATCACTATCACTGGCACCACTTCTGTAAGACAATATGTATCTACTATTTTAACATCCACCATCTCCAACGGTGGTACCTACCCATTCTACCAATGGATGGACAGCACCAATACACATACCTGGGCCAACATCAGCGAAGCCACTGCCGATACGATCAGTTACACGCCAAAGAAAACAGGAGATAAAATTCTTTGTCTGCTCACCAGCAGCTTAACGGATTGTCTTACTGCGTCACAGGTATCCAGCAATCAACTTACTTTCAATGTAGATGTGATCACTGCCGTAGATCCGGATCCAACTGTTACTACAGGGCCACGTCTATATCCCAATCCGGCATATACCTCTCTTACTATCGACCAGCTCTCTAACTGGAAGCTATTGGAAATATATGGTATGGATGGTAAGACCTACCTGCGTAGAGAAGACATGCTCACCAAAACAAGCCTGGCACTGTCAGTCTCTGATTTACCAAATGGCATGTACATAGTGGTGCTTACAAAAGCCAATGGTATTACTAATGTGATGAAGTTTATAAAATCAGATTAATTATTGAAATACGCTTTCATAATCTGCTCTGTCGTGAGATGAGCCGTTGCTCCATTGATATGACCTAATACAAGGACGTTTCTAAAACCAGATTAATTCCTGAAATACGCTTTCATAATCTGCTCCGTCGTGAGATGAGCCGTCGCGCCATTGATATGACCCAATCCAATGAAGTTTCTAAACCAGATTAATTCCTGAAATACTCTTTCATAATCTGCTCTGTCGTGAGATGAGCCGTCGCGCCATTCAATGAATCCAGCCTGGACTTTGCCAGCACCACCGGATCCATCGTCACCGTCTCCAGCATCTTTTGCACTACCGGCTTCTTCTTTACTGAAATCGTATCATTCAGATACTTCTCCATCATCAATCCTGCAATCGGCGCCGCAAAGGTGCCCCCATAACCAGAATTCTCCACAATCACCGCCACCGCTATCCTCGGATGATCTCTCGGTGCAAAAGCCACAAAGAAAGCATGGCTCTTCATCTTCTTCAATTGCCCGTTTACGATGGCATTGTTCTCTGCCGTACCTGTCTTTCCACACACGATCACCCCTTCTATCTGTGCATTTCTACCCGTACCACTCTCCACCACATCTTCCATTCCCAATATCACCGACTGGTAAGCCGTATCTTTTACATGCGCTACCGTATGTTTATCCCTAAACTTCTTCAGCACATCAGCCACATCATTATCAATACTATTCACAAAATGCGGCAGGTAGTAAAATCCTTTATTTGCAATGATACACATCGCATTCGCCATCTGCAAAGGCGTGACCGCCACTGCGCCCTGTCCCATCCCTACATACAACTCTGTACAGGAATTCCACTGCCCATGATACCGCTTATTCATACCCGCCGAATCAATCGCATAACCCGCATATTCTCCCGGTATATCAATACCTAACCGATGTCCCAACCCAAATGACGTCATGTATTCATACCACTTCTGATGCCCTTTTTCTACTCCACCCCATTTCTTTGCATCCACTTCCATCCGGTACAGGTTCACAAAGTAAGAATTGCAGGAGTGAGAAATAGCCAGTCGTAAATTTGCTGCATGCCCGGCTTCACTATGCTCACAGGCAATTCTACGTCCGCAGGACAAATATGCACCATGACAGGGATAACCAAAATCAGGGGTAATGATCCCCTCATCCAGCGCGACCAACGCTGTCAATGGTTTCATGGAGCTACCCGGTGCGTACGTACCCTGAATAGCCCTGTTGAACAATGGCTTGGTCGTATCGCTAAATAGTTTATTAAAATTGCGCGCCCTGTAAGAACCCGTCAATAAATTAGGATCAAATGAAGGACCACTTACCATCGCCAATATACCACCTGTTTGCGGATCGATGGCGACAATACTACCTATCTTATTATGCATCAACCGCTCACCCAATACCTGCAAATCAATATCCAATGATAGACGGAGGTTCTTGCCCGCTATTGCCGCTGTGTCAAATTCACCTTTCTCATACGCCCCCTGTGTGCGATTCAGGTTATCCTTTACAAGGTATTGAATCCCTCTTTGCCCCATCAGAATGTGCTCATAGGTTTTCTCCAATCCTGTCATCCCCAGGTAGTCACCCATGTTATAATCTTTATAAGCAGGGTTCAACTGCATTTGTGGCGAGATCTCACCTATGTAGCCCAATATATTGGCGGCACCACTATAAGGATAAGAACGGATCTGCCTGGGCATCAGCTCAAAACCCGGTTGAAACTGGTACATACTTTCCTGCAACTGCCCATATACATCCGGCAATAACAACGGTGCAAAAACCGACTGTCTTACCCGGCCATTCCTGACAATTGCCGCCACGATGCGTTTCTTAAACTCTGGCATATCAATCCCTAAGATCTTACACAGGTAAGCCGTGTCAATTTTCTTTACATTCGATGGAGTGACCATCAGGTCGTACATCACATCGTTGCGCAACACACTTCTCCCCTTTCTGTCAAAGATGATTCCACGGCTGGGATAGACGACTTTTCTCACTACGGAGTTGGCATCTGCCAGCTTGGAATATTTCTTATCAATTATTTGCAGTATAAATAAACGGGAAACAATCAGCAGTACGAGACCGATAAAAATAAACTGGATGACACGCCTTCTCGGCTGGTTATAAATGGACATTTTAAAACAATGTGCGTTTTTTTCTGATAGATGGTTATTCTTTGTTGGCAAAGGTTTTCAAAGGTACGAGGGGATCGTGGATAGTAATGATCAGAATAGGAAGGATGGTTATTATATAATATAAAAGGCGAGTCTGATCAGACTCGCCTTTTTTTATCATAAGTGGAACTTAAAGTATTGTCTTAGCCGTTGTTGAAAATATGCTTTGTAAGTGTCTTCGTAAGTATGACTTTGCCCCGGCAATACGAGCATGTCAAAGTCTTTTCCCGCCTGTATCAACGCATTCACCATTCTATAGGTAGCCGCCGGATGCACATTCGTATCTACCTCTCCGGTCACTAATAATAAATGCCCTTTCAATTTCGAAGCGAGTGCCTGGTTCAGCGCTACATGATACGCAAAACCGGAATCGATTCCCTGAAAGGTTTCACCCCAGGTACGGTTATATATATTATTATCATGATTACCGGAGGAGGCCACTGCTACCTTATAAAAATCAGGGTAGGTACATATTGCCGCTACCGCCATCATTCCCCCGCCGGAATGACCAAAGATACCGACACGGGTGGTATCAATAAAATGATATCTGGCAGCCAGTTGGATGATCCCATGCCTGTCATCGTCCAACGCATAGTCACGGAGGTTGCCATAACCATATGTATGATATGCTTTATTGCGGTAAGGCGATCCACCCCTGTGCCCCATACAGACCACGATACTCCCCGTCTGTGCCAGGGCGGTATTATTATACCTGTCCAGCACTGTAAACGAGGACCATACTGTTTCTGTCTGCGGTCCCGGATATACCTGTGAAATGATGGGGTACTTTTTAGTACTGTCAAAGTCAAATGGCTTCCACATCAGTCCATAAATATCCGTTACCCCATCGGCAGCTTTGATGGTGAACATCTCCGGTCTTTTCCAGCCATATTTGTACAACCGGCTCAGGTCTGGTTTCCAGATTTCCATCTGCCAGTTGCTACTGGTACTTCTGATAGTAGTGCGGGGATCCATGTCTATCCGCGAATAGTTGTCAACAAAGAACTGATTGCCAGGCGCTATGAACACCTCATGGTTGGCATTTTCAGGCGTGAGCAGCCGCAACCCTTTGCCATCGAAATTTACGGCGTACACAAAGGAGTAGTTAGGATTGATACCCTGCTCCCTGCCATAGCCATAAAAGTATAGTCTTTTTGAAGCCGTATCTACTCTCAGTAACTTACCCGCTGTCCAGTCTCCCGCTGTAACTGCACCCTGCAAATGACCGGCACCATCATATAAATAATAATGCCCCCAGCCACTCCGGTCTGACCACCAGAGAATATCTTTACCATCATTGAGAATTGCAGCGGAGAATACATCATCATTAATAAAAGGACGACTCACCTCATGGATCAGTACCTGCACTGTACCTTTCCAATCTACTGCACATAAGTCCATCTCATCCCTTGTACGCTTCTTCCGCAGGAAATACACCTTAGCACCGCCATACAGCACTTCCAGCTCCTGGTCTTTCCAATCGCCCGTATTTACAGGCAGAAAGGTCCCTTCCGAAGCATCGCCCAGGTATAACTCATACTGCGTCACATCCTTATCGCCCGGCAGTTCATATTTATACGTCTCTACCCTTGGGCGGGGAGTAGACAAACTATGCACAACAGTCATTGTACCAACCTTATGCCGATCCTTTCTGACTATGTAAAATTTTGAAGTTCCTTTTATCCATACCGCCTCTGTATTTGATTCGCGCAAAGTACCAGTGTCAGCATCATTCATGTTAAAAGAGTGATATAACTCCCCATCAAAAGACAACTTTAACATAGAACTATCCGAATTTTTCCGGAGAAACAGGTTATGGTTCTTCGCCACCAGCTGCCATTTCTTATCTGGTGATAAACCATTACGCCAGCCGGAATGAGGATAATTATGGGGGATGGCGGGGACCAGTTTCCCATTCGCCAGGCTATAAGAATAACGGGCTTCTTTATAATAGATTCCCATATCATTGCTACCAGGCATCTCTACTTTGATAGCTGCCGTATCCACAGGTTGGTGCAATAACTCCTGTAGCAAGCCCCCCAGGTATTTTTTATCAGAAATACACTGACGGGTGCCGCGCTTCGCATCCACCAGGTAATAGTCCTTGTCCGCACTAAACCAGCATTTATCAGTACCCTTTACAAAAAAAGGAATAACGGTCAGAGATCCCATCTGTTTGGCCAGATTTGGGGCATCATAATAAGTATCCTGAGCATACAGACTACCAGCAAGTAAGACCAGCAGGCCTGTTTTAAAAATACGATTTAACATGATCGACGAGGAAATGGTTTTGAGAATGAGCGGCTACGGTATGAATGATTTCTTCCCAACGCGGATATTCCTTCTTTTTATAGGATGGAATGAAAGACAGGTAAGCAAATATAATATCCATATTCGGACTACTGAATTGGGCTATATGATCTGCAATCAGGTTGGTAACAAGCTGTGCATCTCCCTGACAGGCTGCTTCGGCAATGTCCATCATGATCATCAGGTCTTTTTTATCTGGCACCTGTGTGTGTTTGATTTGCTTACGATAGACAACAAAGTCTTCTTTTTGATACCCGATATCTTTCTGGTAATAACCTTGCAGGCAATAGCTGGTAAGTTTACGGAATACGCCGGAGATCTTGTGATTGATAGAATCAATGCCTTTTACTTTGGCAAAGTCCTGCCAGTGTTCTACCAGGTATGTAAAGTCCGGGCTATGCATATCAGAGAGCTCGCGGGAAAACTGGTTCTCTCCATAAAGAAACCAGTTTTCAGGCAGGAGCTTCTGCTGCGCGGTAAGAGATTGGGTGTATTCTATATTGAGTTCCTTTCCCCGCTTTATTTCCTTGTTCCTTAAAGTTAATACGATGTATTCCCGCATTAACGCCGGGCTGCGATCTCCCGACTCATACCTGCGGAAGATCTGTGCCATCCTGTTATCAGGGTCCATCCCTTCGGATACCTTTTTGAGAAATTCTTCTGCTGGCATGCCTCCAACGAATTTATACACCAGCTCTCCTTTCTCATTTAATAAGAGATATGACGGATATGCTCCTACCCGGTATTTTTTGCCGACTTCCGGTCCTTCTCCCTTTTCCATATCCAGCTTTAAAGAGATCAGCTGCGTGTTAAAAAAGTCGGCTACAGTATCTTTTGTGAATACATAGGTCGACATCTCTTTGCAAGGACCACACCAGGAGGTATAACAATCTACAAATACAAGTTTATGTTCTTTTGCTGATCTGGCCAGCAGATCAGGTAACGGTGCATGTTCAAAAGCGATCTCCCTGTGCTGGGCCATCAGCGGACTAAACGCGCATGCCAGCAGTAAGGAATATATGATATTCTTCATAGTCAGGCTTTTATTTTATGAAAAAATTCATGTTCTGCTTTCATTTTCATCAGGCGGAAGTTTTCCCTGGTGAGCATATCCGGATGCGTGTTTGCCATATCTTCCAGTTTCTTCATCGTCGTGATCATATAATAATGCAGCAGTACATTGGCATCATTTAAACCAGTACTGATATTAGCTTTGTAAGTAGCCTGGGCAAGCTCGTATACAAATTTTGCCTGCATCGTACGTTCTTCTGTAGTCAGCACTTTCTCTTTACTGAAGGAAAAGAACACTTCTTTATCAATGAAATTGAAAATCTCATTTGCATCTGCCACCTGGTCAAGTTTTCTTATGTCAATAAGTGATTTCAGAATAGCAATCTGCATGTGGGTAAATGACTCCTCTACGCTGATCACACGACCACCAGGTGTACCATTTATTTTCATCCACGCAGCAGGGCCGCTGAACACATATTGTTGTAAGAAAGCCAATGCCTGTTTTTGTACAGCAGCATCTGCCTTTATCTTTTCTTCTCCCAGCGAAAGTGGCTTGCGGCATACCCCACCAATCAGCGCTGACACATCCATACAGTATTTCTCATAGCTGATCAATGCCGCACCATACAGGGATCCATTGCTTTTAAAAAGGTCTTCCGTACCATCCAGTTGTTTGCTGATAGTATCCAGTTGCAGGAACACGCGCTGCAAATTTTTAATGGCAAGTGTAGACGCCATGATCTTATCAGAAGCAAGGTCATAATGCTGTGTAAGCGGGTTCAAAGAATCTTCCGGCAAGTACGTAGGTGCCGGCCCTTGTCCGTATCCCCATTCGATCGCAGCAATGTCTGCTTCACCAATGCCCGGCATCAGTGTACTCACAGGTACGTGATCTTCGGGTTGAGCTACATAGTTAAATTCTATGTCATCCATGATAGAAGCCGAGAAAGCATGCGTCTTCATCCATGCGGGATTCCGTAGTTGTGCAGTGGTATAAGCAGCACTGCCGCTCAGGTTCGCACGTAAGCCCAATGCTTCACCTACGGTTTGGGTCATGAGCCACCTTAAAATCTCACCCTGGATATCCGGGTTCCTGATATCTTTTATAATTCTTTTATCATTGGCGCCACATTGCAGCAAGTATCGTAACATCAGTTGATCCGTTACCGCTTCGGTTACATTAATACGGGCTGCGAGTATTTCACCTGTTTCAGGATGCTCAACGGTCGCAACGATGGGTGAATTATAAGTATTACCCCAGTTCACCAGTATATACCCAGGGCTTAACTGCTGATCCTGTACAATCTTTAATACATCTCCATGAAAAGCTACATTCCATGCCAGTACACCCTGCTCAATATACTTTCTGAAAAAAGCAGGAATATTCGGGTCTAGTGCTACACTAATTTTATTATTGATATTCCATTTATGAATAAAAGATGTTTTGCGGGCGGTATAAGCTGTTCTGCCATAGTCCATGAAACTAAATGTTTCAAATGGAGATGCTTTCTCTGCCAGTTTTCGTGGCATCTTTTCGTCAGGCAATTGCTGGAATACAAGTTCTATTTCGTAAGTATTGGCATTGTCCATATCCCTGCCTGATACAAAGTCTTTGTTAAAATCTGTCTGAGACCGTTCTACTGCAAACCGTACTGCCTTTTCTGTAGTTTTAATATCTTCCACCACCGAGCGCTCCGGATCAGGATGACTCAGGAAAGTCAAATCAGGAAATGCAAACCAATCTCCTCCTTCAAGAATCTGACGGGAAATCTCGATAATATAACCACCTTTCTTTCCTGTTGCGACTATTGAATAACCGTAACTGACAGGCAATAAACCCGACCGTTTTATTACTGGTTCCATATCCCCATTGATATCACCGCTGGCACCTTCATTAAAACTAATACGGGTTACATTCAACGAGTTGCTGATACCTTTACTGAACCGGATAATACCTGCTGATTTTGCTATTGCAGATGAATTTCCTTTCCTTACATATCCCATTACCAATACATCTTTTCCCAGTGCATTGTCTGGTATTTCCAGGTAATAGTGTTTATCTTTCCTGTAAATAGAATAATCTCCTTCTATTTTCTTCATGCCATCCTTATAAAACTCTTTATAGGATTGCGGTGATTTATTTTGTGCAGTAGTCAGTGCTACATTCAATAGCAGACAAACTGTTATCAGTGGTCTTCTCATATGCCAATATTATTTATTTACCTGCTGCCAGTGAGGAAGCATTTCCGTTTTCCCAAATGGTAATCATATCTGCCAGTGACTCCCAATGTGCTTTCAGGAGCACATCAGTACTTACCTGTAATTCTTTTCTGCTTTTTGTACCTATCTTATCAATTATAGCCAGCAGCTGTACACTTACATCATCTGAAAAACCTGAAGATGATGCTACTATTGACAATGATTTTATGAGTAATGTACGCTGCAGCTCCCTATTGAATTCACTGGTAGCCGGTTTACTGAATATCACTGTATATAATCTTTCGTACAGTTCCTTTGTAGTATAGCCCTTTGGATTGACCGCCAGGTTATCACTTATATGGCTGTATGACATGATCAAACGGGACAAAGTAATATTGAAAGGCTCCATACCATCCCTGTCAAATTCGAATGCCGCTTTCTTCATAATAGCTGTATCAAACAACCATTTGGGATACTCCAACAAGTATTCTTCCAGGAAAGCAACAGCAGCTTCCTGTCTTGCCCTGGGTACCGGCTCGTAAGAGGGGAGGTTTTCCTCAGGCTTTGCTTCCCTGTTATTATACCGTCCCTCTACCTCAACCAGCGCATGCAACAGGTAATTATGATATCGGCCTAACAGGCTCCTGTATTGCTGTCTGTAATGAGCAGGATCATTCTCAGACGTCTTCATCCATTCATTAAAATGCTGCATGGTAAGCTGGAGGTTTTTAATACCCAGTTTGCCGGCTTTTACCGGGTCACTCCCTACATCTTCCGATTGATAACGTGGATCCATCTGGTCATTCTCTCTACCAAAGCGAAGGCGAATATCTTTTCGCTTTTCCGTCACCCAGCGTTCCAATGAGTCGGAAGTCGCTTTTGGTGTTGTAAATTGGGGCAGGTAACGATACCCCCATTCAATTGCAAACAAATCATACACACCAATACCTGGTACCAACAGGGTGTCTGGCATATGATCTTCCGGCTGTGCAGTATAATTGAATCGCATATAATCCATTATGGATGCCCCAAAACCATTCTTTGCCACATAAGCTGGCTTACGAATACTATCTACTTCATAAAATGCGCTGCCACCAAAGTTGTGTTTTAACCCCAACGTATGCCCTACCTCATGAGTGATGACATTCTGTATCAGCCGGCCCATCACATCATGGCTCAGCGGATAATGACGAGCTGCTGTATCGGTCGCTGCACACATAGAAAAATACCAGCGCTGTATCAGGTCTAACACACTGTGAAAAACCGCGACTCTGCTACTGATGATCTGACCGGACCGGGGATCGCTTACATTGGGACCATAGGCATTCTCAATAGGAGAACCTTTGTAAGAGATATAAGAGAACCTGACATCTTCCATGGCATAGGTACTATCTTCTTCAGATGGTTCCGGCAATGCATAAATGGCATGTCTGAAACCAGCTTTTTCAAATGCCTGTTGCCAGGCATTCACCCCTTTTATAAAATAAGGAACCAGGTAAGCAGGCGTATGCTTATCGATATAAAACACAATCGGATGTTCTGGTTCTACCAACTCTCCTGCCAGGTAACGGGGCACGTCTGCCGCCTTAGGGTGCAAGTCCCAGCGGATAGTCAACTGTACCATCCTGGGATTAGTTGCATAGTTATCGTAGTCTCTGATTGTCTTTGTAAAATAACCTACCCTGCTATCCTCAAAGCGCTGCGGCATTGGGTGCAGCGGCAATAATACCCAGGAAGCACCGACCTCCCATGCAGAAGAATTTTTACTTTCCCCTCCAGGACCATAAGTGCGCAGAGACCGGAAATTCATGTTAGCAGGAAAGCAACGAATACTTAAGATGGAAGACTTGTCTGCTTCAAGATTACCTAAGCTCAACTCTTTCTTTGCTCCTTTCAATGCAAAGAGATCTCCATCCCCGGTAAGTGTCTCTGTAAAATCAATCAGTACAGCATGATCACTCTTTGCCTTTACAGGAAAAGACAATAATACAGGCATCAAAGTATTGTTAGCTACCTTGTAATAGATGGTGGTTGAATCCTGTGCATTCTGAAATATAGGTTGTACGATATTGAGTTTGTCCCCTGCTTTCACAAAGCGGATCACTCTTTCAAACACGGCATCTCCTGCATAACCGAATCGCTTTTCGGGCTTACGCTCTACCTGTGCAGCACCTTTTACAATCGTAATAGCAGAGAGGATATCACGTCCATTAATACTATCCGGCACTTCCATGAGGTAGCGCCCTTCCTGTATATAAATATTACACATTCCCTGGTGACGCACAGCCGTCGGTTTAATAAAGCTTTCCATAGATGGAATACTATCAGCAGACTGTGCTGACAATGACAGGGGGGCTGCATAGAACATGCAGGTAAGGATTAATCGCTTTAAAGTCGTCATCTTTCTTCAATCATTGCGGGATAGCGGCATTGCCGATGGCCTGCAGGTCTACATTATAGTTTGTGATGAAATAATTCCGTACGATGTTATACCGCTTTTTTATTTTCCCACTGGTATCCTTGAGGGGGTTGAGAATACCTTTATTGCTGTAGGATGATGCTGCTTCTGCCTGGTTTAGCATGGTTTCGGAACAACTCACCATCGCCAGCATAAATTTTTCCCAGTCATTCTGTGCAGATGCGCTGTAATAGGTAGAAATGGATCCTGCCGCATAAGCCGCTGCCTGGGTGGTAAACTTCGTTGTATAGCTGGTAAGCTTTGTAAAATCGTCTGTAGCAGCAACAGGTTTTGTTGCGAAGATTTCTGCCATAAAAGCCTGCGATACTTTCCAGATGAAATAACCGGAATCTTTCGCTGTCATATTTTCTACATTGGCATTACCAAAATTAACAGAGATATTGTCATAGTTGTACCATGCGGCAACCTCCTTATACTTCAGGTAGAAAGTAGTTGGGGTCGTAGAAAAATCATACCCCAGATAAGAAGAGTCTATTTTAGAACAGAGCAGGATCTTCACAGGTAAAAACTGCTTCAGGAACTTATCGGAATAATACCTGAACCAAAGGCGCTGTATTACTTCCAGTTGTTTGCCTACATACGTTTCCTCTGCTTCTATTGCCAGGAACCCCACATTCCAGTAGGCACCAGCAGAATCATACCTTGCATTTTTCCAGCCGGTTGGCGTCCAGTAGGCGTCCCTGTCTGTGAATTGATACAATAGGTAGGTGCCATACTTTTTATAATAATCCAGGATAGTCGTATCATAATCATGACTACCTTGTGGTAATGTATAAACCAGGCTCGCAGAAGGGGTGAGCGTTTCTTCCTGCTTCTTACAGGCAACCAATGCCAGCAAAAGGAATATATAGATTGCTAATTTCATTTTTAACGGGCGTTTTGAGTCAGTTTATTATTTCTCTCTAAAGCAGTAACAGGAATAGGTAATGCATACAACGGACTGTTTGCCGCCAGTGTATAGATGGTGCTATTCCCGTCTGCATCAATGAAATTGTGAGTCACAGACAATCCCAACCGCTTGATATCTGCCCATCTGAAGTTTTCTTCCAGGCATAGCTCTCTTCTTCTTTCTGCCAGTGCAAAACTGATAAGCGAGTCAGCATTCTGTATATCGATCGTGGTATATGGAGAAGAAAACCTGTTTTGTCGCAGGGTATTCAGGTATTGCAATGCACTGGTACGATCGGTTTCCTGGCCGCCGGACTTGAAGCGGCGGGCCAGTCCTTCCGCTGCATTGAGGTACATTTCTGCTACACGGATCCCTTTATCACCGCCTTTACTGTTTACACCAATCTTGGAACTACGGGTGTTATAACTAGCTCCTGAAACGGTAACTTTATAAAAGTAAAACTTATACCGCAGGTCATTATTTTCATACAGCTGGCCCAGTTCATCAGCTACTTCGTAAGGTGCATGCATGCCCGAATAGCTAATCGGAGAAGGGAAAAACGTGGTAACACCACTGGGATTAGACCCATATTGAAAAATCACTTCTGCGCTCTGTGACTGATCATATATATATAATGAACCGGAGGAAGAAGAGAGGCTCATATCAGTCAACTGGGAACGTTCCGCCAGCACTTTTTCAGCATAGTCGATCGCTTTGTCCCACTCCCCTTTATACAGGTATACCCTGGAGAGTAATGCATAGGCGGCTATGTAACCTACGCGATAAGCGTTGGGCGTTTTATAGTTTGCTTCCAGCAATGTCGCTGCCTGAGTAAGGTCTTTTTCTACCTGGTCAAAAGTCTCCTGCAGGGTACTGCGGCCAATGTGTTCGTCACTCACCTGCATCGACAAGATCAATGGCACACCAGGCGTAGATGCTGCACTGGCAACATATGGCGCACAATACAACTGCAGCAGCTTAAAGTAATAAAACGCTCTCAGCAGCAAGGATTGTCCTACCAGTGCATCCTTGTCCTTCTGTGTTCCCGACACATTGTCTATATAGTCAATAATGATATTACAGCCTTTAATTTTGCTGTAATATCTTGCCCAGGCATTCAGTGCCGTCGCTGCTGTACCCTCGGAACCATCCAGCTCTTCAGCATCATATTTGAATACACCTTGTCCATTCTGGTAATAGCTGGAATAAGTGGTGTTCTGTTCTCCTGTCGATTTACGGGGCATGCCGTAACTACGCACATCATCCGTGAGTATGTCAGAAAAATCTTCCAGGTTAGCTGTATAAGGATAGGCATCACTGATCATCAGAGCATACAGATCATCAGTAGTAGTAGGCTTGATCTCGTCCGGACTCGTCTCCTTCAGGAACTTCTTGCAGGAGCTGAATAGCAGGCAGATGGGCAAAAGATATATAATAAGTTGCTTCATGTTCGTACTGTTTGACAATTAAAAACTAACGGAGGCGGATAAGGTATAGGTGCGGGTACGGGGCTGCGCACCGGTAGCCACTTCGGCATCCCTTCCCTTATAGTCTCTGCTCACAATAGAGAATAGCTGCGATACACCACCCGACATGTTCAGCGTTTTGCACTTCAGTTTTTTTATTACCTGTTCAGGGAAACTATAGGCCATAGACAGATTGTTACATCTCAGTGTGCTGGCGTTTACTACACGTGCAGAACTGTAGTTGTACATATCATATACCAGGGCAGTCTTGCCATTAGGCAACTTTGTATAAGGAATTCTATTATCAGGCAGTCCGGGAAAATTGGAAGTTGTATTATCGGGCGTCCATCTTTGCAGCAGTTCTGCAGAGAGGTTTTCGTCTTCTCTTGGCAACAACGGATTTAATCGATACGCCGCTTTCAGGAATCGCTTGCCACCTACCTGCAGGTAGAGGTCTGTAAAAAGAGTAAAACGCTTATACCGGAAGCTCATACCCAGGCCACCTGTAATCAATGGATCCAGCTTACCCATATAGCGCATATAACTGGTAGGATCATTCAAAGAATCGGCACCTTTGGGTACGGCGAGATTGATGATTGGTAAACCATTCTCAGGGTTTATACCTTTAAAATCAAAGGCCCAGAAACCGGATACGGGATAACCTTCTTTGTACAAAGTGCCGCTGGCAGCCGTAGTGTAAGAATTCAACTGCGTCCCTGTCTTTTTAACCTGGTTGAAGTTCTTAGCTGTATTTGCACTTACCGTCCAGGTAAAGTCACGGGTACGGATGGGTACGAAGCTGGCGCTTACTTCCAGGCCGTGGTTGATCATAGAACCACCATTGATCGGCATGGTTTCAACCCCGTATTCTACGGGCACTGCCAATTGGGTAATGAGGTCTTTGCCTTTCTTCCAGTAATATTCAAATGAAGTTTGTATCCTGCCACGGAAAATGCTGAGGTCAAATCCCAGGTTAACAGAAGTGTTCTTCTCCCAGCGCAGATCCGCATACGGTAATTTGCTTAAAGTCAGCATCGACTCACCGGTAAACTGGTCTACTGAAGCACTGGCGGCACCTGTAGGTGTTTTGATAATCAGGTCAGGGCTGATACCAGCTACAATGTTACGCTGAAAACCGTAGCTGGACCGCACACTCATATCAGACATCCAGCCACTGTGGTCAAACCATTTTTCTCTGCCAGCATTCCAGCGCACACCACCTGCCCATACAGGGTTGAATTTTTCCCCTGTAAACTGACCAAAACGGTTAGATGCATCAGAACGTACACTGGCATTGACAACATAACGGTTGTCGTATACATAATTGACAGTTGCGTAGAGACCTACATTATTTACCAGGTTATCTGTGTATACATGCGTATTTTCAAGTAAGAGTGGATTAGCGGTCCCATTTGCAGTATAGGTTAATGGCAGGCTAACAAAAGATTTACCTCTGCCATAGAGGAAACCCAGTGTACGTGCAGACAATCCTGTAGTCTTGCTGCTGTTGGCCTCCTGTCCGATCATGGCCGTAAGCGCATGTTTCTGTGCAAAGAGATGGCTATAGGAAAGACTGTTACGCCAGTTCCAGGTAATGTTACGGCTATCGTCATCATTCAGTTCTCCGCCTACAGGCATTTTACTGTTGATATACGCAACATCAGTAGACTTTGCAGTACCATAGTCATAATTCCTGATGCCGGCAATATACTCAGTACGTTCTGTTGCATAAGATTCTCCATTGGTACTGCTGGTACTGTAGCCAAATAAAGTCTGAAATACCAGCCCCGGAATGATTTCATAGTTTACATCCATGCTGGTATTGGCAGAGAGCGTGCTGGTGCGGAGACCTGTATTGTTCCTTTCATTGATGATATTATACTGAAACCCACTGGATGCAGTATAAAAAGACAAATCACCATCGGTAGTATATGCTTCAATAGCCCTGTTGGTACCAGAGGCATATGCATAAGGGTTGACCTTATAGAAGCCGTTGATCACCTTGTTGCTGGCAGAGAGACGCAGTCCTACATTCAGCCTGGGAGAGAGGCGGGAATTAATATTTATATTACCAGTATAGGCTTTGCTATCATTACCGATGGCAGTACCATTGGTAGTATTGTACCCAAAGCTGGCATAGTAGCGGGTGTTCTGGTTACCTCCTGAAATGCTCAGGTTATGGTTCATGCTGACTGCATTGCGAAAGAGCAGTTTGAACCAGTCGGTATTGACCGTTTCCATTCTTGCTACTTTGGCATCAAATTCTTCGGCAGTAATCTGTTTATTCAGGTATTGAGAGAGCGCACCGGCATAGCCGACATTGTTACTGATACTGTTGGATACAAGTCCGCGTGCATAAATTTCTTTGGATACGGCCACTCTTTGTTTGGAGTTCATCATCTCCAGGCGGTCATAATTTACTTTGTCAGTCATGCTGGTATTGAGAGAGTAACTAACGGTAGCGGGTCCGGACTGCCCTCTCTTGGTATTGATCACGATTACGCCATTTGCCGCTTTTACGCCATAGATAGCGGTGGCAGAGGCATCTTTCAGTACTGTGATTTCATCGATGTCATTAGGGTTAAGCCAGCCGATGGAATTGCCTACGAAGTCCCGGATATAATCAAAGTTATCTCTCGTAATATCACCCAGTGAATTCAGGGTAGTGGCTTTGAATGGCAAGGGATCCTGCTGGATGATACCATCCACCACCCATACCGGCTCCTGCGAACCTAATAAGGTAGAGGTACCACGTACGCGGATTTGTTGTCTTACACCAGTAAGACCGGAAGTGTTGGTAACAACTACACCGGGGAGTTTACCCTGTAAAGCCTGTTCGATGCTGTTCACACCATTCAGGTAGAGATCCGCAGATTTTACCGAACTCACAGAACCTGCTACGCTCGATTTACGTAATACCTGGTAACCTGTTACAACGGTTTCATCTAATGAAGTGACTACGGGTTCGAGGCCGATCAGCATGTCGCCGGATACCATGCGGGTATAGTTGCCACCGGGTGTTTTCTCCATCTTACCCATTGTCAATGCATCTAACCTGGATACAGGGATTTCAATACGGCTATAACCAATGTAAGAGACAATGAGGGTTTCATTGCTCAGAACATTGATTGAGAAATGTCCCTGGGCATCGGTGAGTACGCTCACGGGTTTCCCTTTTACAGTCACCGTGGCACCGGCGAGTGGCTGGCCGTTTGGCGACATGACCACACCATTGACAGGGCCGTCTTTTTTCATCTCCATGGGGAAGATGTCTACCTTGCGGGAGATGACCACAGTTTTGCCCTGGATGTTGTAGTCAAATGGTTGGTTTCGCAAAACCTGCGGCAGGGCGTTGTTCACTGTTGCGCCAGACAACTGTATGTTTACAGGAGCGGCGTTTTTAATGTCAGCATCATCATAAAAGAACACATAGCCTGTTTGTTCTTTGATGGCTTCAAATACTTTTTCAAGCTTTACGGACTTCCCGGTGTAATTGATCAACTGAGCGTTTGTATGGGCACTCAGTTGCAGGAAGGCGCCGATTAAAATAACAGTTGTTAGTTTCATGACTAACATGATTTTGGTTGAGAACAGCGGTCTCTCCTTAAAAACGGAGCCGCAATACGCCTTAATTTGCATACTTTTGCAATGTTTAGGTGGTAGTTTTAAGCTGTAGAAATTCCTTAAGAAATCGCCTGAATATCAACCGGGGGCAGGGTCCAATCTGAATCCCCGGTTTTTTTATTCATTCAATTCTTTGTTCCTGTTTTCTGCAGGACTGATTTTAGTTGACGGTCGGTATTATCCCTTCTTAATGTTGCATGAAAAAAATTGATGGTTGGTTTTTTATTCTGTGATAATAATTTCCCTGTTGTTGATTTTATAATGAATTTTCATTGTTTCAAGGATGGCCAGTACCTGCTGCAGACTGAGATCACGGCCGATCTCACCTGAGAAGGAACGGGTAGATGGAGCACCTTCGAAGCGGACGGTTACATCGTACCAGCGGGCCAGTTGGCGCATGACGGCGGGGATGGAAGCGTTATCGAAATGGAAGAGGCCATTGCGCCATGCGGTGATGGCGGTGGGTGCTATTTCTTTTAACTGCATAGCACCATCTGTGTTGACGAGCGCCTGCTGACCGGGATGCAGAATGGCTTCCTGTTGGCGGTAGCCAGCCTTTACAGCACCTTGAATTAAAGTAGTGGCGATGTAAGGTTCATCTTTGTAGGCGTTGATATTAAATGCAGTTCCCAGCACCTGTACCCATGCCCTGTCGTCGATGTTCACTTTGAATGGTTGATTGACAGCATTGGCAACCTCAAAATAGACTTCTCCTGTAATGCTGACTTCTCTTGTTTTACCGTTGAATGCAACGGGGTATGTGATGGAGCTACCGGCATTCAGCCATACGCCGGTGCCATCCTGCAGGAGGACATGAAAGGTTCTGCCATTGGGAGTGTGAATGGTATTGTAGACCATGTTTCCACTGTTGTTCGAACCTTCATAGGCCAGTAGTCCTTTGTGTAATTTAATAGCTGTGCCCTCTTCTTTACCCAGGTTGGTGGACTGTAAGGTATCGAGGTTAATTTGCCGGCCATCACCACGGGTAAGGATAGCGCCGTTAATGGCAGGTGTTATAGTTTTAGCAATAATAACCGGCTGGTGGTTCTCTTTTAACAGATTGTATAATAATACACCCATTAACAATGCGATGGCAGCTGCATATGATAGTATGCGTTTAATGGGGAAGACCTTGCGGATGACAGGTCGGTCGGTGGCCAGAATTTTACTGGCAATGTGTTGGTATGGTTCCAGGTTAGTGGTGACATGCTGATTGGCGAGCAGGAATTCCTCTCCCACTTCTTCCGCCATGGGATGATTGGGATGAGTTTCGAGCCAGGTAAGCAATTCGTCGGTTTCTTCCAGGGTGATGGAATTGTCGGCATAGGCTTTTAGTAAATCAGCTAATCTTTGGTGGTCCATATTTAATTGACCCTTGGAAATGGAAAAGGGGGGTATAGGGGGGAAAATATTTTTTATGGTGATATAGGGGGAGGAGGTTTTTATGATACTATGGGGGGAAGGAGGTTTTATAATGATATAGGAGGAGGCGTTTTTATGATAATATGGGGGGAAGGAGGTTTTATAATGATATAGAGGGGAGGCGTTTTTATGATAATATGTAGGGAAGGAGGTTTTATAATGATATAGGAGGAGGCGTTTTTATGATAATATGGGGGGAGGTTTTTATAATGATGTAGAGGGGAGGTTTTTTTTATGATAATATAGGGGGGAGGAGGTTTCTATAATAATATAGAAGGGAGGAGTTTTCCGGCGGCGATAAGTTTTTTCCTTACTTTTTCAAGTGCGGTGGCGAGGGTTTTCTTCACGTAGTCGTTGCTCAGGTGCAGTGTTGCTGCGATTTCTCTGGTGGTTTTACCTTGTATGCGGCTCAGGTTATAAATAGTAGCCTGGCGGGGCGACATTTCGGCCACGGCGTCCTGAATGATGCGTTTAGTTTCGTTGAAGGCGACTTGTTGGATGGCATGATCATAGCTGTCATCGTCTGCGAGGGAGAATAAATCTTCCTGCAGGCGATCACGCAGTTTTCTTTTTCTGAGCAGACGGTAACATTCATTGATCACTATTTTCCTTACCCAACCTCCTGGGTTGGTGATGTCAGGGATGCTGTCCCTGTTGAGCCAGATTCGCAGGAATGCTTCCTGGAGGGCTTCTTCCACGTCTTTTTCAGATTGGAGGAGGCGCATCATAGCGCCGGCCAGTAAGGTCATGAAATGCTGGTAGATAATCGTAAATGCTGTTTCGTCGCCTTCTGCTACTTTTAGAAAAAGGTCATTCTCGTCCATTTCATTGTATAGAAACTGATTGGTCATCCTTTGTGGTACAAGTATACCTAATTTTTGAATGAAATAAAAGGCGGCTCATTGCTGAGCCGCCTGGTGGTGATACCCTTTGAAAGATCACCTGAGGGGAAGGTGGTTTTGGAAGTATGTTGGTGGATGGAAGATTTGTTGTTGAGGGGGTAAACTTAGACGCCCTGTGTGTGTTTTTTAAAAGGATTATTTAAAGGAAGGTAGTGCAGGTGGGAGGAACTGGGGTAGCAGGGAAAGGATAAAAATATAGGACTCCATATCAAAGGCTTCATTTAAATCTTCCTGGAGCCAGTCTAAACATAAGAATCCTTTTCCCTACCTCCAACCGAAAACAAATTCCTCCCCCTGCCGCCATCCATTCTCCCAATCAAAAAAGGCCGCAACTTGACAGGTACAGCCTTATTTGAGAAGAATTTACCCGTAACTTAATTAACAGCATCAATCGCCTCACGTAGTGCCTTCGCTGCAGCAGCAGGATCCTGAGCAGCATAAATCGCCGCACCAGCCACCGCAACCTGTGCACCTGCTTTAATCACATTTCCAAATTCTTTAACACAACACTCGCTTAGGTAGTGACCTCTATCATTAAAAATGAATTTTAAGTTATCGTGTAAAATCATTTAAGTTTGCGAACATTTATACCCCGAACAAAAACCAATTGTTTAACTCATGAAACCAACATTCTGTAAGCTAGCAACTGTTAGCCTATGTTCATTACTGTTATTTTCCTGTGCCAAGAAAGAAAGTGCCCTAACGGAATCTATCAAATCTCAGGAAGGCCTTCCTACAAATGGAATAAGCATTAACAAAGGTCAACACGACTACTTAAACTCAATATTCGCTGATGAGAAACTTACAAGTAGTTTTATTGCCCAACTTAAGGACAGTGTTCAAAATCTATCTAGTGCAAAAACTGCAAGTAACTATGATGCAGCTTATCCAGATCAGTTTAATCCCGCTTATACGGATGACGCCTATGCGACTTATGAAGGTGATCCAATGGGAAGTCTTGGAGGACCCACTACCCGTACAAGGTATGATATCAAAATTGTACTAAATTATCGCGCCCGACCTGTCCAGCTGTATGTAGTACTACCTTTTTACTACAATGAGCAACAAACATCCCATCCCAATGCGCGACTCAGGCAGGCCCAGTTACTCAACAAATTTTGGGAAGTAACATTGGTATCGTCGAAACTCCAACCCAACCTTATTTAAATATTAGGGAAGATGTTTATGCCTGGTTCGGTAATGCTGCCGGTGATTTAATTGAAAAAAGAACATTAATATTCACTTCGGATGGTACGACTATTGTAAAAGGAGGTATAAATGCTGCCGGTGTAGAAGTTGGTGCAGAAATATCTAATGGGGTTAAGGTTGAAAGCACTACTAACTCTATAAGTGATTTTCAGTGGGATGTAACTTACAGAGTAAGCTTTTTATATCTCAATCAACAATATAACCCGAATGTAACCTATAATTTACATTCAACAATTTACGGTAAAATTCCTTAATAAAACTTGTAATACATATGAAATATTTCGCTTGGATAATCATAATTTACTTGCCTTTTATAGCCTCTTGTCAAGATAAATCTAAGATAAATATTAAGGCTCAATATATTTCACTATTTCTGAAAGATTCAACTGGTAACGGCTATTGGAAGGACATTCAAAAAACACCTGCTGGTGATTTTTTATGCCAAGAACAAGGTAATGGAAATTTGATTATCCACTTTAATAGGTTTGATCCACAATCTGAATTTATAAATGCGACCAAAAACTACACTGACGTGATACCAAAGATCCAAAATGATATATGCGGATTCAGGTTTAAGGGAATTTATTACCTTGAATCACAACCTGTAGATATTGCCTATGCAATGTATTATGATACAAAACGTCCTAATAGCTTAGTAATTGTTAAATACGCTGGGCAAACTATTATCGGCGCCAATTTCCATTCAGACAAACAGGCCAATCCTTTAAAAGAGGCGAATATTCGATTTTAATTTCGTTATCTGGAGTAATAAAAAGCAGGCTCTAATTATGAAGAGCCTGCTTTTTTCTTTTATAGAAATATTAAAACTATGATCTCCTCCAACCTGCAGAACGCCCAATTTCTACAATCAGTGTACCCAAGGCTATAATTCCGGCACCAATTGACACCCACACCATCAACTTATTACTAAAAATTCCTGCAGATTTTGATCCATTTTCTAATTTTCTATCATGCTTTCTTTCTGCCGATACCGAACTCAATGCAGCTTCCATTCTACGCTACTACCGACTACGCTTTCAGATAGAGTTCCTGATAAGGGATGCTAAACAACATGCGGGACTGGACCAATTTCAGGCAAGAAGTGGAAATAAACTATCATTCCATTTCAATATGGCATTTACAACCGTAAGTATCGTAAAGGCTACTTTCTGGCTAAGGCTCCCAATAAATAAACGAGGCGCCTTCTCAATGAGAAATATCAAGTTGGCCTATTACAATAAGTTTTTAGCGGATCGAATTTTTACAACTTAGGTCTGGCACTAAGTTGTAAAAAAATAAAACAGCTATATCACAAATGCCTGGATACAGACCCTTTAGCTACCTGATTTATTGCCGAAGTATTGTTACCTTCGGAAACTTTAAAATACTAGAGTTCTCCCCTGCTGCTTCCACCTTAAAAACAAAAATTCATTTACCCGCGCCCAGCTTAAATAATTCCTTCCTGGACGCCGCCAGCCAATCCATTCTCCCAATCAAATAAGGCCGCACCTTGACAGGTACAGCCTTATTTGAGAAGGATTCACTCGTAACTTAATTAACAGCATCAATCGCCTCACGTAGTGCCTTCGCTGCAGCAGCAGGATCCTGAGCAGCATAAATCGCCGCACCGGCCACCGCAACCTGTGCACCTGCTTTAATCACCGCCTGTACATTCTGGAGGTTTACACCACCTGCGATAGATACCGGTGTGTTAGCTTTTGATGCCTCATCTATCAAAACCTGAATTGAATATCCTGGTGTCCATTGTTCATCCAGACCTGCGTGCAGTTCTACGAAAGTAGCACCCAGTTCAGCTGCTTCTCTAGCTCTTGTCACACGGTCAGGAGCGCCGATAGTATCTACTACCACACCTTTACCATGTGCCTTTGCAGCTTTCACCGCACCTGCGATAGTCGCATTACCTGCTACGCCTAATACAGTTACCAGGTCAGCACCTGCTTTGAAAGCGATATCTGCTTCCAGTTCACCAGCATCAGCAGTCTTCAGGTCAGCAAATACGATTTTATCAGGATGCGCTTTTTTCATTGCAGTGATTACACTGACACCCATATTTTTGATCAGGGGAGTACCCAGTTCAATGATATCTACATAAGGGGCTACTTTACCCGCCAGTGCCAATGCTTCTTCAGTAGTGAGCAGATCTATTGCTACTTGTAATTTTGCCATATTGATAGTTTAAATTTTTGTTTTATTTCAATGAGGAGGTTGTTCTGTCCGAAGGAGGTTATTCCATGTTAGCATGTTGTTTCCACATTATTTTCACGGAGATGTAACCCTGTCCAACAGACATTACTCCATGTTAGCATGTTGTTTTCACATTATTTTCACGGAGATGTAACCCTGTCCAACAGACATTATTCCATGTTAGCATGTTGTTTCCACATTATTTCAGCTGGGATATTACTGAACTTCCATAGTGTCTGGAAGACAGCATCCCCTACAAACAACACATTTTGTTCAAATAAGCTACCTGCATATTGTTCAGAGATCGCGCCGTGAAAATCCTGTTTCTGTGCCGCAGGGATGATCACCACCAGTTGTGCAACATTTGCCAGCGGCGATTTATTTGTAGTAGACAACACAGCTACGCTGGCACTTACGCTATGTGCTTTCTCCGCTGCTTTTACAATAGCGCTGGTAGTACCAGAGCCGGAAGCTGCCAGTAACAGGTCACCTTCCTGGATAGCTGGTGTAGTGGTCTCTCCTACTACATGTACATTCAATCCAAGATGCATGAAGCGCATCGCGATGGCGCGCATCATCAGTCCGGTTCTGCCTGCGCCTATTACAAAGACCCTTTTTGCCTGTTGGAGCATGAGTGCGAGAATGGCCAATTCATCAATTGATATTTGAGTGGCCAGTTTTGTATTTTCTTCCAGGATCATGGGCAGGTCGGCGCGTAATCGCTCTACCAGTGCGCTTTTATCAGATGTGAACATGTGTACAAAATTAGGCGTTATAGTACCGTCTGCTTTATACAATCACCGCAAACACTTGGATAATAAGGAAATGCGGGCGATCATTTTTCCCTAAAATCCCACCTAATGGGAAAATTATCCAATGCGAGGTTCGTACCTTTACAAAATGAGAGTCGAAGAGAATAATGTGCAACTGGACCGGGCGTTGTTATATATCCGTAATCTGGATAGTTGTCCGCCGAGTTATTTATATGATCCTGCGAGGAAAGATTTCTTTGAAGTGTTGTGGTTACAGGATGAATATCCTTTGCACCAGACTACGCCAGAGCTGGCGGCAGTACGTGGGCAATGGGTATACCTGATGCCGCCGTATAGGGTACATCAGTTGAATAAAGCGGGGAAGAAAGGGATCTTGTTCTCTTTTAAAAGAGAGCTATTAGAAGAAGAAGATAAAGAGTTTGCGCTGGATGTATTCAGGATCTTTAATATCAGTGGAGAGTTTACGATCATGCAGTTGACACCTGACAAGGTGGAACGGTTGAATAAGGTATATGAACTACTGGAAGCCGAATACAAAGACAACTCCGGCAATCTGGCGATGATCAAGTCATTATTGAAAGTGTTCCTCTTACATCTTATAAAGATGAAGAATGAGGAGTTCACCTCGCTGAATATAAATCAAAAGCGTGCATATGAGTTCTTATTATTGTTAGAAGATCATTACATAGAAGAACGGAATATGCAGTTCTATGCAGACAAACTTGGGTTGAGTGCAAAGCGGTTGAACCAGGTGCTGAAAGAGGTGCTGAATGCAACGAGTATTCAACTGCTGCATGACAGGCTCATTTTAGAAGCGAAGCGACAGATTATACATAGTGAGAATAGTATAAAGGAGATCGCGTGGGTATTAGGGTTTAAAGACAGGCCGTATTTTAGCCGGTTCTTTAAGGTACATACCGGGCAGACGCCGGAGGCGTTTCAGAAGCATGTGAAACGTCATGTAGAAACGTTGCAGAATACATTGGTTAGTTAATTATTTTAACCCTGTAGTAAGTAATAATAAATAGAAAAGGACTCCTTATTCAGAAGTCCTTTTCTACAAGGTGGGTCGTTGGCGGGACGATAATCGAACACTCCGACCCTTTATTTACTTGGATTGAACAAGTCAAACACGCAATACACCTTGATTTTCAACTCTTTAAAAAAACAACAACAATTTATACTAAAAAGCTATCTTCATTAGCAGAACATCATCTAAGTTGACCACTCAATTCGTATACCTAAGCATTCTTAATCTTCCCCAAACTCATCTATCGTGCAGATCTGGCCAAAGATATGCTGAGCGGTACCCATCAGTTATTGGGATATTAAGGTAAAAATACGATCCGGACCGATCCGGCGAATCCTACTTATACGATACAGGAAGTACACAATATGGCAAAGGTGTTGAGATGGACCTGCAAACCAAGGCGCTGAAAGGATTAATTATTCATCAAACAACGCTATTCTCAATATCTACTTTAGATCCCGTAAAAAGAAAATAAACTCACACCATAGTTATCCGCAATTTTCACCGATTTAGCACCACCCATCACCTTATATATTGCAGAAAAATCAATCGTCTCTTTACCCCTGAAAAGGTCCGCAAGATCAGCCTGTAAAGTGATCTTCCCATTATCCGATTTTCCGGCCGGTATCTTTACCTCCTGCACACGGATAGAATTTGCTGCAGCTTTAATTCCACCTATATCAAATGATATTTTCCCTGTAGGCGACTGCGGTGAAGTACCTTCCAGTTTCAGGAAAATATAACCACTATTCCAGGTCCAGAACATTTTATTAGCAGGATCAAGCGCCCCGGTTTGTGCACCCGATACATTGCGGGCACTATCTACTCCAAGAATAAATTTAATGCTGGCGATTTTTTCTTTGGGAAAATCTGCAATTGTGATGCTGGTACTGCTGTTATCTTCAGCATTGACCAGGTAATAGGCTGCCGGCAATGTGATCTCATGACCATTAGCTGTGACCATACTAAAATTGCTTACATAATATTTCAATTTTGACACAGTAAAGGTGTCGCCATGTTCGTTGCGATATTTTTTATTGTTCAATACCAGTGGCACACCATTAATCATATGCTTAAAGGAAATAGTCATTGTCCTTTTTGCATGCGTTGAATATCCACTAAACTGCACAGCCAATAAAACAATTAAAATGAATAAACGTTTCATACTATCTTTTTTTAGATTTAAATTTCCGGCCTAACCATATGAGTGTGCCAGTAACTGGCAGACTGGCGGCAAAGAGAGACGCAAGAAAAGCGATCACCTTTCCGGGAAGCCCACCTATAGCACCCACATGCATGTCAAAATTCATCCGTTTGATCTTATCTGCCGGAGTTGCATAGGCATATAAACCATTGCCAAAACCACTTCCCTTCCCGTTTACTTCTTTACCTGAATACTGATCAAAGTACCTGGTATCGCGCCTGTAACGGGTGGTATGATCAGGGTTAAAATACAACGTGATTACATCCTCCCGTTTCACAGGAAAGTAGATCACTACACTGTTGGATTCATTTAAAGGCACCTGTGCCATCTGACGCATCCAGATACTATCGACCATATTTTCAACCGGCATTGGCTTCCCGGATTTCCCTTTATGCGTCATGACCATTTTACGACCACCAGAACTTATGAAATATACTGATCTGGCAAACCATTGATAACCGAATACAAGACCGGTCAGACAAATGATCAATAAAAACAGGACGCTGTAAAAACCCAGCACATTGTGCAGGTCATAATTGACCCTTCTCCACCTGGCTGTCCATCGGATGGTTAAACCCGCAAGCAGCTGGTTCCTTTTTTTAGGCCACCATAATATAGTGCCAGTGATAAGCAGGAACAGGAACATTAAAACGGCAGCAGGGACAATCACTTTACCAATATTTTCAGGCAACCATAGGTAATAGTGTCCTTTCAGGATAAAGCGAAAAAAGTCCTTTTTCATATCCATAATACCCAATACCTTACCGGTATGGGGATCGAGGTATACCACTTCTGATTCCGAGCGCTTTTTCGCACCCTGCATATTGACTGCTACCGGATGTTGAACACCCTCCCAGGTAATGTAGGCCGTCTTTTGCCCATGGGCTGCACGCGCCTTTTCAGCCAGTACGGAAGGGGGTAATAAGGAGCCGGCAGAAGTAATATTTTGGAGATAAGGATTGGTAGCATACCTTATCTCATCTTCAAATACAAGTATGCAACCTGTAACACTGACAATGAAAACAACTATTCCCGAAACCAGGCCCAGCCATAAATGCAGCTTTCTGATCATGGTTTAAAATTTTAATGCCAGTGAACCTGATATGCGCAAAGGCATTTGCGGTGATAAACTCAGCCAGTAACGTTTGTCTGTCAGATTATCAGCTTTCAGCGCGATACGGTACCTGGATCTGTTGTAAAAAACAGATGCATTCAGGATTGTAGCTGCAGGTACGTTCAGGCTATTGGCGTCGTCATAAAAGGTCTGACCATAGTAGTTGGCACCCAATCCGGCGCCAAGGCCGGCTGCAGCGCCCTGCTGTAGTGTATAACTGACCCAGCAGTTTGCTACATTGAAAGGTACATTGGCAGGACGATGACCTTCTATATCCGCATCAGCTGCTGTATAACGGCTGTCATTGTAACCATAACCAGCTACGAAATTCAATCCTCTGGCAGGAGTCGCGATCATCTCTATTTCAGCCCCTTTGCTACGCTGGGTGCCATCCTGGATAGAGAAGTCTGGTTGTTCCAGGTTGGTACGCAACACATTTTTAACCTCAATATCATAATAACTAATGCTGGCAGTCAGCTTTTTTTCGAACAGTTCTGCCTTTATACCTCCCTCCCACTGATTGGCCTGTTCCGGCTTGAACGCTTTACCATTGGCATCTTCTCCCGTCTGGTTGGTAAAGCCATTCATATAATTGGCGAATAATGACAACTGATCTTTTACCACCTGGTACACAATACCCAGTTTAGGTGACCATGCACCCTGATGATAGGCGCCTGTAGTAGCCCCTGTAGTAGACTTATAGGAACCACGGTTGTCGTAATAATCATATCGCAAACTTAACATCACATCTAAACGGGAAGTTAATTCTATGACATCAGATGCATATGCTGCGTAAACATTGGTTTTATTAGCAGAGGGGGATACGGCCAGCCCTTTTGCCACTGCGAGTAACTGTTCCCTGTTCACATACGGCGTCGCTGCTTTTCGGAAATTGACAGTATCATAAATACCTTTGCTGGCGTTGTTATAAAGGAAATACTGGCGCTGCAGCACATCCAATCCCAATAATACGCGGTGCCGGATACTTCCTGTATAAAAATTACCTGTGAAGTTCTGCTGAATATCCATTGCTTTGGTGTCGTAATTGATCTTACCCGTTCTGCGCTGGATCATGCTATCGTTCATGACATATGGAGTAAAGGCCAGCCTGTCGTACTTATTATTGGCCCAGGATACGTTGGTTTGCGATGTCCAGTTATCATTGATACGATAATTGATCTGTCCATAGTAGCTTACCGCCCCTCCTTCCATATAAGCTTCGTTGGTAAAGAAAGATCTTTTATAAATGCTGTTCAGCTGCCGTACGTCCGTGACGCCGGAACCTGAAATAATATTATACAGGGGAACCTGTGTGGCATTGCGGTGGTAATATTCAGCTTCCAGTATAATCGTAGTGCGATCATTCACCTTGTACGAGATAACAGGATTGACCAGGTAATTATGGGCATACCCATAATCCTGGAAAGATTCTTCCCTGTGTGCTGCAGCATTTATCCTGAGCAGCAGGCTGGAATCTTTGTTGACTGGCGTATTCAGATCGGCAGTGAAACGATTCAGTCCAAATCCGCCGTTGGTATAACTTACTTCGCCGCCAAAGGCTTTAAAAGGGCGTTTTGTAACCCTGTTCACCAATCCTCCATAAGAGATCAGGCTACTGCCGTATAAAGTTCCTGAAGGACCTTTAATGACTTCTACCCGTTCCAGGTTAGCAGGGTCTATATCCATGTACAAAGGACTTGTAATACCATTGCGGATATATCCTGATTCGGCAAATCCCCTGAGCATATATACGTTTCTACCGTTATCAACCCTGGCACCGGGCGCAGCACCGGGTGCATTGCGCATGGCTCCTGCAAAATCAGTGGTGACCTGTTCCACCATCAGCTCTTTGGAGATCGTAGCATACACCTGTGGATTTTTTAAATTTTCCAGCGGCATTTTGGCCACATAAGGAGACTCCTTTTTGTAAAATTTGTTTTGCCTCGCGCTGTTGACTGTGATTTCCTGTAGTTGTGCGGCAGACTGGTCGAGTGTTACGACAGATAGTGCCGTCGTTTTTCCGGCTGTCACCTGTACCTGCCGGTGTACAGGTTTGATACCGATGTAAGAAAAAATAATTTCGTAATTACCCGCAGGTAATTTTAACTCAAAGTAGCCCTCCTCAGAGGTAATGGTCATAAATTTTGTGTCTTTTGCAATGATACTGACACCTTCTGCTGGCTGACCATCTGATGATAACACCTTCCCTTTGATAGTGCCTGTAACTACAATGCCCTGTGCATTTGCACAAAACAGCAACAACATCACAGTTAGCAATGCTTCTCTGAACAATTTCAACATGATTCCCAATTTTTATTTAAAACAAATATGTCACATGTACCATCGCACGGTTACCCGCTTTTACCTGCAGGTTAGCCAGGTGCTGAGAAATCACCGGCTGAAAGTTAGCGCCTGCCGATATACGGCCAAATGTTGCCTCTCCACCAATGGTCCCCATCAATGAATAACCTCCGGACTGATCGATGGTATATTTTTTATTTTCTGTGTCTTTGACGGCGGTCTCATAGAGTATACCGGCGTTTGGAGCGATAGATACTTTATTATTGATCCTGAATTTATAATAAGCCAGAATATTGCTGCTGAACTTATTACCATACCGGTAATCATACTTGTTACTGGTGTTCATTTTATAACTCAGGTTCATATTTACCCCAAAGTCCATAAGTCGTACATCATACATCAGATGTACTGAGAAGTCGGTGCTGGCTGTGCCTAACTGGAAGTTATTCGGTGTATTTTCATTCTCTTCATGTTCTGTCGATTCATATTTTCCGGTAGGCACTTTGATACCTGCGCCCACCCAAAGGGATTGTACCAGTAGCTGGTCATTACCGGTGGTGGTCCGGGTATCTAACAGTTGATAATAGCCGACTACGGCAATGTCACCAATACCTGAACGGTGCATAGTTACACCCTGATTTTCCCTGCTATTAAAATTAACCGGCACAAATCCCAATACCCGGAACCGTTTACCAATGTTCCAGCCACCCCACAGCTCTGCTGTCTGGTAGGTTTCATCTGTGGTGAGGTAAGAAGTGGTTCCTCCCACGCCAAGATGAGACCGTAGGGTTTTATATTGGTAACGTAAGCCCAGAAAACGTTTTTTAAAGTCGGGTAGAATGCCTATATAATAACTGCCCACACCACATCCGCAGATGTCACAGGCACGTACTATGTATGATGCCATTAACAATATTACCAGCAGCGTCAGTTTCTTTTTCATAATTACTGTGATTCTTCTGAGAATCGTTTATCTGTGATAAATGTTTTATCGTTGAGGGTATTCAGGAATGCCAGCAGGTAAGTTTTCTCATCTGCGGTGAGCGGTATCCCCAAAACACCATTTTGTTTTAGCAAAGGGTCGAGGGTGGTCATATCCTGCACTTCGCTGTTGTAATGCTCTAATACACCAGCCAGTGTGTAAAACCTGCCGTCATGCATATAAGGCGCCGTATAGCCAAGATTACGGAGGCTGGGCACCTTAAATTTGTACATATCAGCAGCATTTACAGTCACATCGTACCTGCCCTGGTCATTGTTCGGACCTACCCCGATACCATTGTTCCTGAAGCTATAATCAGTGAACAGTGGTGCAGGATGACAACTGCTGCATTTCTGTTCAAATAGCACATAGCCTTTCTGTTCGTCCGCAGTGTAAGTAGCTCCCCATCCATTTTGTACAGAGTCGTATCTGGAATGGTTGCTCACCAGCATCACCATGAACTGCGAAAAGGCTTTCATCAACCGGGAGGTGGTGATCTCTTCACTGCCATAAGCATTTTTAAACAGCGCCGGGTATTCTGAAGTAGCTCTGAGTTTATTCATGACATTTTCCACAGTTTCATCCATTTCTACCTCGTTGGTGATAGGTGCGATGGGTTGAAGATCCAGGTCAAATACCCCACCGTCCCACATGAATGAAGTATTCCATGCAAGGTTCATGATGGGAGGCGCATTTCTCTTGCCCAGGCGATCGTCAATACCATGACTTACATCATGACCGTGGTGGGTGAAGGCAGATGTTTGTAAATGACAGAAACCACAGGAGATAGTATTATTCCGGGACAGGCGCGCATCATAAAATAGTTTACGGCCGAGAATGAACCCATCTTCGGTGATTGTATTATTGGCAAGGTTGTATACAGGCTCCGGGAAATTAGCTGGCTGTTCAAAGCCTATAAAGGCCGAAATTTCGTCTTTTTTGTCACAGGCGTACAGGAAGACCACAAACGCCAGTAAGAGCCGGTATTTAAGGCTAATTTTCGGTATGGTCATGTGTAAACATTTTCTGGTAATTGTTAGCCACATTCACACTATAATCGCTGACCATAATAGTAGACCATTCTGCAAGGCTGATATTGGTGGTGCCGTTAAAGACCTTGAGTATATCTGCCATGAGGTGAATGTTAGGGACACGGACATCTACTACTTTGGCAGTACCGGCAGCTGTGAGGTCTACTGTGATCGTTTTAATGTTATTGAAAGTAACAGCATTATAACCACCAAAACCACCGATATGGTAACGGAATTTATGCTGACCACTGGCATCGATCGGAGCTGCATCAGAAGTTCCCTCCATTTTCAGGAAGATGTAACCGCTGTTCCATCCCCAATACATGCCCTCATCCATACCGCCGGAAGGATCGAGTACACCTGTGCGTTTAGAAATATCCATCGTGCTGCGCAGGCTGTCTACCCCAAGTACAAAGGTGAGGGAGGTATATTCTCCTTCGGGAACATGGACCTTTACGAACTGACTTGTGCCATCTTCTTCTGAGATGAGGAAATAACTGCTATCCTGTGGCACGGTATAGGTTTCACCGCTACTGTTCTTTACACTGATATTGCTTACAAAATATTTGAGAATATCCACAGAGAATTTTTCTCCGGCGGCGTTCGTATAAACACCTGTGCCCAGCTGAAGATTTCTATCTCCTGCAATGTTGTCAAACTGTATAGAGAGGGTGCCTTTTACACTGCTATCCGGCGTAACGGTTTCTTTGCTACAGGCAGTGAATGCGATAAGGGCCAGTAAGAATAATTTCTGCTTCATTTTATGGTTGTTTAAAAGCTGTATTGTGAATAAAGGCGGTATCTGTCAGTGTATGCAGGAATGCGATAATAGCAGCCTGGTCATCTGAGCTGAGTGGTTCTTTGTTCAATAAAATAGTATCGGTAGTTGGCGAATGCTTTATACCATTGCTATAATGTTGTAATACGGCAAACAGGTCTGCAAAGCGGCCATCGTGCATATAAGGAGCCGTAAGGGCGATGTTTCTGAGTGTTGGTGTCTTGAATTTTCCAAGGTCGGCAGAATCGTACGTGATCCGGAACCTGCCCTGGTAAATTCCTTCCAGTGCATCGCTGGAGAAATCGCTGTCAATACCATTATTATGAAAACTATTGTCAGTAAAGAGTACTCCGCTGTGACAGGAACGGCAGTGATTATTAAACAAGGTCAATCCTTTCTGCTCCTGTATATTCAGTTGCTGTTGATCATAGGCAGAGTTAGCCGAGATTAGTGTTCTTTCAAACTGTGACAGTGCTTTCAGAATATTAGCGGTTGTAATTTCACTATTGAAAGCTGATTTGAACCGGCGCACATACTCCGGTACTTCATTCAATTCGGAAATGAGTTCGTACAGGTTCTGGTGCATTTCATCTTCGCTGGTAAGGGGGCCAAGGGCCTGCGATTCCAGGTTGGTAGAGCCTCCTTCCCAAAACAGGCCGTTCGTGGCCCAGGCAAGGTTAATGAGTGCAGGTGCTGACCGGTGAAGCTGTTTGCCTGATACGCCGATATCGCTCAGCGCAACCCCGTCAGTAAATGCCAGGTTTTGCTGATGACAGCTGGCGCAGGATAGTTTGTTATTACCGGAAAGCCGGGTATCATAAAACAACAGGCGTCCCAGTTCAATCCCCTCTTTAGTCAGCGGATTGTCTGGTGTAGCTGGCAAAGCAGGGAAATACCCCGGAATGCTGATGACAGCTGCCGGGGTATTTTGTGTTTTTGAACAGGCGATTATGGCCAGTGTAAATATGCAGATCAATATTCTCATTTGGCAATAGTGGTGGCGGTGATAGCCTTAGTGCTGTAGTTGTCTGCAACCTGTGTCATCACGGCAGGTACTGAAGCGCCTATTGTCGGAGTGGTTGCCAGATCCAGGCCGTCAATGATCTTCGTAACATCCACAGAAAATTTGATATTCGTTGTGGAAGCGGCATTGATGGTAACACTGCCGGGCAACGTAATGGTGATCGTACGGTAGTTGGTATTCAAACCAGTTTCTACGGCTATAGCAGTGCTGTTACGGGTACCTTTCAGGGAACTGAAGATATAGCTGGTGTGCCACATCCAGGATACATTCGTCATACCGTTTAACTGGGAGAGTTCGCCTGCCTGCAAACTTAAATTATCATTATATACAGCGTCTATACCGATGGAAAAAGTAATGCTCTTATACGTTCCGGCAGGAATGTCGCTAATGGTCACATCTTCTCTTTTTGTGGCAGGATATTCAAAACTACCGTCCTGCACAGCGATCGCATTATTCTCTTCCAGCAGGTAATAAGAAGAAGGCACTTTATAGGTGTTCCCATCAGTATTGGTAAGCGTTACATTACTCACCCAATAGCGCAGCTGCGTGAAATTGTAAGTAGCGCCATTGATCGTGACATCCTTATTTAAAGTAAAATCGTCGCTACCCACCTTTGAGTCGAAGGTCAGTACAGTCTGACCATTCAGCGTATCAGAGGTGTCTTTGTCATCATCTTTGCTACAGGCCGAGAATAATATAGTTGCGAACGACAGCAGAATAGAAATTTTTTTCATGAATGATTGTGTTTGAAATTGGGCAATAGAATATTATCATGCATTCGGGTGAATGCAAATCAGGTTGAATTTTTATGATATAAAGATTTCCTGCTTATCCGCAGCGTTGACTGCGCATAAGAAAATCAGGATCATGCTTTTTCAGCCGCCGGAAAGAAATGATTCAATTCCGCATACTGAAAAGACATGAACATACCGGAACAGGTACCGGCAGGTACTGCATTTAAAACTGAAAAGTAAATTTTATGGAACAGACACTAGGCTCCCGGGGGATGAAATATAGATGTAGAGCCACTTATAGGGTATCCTATGATAAGAGGTGTATAATATGCTTTTGAAATAGTAATAACAGGTGAAGCTAATGTAATAGTGGCCAGGCCAGGTATAAAATGTTCGCTTTTATTTTCTGCGCGACGTTCAGGGTTTTCCTGGTTTCTCTTTTCTTCCTCATTCAGTTGTTTCCTCATCTGGCAATGACCATTACAGTGCATCTGAGGGTTATTCCTGTTGATACAAAGGTTTTTGGCTATATATTCCTGGTTAAGGTAAAATTCAAACATTACCAGATAACGGCCCGACAGCTGGCAAAGCCAGAGCAGCAGCAGGAAAGCCGTTATTAGTTGTTTGCGCATTAAGTTCCTGAATTTGTAGAATTGTATGCAAGTTATATATAAATTTCGAAAAGAAGGTGGCAAAAGTCATACGATTGCACACTCACTTAAAAATAATATTTACAGCAATGTACCCATTATTGATTTTGAATGAAGCATTACCTTAAATTTATTATATTTTGGTAACTGCATAACTCAGGATATGAAAAGTATGCTGCTCACGCCGGCAACATACTTTTCAAAAAAACAGCTTACTTTACCACTGCCAGCAAGTTCCTATATCCCGCAATCAACACCCCGACCGTAATCAATAAATAAATCAGCGCCGACCTGGATAAAGGACTCCATCCAAATCCTGCGTACTGCTTTGGCACGAACCTCGGAATAGCATCCACATCGTCATTATTAAATGTGCGATACGTAGAATCATACGCCATTTTAGGATAATAAAACCTTTGCGTCACCTTCCTGAAAGTATCCACATCTGTACTAAAGCTGTTAAACTGGTGCCAATGCGTGCCCGCCAGTGCCGTCAGCTGCTCCTGTAGCATCAAAGCCGGACTTGCCAGCTGAAAACTACTGATCGCCTCCTGCTGCCGCTCAATCTGCCCATACAATTTCCGCTCCGCCACTTCAGCCGCCGCATCTTTAATCTCCTGGCTCTTATACACAATCACTCCATATCCATACACCATCCCTGGCGTAACTATAGATGCCTGGCGTATCATTGTACGTGGATTATTGAATACATCCTTCGTCAGTTCCTGCCCATCCTTCTCAAAATAACTGTTCAACGCCTTCCTTTCCTCAATCACCATCGAAATTCTGCTTGGAATAGGATACATCTTATTTAACCCGATCTGCAAAACATTTGGTACAATGATTCCCGTAAACAACCAGATAAAGATCAACGTCATCGCATTCACGGCAGAACTCATCGAAAAGCTATTTACCAGCATCGACAATGAAAACCAGAAAGCAAAATACAGCGACACACACGCCACCATCCACCACCAGTTATCCGAAAAAACAAATGCACTCCCTATCAAAACCATTAATACGGGAGTCACCACCAGCCAGAAGAAAACAGTAAACAACAAAAATCTTATCCCCACTCTTGAAAAGATCAACCTCGCCAGTGATTGATTGCTTGTTTTCAATAATACCCATGTACCCTGTTCCTTCTCTGAAGAAAGCACATTATAGGAGAAAATAATAATGAGCAAAGGAAACAGGTACACCACCACAAAAGAAAAATCAAAGTTTCCAATGAACTGCAAAAAACTATTCTCAATCTCCCCGTCATACGTCAGGTATTGCTTCTTATTGATATACACCTTGTAGTAAAAAGGCTGAATATCACTTTGTCCGATACTCAATGCCTGCAAAGGGAATGGTTGCTTGATCGCAAACTGCGGGCCCTCATTCCTCGCGGTATTATAAGCAAAAGTAGGATCGTCCCAGATAAATCCCGGGTACACCATATGATTCGATTCAATCCGATGTATCCTTTGCCGCAGACTATCCGTCATCTCAGTATCATACTGCTTAATTTTCTGAATCGTCCCCAGCTGCTTTTTATACATACTGCTTCCAATCCACAAGGAAGCCAGCAAAATAAAAAAGATGATCGTAAATAAATATACCAGCACCTTATTTCTGAGTAGTAACTTTATTTCATGTTTAATAATAATTCGTAGCATCACACAGACATTTTACGGTAAGAGAAGATCATTAGCCCTATAGTCACCCCCCCCCAGCAAACCAGTACTGCCATCGCACTCCATGCTGCTGAAAAACGCATACCGGTAACAGGCGGCTCATATTTAAACTGTGGCACCGTTTTCCAGAAATCATTGGAAGCTTCCACATGATCCTGATAAAAATCATCAACAATAACTCCCACCTTCCTGCGGTGTATCTCTGCCTTCTCTGCAAAATCATTGTGCGTGTTCATATCTGTAGCAGTCATATGCATAGAGAAATCCCTGAATGCCAGAAACGGGGAGAATATCGCCAGCGAACGCACTAATCCATCCTGTCTTGACTGGTTTTGCTCCACCGCCGTATACGCTCTATCCATCACTTTTCCATCAGATTCTTCAAAGAACTCAATAGTGATCGGGATAAAAAATACCGGAAGGCGCTGAATACTATCGACATGATACGCCGCCAGGGTTCTCTTCAGCAATTGCTCCCGGCGTTGATCTTTCGTTCCTTCACCTTTCACGCCATATTGCATTTCATTGAAAGTCCTATGCTCAAACTCAATAGAAGTAATAGAAGGGAAGGTCTGCTTTGATACCTCCGCAGATAACCATATGACATCAGAATTAGAAAACCGGGTTACCGAGTTAGCTGGAAGTAAAGAAGCTTTAAAACAGGTAAACGAAGAAATCGAGTCGTTGGAGATGAAATATAAAAAATAAGATCAACGATTATACCTATAATAGGTTCAATAATCAAAGAAAAAAGGACTCCTGTGTACAGAAGCCCTTTTAAAGAAAATTCCCGTTAGGGTGGATGATGGGGTTCGAACCCACGACCCCCAGAACCACAATCTGGTGCTCTAACCAACTGAGCTACAACCACCGTTTTCACACACCGTTTCTAACCGTGCGGGGCGCGAAACTAAGAATTATTTTAATAAAAAAGTATTTTTATCAATAAAATTTAAAAGTATTTCGCCAAACGAACTACAAAGACATAGACCTTTTCTATAGATCTTACAATCCAAATAGCGTTTTATATTTCTAAACTTTAAAAACTTAAACCGCTTTAGATACTGAACACTATCATTAAAATAAAATTTGAATTTATCTTATAATATTCTTTATGTTTGTCAACATTTTTAACCCGAACAAAAACCAATTGTTTAACTCATGAAACCAACATTCTGTAAGCTAGCAACTGTTAGCCTATGTTCATTACTGTTATTTTCCTGTTCCAAGAAAGAAGATATTGAGGGTATTACCACTACATCAGCAACGACCTCCACAATGAATGGTCAGATTAGTATTACCAAAAATCAATATGATCACTTATCAAAAATTTTCTCCAATGATGAGGCTAGAAAGAGATATGGTCAATATTTAATTGACAGCGTTTCTGGACTTGCCAGTGCCAAATCTTTAGCTATTGCATCAACCGAAGACGAGGCTTTCAACCCCAATTTGGTTGAAGACAATTCTATTTATTTTGTAGGCCAAAATCCACCCCTTACCTATATTTCTATTTATGGAGATAAGGTTCAATATGAAGTAAGACCATGGTTTTATTTTCCTATCCGACAAAATAACATGTCCATCGTTATTCGATTACTATGGGATAAGGAAGGCGCAATGGCCAATCCGCATGCATCTTATAATGGGTCCCCGATTCCTATTATTACAGGCCCCGCATTAGGAACTTTAGAAACTCCGGTTGCACCGCTTTTTAATATATTTGATGCCCCCTACGCTTGCCATGGAAATGTTAAGGGTGACGTAATTGAAAAGAGAACGATTGCAAGAACAAACGAAGGAAAATATCTTTTTAAAGCTGGTGTTGACGCCTCAGGACTTGCATTAGGTACCGAATTATCTGCAGGGGTAACAATTGTATATTCTGCTAATAACATAAGTGACTTTTACTACGAGCTAACCTTCAGATGCGATTTCCAAAGAGACCAGGATCCTAACTCTCCAGTTGTTGAATGGTCAGGTACAGGAATTTGTAGAGGTACTCAGCAAAATTAAATATAATGTTTAAGGATTTTCTTTTAATTATTTGTGCATGTTACATCACTGCTTGTAATGGCCAGAAAACAAATTTAAACGTATCGGCAGATTATATTTCCCTTTATTTTGCAAAGGACAAAAATAATACAATCGCCCATTGGGAAAACGTAAGGAAAATGCCCATTGGAGCATTTACATGTAAGGAGCAGGAAAATGGTGATTTGATAATTAAATATAATCCCCAGGATTCAGTTACTAAATTTGTAAATGTATCTAATGACAAATCTTTAAAAGAGAGTCTGGATAAATTACCAAAGAATCTATCAAGTCTGCAAATTAAAGGGATTTATATAAATCCAACGGAACCATTCAATTTTTACCAAGCGGTGTATTCCAGTAAAGAAATCCCTAATGCAATATGCATAGTTACCTTTACTATTCCTGGAGCAAATATCATTGGAGCAAATTTTTACTCAGGAGAACCAGTAAATCCTTTAAAAGAGGAAAATATTCAGCTATGATTCTGTAGTCCGCTATACTAAAAAGCCGTCTCTTATTATTCAGAGACGGCTTTTTTCATGAATAAATAAACCTGCTAACCATAAACATTCTCCTCTAAGAAATTCTTAGAACTATCGCCAATAATGCTATTATTGGCGGGTTTATTGAACCCTTTGGTTGTTGTGATTTGAGCTTGTAAACTTAAAAAGGGGAAGAGGATAAATGCAATAATAATTTTTTTATACGGGATATTGAGGTTCTTTATTAAATAATAAGACTCATTAAACTGAGTAAAAATCTATGCGTCAACCCGATGTTAACTGCTGTGTGCGGAATTGTCATTTATATTGTGGAAATCAGATCTTAAGTTTTGGTTCATAACAGTATGAAACAAAAAAAGGACCTCTTATTCAGAAGTCCTTTTTCCAAAAAGGTGGGTGGATGATGGGGTTCGAACCCACGACCCCTAGAACCACAATCTAGTGCTCTAACCAACTGAGCTACAACCACCGTTTGAATTGGGATTGCAAAGATAAGCAAAACAATTCTCTACTTCCAAATATTTTTAGAACTTTTTTCTCCCTCACACACCTAATCCTCACCTTTCATCATTTTCCCCTCCCTATTCCCCCCCACTACCAATATATTTGTTACGGTCTCAACTTTCTTTCAATGCGGTATTCCCTGTTAATAATAACAGCGGTCCTGTCCACCTGTTATATATCTGTAGTAGCCCAAACCACCAACAAGCTGACCGGCAAAGCTATAGACGCCAGCACCGGCAAGCCCGTTGAATATGCTTCCGTAGTCATCCTACAGGAAAAAGATTCTTCCGTGCTCACAGGTATGTACACCCAACCAGATGGTACTTTCAGCTTCAACCCGCTGCAAACCGGCCACTACATCCTCCGTATCACCTTTATGGGTTACGACAACCTCTATAAAAACATTACAACCAATAAACCGTTGGGCACCCTAAAGCTCACCCCCACCGGCAAAGTCCTCGCGACCGTCGAAATCAAATCCGAAAAGCCCGCGTTCTCTATGCAGATCGACAGACAGGTATTCGACGCCGGCGCTTTTGTAACCGCCGAAGGAGGTACAGGCACTGATATTCTAAAAAACATTCCCAGCGTGGACGTGGACATAGACGATAATGTTACCCTCCGTGGCAAAAGCGTCACCATCTATGTAGACGGCAAGCCCTCCACCTTTGGAGATGCTAAAACAGCCCTGCAAATGATTCCCGCAGAGACGATCGACAGAGTTGAAGTGATCAACAACCCCTCTGCTAAATTCGAAGCCAACGGCGGTGGCGGTATCATCAACATCGTGCTGAAAAAAGATAAAGCCATCGGCTACAATGTCATGTTCAACGCCGGCGTAGCCACAAGAGGACAAGTTAACGGAACGGCAAACGCCAGCTTAAGACTGAAGAAATTCAACTTCTTTGGTAACTACAACGGCCGCTACGGATCTACCACCGGCTCCGGCTATAGCTACCGCCAGAACCTGATCGCCGATACTTCCGGCTCCTGGTTCTTTACACAGGATAGCCATAATAAGAATACCAGTCACCAAAACGGCGGCCGTATTGGACTCGACTATTACCTCGGTGAGTATAATACGTTCACCCTCTCCGAAGGCTTTAGCAGTAGCGGCGGTAACAGCGAAGACGACATTTTGCTCGATTACCTCAACCAGGTCAAAGACCCTGTCAAATCAGGTGAAAGACATAATACCAGCGGTAATAAAAACCCCAACAATAACACCGCCTTCAATTTCCGCCATACTACCAGCAGGCAGAATGAAGAGTGGACGGCCTACGTGAGCTATAGCAACAATAAAGGCAATAGCAACAGTAACTACTTCACAAAGTATAACACTGCCGCCAACCCCGATCTGCAGGCGAATACCGGCCGCTCTCAAAATAAATTCTGGAACATCCAGACAGACTATACCACCCCCTTCGGGAAAAAAGGCAAATTCGAAACAGGAGGTAAAGTCACGCTACGGAATAACAACAACGACTATAACGCACAGGTCTACAACTGGGACTCCATGGAATACCAGACCAGCAGCCTGCTCTCCAATACCTATTATTATAAGGAAGACATTTACGGCGCCTACGTCAATGTATCCAACGCCATCGGCAACCTCGGTTACATGGTCGGCACGAGAGTGGAGCAGGCTTATCTCAATGGCTACTCCTACACCAAGGATACTTCTGTGAATAATAAATTCTTCAACGTATTTCCCAGTGTATTCCTGAAATACAACCTGCCACATAACCAGGACCAAAGCCTGATCTTCAACTATTCTACCCGCATAGACAGGCCGAATTTTGACCAGCTCCTCCCCTACGTCAACAACTCCGACCCGCAGAACATCCGCGTGGGTAACCCGGCTTTACGCCCATCCCTGACCCATAAGTTCGAAATGAACTACTCAAGATATTACCCTGGTTCAAAAGATTTCCTGAACACCGGGGTATACTATTCCCAGGCCAATGACGACATTGACCGCATCAGTGTGTTGGATACCACTACCGGCATCACCACGACCAAACCCATGAACCTGGCTACAGACAAAGACTGGGGAGCTAACTTTACCTACAACCTCCACATCCTCAAAGGCTGGAATGTATCCAGCAACCTGAACCTGGAATACAGCAAACTGACCGGCACCGCCATCAGCAACGAATATTTCTCCTGGGGCATCAATGTGAACTCAAATTGCCGCCTGCCCGGCCGTTTTAATATACAAATGAACGCACACTACCGGTCACCCCGCGTACAGCCACAGGGTACCTTCAAAGCGATGAACGGCATTGACATGGGGGTGCGGAAAGAAATGCTGAAGAACAATGCACTGGCCATCTCTCTCAATATCTCCGATATATTAAATACACAACAATACAGCTCCCACTACGAAACTGATGCCTTTATACAGGACTACAGCCGTAAGAGGATGACCCGTTTTATCAGGTTGAATATCCGTTACCGTTTTGGAAAGATGGATCCAAACTTATTCAAAAGAAAGAAGAAACCGGAAGATCAGGAAGAAACGCCGGAAACTGAGGACAAAAAGCCACAAAACGACAGGTTATAAACCCCGTCATCAGGCTTTTTTCCCTGCCAGCATCGGAACAAACGAGAAATTGTCAAACATCTCCTGCTCATAATCTGACTCACTTACCTTGGTAATGCGCAACATACGTTGCACTTCCTGTCCGCCGACAGGAATCACCATTTTGCCACCGACCTTCATTTGCTGCAACAGGCGCTCCGGGATCTGGGGGGCCGCTGCGGTGACAAGTACCTTGTCAAAAGGTGCATAGGTAGGGAGACCTTCATACCCATCTCCATAAAAGAACCGGAGATTAGGATACTTTGCTTTAAAAGGAAAAAGCTTTACCTGGTCAAAGAGGCGTTTCTGACGTTCGATGGTGAAGATCATCGCCTTCAGTTCAGCCAGCACACAGGCCTGGTAAGCACTACCGGTACCTATTTCCAGCACCTTTTCAAATGGCTTTACTTCCAGCAACTGTGTCTGGTAGGCCACTGTATAAGGTTGGGAAATAGTCTGCCCCTCCCCGATGGGAAATGCCCTATCCTCATAAGCAATGCTTTCGAATGCCGTATCCAGGAAATAATGCCGGGGAATGTTGTTGATAGCTGCTAAAACGCTTTGGTCTGTTATGCCCTTTTGCAGGATAGTATCTACCAGCTGCTTGCGTAATCCTTTTTGTTTATAGGAGTCTTCGTACCGCCTCATGCACACAAAAATAGACAATACCACCCACTTTCAATAACCTATGGGAATTTCTATTTATCCCCATCACAGTTGAATATGGTGCAATAATTGCATATCCCTCCATCTGGCGCCAAATTGTAGCACCATATTTCAGGATTTTAGCTTTAATTTACAATCTTGTTTCTGACACAATTTTCAGACAAACCCAATTTTTTTATGGATAATGTAATCGAAAGTAAGGTATCACAATGGCTGAACGGCCAGTTTGATGCGGAGACGGTATCCGCTATCAAAAAATTGCAGCAGGAAAACCCCGATGAACTGGCTGATGCCTTTTACCGTAACCTAGAATTTGGTACGGGCGGTCTACGCGGTATCATGGGCGTAGGTACCAACCGTATGAACAAATACACAGTAGGTATGGCTACTCAGGGTTTTGCCAACTACCTGAGACAGGCTTTCACGGATGAAATCAAAATCGCGATTGCACACGACAGTCGCAACAACAGTCGTTTCTTTGCCGAAGTGGCTGCCAATGTTATGGCTGCAAATGGTATCAAAGTATACCTTTTCGAAAGTCTCCGCCCTACTCCGGAGCTCTCGTTCACCATCCGTCATCTCAAATGCAAAGGTGGTATCGTACTGACAGCATCGCATAATCCTAAAGAATATAACGGCTATAAAGCATATTGGGACGATGGCGCCCAGCTCATTCCGCCTCACGACAAGAACGTGATCCGCGAAGTAGAGAAAATCGCCAATGTGGAAGATGTGAAATGGTCTGGTGGTGAAGCAAATATCCATCCGATCAGCACTGAAATCGACGAAGCTTACATACAGATGCTGAAAGGCCTGAGCATTCAGCCTGAAGCAATTGCGGCACAGAAAGATCTTAAAATAGTATATACGCCTATCCATGGTACCGGTATCACCCTGGTGCCTGAGACGCTGAAACGCTTTGGTTTTACCAATGTACATGTGGTAGAAGAACAGGCGACCCCAAATGGTAACTTCCCAACCGTGGTATATCCAAACCCGGAAGAATCCGAAGCCATGAGCATTGGTCTGAAGAAGGCAAAGGAGCTGGATGCCGCTATCCTGCTGGGTACCGATCCGGATTCTGACCGCGTAGGTATTGCTGTGAAGGACCTGAAAGGGGAATGGATCCTCCTGAATGGTAACCAGACCGCCGTACTGCTTTTCAATTATATTATAGAAGGCCGTCGTGCAAAAGGACTGGCAGGTGCAACGGATTACGTATGTAAAACCGTGGTAACCTCCGACCTGATCGACGTATTTGCTGCCAAAAACAATGTAAACTGTTACAATGTACTCACTGGTTTTAAATGGATCGCTGAACTGATCCGTACCAAGGAAGGAAAAGAACAGTTCATTTGTGGGGGTGAAGAGTCTTATGGCTACATGATCGGTGACAATGTGCGTGACAAAGACGCGATTGCTTCCGTAGCCCTGATTTGTGAAATGGCTGCCGTAGCTGCAGGCCAGGGTCGTACCCTTTACCAACAGCTGATTGACATCTATATAAAATATGGTTATTACAAGGAAAACCTGATCTCTATCACCAAGAAAGGCATGAAAGGTGCGGACGAAATTGCTGATATGATGAAAGGGTACCGCGAAAATCCACCTGCTACGATTGCTGGTGTGCCAGTAGTAACTACTTACGATTACCAGCTGCAACAGGTGAAAAACCTGAAGACCGGTGAGATGAAAGCTATCACCCTGCCTAAGTCGAATGTACTGCAGTTTGTGCTTGAAGACGGTAGTAAGATTTCTGCCCGTCCTTCTGGTACAGAGCCGAAGATCAAGTTCTATTTTAGCGTGAACCAGAAACTGGAAAGTGCGGAAGGGTTTGAGGCGGCTACGCAGGCACTGGATGCGAAGATCCAGGAGATCATTCAGGATATGAAACTGAAATAAATGTCATAAATAAAACCTCTGGGAATCGAATAAATAGAATCCTGGCTTCATGAGGCATCTGAATAAAAGAGCGTGTATCTTCTTTTGATACACGCTCCTTTTATTTTATGAAAATAAGGTTTATCCCCGTTGGTGAATTCCCTCTTTCATGAATGTTTTTATAGTCAATATTGTTATTGTAAGTAAGCAGACTGAATCTCCTCTCCTGCCACATCGACCATTACCATCTCCTGGAGTGTTGTAGATAAAGAATAACCCACAAAATCCACTGACAGCGGGAAAGATTTATGTTTACGGTCTACCAGTACAGCCGTCTGGATCTTCTTTGGCAGGAATTCCAGCAAAGGTTTCAGGGCGTACAGCATTGTTCTGCCTGAATTGGCCACATCGTCTATCAGTACGACTACTTTTCCATTGAAATCCAATGATTCAGAGAGTTGCACCTTGTCAGGATGTTGTTTATCCAGTTTTAGTTCAATGAGTTTTATTTGAATGGGAGAGATCTCTTTCAGGATAGCCGCGATTTTTTCGGCGAGAATTGTCCCCCGGTCCCAGATACCAGCCAGTATGATGTGCTGTTCTTCACTGTTATGCTCATATATTTCGTAAGCGATACGTTTGATTTTTTTATCGATCACATCCTGGGTGAGGATTACATTCTTTGATTCCATGTCAAAATTAATTGAAGGGATAAAAGTAGGGATTTTTTAGGTATGGTGGAGTGATAGTGGGGGTATAGTGCTATTAGTTCACCTAAGGGGCACTAAAAGGGCATTAGAAGGGCACTTCAATATCCGGGGGATAATGAGGTGAGCTTGTGGTGATGGATTAGTGAGGTATTAGTGGCGGCGGAGAGGTGAAGGGGGGTGGGGGAATTGTTGGGGGGGGAGGCGAAGGAGTGTCGGAGAAGCATCCAAGAAGCGTCGAAGAAGCATCGAAGGAGCATCGAAGAAGCATCGGAGAAGTGCCCATTGGGTAACGGGTTAGTAACAAGTTAGTGACGACATTCTGCACTTATAGTATTATAGTTGCGTTAATATTCTATGCCTTTTTCCCTTATATTGCAATAGTCAAATCTGATTTGAAGTATGCATATAATTCAGGAAATCCTGTTTGTATTTGCCTTTGCTGTTGCAGTGTACCTCTTTTACCGCAAAGCCAGGCAGATCAGGCTTAATATTTTGCTTGGAAGAGATGTGTCGTTGAATGATCGCCCCGATCTACGTTGGAAAAATGTACTACTCCTTGCCTTTGGGCAGAAAAAAATGTTCCGCAACCCGTTGGTGGCTGTGCTACACTTCTTTGTGTATGCTGGTTTTCTGATCATTAATGTGGAGATACTTGAAATTATCCTGGATGGGATATTTGGCACTCACCGGTTGTTTATGCCACTGTTGGGGTCATTATATCCTGTATTGATAGGGTGTTTTGAGGTATTGGCGGTATTGGTACTCAGTGGTTGTGCGATCTTCCTGGTCAGGCGTAACATTGTGCATGTGCGCCGGCTGGCGATGCATGAGCTGGATGGCTGGCCAAAGTCAGACGCGAATTATATCCTGGTAACGGAAATTGTGTTGATGGTGTTGTTTCTCACCATGAATACGGCGGATCAGGCATTGCATCCGGAGGTGGGACCGTTTTTGGTATCCGGGGCTTTCAGGGGGTCTTTTGAGGGGTTGTCTCCTATTTCGCTGGAGGCGATTGAGCGTACCTGCTGGTGGCTGCATATTCTAGGTATCCTGGCGTTTTTGAATTACCTGCCTTATTCCAAGCACCTGCATATAATACTGGCGTTTCCAAACGCTTACTTTAGTGACCTGCGTCCAAAAGGGAAGATGGAGAATATGCCGGCGGTACAGAAAGAGGTGACCCTTATGCTCCAGCCCGAGCTGGCTGTGGCCGAACCTGCTGCGGCAGAGATGCCGAAGTTCGGGGCGAAAGATGTACCTGACCTGACCTGGAAGAATATCCTGGATGCGTATAGTTGTACGGAATGCGGACGGTGTACAGCTGCTTGTCCGGCGAACCTGACGGGGAAGAAATTGTCTCCCCGCAAGATCATGATGGATACCCGTGACCGTGCTGAAGAAATAGGTAAATTGGGGAATACGGAAGGGAAAACCTTGTTGCGTGATTATATCAGCGAAGAAGAGCTGAGGGCTTGTACCAGTTGTAATGCCTGTGTACAGGAATGTCCGGTCAGCATCAATCCTTTGCACATTATTCTACAACTGCGCCGCCACCTGGTGATGGAAGAATCCAGTGCGCCACAGGAGTGGAATATGATGTTTAGTAATATAGAAAATAACATGGCCCCCTGGAAGTTTAGTCCTGATGACAGGGATAAATGGGCGGTTGAAATGAATGCATAAACTGATAATTCCATGCAAATAAAAACGATGGCAGAATATTTCGCCAGTGGCGAATCGCCGGAGATTCTTTTCTGGGTAGGGTGTGCGGGGAGTTTTGATCAGCGTGCACAAAAGATTACGAAGGCATTTGCAACGATCCTGACGAAGATTGGGGTGCGGTTTGCGATATTGGGGAAAGAGGAAAGTTGTACGGGAGATCCGGCGAGGAGAGCGGGGAATGAATTTATATTCCAGATGATGGCACAGAATAATATTATGGTGCTGAATAATTATGGGGTACAAAAGATAGTAACGACCTGTCCTCATTGTTTTAATACATTGAAGAATGAGTACCCGGAGTTGGGAGGAAATTATGAGGTGTTGCATCATGCTTCGTATTTGCAGCAGCTGATAGATGCGGGGAAGATCCGGTTGAAGGAAGGTGGGGCTTTTAAGGGTAGGAAGATCACTTATCATGATTCCTGTTATTTAGGGAGGGCGAATGAGATCTATGAGGCGCCAAGGAAGGTATTGGAGGCGTTGGATGCGGAGTTGGTGGAGATGAAAAGGTGTAGAAGTAATGGGTTGTGTTGTGGGGCAGGTGGGGCGCAGATGTTTAAGGAAGAGGAAAAGGGGAATACGAGGATAAATTTTGAGAGAGGGAAAGAGGCGGTGGAGACGGGAGCGGCTGTGATTGCTGCGAATTGTCCTTTTTGTATGACGATGCTGACGGATGGGGTGAAGGAACAGGGGAAGGAGGAATCTGTAAAGGTATTGGATATTGCTGAGCTGATAGCTCAGCAGTTGGAGGAGTAGGCGAGCTAATCTTCTGCCCCTTAGGAAAGACTGATTTTCGTCAGTTTATGGAATCAGGAATTTCGTAAATTTGCGATATGGATATTCGACAAATACTACCAACTGACTTTAACCCTGCCTCGCGGGTTTGGATATATCAAAGCAACCGCCCTTTTTCTGAAAAAGAACAAGCGGAGATTGCTGAACAACTGGATCAGTTCACCGCTCACTGGCAGGCACATGGTGCTCCTGTGAAAGGTTGGGCGAAGCTGCTATTCGAACAGGCCATCCTGGTCATAGCGGATGAAACAGACACACACGTAAGTGGTTGCAGCACTGATAGCTCTGTAAGAGTGATCAAGAGCATAGAACGCCAGTACGAAGTGAACCTCTTCGACCGCCTGTTACTGGGTTTTGTGCTGAAAGACAAGCTCCAATTACTGCCGATGATGCAGGTTCCTTATGCACTGGAAAAAGGGTATATAGATGAAAATACTATTTACCTGAATAATACCGTGCTGACTTTAAAGGAATTAGAAGAAAACTGGCTTCAGCCATTAAAGAATAGCTGGCTGGCAAAGAAATTTGCTATTGCACAGTAAGTGAATACAAAACGGGCAGTTTCACCAGCTGCCCATTTTATTTATTATGAATGTTCTTGAAATAGATGTAGATATCATCTGTCCTGCTTGTTCCCGTAAAGCTTTGTTAAGTGCCAGCTGTGAGATCACAGGTTATATGTTCAGACCCAAAAAGATTATTGGCAAAGCTTCCTGTATACATTGCGGATATAGTCATCCTAAACTGACGGTTGTGAATGCGGACTTTTATTATCAGTTTCCGGTTGGAGACAGGATGTTTTATGCGAGGAATAAAGAGAATCTGAGGGAGTTGTTGAGCTTTTTTAAAGAGGGGAAGAAGTGGGATGATGAGTTGTGTTTTGATTTTCCTGCAACATTTTATGTGCATAGGGATGAGATTGTGAAAAAGATAGAAAGCCTTTTGTAAAATATTATTCCCCTGAAATCTTTGTCAGTAAATACTTCAGCGGATTATTGTTTTTATTCACTTCTATAAAACATGCCCCTATCTGGCCTCTCACATTCAATTCTGGTCAGAAATGGGTCAGAGAAAATCCTCCAAAGGAGAAATAAAAATTCAGAATAATGGGGGTAAGATCAGGCTAAGATGGAGCTATAGGGCCCAAAGACATCCATTGGGTTTGTCTTATGATTATACTTGAGAACTGCCAATTAGTGAATTTGAAATCCTAAAGGTATTCCTCTTAAGTTTCAGGGCATCAATAGGTATAGGAGAGCCCAATAAATCTAAATTTGATGAACCAGTTTTAGTTAAGAAGATTAAAAATAGAATGGTATTAATTGATGAGTACCATAGATTATTAAAGAATATAGCAGAATCAAAAGAAACAATCAATATATTGAGGAAGCAATTCCAAATTAGGCAGCAGGTGTATCTGACCAACAATGGAGCACGTCATGACTATTTAAGATTTGAATAGAAAAAACGTTTCTTCTAATTTCCTCACTAGTTGTTTCCCATAAAATTTCAAATAAAAAATCCAGAGCATCAGAGCAAGCCGCTCCATCAACCCAATCTGCCTTGACTTGTACTATAAACGAAGTAGATGAATCACCAGGAAATGCTTCTTCAATACAAATATTAGCTAAGGGCTTTCCTTTTTCAGAACATTTATCTAAAAATGGTTGAAGTAGTTCTTTTAATTTTTTTCTATCCATGATATGAGTCCATTTTCACGTGAGAGTAAAGTTATTAATTTTTCTACGTCTTTTTGAATAATATGTCCACAAGGCTTGTAGCGAGCATTTTCATCCCAAGAGTTAAACAACAAGGAGTTAGCCTTGGCTAATTCAATGTTTGTCGCCTTATCAGCATCAAATTTCACTTTTAAACCACTAAAGATCAATAAAATCAACAAATTGTGGGTTTTCAAAGCTTTCCTTATATCTGAAATCCCTTTAATCGAATTGGCTTCTAAATTTTTTTCGTCAAATAAATTAGGAATCCCTAATCTATCACAAATCTTAGCCTTAAGAGTCAATTCTACGCTATAGCCTGCCAGATAAAACGCCCCATCACACATACCATTTTTTAGTAAGATATCTGCTTCTCTTAATCGTTGTTGAGCCAAATCTCTGATTTCTTTTGGATCTGTCATTTTCTATTATTTATCTAGAAAAGAGATAATGTTAAAAATTATAAATGCTGTTAATGGGTATATAAGCTAATTAAATAAAAGGAGTTAAAAGTTAATTGGCTGTTAATAAGAGTATTTTTAGTACTAAAAAATTACTTAATGTATCTTCAAAATCATTACTCCATTCTATTAGCTTTTCTTTTTTATCGATCGCTTTCGACGGAATGGAACTGCTACATTTGCCATTATAAAAGTGTCAAAAGTGTTGAACGCCTTATTCAAAGAATTAATAAGTTATGCAATCTACATATTGAAAGTCCTGACGTCTTAACATTTTAACAAGAATTAGAAATACGTTGGATGGATTTCTGCATTACTAAATAATAACTACTTTTAGCCTCAGATATTATACCTTATCTTGCTGCTAAAAGCAGGAGGTATTAAAATCGCAATAAAGTTCCATTACCAAACAATTATTCCATACCACTGAATTATGAGTTATAAATTCCCAAGTGTAAAGCTAAATAACCAAGGGCTCTTTGGACCAACTAAAAGAAAGCACTACTATAAACCTGTTACCTATCACAATAAATCTGCTGGTAGTACCCTGCATAAAACCAAATGGGTATTAAAACAAAACGAACAGTATGAGGCTTTTCGGATTTCTGACGAAGCTATTTGGCATTGCGGTAAGAATCGCGGTTTGTTTTCAATTCTCAATAAAGGAGAAATTATCCAAGGAAGTAATGACGAACGACTTTCTTTCTTTCCTACCCCGAATAATTCGATCGATGCATGGCATGGATACCCTGTTGACACAAGCCAATATGAACCAAGTACAGAGCTAGTTGACAGATGGTTTAAAGAAGATATTATTAATGAAAGAATTAGAATTAAAATACTTAAGGCTCAACTATGAAAACAATAAAATTTTCAATTAAGGTCAATGCGATCGACAGCTATATATACAGTGGTCATATTTTCCTTGTGCTAATTGATGGAAGACTTGTTTTTGCGCCGCTTAGTAAAATAATGTGGAGATTAGTTAGTAAATATTCTGAATTCGAACATTTATTGAGGCTTTCCTTCCAACGAAATGACTATCTTTCGAATAAGCAAAGCGACTTATTTTGGGGCGTTGGACAACTTAGAAATGTATTCGCTAAGCTCTGGGAAAAAGCAACTGAGGAAATAGACTTTCTAATAGAATTCAACGAGGAAGATTTTAAAGTCATTTCGGAAATGCCTTCAATGCCCGTGCTTGATATGAAATTATATGCGATGAGGATGTATGTAGGGTGCAAAGAGGGGCTTTATGAAATATTGTTAAATTTAGAAGAAGACAAATACAATTTAAATCCAACGAAGCCTGAAAAAAGATTTGATGTAAAAGTCACAAACCTTAATGCTAAATCAGGTGAAGTAATAATATCAGCAAATAATGATGGTCTTTTCCATGGTAGTTTTTTAAATGACAAAAACAAACTTCGCGTAGAAGAAAAAGCAGTCGCTAACAAATCTGTCAGAACTGGTTGGTCTAGCTATGATGTAATTAACTATGACGCCCCCGGCTCATTTGAATATTTTGTAAATGAAACTAAGCCGATCAAAGAGAGACCAGCATACTCCAAATTCGACGAATTCACCGAAAGAAAAAGAATAACTGAATTTGGAAAATCAAAGTTCGGTATATCTCAACTTCTTGAGAGATCAAATATTAGAAAAGATGATATCAGTTATTGCTTCAATAGTTCAGGAACAGGCTTCTTCTTTTTAAAGGATGGAAGATTCGTCAATATTAATCTAAATAAAGACGATAAAACAGATCTATATTTCACATCAAGAACTAATGCCTTACCCACACTTGAATCCTCTCCAAGCAAGTCGAATAGGCCAATCTCAACATGTATAGTACCAAGAGGATGTGTTGTTGAATTTTTTGATAAAGTTGTACTCTATCAAAATTCAAAAGCAAAAGTAATTGAAACGTCTCCAGCGATAAATATACGAACTTATCCAAGTTCAATTCGATATAAAAATTTAATTAGCGTGACAAAAGAAGACTATATTACTTTGCATTCAATTTATCCATTCGTTGAAGATGCGAATGATGTAAGTCTTAATATACTAGACTTTGAATAGTACACAGTCATTTTACCCACCTTACCTGGTAATATGGGTAAGCTGATGTATTAATGAATAGAGGCTGCTTTTCGGCAACCTTTACTTATACTGACCCAAAAATAAAAGCCACCAGAAATGAATCAGTTGGCTTAATAATATTTACAAAAAAACTATCTCTTAGGTAAGAAGTCCTTTATTTTTGATAATTGCTCATTGGCAATTTGCAATTCTTTTGATGAGATGTTTTCTTCATCTATCTTATTGAGTCTTTCATCAACAGTCATAGTGATTTCAGTCTTAAATATATCGCTCCAATATTTAATAACTTTCTTTTCCATAAAATAAAATTATGCTTTTCCCCTGATGTCCAAACCTCTCCATATAAATTCATAAAATATCTTATGTAATGTGCAAAATACAATTCTTTAACATCCGAGATATCTACAGCCTTGTATTGTTGCGGAATAGCAGGGTTAATTCTATTAAACCTGCTAATAGCTTGTTGTTTTAAATCAGGATTAATTACAAAATAGTATTCATCATGCATATTAGTAGGATTTCCGAGAGCTGGAAAGAGAATAGTCCCACTTATTTGGATACTTTTATTAGATTAAACCACCTTTTGGGTCAGATTTTAAATTTGGTGAATAATAAAATATCCTATATTTGCGCTGTATGCCTCCATAGTAGAATATATTGCGGGAATAGCTCAGTTGGTAGAGCATTAGTTTCCCAAACTAAAGGCCGCGGGTTCGAGTCCCGTTTCCCGCTCAATTGAAATCCTTCCTTATGTCGGCAGGCACTATGTGCTAATTTTCCCCAACCCAATCGCATCAAAACCATTCACTCAAAAAAGACTGACTCTTTGCTACAGCTTTTCTGTTTTAGCTATTTTAGATCTACTTTAAACTCATGAAAATTAAGCAACTTTATATTCAAAACTATAAATCTCTTGTAGATTTTAAATTAGAAAATCTACCTGCTTTTGCCGTATTCGTTGGACCAAATGCCAGTGGTAAGAGTAATATTTTTGAAGCGCTTGAGTTTACAAACTATGTCTGCCGATTTCCATTTGAAGCTACTTCGTTTTGGGGAGGGATAAAAAACATTTATTCTTATCAGGCACCGCCAGGCAGAAGTTTGAGTTTTTATTACAAGTTTGACAATGATATAAACCTAAATTTCAGACTGGAAATCACTCCGCAAATGAAGCTTGATGGCTTTGAGGATGTATATAGTATTAGTCAAGATCCGTTATTGGATTTAGGGAAAGAAGAGAATCCGTTTCTTTTTCTGGATATAAGAGACAAAATCAAACGAGATAATTTCCTGGAAGAAGTAAGACAAAAACACCTCCCATACAATAATGAACTTGAAATATTCATTGACAACTTTTCAAGAATTTTTGTTGGTAAAAACTTCCTAAACAGGAGCTTTCAGTTACAATCAAGACTGGACACGAATGCATCAAATCTGTCGCAAATTCTGGCACAAATCCTTGAGGATAGCGAGAAAAAGAAAGAATTTGTTGAATGGCTACGAATACTAATTCCTGATTTTAGAGACATTGAAATCAGAAAATCTAATATTGACGGTAGTTCTGAATTCTTCTTGTATGAAAAGACTTCAAACAGACCATTTCCCAGACATTTAATATCTAACGGTACTTTCAATATATTGGCGTTAATGGCAGCTATATATCAGACTGACAATCCCCAGTTTTTATGTATTGAGGAACCGGAGAATGGGCTTCATCCGCAAGCCATTGAATTATTGGTGGATTTTTTAAGAGAAAAAAGCGAAGAAAAGGGACATCATATTTTACTAAATACACACTCCCAAACACTGGTAAGATGTCTGGAACCAAGTGAAATTATACTTGTGAATAAAGTAAATGGAGCGACTATTGCCAAACAGCTCACTGAAGAAGATGCTGTGAACATCAAAACTGATGAAGCATGGCTTTCTAACGCTTTTGGAGGAGGCGTGTTATGATCAGTGTAGGCTTTATTGTTGAAGGATTAATTGAATACTTCCCGCTCAAATCTCCTGATACTAATATCCCATTGAAGGAAGCGTCTTCTGAGATTTATTAAGAGAGAAAATGGGAAGACTGGATAACAAGGGATATTTTGTACTACTGGGGGAATTACTAAACTCGGAGGAATTATTAAAATTACTGTTTATCAATGCGTCAATTTTTAGCCGGAATATTCTTTTTCGTGACTGCCTGTGGTACCAAACCATCAGTCACTACTTCAACCAATACAAATGATTCTGCTACAGCACAGATCACATTCTCCGGCGATTCAGGTTATCTGACTATGGGAGAAATATTCCCCTCTGTTCTGCAAAATAAAATAATTGATACAACAAACAGCGAAGGCCGCTGGGCAAATATTACCGCCCGGCATACCATGGGAAAATACTACAGATATAAAGATGGTTATATCGCCTGCATTGTGAATGTCAACCCTCCTTTTGAATCACTTGTTCTATTCCAGACAAATGCTAATGGCAAGGTTGAAAACATCCAACCCTATTATCATGGAAATTATTGCAATTGCTGGAATGGTGAATTTGGTTTTGGTAAAATAAAGGATTGCTTTTATGTACGGATTTGTGGTACGGGTTCAGCGTTTACGTCAAGCACATTATATATTTTCAGGGAATTGACTGAGCAATCAGAAGGACAGGGTATTTATGAATTTATATGGAGAGGTTCAATGACGGAACCATATAGATATAAAAGAATGGAGCTATCATCATTAGATCTGGATAATAATAAGATCCATGCTTCATATGTCGAAATGAAAGGTAATGGAAGACACAAAGTATGGGAGAAAAAGACCGGACACTTTGCAATAAATTACACCCTTACAAACAAAGCATGGATCCCGGATGATAGTATCACCCTCGATTCACATGTAATGAACTACAATTAATTCAGGGACGCCGCTTTCATCCTCAACTCCCACAATTCCTCACCCGTCATATAAGCATAATTCAACAACGCCAGCACATACGCCACCTTCGCATTCAGCACATTCTCACTCCTGGTATCTTCCTGCCGGTTCCTGCCTGGTATGCTGCACGTATTCTATTAAATAAGTAGAGAGGACACAAAAGGCCCTCTCTCCCTATGATAAATTGCTAATCTTAAGCAATCGCCGGTGTCTTCGCTGCCCGCATTCTCACCACAGCTATCACTGCACATGTCAGGATCGCTGACATCACTACGTATCGCAGCGACATATCTCCCGACGTTGTCATTTTGCCCGTGGTTGACAATACATAGCTGGAAAACGATGTCACCACATACACCATCCCTCCCATCAAACCACTCGCCAATCCTACATTCTGCGGAAACACCAGCATACTATGCGTGAAGAGATTTGTAAACAAAAAACCTGAGCAAATGTGGATCACAAATGCAAACATCACAAACCACCACAAATCATGCATCACAAACCCTGTTACAAACAGCATCACCGTCAATATCAACTGCGTAAACCCTGCTACTATCAGCTTTCTGCTGAAATCAATATTCATCAGCCGCTTGCTCACGATCCCACCTATCATCCAGGAAAAACCTAATATCAAAGTACAATATCCAATCACTACTGAATTGAAATGGAAGCTATTTTCTATCACAAAAGGTCCTGCAATATTGAACACCATCACCACTGAATAACTCAATCCTAAGATCACGATACCCAGTAAGAACGTACTATTGCTCAACATATGCGCATAGTTATCGCGGATCTTTTTCAACTCCAGGGGTTTCCTGTGCACCAGCGTCTCTCCACTGAAACTCAATTCCAATACAAACATGATAAACGCGTAGATCGCCAGGAAATAGAAGTTAGACTGCCAGTTCAGATACTGCTGTAAGAATCCACCTAAAAACGGCGCTACGATAGGCCCTAATGACCACGTTATGGTGAGATAACTCAAATAATGCTTGCGCTCCTCCCCTTCGTACAAGTCTACAAAAAACGCGCGCTTGCCTACTATCACAAATGCCGTAGCCGTACCCTGCACTACGCGTAGAAAACAAATTAACGCCACACTGTGTGTAATACCTATTAATAATGAAGACAACACCAGCACTCCCAGTGATATTACTGCGGGTCTGTACCTGCCGAGGCTATCCAGCAGGCTGCCCACAAACATCTGGGAAATACCATAACTCATGAAAAAACAAGTCAGGGTAAGCTGGATCTTATCTGCTGATACCCCCAGATCCTTTGCCATAGCAGGAAATGAAGGCAAATAAATGTCTGTAATAAATCCCGATAATGGGATGCAAATGAACGCTAAAATCGTCGCAAATCGCTTTCTGCTTGCCGAGGCACTTTGTAACATATCCTTAATTTGACAACAAAATTATAGCAGCTGAGAGGATCTGCTGTTAAGAGAATCAAAGCAATAATTGCAAAAATCAAATATGGGCGATCCGGGTGGTCTGTCGATATTGTAATGGAGTAGTGCCTGTAGATTTCTTGAAGAAGTTATTAAAATGCGCCGGTTCTTCAAACCCAAGACAGTAGCCTACTTCTGAGATATCCCATTGCGTATTCAGCAATAATGTCTTGGCTTCTTCCATTATCCGGTTCTTTATAATGGATGTGGTCGTATTGCCCGTAATGCTCTTGATTACATAATTCAAATGATTCACATGGACATTCAAAGCCCCGGCAAAGTCGGCCGCGGAGCGCATTGTCAATGGATTTTCAGGAGAATCCAGTGGAAACTGCTGGTGCAGTAATTCATCGAAGTTCCTGAGCAGGCGGGAAGAAGCAGAGAGTTCGCCGGATGACAGGCTGCCTGCAGGCTTATCTACCAGCAAGGCATGCATCATCAGGCACAGTAGGTTGCGGATCGCTTCGTACTTAAAGGCGTATTCGCCATGCGCCATTTCCAGCATCTGCTCAAAGTAAATCTTCATCAATGCCAGTTGCTTATCATCCAGGAAGATGACTGGCTCCGCCCATGCTTTGAATAATGGAGAGCGCTTGAAGATGTCAAACTGGTAATGTTCGTTGAAGAATTCCTGGTTAAAAAGGCAGTAAAAGCCATCCTGATCTTCCGAAATACTGGTCCAGGAATAAGGTACGGAAGGACAGGGAATCAATAATGCCGGGCGGTCTACCAGGATAGAATTGCCCCCGTAATTGATTTCGCCGACACCGAGGATGAGGGTGATCTTGTAGAAGTCCCTTCTGTTATAAGGGGTCTTGAAATTACAGTGCTTGCGTACGTTGACATTAAAATGTGATTTCCCTTTTCCTACATCTGTAGTACTGAAGGGAAATTGTATAAATGACCGTTCCCGGTAAAAATCTCCTAATGTCTCCAATTGCTCGCTCATGATACAAAGGTAAAAAAAAGAGACTGTATTGAAATGCCCCCAAAAAGTTAGACATTTTTGGGGGCACATCAGATCGCTACAGTTTCTTCCTGTATCGTTAATATCCTGTACGGCAAATCATTATAGCTACTTCCAGTATCGTTAACTTCCTGATTGCGCCAGCGACACGGCAAATCATTACAATCACTTCCGATATCGTTAACT
>NZ_MTKN01000013.1:113245-160195 GCF_001975825.1 [Flexibacter] sp. ATCC 35208
TAACTTCCCGATTGCGCCAATGACACTGCTGCCATCGGTACTATCACCGCATTGTTATACCCACCTTCAAAATGGGAGTAATCCAATTGCTTTGTATACCCGAGTACACGTCTCAACAGTGCCTTTCTGCACCATCTTTTCCAGGTCGCCGCTTTTCGTTTTACAACCACTTTCAGCGTCTTGCTCTTCTGCACATCCATCAACCCTTCATTCAGCAACTTGATATGATCATAAAAAATATCATCGCGGGTGATCCGGACCAGACCATTACAAGCCATATAACTATACATGCGCTTCTCAAACAGTTCCCCTGCATAGTAAGGGTACTTTTCAGAACCGTAGTTATAGCAATTATAGATATCTCCCTGCAACCTTTCAGCTTCTACCAGAAAACACTGGTCAGAAAACCCCGTGGAGTGGATAAAATGATTGGCTGTTTTGATGATCTTCAGTTCTGCCTCATAGGTAAAATCCGTCCACATGGGGTTTGCTACGAAGATGTACCTATTACGTTTCATCTCTTCTATAGCCGCCCATACCCATTTACCACCTGCTCCTTCCTGCATCATACAATCGCAGGTGAAGTAGAGTAAATACTGGCCCTTACAGAAGTAAGCCGCTGTAAGGGGGCCTACACTATAGTAATATCCGTCGAAAAAATCGAGTTTGAAGCTTTCCCTGGTCATATTGTACTTGTCCAGGATCGCATCCATATGATCTTCTGCAAAGTAATAGGCATCAATGACCTTGCGGTTCATCGCACTGATCGCATATTGCTCTACCGTAGCCCGGTCCTTTACATTGTTAATGATTAGAATTTTCTCATAAAACGCTAGTTCGCATCTGTCTACCATTTGTTCCAGTCTATCTCCTTTCAATACTTTTTCCCAGTCGTTTTCATAACAATTTGTGAAAAATGATACAGTTGGCTGGCTTCCATTGTTTTCACTCATAGAACTCTTTAAATTGTAGCAGGTTGATAATTAGGTTAAAAATGTATCGTAATATACATAAATATTATTATCTGTTTAACTAATTCTTAACAAACACATGTACGCATATTTGCGAAATTCACTATGGCAGGGCATTTGCATTTAAAAAATTATCATGATCAGGGTCATATTCATCATTTCTATCATCTTCTTAACATCATGCTCCACCGGGAAGCATTCATATGGTTCTCAAGAGCCGGCATCTATTCAATGGAATCCGCTTCGCAAACTGACCTGGTCAGATTATAAAGGCACCCCTTACCGGGACCAGGATACCAATATTGCCGCGCGAACAAATTGCCGTTTTGGTATTAAAATAAATGGATTACAAGTCGACGTAATCAGTGAATTTATCCCTGAAAGGAGCAATGTACGCCCTGGAAAGGAAACGGCTGCCCTACTCGCGCATGAACAATTGCACTTTGATCTTTGTGAAGTATATGCGAGGTTATTGAGAAAAGAATTACGCAGATCTCCCCTCACTACCGACAATATTGCAGCTGTATCAAGAGATGCTTTCCTCAAATATTATGATGCCTATAAGGAAAGACAAATCATATATGACAGCGAAACTCACCACGGGCTTAATCAGGAGAAACAAAATTTATGGAACGCACAAGTAGCCACTGCACTCTCAGATCTGGCTGCGTATGCTAAGTAGTCATACTCATCGATAAAAGATTAGCATTCAACGATTACTCCAATTGTTGGGGCAACAAAGTTTTTTGCATTCCGTTAAACCTCCAAAAGCATCCCTAATTTTAAAAACTAAGTAATGCAAAGAAACCTTATTAGCGTCTCAACGATGGCGTGTGTCATGCTGATGACCCTCTCCTGTAAAAAAGATGATTCAACTGCGACCCAACAAATGGCATCCCTCAGTGCCACTTCTCAAACGGTAACTGAAGCTGCCGGTACAGCAAGTATCACGGTAACCCTACCTGCTACACAAACCAGCGATGTAACGATCAAGGCTACATTGGGAGGTACTGCTATCCTGAACGGGGACTATCAGGTAGCTACAGACACTACCTTAACCATTGCTGCGGGTAGTACTTCCGCTACTTTGACTTTTGACATCTTTGATGATGAAGTGGTGGAAAGCAGCAAGACGATCAATGTTACTTTCAGTAGTAGCAATGTTACGCTGAGCAACTCTACTGCCACTATCACCATTACAGACAATGATACGGATCAGTCCTCTGATGGCTTGCTCTCTGAACTGACATGGGATGCAGGCACGTTGGTAGATCTGGACCTTTATCTGGTGAACAATTTAACGACGACCAGTGATGGTTCCATCGATACTTACAATGTATTGTCAGGTTCTACTAACAGCACAGGTTTTGAATCTTACCTGCTGAGCAATGACCTCGATGATGATACGTATTATGTAGTGGTTGCTTATGCAGATGGTTCCAGAGAAGTAAATTATGACCTGACGATGAAAGTATCCGGTAATACCATTCTGGAAGATAGTTATGACTTCCTCGCAAGTGAAGTTGGATATGGTTACTTCTATGGTCCGCTTACCAAAAGCGGTACGGCTTATTCAGTTGGCAAAGCGACGAATTCAGTGTTGTGGGATGTGAAACTGTTAGAGCCGCATTTGTATAAAGGGAAAATTGCTAAAACTAAATAGGTGAAGTGGGGGAAACTCAAAAGTAAAATCAGGCACTGACATTTGGTTTAATAACTACCAGTATCCGAATAAAATGGGAGTGTATCATTCTTTAGATACACTCCCCTGATTATTATTTCTCATAATACTCCAACGTATTATTCGTATATAAGTTTGCTTCAGACTTCCTTCTTCTGGTCAGTCCGTCCAGTACTTTGCCACCACTTGTATTCCATTTCAGGAACTCAGCGGCGATTTTAGGATCTTTGGGGTTCGCTTTTACCAGCTTTAATAAGGTGCTGTCACCCAGCCCTTCTGCAATGCCGTTGTTGTTCATATCGCTGCCTACATTGTAAGCGAAAGATACTAATGCATCGAATTGATTTTGTTTTAAAACTATGCCTTTGGTAAGTTTGTTTACATCATTTACAAACCCTTTTACAATCACTAAGAATAACTCATCCGCGCCATCCTGTGTCAGTACATCGCCTTTCAGTACAGGTGAGTCATCGATATAGCGGGTATTGCCCCAGCCGATTGTCCACACACCCTTGCTATCCTGGTATGCCGACAAGCGGCACTTTTCATAATGCTTTATCAGCGTTTCGCCGTTAGCTCCTAAATTCATTGGTATAAGTATTTTCACATTAAAGATATACCAAATATATTTAATATTCTAGAATATGAGGGTTGTCCACTCTTCAGTTATAGTGTCAACCAAACAATAATAAATCCTATCTTCCCTCAAATTCCACATATGAAACCTTTACTGATAACCTTTATCTTGTGTATAGCCCTGCCATTGAACGCCCAGGTAAAGTCATCAGTAGTGATAATGCAATTCTTTTCAGGTGCATAAGGTGTGTGTGTTACATCAATGTTTTTTGCATCCAGATGGTGCAGGCAAAATGACCAGAATCTCCTAATGGCGCTGTTAAATGGCGGAACCCATTTCTTTCATACAGGGGAATAGCAGTGGTGAGTTCAGGCATTGTTTCGAGGTACATAGATTCGTAGCCCATTTCTTTGGCGCCGCTGATGCATTGTAGTAATAATTCTTTTCCCAGTCCTTTTCCACGCGCTTTTGGTAGTAGATAGAATTTTACCAGTTCTACACAACCTTTGTCTAATCCTTTTGTGGGGAAGATGCCTCCGCAACCTACGATTTCGTTGTCGATTTCAACGACCCAGTAGTTGGAACCGGGGGTTTGGAATGATTCGTATAATGAATATAATTGTGGATCGTAATAAGCGGTGCCTGGACGGTCTATGCCGAATTCTTTTAAAACGGTTTGGATAACTGAGCCTAAGGTCTGGTTGTCGTTGGGTTGTATTTTTCTGATTGCCATGGTGCAAAGGTATGGAAGGATGGGGTGAGAAAATTGTATGATAATAACCGGATAGTAATACAATCCCTCTCCCACTACATTAATGTCGGACTGCCCCTTCACCAACTCTTTACTACCACCACAAAGTATATGTTAAAAATGCAGATTCGCATGATAATGCCATTCAGAAGTATACCCCGTGGCATAAGTCGTCCCGGTGGTAATAATATGGTTAAAGATGTTCCTGAACCTTCCGGCCCACATACGTACCTTTCGCCATCTGAACCTGGCATTGTTGCATTATCATTTATTCCTTAATTGATTATTTCAATAAATATAAACAATCCCACATAGCTGACCACTTGAAAATTATTTTTATCCAATCCAATGTTGCAACCCTTTTTTTCCTTAAAATTGTAGAAGATTTGGGACAAACTTTTCTACTTCTCTCATAATTAACAGGATCTGACCCCTTTATTCTCTGTAACTATGAGCACTCATCTGTTCACGCACTTTATCCCCTCAACACCGCTACAGGCGGCAATGCATTTTTTTGAGTATAAGTCAGGGGATGTTACCGGTTTGCTGCCTTTACTAGGCATATGGAGTTTCATTTTTGTATTGATCCTCCTGCTGTACAAAATTGAAAGTTACAAAAAGAAAGAATTCCTTCTACTCAACCGCATTCATGAACAACAGGAACTTGAATTGAACATCCAGGAAGCGGAACGCCGCCGTATTGCCGCTGACCTGCACGATGAAATAGGCAGTAGTCTCGCAGCTATCAGAATCAACCTCCAAAGCCTGCACTACAGCTCTGCACACGATGAACAACGTGCCACTACGCTACTGGAACTGGTAGACCAGACCAGTCAGAATGTACGGAGGGCCACACACAACCTCATTCCCCCTCATTTCGAAACCACTCCCTTTACGTCTATATTGCAATCGTATTTTTCTTCCCTCGATTCCCGGAACACGATCGCCTTCCATTATTATTGCAACGCCTATCAGCGTCACTTTACCACCAGGCAGGAATTACTACTTTACCGCATTGTCATGGAACTCACACACAACATTATCAGGCATGCAAAGGCATCGGAAGCCACCATACAGGTACTCTTCTGCCCTACTTACCTCGAAATTATGGTTGAAGATAATGGTATCGGGTTTTCTACGGCTACTCATCAGGGTATCGGTTTGATCAGTGTGCATACACGGGTCAGATCACTGGGAGGAAATATTCACACAGACAGCGGAAGATGTGGTACTACCATCATCATTCATATACCTGTAAGCTGCGAACATGCCTGTTAACATCATGCTGGCGGATGATCACCGGCTTTTTACCACCGGAATCCGCTCCCTCTTAAGTGCCGACCCTGCCCTCAGGGTCACCCATATTGCCACCAATGGCCAGGAATTACTGGACCTGCTCTGCCTCCGGCTTCCCGACATCGTACTGATAGACGTAAATATGCCTGTCATGAACGGTCTGGATGCCACCCGGCTAATCAGGGACCTGTATCCCCAGGTAAAAGTGATCATTATAAGCGGGTACAACGACGCCTACCTCATTGCCGAAGCCATGCAGACCGGCGCCCGGGGTTACCTGCTGAAAGATTGTAATGCCAACGACCTTTACCACACCATTCACCTCGTGAATTCAGGGCAGACCAGCTTCCCTTTCCGCCCCCACCTCCCCGTTCAGAACTTCGAAACCGACAACGCCTTTTTGCAACAATTTAACCTCACCCGCAGGGAAAAAGAAATTCTCCAGCTCATTAGCAGCCAACACACCAATCAACAGGTGGCCGACCACCTACACCTTAGTATATATACCATTGAAACCCACCGGAAAAATATTATGAAAAAACTTCAACTCAAGACCCCGGCGGCTCTCATCAAGTTTATATTGACTCATCCATGCCATTCTGTCATTTTCGGATTTTATTGCTTAGTTTTGCTATCCTAAAATGATAAGAAAAGAATGCTGGATCAGGTAACAAAAGTGCATGACGAAAACCGGCAGGGCGAGGCTCTCGCTCCTGAGGCTGCAGATATTCAGACTTATACCAAGAAATTCTACATAGAAAGTTATGGTTGCCAGATGAACTTCAACGATAGTGAAATCGTAGCTTCCATCCTGAAAGAAGAAGGTTTCGGCCCTACCCGCAATGTGGAAGAGGCCAGCCTGGTGCTGCTCAATACCTGTTCAATCAGGGAAAAAGCGGAAACGACTGTGCGTAAAAGGCTCACCGAGTTCCAGAAAGTAAAGCAGCGTAATCCTGAACTCCTGGTAGGTGTACTTGGCTGCATGGCAGAAAGACTGAAAGCCAAACTGTTAGAAGAAGAAAAACTGGTAGACATGGTCGTTGGGCCGGATGCCTACCGTACCCTCCCTGCCCTCATAGAAGAAGCCGAAACCGGCCAGAAAGCAGTGAATGTACTGCTGAGCCGTGAGGAAACTTACGACGACATCAGCCCTGTAAGACTTGATTCGAATGGCGTAACTGCCTTTGTATCCATCATGCGTGGTTGTAATAATATGTGCTCCTTCTGCGTAGTACCTTTTACACGTGGTCGTGAACGCAGCCGTGACTACCGCTCTATTCTCCAGGAAGCTACTGACCTCTTTGAAAGAGGTTATCGTGAAGTGACCCTGCTGGGTCAGAACGTAGACTCCTACTACTGGGTAAACCCTGTGAACGATGCTGAAACCGTAACTTTTGCCAACCTGATGGAAAAAGTAGCGCAGATCAGTCCACTCCTCCGGGTTCGCTTCAGCACCTCACATCCGAAAGATATTACGGACGAAGTGCTGCACATTATGGCGAAGTATGAAAACATCTGCAATTACATTCACCTGCCGGTTCAAAGCGGTAGCAACAGGATATTGCAGCTCATGAACCGTACTTATACCCGTGAGTGGTACATGAAAAAAGTAGACCGCATCCGCGAAATACTCCCCGACTGTGGCATTTCTACCGATGTCATCACCGGTTTCTGCACAGAAACGGAAGAAGATCACCAGGACACCATGGATGTAATGGCGTATTCCCGTTATGATCTCGCATATATGTTCTTCTACTCCGAGCGCCCGGGTACCCTGGCCGCCCGCCGTTACCAGGACGATGTGCCGGAAGATGTAAAGAAGAGAAGACTGGCTGAAGTAGTGGAACTGCACAGGGGGCAATCCCTGGCAAGTATGCAGCAGGATGTGGGCAAGACCTTCAAAGTGCTGGTAGAGGGTACTTCCAAAAGGTCAGCAGACCATCTGTTTGGAAGAACCAGCCATAACAAGGTGATTGTTTTTCCTAAAGAAAATTTCCAGAAATGTGACTACGTTTGGGTGAAAGTAGACAGTTGTACCTCCGGCACCCTGATTGGTACCGCTACAGGAAAAGCATAAGAAGAAAATAAATTGGATCACAGCCGGGACTGATACCCTCAGCCCCGTAAATTAAGGATATGGATAACATACAGTCCATTAAAAACAGGTTTGGCATTATAGGAAATTCACCGGTACTCAACTACGCCTTACAGGTGGCCGCCCAGGTGGCCAATACAGACCTGACGGTATTGATAGTCGGGGAAAGCGGCGTTGGTAAAGAAGTGTTTTCCAATATCATCCACTCATTAAGTGCACGTAAACATAACCCTTTCATTGCGGTCAACTGCGGAGCTATACCCGAAGGAACAATCGATTCCGAATTGTTCGGACATGAAAAAGGATCATTTACAGGCGCTGTCGATAGCCGTAAAGGTTACTTTGAAACCGTAAGCGGTGGTACCATCTTCCTCGATGAAATCGGCGAAATGCCATTAGGCACACAGGCCCGCCTGCTCCGTGTACTGGAAACAGGTGAATTCATCAGGGTAGGTTCCTCCAAAGTGCAAAAAACAGATGTACGTGTGATCACGGCTACCAACCGCGATCTGCTGGATCATACCCAGGATGGAAAGTTCAGGGAAGACCTGTACTACCGTCTGAATACCGTGCCTATCCGGGTACCCTCGCTACGTGACAGGAAGGAAGACATTCCCCTGTTGTTCCGCAAATTTTGCCTTGACTTTGCCGAAAAATATAAGACCACTTCTATCCAGCTGGATGATGAATCACGTAATATCCTTGTCAATTATCCGTGGAGAGGGAATGTACGTGAACTGAAGAATATGGCGGAACAGATATCCGTACTGGCGCATGATAAACTGATCAACGTTCAGGAACTGAGAAGATTCCTGCCAGAAGTACCGGAAACGCCTCGTCTGCCTATGCTGGCAGCACCACAGGCCAAGGCTAACGGTGATTTTTCGAACGAAAGGGATATTCTCTACAAGTTGTTTTTCGACATGAAGAAGGATGTGACAGAACTAAAGAAGATGTTCTTCGAAGTACTGCAGAATCCTAATCTGGCGCATAGTGCCCCGTCCAATTACCAGGATAGTCATGTGCTACACAATTTTCATACTCAGCAGGAGGTGAATACGAATATGACATCTACGGCGATTGCTGCACCGCAACAACCGATCATCCTACAGGACAATAATAAGATAGACCACCACGAAGAAGTAGAAGAGACGCTGTCTATTGCCGACAAGGAGAAGGAACTAATTGTAAAAGCGCTGAAAAAACACAAGGGCAAAAGAAAAGATGCCGCGCTTGATCTGGGCATTTCTGAGAGAACATTGTATAGAAAACTGAAAGAATACAACATTAACGAATAAAGTATTGCAATGACCAGATTATTTCAGGGGATAATGGCCATCAGCCTGTTGCTGATGATAGGTGGATGCTCCGTTAAATACTCCGCCAACGGCGCCAGTATAGATCAGGGGGCAAAAACAGTGAATGTACGGTTCATTGATAACAGGGCGCCAATTAATAACCCAACCCTGAGCCAGAACGTAACTGAAAAACTGAGAACGAAAGTCACTTCACAAACAAGGCTGGTACAGGTGAATGAAGACAATACCGACTATGAGTTCAAAGGAGCTATTACGGGGTATGCTTTCAGCAATGCGGCAGTAACCAATGTGGATAAGGCGGCGACATCCCGTTTGACAGTGACCATCAGTATCACTTTTGTAAAGAGAGTGGGCGATAAGAAAGGATGGACCCAGGCCTTTACCCGATCTGCTGACTTCTCGGCCACGCAGTTGCCCAGTTCAGTGGAAAACAGCCTGTTAGAAAATACAATTCTCCCCCAGGTCGTGGATGATATTTTTAATAAGGCCTTTGCAAACTGGTAAAATGTAGCTTTCGTATTTAAATTTTTTTCATACTTTAGCAGCTATATGACCGCAAACAGGATCATTCAACATATTTTCCAAACGCCTGATATTAAGCAGGTAAACGAGCCGGATATAGATTGGGTTATTTCACAATATCCATACTTTACGGCGGCCAGGCTATTATTAGCCAGGAAACAGTATAGCGAACAAAAAAACCTGCTGGCGCCGGCTGTAAAGAAGGCACAGCAGTTCAGCAATAACATGCATTATTTCTATCGGTTTATTACTACGGATGAGGCAGTAGCAGCACCTGTAGTAGTAGAGCCGGTAACTTCGATAAATGAGGAGCCTGAGCAGGAAACGGGGTATGAGGCAGGGGGTTATGAGGCGCCTGAGCAGAAAGCGACTTACGAGACAAGGGGTTATGAAGCGCCTGAGCAGGAAGCGACTTACGAGACAAGGGGGTATGAAGCGCCTGAGCAGGAAGCGGCTTACGAAACACCTGAGCAGAAAACCGCACCATACGATACTCCTATAGAAGAAGAAATAACGACATTTATTGCTGATGACGAGCTCACCGTGACACCTGATAATGTGACAGTTACAGAAGAAGTACCAGAGCCGGAACCAGAAATAATAACAGAACAGACAAAAGTAGAAGAGCCAGAGATGGAACCAGAACCGATTATAGTAGCGTCCGACCTTCCGGTAGCCATCACAGCTGAAGAAGAGCCAATTAGAATATTCCCGCTGAACATGCCGGCGTTGGATGATAATTCTCCCCTTACATTCCAACCACTTTTTTCAGATGATTATTTCGCCTACAAGCGCCTGAAAGATCCTGAAAGAGCAGATGAACTGAATGAAAAGGGCAAAGCGGAGATGAAGAGCTTCACCTCCTGGCTGAAAGATATGAAAAGCAGCTTTGCTGATAAGGCCAGTAAAGACTGGTACCGTCAGCAGATCAATATTAGTTACCAGGATGCAGATCCTGAAGTATCTGAGGCTGTAGAGAAAATGGCGATGAATTCAATCACACTTAATAATGATATGGTCACCGAGACGCTGGCTGAGGTATGGGCGAAGCAACGCCAGTATAATACAGCGATCCTGATATATCAAAAATTAAGTTTGCTTAATCCCGCCAAAAGCGCTTATTTTGCGCAAAAGATCAAAGAAATACAAATTCTGACAGACAAAAATTAACACATTTATAATATGTTATTGATTTTCGGTATTTTAATCATCCTGGCCTGCGTGCTGTTAGGCTTTTTTGTGTTGATACAAAACCCAAAAGGTGGCGGTTTGAGCGGCTCTTTTGGTGGTTTTGGTAACCAGGTAATGGGTGTGCGCCAGACTACCGATGTACTTGAAAAAGGTACCTGGATCCTGGCTGCTATCATTGCTGTACTTTGCATGACCTCTTCTGTCTTCATTTCAAAGGGGACTGTAAAACAGCAGGAAAAGTCAGTGATCGAGCGTAATGTACCAGCTTCCGGTGGCCTTCAGCAGCAACAGCTGCCTGCTCCACAGGGTGGTGCTACTCCGCAATCTAAATAATCTGGCTAACTAAGCTATTAATAGAACCTCGCCAAACCAGCGAGGTTTTTTGTTACCTATCCTTTTTATGGCAAAGACAAAGAGCAGCAAATCAAAGCAACAGCAACATAAAAGCCTATGGATCAGACGCGCCGTGGTGGTCGTGATTGCCCTGGCCGCCGGAACGCTTGTTTATTTTGGATATCGCCTTTTTGGTCCTAATACCCGGTCATTTGGCGATAACAAATTCTTTTATGTCCGCACTGGCAGTACCTATACCGACGTTCTCAATGGACTCATGGACCAGGAAATCATCCGTAGCCGTGGCAGCTTTGACTGGGTGGCACGGGAACTGGGATACCCTGACCGTGTAAAGGCAGGTAAGTATAAGATCAACAGGGGCATGAGCAATTTCGAAATTGTAAAACTGCTCCGCTCCGGCCGTCAGACACCCGTGGTGCTCACCATCACCAAACTCAGAACAAAGCGGGACCTGATACATAAGATCTGTGCAAACCTTGAAGCAGATTCCGCTACTTTCCAGGCGCTGATCAATGACAATGTGTACCTCAGGCAGTATGGACTGGATACCAATACAGTGATGTGTGCCATTATGCCAAACACCTACCAGTTTTACTGGAACACTTCTGCAGAGAATGCATTTAAGAAGATTGAAAAAGGAAGAGAAGACTTCTGGACGACAGAAAGAAAAGAGAAAGCACAACATTTGAACCTTTCTATTGACCAGGTGACCATACTGGCTTCTATTGTAGAAGAGGAATCTAATAAGAATGACGAAAAACCATTGATTTCCAGTGTATATTTAAACAGGTTCAGAAAGGGAATGCGACTGCAGGCCGATCCGACTGTGAAATTTGCCCTGCAGGATTTTGCTTTGAGAAGGATCAGGGAAGGACATCTGCAGTTTGATTCTCCTTATAATACGTACAAGTATGCAGGTTTGCCTCCGGGTCCGATTTGTACACCATCCGTAAAAACACTGGAAGCAGTGCTCAATACGCCCGAGACGGATTACCTGTATTTTTGCGCTAAATCTGATTTTTCTGGTTATCATGCTTTTGCGGCCACCTACGCAGAGCATATGAAAAATGCCCATTTATATCAGGCAGCCCTGAATGCAAGAGGTATATAGTGGCCTACCTGCTTAGCTATGAGAAAAATAGAATCTATCATACTGGCAATCAAACCTATCAGCTTCCTTATCCACAGGAGCAAGGGGATCGTATTGCCCGGTTTTGAGGGCCTGCCCCTTTATGATGTGATCCATTACTTCTTCAGGGAAATCAAGAATAAAAGCCTCGGAGAAAGAGCTGCCGCCATTTCGTTTAACTTCCTGCTGGCGATACCGCCGTTCTTTATCTTCCTGTTTACATTGGTGCCTTATATCCCCATGAATAATGTGGAGGCTACCCTGTATGAACTGGCCGAGGATGTGACCCCGAATTACAACACTTACATCATAGTGCGTGATATGATCCACGACTTCCTGTATACACATCATAACGGGTTGTTGTCGATCTCATTTGGGATGAGCTTTTTTGCGTCTTCAAATGCCGTAATGGGGGTAGCCCGTTCGTTCAACAGAAAGCAATCGGGATTCAGGAAGCGGAAGTGGTGGCAGAAAAGATTACTGGCGCTGCAACTGACCGCAATATTGGTGTTTTTGCTGTTGCTGACGGTGGCATTGATCATTGCGCAGGGTACTGTACTGCATTATATATTTGATACACTGGGCATTAAAAACAAGTCGGTTATTTCACTGGCGGAGACAACAAGATGGGTATTGATTATCTTCCTTTTTTATTCTATCTTGTCTGTGTTGTACAGGTTCGTGCCAGCGACGAATAAGCGTTGGAAGTTTATTACGGCCGGAAGTACCCTGGCTACGATTTTAATGATTTTGGTGACTATTGGCTTTTCAGTGTTTGTGAATAACTTTAGTAATTACAATAAGATTTACGGGTCCGTTGGGACGTTGTTAATATTGATGATTGCGGTATATTTGAATTCCTTGACCTTGTTGATTGGTTTTGAGCTCAATGCGAGTATTAAGTATCTAAAGGAAGCCCACCACTCATCCAATAGATTGAATTAATTTAATACATAAGTATTATCTTGGCCCAACTGTTACCCCGTAAACCTATATTTATGATGAAGTCTCACTACCTAGCGCTATGCTTTGCTCTCACCGCCATGCAGGTGAGGGAAGTATCTTTGGAAATAGGAGCACCTATCCCTAAAGGTGATCAGGCACTTAAAGACATTTCCGGAAAAGAAATTACACTCAACAAAGCCAAACAAACCAATGGCCTGTTAGTCATGTTTTCGGGCAATGACTGCCCGTATATTGAAAGGAACAAAGCCAGAACTATTGAAATTTGCCGCTATGCCCTCACCAACCAGGTTGGGGTAGTGCTCGTGAACTCAAATGCCAATGCTACGCTGGAAGCTATGAAAGCTTATGCGCTTTCTCAGCAATACAACTGGTATTATGTAGCTGATCCTGGAGCAGGTATAGCAGATGCGTTTCAGGCTGATCATATGCCGGAGTGTTATCTTTTTAACCAAAGTGGTATGCTGGTTTATAAGGGCAGTATTGATGATAGTCCGGGTAATGCGGATGCTGTGAAGACAAGGCATCTTAATAATGCGATCAATGATTTATTGGCGAAGAAATCACCAAAGGTGAATACTACGCCTTCGCTGGGGTGTAATATTAAACGGTTTTAGGGAATTGAATTGACTCAATTGGTTTTGTATAAAAAAATAGCCAGGGCTGACCAAAAAGTAATGGTCAGCCCTTATTTATTCGGATACCTGATGGAGGCATGTCATCGTTTATGCAATTGCCAGGACCTTCATTTTGCTTTTGAGGTCAGCCCCGGGGAGGTATGGCATGCGGCCGGCTTTAAGATTAGAAATAAGTTTTACCACTTTTAGAATACCAGGTTGCTGCCGCTTTTAGAATACCATGAATACCGCATTGCCAAACAGCAATTTCCCATTCTCCCAGAAACTGCGGAACAGCGGATCATCTGCCAGCATCACAATCTTACCATTCCCGATCTCCTTTACACCAAATAGCACCCCATCTTTCAGGCGCTTGCGGGTTTCTGTTCCTACAAATCCACTCAGGTAATTATCCTTTTTCAATATACCTACATTCCAGCCATCACTATCCATAAATTCATACAACCTGTCATCCTGTTTCAGGGTATAATAAGTATCTGAAAATCCAAATGCCAGCGGATGTGTATTATCCAATTGTACCCTGTAAATAGCGCCCGGAATCGCCTGTTTGATACCATCTCTTTCCCTGTTTCCATAACTCTTCAGGAGTGCATATTCATCCTTCTTTTCATCCAAACCCGGCATGGCATCTTTCTTCACTTTGATACCCCACTCCTGTTGCGCTACCTGGAATAATGCATCCTGTAATGCAATCAGTTTTCCGCCATTGCTCACCCAGTCTTTCAGTTTATTTGCATTCTCCTTATCGGCCAGGAATTTATAATTACCATCCGGCAGGATCAATACATCCACATCTTTCCAGTTCACCTGCTCCAGATTATTTTGATCGACGATTGTCAGCGGGTAGCCGATCTGCTGTTCGAAATAATACCAGATCTCACCAGCTGCCAGTGAAGACACACCGCTACCCATTACCAATGCGACTCTCATTGGTTTGATATAATGGACTTTTTCAGATCCAAAGTCAACGCCTTTATCTACAAACCCAGTACTCGCTACATCCAGCGTCACACCGACTGTTTTAGCCAGTCCGGTTACCATCACATCAAAGCCCTCTCCTACCCCCTCATTCCCTGATCTTGTAATGATCAATGTGCCTGCAGGATAAGATTTACCACTTGCAGTAAAAGGGCCTTCTGCAAATCGTACTCTTATTTTTCTTTTCAATAAGGCGGAGAGGAAACGTACATCTCTGATACTATTCCATTTTGCCAGATAGGCATAACTACGTTCTGAATTCATGGGCGCTGCTACCGGTATCAGTAAGGTATCGCGCTCTGCATTCAAAGGCTCTTTCACTGCATAAGATTGCAAGCCATATGCATAAGGCAATGCCCACGCTGTAATATCATAAGTAACAGAATCAGTGAGGCGGCTATCCGGTTCAAACAATACTTTCAGCAGGTTAGAACGCGATTGCATGGCATTGATCACCATATCTTCTTTATCGACAGAAAAGCCTTCGATCTTACCACTGAAGTAGTTGAAACCAGTGGCGCGCGCACCATTTGCACCATACCCGAATTTGATATTATTGCGTTTCAGCAATATGGCCAAAGCGGCTAATTTTTCTGCATTACCACCGGATTTGATCACATACGTTTTGTAAGGACCATCGGGGTTATGACTTGCTTCGTTGAAGTAGCCGGAGAAATCTTTCAACAACTGTTGCCCCTGACCTGCAGCTACTTCTATGGTAGACATACCAGTGGTAAAATGGTGTGCAATACGCTGTGTCAGCGTCAGTGTATCACCATCCTGTTTCAGGACCATGATACCTGCGCGGCCGCCACCACCCTGCTCATACGTCATACCAATGGCACCATTATACGTAGGATATGTATCGCCATAGCTGGGATAAAACATATCGAATGTTTCTTTCGTAAAGTACAACCACCCTTCTTTATCAAAGTACTTCGCATTGTTCTTACCGATCATCTTCAACATATCTCTCTGCCATGGTTTGATGATATCGTGCAAAGGTTCTGCTGCAGGTGCAAAGTAATAAGGTGCATCGATGCTTTGTTCATGAAAATCCACATGTACCTGAGGCATCCAGCGGTTGTATTGTGCCATCCTGGCCTGTGATTCAGTTTGTGTTTGCCACGCCCAGTCACGGTTCAGGTCAAAGTAATAGTGGTTCGCCCTGCCACCCGGCCAGGGTTCTTTATGCTCCCTGCCGGACAATACCGGATCAGGAATAATGGTATGTACCTGGTTGTAGTAATTTACATAACGCTCACGACCATCCGGGTTCAGACAGGGATCGATGATCACCACCGTATTTTCAAGCCATTGCTGTTGCTGTGTATTGCTCTTATTCGCCAGTGTGTACAGGGTTTTCATAGCCGCTTCTGTAGATACGGCTTCGTTTCCGTGTACATTGTAACTGAGCCATACAATGACAGGATCATTGTCCGCCACCTTCGCTTCTCCACTCACCAGCTGCATATTATGCTGCCTGATCTGGTCGAGTCTGGCAAAGTTTGCAGGCGAAGTGATGGTCGCCATCATCAGCGGCCGGCCTTCGTACGTAGTTCCATATTGTTCGAGCTGCATATTGGGCGTAACGGCGGCTACTGCCCTGAAGTATTCCAACACCCGGTAGTGTGGTGTAAAGTGTGTGCCTAGTGGATATCCAAGAAACTGATCCGGCGAAGGCAGTGTTTGAGCAGAAAGGGAAAAAGTTGTGGCAAGAACTGCAAAAACCAGTGTCAGTAAACGGTATTTCATCTGTTGTAGAATTACTACATGAAGATAGGAAATATAAGTATTATCTGCTACCGTCTCCCAACAAACCGAAGTACTGCACGCAATCCAGCTGCCCATCTTCGCGGTAATAACGGAACTCACCTATACGACGATCACTCCGCCAGTTGCCGGATTCTGACAGCATGCCATTGCTATAAAAGAGTTGACGCGGGCCTTCCAGCCTGCCATCCCTGCGGAAGTAAAGCTCCTTCAGGCCACCGGATTTGAAATAGATCTCTACCCGTTCCCTGTTGGGTGCTGTTGATAATGTAAATACGCGTTTGTATACGGAGCCATCTTCATCCCGCATAATCTGTTTCAAGGTCGCATTGTCGGGTTGCTGGTTATTACAGTGTACTGTAATCATAAACAGCAATAAAGTGCCCGTGCATTTTAAAGCTGTTCTCATAGGTAATTATGTCCCTTACAAACATATATAAAATATTAATAACTCAAAATAGCACGAAAGGGGGGAGCTTCCTGCTCCCTCCCTGTTATAAATTCAGCTCTATCCTGGCGAATAAAAACCGGCCATTATACCCAAACTGGGTGGCACGGCGGCTATATCGGAACTGGTTATTGGTTGTATTGGCGGGATTTTTTACCAGGTCAGGATAAACGTCCAGTACATTGTTGGAGCCGATGCTGACTTTGACCTCTTTGGCGAGTCGGTACCCTATGGCCACGTCTGTGATCACTTTGCCTCCGTAGGTCTGGTAAAAAGCAGGATCATTGGTCGCTTCTTCCACGCTACCGAAATGCACATTTCTTACAAACAGGTTTAATTTATGGATGGTATATGCCAGCGTGAGATTAACCTTTTCCCGTGGTACGCTTCTTTCTAAATAAATACGGCTGGTACGGCTGAAATAGATATTCTCCTTGCCTTTCAGTTTGGGAGAGGAATGAATATCGCCCACCTGCTGGGTGTAACTATAGGTGCCTGACAGGTCTGCACGGAAAGTACCTTTGCCCAGCCTGGTACTGTAAGTCGCCACGAGGTCAACACCCTTTGTTTCTGAGTTGATGGCATTCGCAAAGAAAGCTGCCCTGTTAGCATTTGCGAGGGAGAGTAACTGGTAAATTTCCTTATCTACTGCAGAAGCGGTATCTGCATTGCTACCGGAAAACTGATCGGTGTATACGATCCTGTCATTGATGCGGGTATAGTAACCATCCAGGGTGAAACTGAATTTGCCTGCGATGGTGGTAAACCCTGCACTCACGCTCTTTGACTTCTCTGGCTTGAGTTTGGGAATACCCAGCAGTTGTGCCGGACGACTATCGTTTGTAAAAGTGCCTACTTCATAAGCTACGCCATCTACAAACAAGGTACTTGTAGAAGAATAATACTGCTGATGCAATGAAGGTGCTCTGAAGCCGGTGCTGGCCGATCCACGGATAGCAGTGCCTTCGCTGAGTTTGTAGCGGGCGGTGATCTTACCATTTGTGGTGCTACCGAAATCATTGTAGTTTTCAAAACGGATGGCACCCCCTAATAAAAATGCCCTGCTTAAATTCGCTTCTACATCCAGGTAGGCGGCAATGGCCGATCGGGTGGCAGTGATCGCATTCTCTGGTCTGAAACCGGGAAATACCTGTGCACCACCGGCTCTTGCGGTACCATCAGGACCAAATAATGTATTGATCGGGCCCTGTGGATCTGGTATCAAAATATCATGGCCATTTGCATCTACACCTATTTTTGAGGCACGGCCATAGTCCGTATAAGAGTTCTCTGCACCTGCTACCAGCTGGTATTTTTCAAAGCGATGTTCTGCACCAAAAGCGATATCAAAAATGTCTGCCCTTCTTGAGAAATCAAGGTTCGTAGTATTCTGTGCAAAGATCGGCCCACCGCAGGTAAACTTAGTAGGAGATGCATTTTCCAGCGATGCATTCAGCGAATGCTGTACGGAGAAATCAAATTCATTTCTGCCATAAGTATTGCTAAAATCAACTTTCCATTCACCGAGTGTTCCCCTGATACCCGCGCCGAATGAGCGATCATAGATATCGCTATTGATCTCTGGCAGGAAACCCAGTGGATAGATCTCTATCACATTGCGGCTATCATTGGGCAGGCGGTATACACCTGCTGCATTACCTGCCCTGTAACCAATGCCACCAAAGAAGTACACTTCACCATTGTTCTCCAATGGAATATTAGCATTCACAAACAACTGTGCACTGCGTAGTTTTGACTGTCCTACCCGCATGCGGATATCATTGCGGGTAATGTGATTGGCTACGAGAAAACTATCTGTCTTATCCACACCACCGGGGTATGCTTTGTAGATAGTACCTACCCATGCACCTGAGCGATTGGTATAATTCCTGAAATCATAGGAACCGCCGAAGTTGATATAGCCTCCTTTATTACCAATGGGAATGCCATAATTGACGGCGGTTTGCACGGTTTGCCCATCTAAATTGTTTGCTGCCTGCGAAGTGACATTCCCGCCTGTAGTAACGTTGATACCTAATTGATTGACGCTACTCTTCAGGATAATGTTGATCACACCTGCAATGGCATCAGAGCCATATTGCGCCGCAGCACCATCTCTTAAGATCTCGATACGATCGATGGCGGCAGTAGGAATGGAGTTCATATCAGTACCTACTGCACCACGGCCAAAGGTGCCGTTTACATTCACGAGTGCTGTGGTATATCTTCTTTTACCATTCACCAAAACCAGTACCTGATCAGGACCTAAACCGCGCAGGGATGCGGGATCTATGTGATCGGTACCATCTGCCACTGTTTGCACGCCAGAGCTGAAAGAAGGTGCTACATAATTCAGGATCTGGTTTACACTCACCTGTGGTGCATCTTCCACTATGCGTTTGATGTCTATCACATCTACAGGCACGGGCGTTTCTGTCTGACTACGTGGCAACCCGCGGGAACCCAGTACTACCAGTTCATTCATGGTTGTACTTGCCACCAGGGAGATGTTGACTTCGAAGGTACTTCCGGCTTTTACAGTGACAGGTTGATGTTGTGTTACAAATCCCACGTAACTCACCAGCACGGTGTAATTGCCGGGGATGGTCTCCAGCGAAAACCGTCCCTGGGCATTGGTATAACCACCTTTGTTGGTACGTTCGATCTGTACGGTAGCACCGGGTAATACAGCGCCATTGCCGTCTTTGACAATGCCGGTAATGATACCTGCTGTTTGGGAAAATGTAAATTGTGTCGAGGCGATTAATAGAGAAAAAAGGAGCAATAGCCCCCGAAAATGGTTAACTGGGTAAATCATACGAAGTAGATTTTGGGTTTTATATTTAGATTTGTTCTTTGAAGTTGGCGAATATGGGTTATAGACTATAGGCTGTTAACCAAAATACTAAATTGATCGATAAGAATAAAATACGTTTCAGATGCGCACAGTATTACTCACGCTTACGTTGTTCTCCTGCACCAGTATTTATGCGCAGGACGACGCAATCCACTACAAAATTGAAAAAGAAACAAATGCTTCTCATGGTGCCGTAGTCTCGGCCCATCCCCTTGCAAGTCTGGCAGGGATTGAAGTAATGAAACAAGGTGGTAATGCTGTAGATGCTGCAATTGCAACCCAGCTGGCGCTGGCAGTTGTATATCCCGCCGCCGGTAATCTGGGTGGTGGCGGATTTATGGTGGCCCACCTGAAGACAGGTAAAAACGTGACGCTTGACTATCGGGAAGCGGCACCAGCAAAGGCAACCAGGGATATGTACCTGGATGCGGATGGTAATCCTGTCAGGTCGCTCAGCATTGACGGTCACCTGGCCTGTGGTGTACCGGGTACTGTGGCCGGCCTGTTTGCTTCCCTGCCTTATGCCAGATTACCTATGAAAAAACTCATTGCCCCAGCGATCCGGCTGGCGGAAAAAGGCTTTGCTATTACGGCTGCTGAAGCACGTAGCCTCAATGCAGCACAGGCACAATTTAAAAAACTCAATACCGAAGACAACGCATTTATGCGCGACACTCCCTGGAAGGAAGGAGATATCCTGATCCAGGAAGATCTGGCCAACACCCTGAAACTAATACGTGACAAAGGCCGTGAAGGTTTTTATGAAGGTGAAACTGCCCGGAAGATCGTAGATGAAATGGAAAGAGCCAATGGCCTGATCACGCTGGAAGACCTGAAATCTTATCGTGCAGTAGACAGAACACCTGTCGTGTTTAAATATAAGCAATACGACATTGTCACTATGCCGCTGCCAAGTAGTGGTGGCATTGCTTTGCAACAGCTCATGGGCATGGTGGCTCCTTATCCTTTAGCTACATGGGGCTTTCACGCTGTGAAGTCTATACAGCTGATGGTAGAAGCAGAAAGACGCGCTTATGCTGACAGAGCACAGTTCCTGGGTGATCCTGATTTTGTAAAGGTACCGGTGAAACAATTGACTGATGCTACTTATATCCGATCGCGCATGAATAACTTCGACTCTACCAAAGCTGGTTCCAGCGAAGTTGTAAAGGCGGGTAGTATTCATGAAAGTGATGAAACCACTCACCTATCGGTGATGGATGCCGAAGGAAATGCAGTATCTGTGACCACTACATTGAATGGTGGTTATGGTTCTAAAGTAGTGGTAGGTAGTGCAGGTTTTCTGCTGAATAATGAAATGGATGATTTCAGTGTAAAACCAGGCGTACCAAATATGTATGGCCTGGTAGGTAACGAAGCCAATGCCATTGCCCCCGGCAAAAGGATGTTGAGCTCCATGACGCCCACCATTGTTTTAAAAAACCAAATGCCCTACATTGTAGCAGGTACACCAGGTGGTTCCACAATCATCACTTCTGTATTCCAGACCTTAATGAACCTGCTGGAGTTCAACCTGTCTCCGAAAGAAGCTGTAGATGCGCCTAAATTCCATCATCAGTGGCTGCCGGATGAAGTAGTGGTAGAGGAAGATTTTGAGAAAGCACCATTGCCAGGTCTGGAAAAAATGGGGTACAAGATCACTACAAGAGGACATATTGGTCGTACTGAAGTCATCAAAGTAAACGCGGATGGCCAGATGAATGCCGTTGGCGACAAACGCGGTGATGACAGTGCAGCTGGTTTTTAATACATACGATTATGCTTGGAAAGATTTACCTGGACAGCGCACTCGAAAGACTGTCCTCCTACAAATCACTGGGCGACAACACCATCGCCCAACTGACAGGTGAGCAAATGCTGTGGCAACCGGAAGGTGAGCCAAACAGCATTTACCTGATCGTAAAACACCTGAGCGGGAATATGCGTTCACGTTGGACGGACTTCCTGACATCGGATGGAGAGAAGGCATGGAGAAACAGGGACAGTGAGTTTGAAAATGGCGTTGCTTCGAAGGAAGCCATTATCCAATTGTGGAATGATGGCTGGAAAGTGATACTGGATGCCATCGGCAGTCTTACACCAGATGACCTGGAGAAGACGGTATTGATCAGGAGTGAACCACTTATTGTATTAGATGCCATCAACAGACAACTGATGCATGTACCATATCATGTAGGACAGATTGTGTATTTAGGTAAGATCCTGAAAGGCGACAAGTGGCTGAGTCTGAGCATTCCGAAGGGAGGCTCACAGGCATTTAATGATCGTATGATGAAATGACTTTTTGCGTTACTGGCAGCCGCCAGTAACGCAAATTGCTTTAACTTGTTCCCATAAAATTATTCTCCCGTGAAATATATCGCTCTATCAGCCATCCTTTTTCTCTGCTCCTGTGGCGCTGGCGACAAACAACTCCTCCATAAAAAATGGAGAGTGTACGATGTAGTTGTTCCACCCGGCTCCGGTTATGACATCACGCAAATCAACCAGGCGACTGAACTGAAAAGAGGCTACTATACGAACGTGTTCTACCAGTTCCTCGACAACAACCTGTTCATCGCCACGATCGATAACCAACCTGATTCCGGCAAATACAAGATGCTCAGCGCAGGAAAGGTCATTTCCATCACCGCTAATAACGGAGACCGTACTTACGAGAACCTTGTCACCGTTGTTACCCTCGACGATACGCACTTCGATATGAAAGTGAAATCAGGTGATTACTATTTCATTTTGAAAACAAAGGCTGAATAAATGTATCTGCACACAAATTCGACTCCTGACAAGGTAACCCACATCAGCGGGAAAGAATATCTTTTCTTCTCCGGCTTCTCTTACCTGGGCCTGCACGCGCATCCCCATTACAAAGAAGCACTCCGTAACGGCATCGACCTGTATGGAACCGTATTTGTGTCTTCCCGCATAGCTAACTTACGCCTTGATCTATATGAAGAACTGGACGATACGCTTGCTGACATGCTTAAACAGCCCGCAGCAGCTTCCTTTTCTTCCGGCTACCTTGCCTCGCAGGCAGCGGTGCTATACGCTGCCACACAGGGTGAGCTATGCTACTCTCCGACCACACATCCCTCGCTCCGTTTAGGTAAAGCCAGTATCCCCAATCAGACCTGGGAAGAATGGACAGCACAAACGATTGAGAAAGTAAACGCCTGGCCGGATCGCACCTTTGCGATCGTGACCGATAGTGTGAATCCACTTACCAGCAATATCAACGATTTCAACTGGCTGAATGAAATTAATAAAGAAGTGATGGTAGTGATAGACGACTCTCATGGCTTTGGGGTATTAGGACCCAACGGTAATGGTATTGTTCATGTACTGCCACAGCACCCGCCACTCCGCTACCTGCTCTCCGCTTCACTGGCCAAGGCATTTAGCATACAGGGAGGCGTGGTCTCGGGTAGACTGGAAGACATCATCGCTATAAAAAAAACACCCGCTTTTACAGCAGGTACTTCATTGATGCCGGCCAGCGCCTGGGCATTTCTGCAAAGCAAAAAACTGCATCATCATCAACGAAAACTGATGCAGCAACGCATCGCTGAGTTTGCAACGTTAACGGCTGATATGCCTCAGCTACATAATCCTTTTCGACTACCTATCTTCCTGGTGAAAGCGGGTATTGAAAAAAAGCTGGAACACCAGGGAACCATCATCTCCTCTTTTGGCTACCCTGATCCGGATAGCCCACCCATTAACCGTATTGTCGTAACTGCACTGCATCAAAAATCCCAGCTGGAAACATTGCAACAGCAATTAAAACAAGCCTTCAAAACTGCCTGATCATGTTCACTACATTACTTTGCCTGTTAACGACCTTTTTGCCGGCAGCACAGAAAGATTCGTCTTCCCTGCTCTGGAAAATCAGCGGCCATGGCCTGTCTAAGCCATCATACCTGTTTGGCACCATCCACATGCTCTGCACTGACGATCTTCCATTTTCTGTCGCCATTGGCAAAACGATGAAGGAGACCAAAGCCTTCTATATGGAATTCAACATGGACGATACAGAAGCCATGACCCGCATAGCCGGTGAGATGATGATGCCTGAAGGTTATTCATTCAAAGCCCTGTTATCGCCGGAAGATTATACAATACTCAGCGATTACTTCCGCGACTCTATCGGCACCTCATTGCAGTTATTAGACAAGATGAAACCCATGCTCATCATGAGTATACTGATGGAAAAAACCGCTACCTGTCCGAATCCTGTCTCCTGCGAAAATATGCTCCTGCTACTCGCCAAAGACCAGGGTCTCACCATACATGGACTGGAAAATGCAGAAGATCAGATCGCGATATTTGATAGTATTCCTGATAAAGAGGAAGCAGAAAGTCTTGTAAAGCAGGTGAAAGATATGGCAGCTTCCAGAACGGAGTACCAACAATTGCTGGATGCTTATTATAAGGCAGATCTCAACCAGCTGCTTGGTTTAATCCTGCAGGAAGAAGATGTGGTCCGCTACAAAAAACTCATGCTGGACGATCGTAATAACAACTGGATACCCGTTATCACAAAGCAAATACAGCAGACACCTGCATTCTTTGCATTTGGCGCAGGTCATTTAGCCGGCAAAGGTGGGGTCATCGCACTGCTCAGAAAAGCAGGTTACAAGGTAGAACCGGTGGCGTTGTAAGCATTATCCAAAATGTCCGTTTACATAATTCTTTGTCAGCTCCTGTTGAGGGGAATGGAATATCTGTTCGGTATCGCCATATTCAATCAGTTCGCCGAGGTACATAAAAGCGACTTTGTCTGAAATACGCTGGGCCTGCTGCATATTGTGGGTGACGATGACGATGGTATAATCCCGCTTCAGACTGAGGATGAGTGATTCTATTTTATTTGTGCTGATGGGATCCAGTGCAGAACAGGGTTCATCCATCAGGATCACCTCGGGGCGCAGGACCACAGCTCTTGCTATACACAATCGTTGTTGCTGCCCACCGGATAATTTTACGGCAGGTTTCTTCAATTCATCTTTTACTTCATCCCACAGGTAACTTTCTTCCAGTGCCCGCTGTACCAAACCGGGAATTTCATGTTTGGGAAACTGATGGATGCGCAGTGGATAAGCGAGGTTATCAAAGATACTTTTGGGCAAAGGATTGGCTTTCTGAAACACCATCCCGATCCTTCTTCTCACTTCATTGACAGAGAGCTGGTGATCATAAATATCCTGGTTATCCAGTTGGATCTCTCCCTTAATCTTCGCATCAGGCGATAGATCATGCATGCGGTTAAACGAACGTAGCAAAGTAGACTTTCCACATCCTGAAGGCCCGATCAGCGCCGTCACCTTGTTTTCAGGGAAGTCGATATTCACCTGTTTCAGGATCTGTTTATTCCCAAAATACAGATCCAAATGGTGTGCTGACAATTTGATCTTATCCATAGTCAATCCTGCGTTCTTTGTTTAAACCTGAAATAAAATGCGACCATGTTCAGCAGAAACACGATTATAATCAGTACCACAGCCGTTCCATACGCCAGGGGCCGTACGGCTTCGATAGACTGGTGCTGTGTGCACAACATATACAGGTGATAGGGCAATGCCATGAACTCCTGATCCAGGGCCGTTGTCATGCCATTGATATAGAAGGCGGCACCTGTAAATAAGATAGGCGCTGTTTCGCCTGCGGCTCTTGACAGGGTCAGAATAACGCCTGTGAGAATGCCTGGCAATGCCTTGGGTAATACTACATCCCTGATCGTTTCAAACTGTGTAATACCCAGTGCCAGTGTGGCTTCGCGCATACTGACAGGTACCCGCTTCAGCGCCTCTTCGGTAGTAGTAATGATATAAGGTAATGATAGTAACCCTAATGTAAGACCTGCAGCAAATACAGAAGTACCGAGCCTGAAGGTCTGTACAAAAAGCGCCAGCCCAAACAAGCCATAAATAATAGAAGGAATACCAGACAGGTTTCGGATAGAACCCCGGATCACATTCGTCAACAACGAAGGTCTGGCATATTCATTCAGGTATACGGCACAGGCAACACCGAAGGGCACGGAGAATAATGTCGTGATAAAGGTGAGTAACAAAGTACCGGTAATAGCTGGCAGTATTCCTCCTTTAGTCATAGCCGCTACCGGGGGCTGGCTTACAAACTGCCATGATAATACAGATAATCCTTTTGAAAAGATATCCCATAGGATGACGCCCAAAAACAGGCAGACGATGAACGTACTACCTGTTAATATCAACCAGTTAAACCATTTTCTCATGCCTGAAATTTTCTCAACCTGTTAGCGGCATATTCCCCAACGAGGTTGATGATTAATGTAATTAAGAACAACACTGCTGCAATAGCAAAGAGCGCAAAGTAGTGGGTGGTGCGGTAAGGCACCTCTCCCATTTCGATGGCAATGGTAGCAGTGATGGTTCTGATAGAATCCAGGAAACCTGTGGGCATCTCGGCAGTATTGCCGGTGGCCATGAGTACTGTCATTGTTTCGCCGAGGGCTCTGCCTAATCCTAACAACACGGCAGCAATTAATCCCGGGTAGGCAGCGGGTATGACCACTCTATACAAGGTTTGCCATTGATTGGCCCCTAGTGCCAGCGAAGCTTCGCGATGACTTCGGGGGATGGCATTGATCGCATCTTCACTGATGGTAATGATGGTAGGTAATGCCATCACTGCCAATAAGATAGAACCATTGAGGGCATTCAATCCATTTGCAATACCGAATATCTTTGCAATACCCGGTCCAACCAGGGTAATACCCAGGAAACCAATGGCCACAGAGGGGATGGCAGCCAGCATTTCGATAACAGGTTTTAATACGACCTGCAATTTTCGTGGCGCCAGTTCTGAAAGGAAGGCGGCACATAAAATACCCAATGGCACCGCGATGATCATAGACCCAAAAGCCACCAAACCCGTGCTCACGAGCAATGGAATGATGCTATAGGCATTCTTGGAATTATCCGGATCCCACTGTGCCCCAGTAAAAAAGTCGATGGGAGGTACATCGAAAAAGAAGCTTACACTGTTGTAAAACAACATAATGAAAATTCCTGCCAGCAAGGCAATGGTGAGTAAGCCAGTCGTTTTGAACACCTGTTTCATGAGCCAGTCCATCCTTTCCCGTCTTTTGATACGCATAAAGATTATTTTTTGGGTAGAATATAACAGTTTGAAAATCAATATTAGGTTATAGAAGCGTCGAAGAGCAATCGAAAAGTAATCGAAAAGTAATCGAAGAGCAATCGAAGAGCAATCGAAGAGCAATCGAAGAACAATCGAAGAGCAGTCGAAGAAGCATCGAAGAAGCATCGAAGAGCAATCGAAGAGCAATCGAAGAAGCGTCGAAGAGCAATCGAAGAACAGTCTAAGCGCAGTCTAAGAACAGTATAAGCGCAGTCTAAGCGCAGTCTAAGAAAGCTTATAGAAATGTGATCCATTATCTATTTTCCAACTGGATAATACCCTCCTGTCTTAATTATTTTCTGGCCTTCGGCACTTTGTTCAAAATCGATGAAAGGCCTTACCTGTATTGAATCTTTCGCCCTGAAGTATTGGAACAGGGGACGCTGGAAGAAGTACTTTCCTTCTTCAATTTTTGCAGCATCCAGGGGTGACACTGCATCCACTTTGTCTGTAGTATACACCGGTAATACTTTTATCCCTTTGTTGGCCCCGGCGCTCACATATCCGGCGCCTACATAGCCGATGCCGGAGTGATCTGCACGAATGGCTTCCACGATCTGTGCATTGCCATTCATTTGTTTTGCGCGTGGGGAGAAAGCGATATGCAAACGATCTTTTACAAAATCATGGGTCCCGGAATTACTTTGACGCCCATAAATGTTCACCGGCAGGTGCTTTCCCGTAATCTGCTCCCAATCCCGGACCTTTCCACTCAGCACATCAGCCAGCTGTTGGGTACTGATAGATTCCATTGGAAGATCATCGGCTACGATAAAGGCGATGGCATCCTGTGCAAAGATGAATGAATCGAGCGCGATGCCTTTTTCCCGGAACAAGGCCACCTCTTTATCATTGATCCTCCTGCTGGAATTGGCAATATCTGCCGTGCCATTCAGCAGGGAGGCGATACCCAATCCGGAACCACCACCGGATACGGAAACGAATAAAGAAGGTTTGTAATGATGAAATGACTCTGCAAACTGTACGGCAAGGTTAACTTCGGTATCTGATCCCTTCACTTTCACTGTTTTATTGCCCGAACAGGATAACAGCACAATGCCCAGAATGAGGAATGAATACTTCATATGGATAAGATATCAATTCCCAATCCAAAAACTTTAACAACTGTATTAACTTACTATTAATTAAACTTGTAAAACAGGGGCATATCACTTAAGAAAAATTGCTACCCTGATCGCTCCAAGAGCCCGGTATTATCAACTTATTCAATTAAATTTGCCGCTTAAACATTGCTGCGCTGAAAAAGGTACGTAAAATAATCACGATTGTTCTCCTTAGTATACTGGGTTTGGCTATCCTTCTGGGTATCCTGGTCAACATCCCTGCAGTACAGAATTTCCTTGTTCAGCAAGCAATCACCCGACTCTCGCACCAGCTGAAAACAAGGGTAGATCTCAAGCATGTAGATATCCGTCTCTTCAATAGCCTTCGCCTGGAAGGTCTCTATATCGAAGACCGGAACAAAGATACTTTGCTATATGCCGGTACTGCCCAGGTAAAGATCACCGATTGGTTCTTTGTGCAGGATAAGCCGGTGCTCAAATACATCGGCCTGGATAATGCCAGCATCAACTTAATACGTACCCGCAAAGATTCTCTCTGGAACTACGATTTCATCATCGACGCCTTTGCCAGTGCACCAGATACATCGAAAACAAAGAAGCCTTCCGGCGGCGTATCGATCGACCTTCGTAAGATCGACCTCACGAATGTCAGGATCAACCAGGTAGACCAGTGGATTGGTGAAGACTACTACGTAACTGCCAAACAAATTTACCTGGATGCCAAGAACCTTGATCTGCAGCAACACAATATTGACATACAGGAGCTGAAACTGGACAAGCCATCGTTTATCATTTCCAGTTATAAGTCCTCACCCCTGCGTCACAAAAAACCAAAAGCAGACAAAGAAGAGCTGACAGATACTACCGCTATTCCTGAGCTTCGCTGGAACAGTGCCAACTGGAAACTGCTGGTCAAAGAAGTCTCGATCAAAGACGGCCTCTTTGGCGTAGACGACCCGGATGATACCACTGCTGTAACAGCCGGTTATTTTGCACCGAATCACATACGCTTCCAGAAAATAAATCTACAGCTCACCAATACGACATTAGTAAAAGACAGTATCCTGGGCGACCTGACCTTCAGTACAAAAGAACGTAGCGGATTTGAAGTAAAGAAACTCTCTGCACGCTTTAAGATGTCGCCAGTGGAAATGGAGTTCTCTCACATGGACCTCCTGACAGCCAACAGTCACCTCCGTGATTATTACACCATGCAATATGCCGATATCAGTGATATGAACGATTATATCAACCTGGTATTCATGCGTGCACATATTGTAAACAGTAAACTATCTTCTGACGATATTGCTTTCTTTGCACCGGAACTGAGGGACTGGAAAAAGGTAGTCACCCTCTCTGGCGATGCCCGTGGACCAGTGTCAAACCTGAAAGCGAATAATATAGAACTCTCTGACAATGCAGGTACACACCTGAAAGGAGGTTTGGAAATGCGTGGGCTGCCTGATATCGCGGAAACCTTCATCGACTTCCATGCCGATGAACTAACCACTAATGGCGGGGAAATCCTGAGCATTGCCCCTTCCCTGCGCAACGTGGAGCCACTGCGTATTGACAAACTGAGCAACATTCTCTTCCAGGGTAGCTTTACAGGGTTTATCAATGACTTTGTGGCCTATGGTAAGTTCCAGACTAACCTGGGTAACCTGAATTCTGACTTGAACTTCAAGACCAGCAAGGATGTGCCGGTATACTCCGGTAGTCTGACCACGAATGATTTCAATATGGGTACCTTGCTGGATGTACCCCAACTCTCCACCGTGTCGCTAAGTGCGAAGGTAAACGGCGCAGGTTTCAACTTTAAAACACTGAATGCAACAGTAGATGCGGATGTACAGAAAATTACGCTCTACGACTACACCTATACCAATATCAAGACGAAGGGTGAGATGAACAGGAAGTTCTTCAACGGTTCGCTCGCAGTGGGTGACCCTAACCTTGATATGGACTTTGCCGGTACCATTGACTTCAATGCGCCGGTGCCCGTGTTCCGTTTTGATGCTGACATCCGACACAGTAACCTGAAGGCCATGCGCCTCACGGATGACTCCCTCACTTTCCAGGCAAAACTGGACCTGAACTTTGCGGGTAGTAATATCGATAACTTCGATGGTTCTGCCCGTGTGTACGATGTATCGCTGTACCGCAAGCTACACAGACTGGAATTTGACTCACTGAATGTATCTACACATCTGGAGAACAATATCAAGGTACTGGCTATTCAGGGTAGTGAGATCAGCGGGTTTGTGAAAGGGAACTATAGTTTTATGGACCTGCCGGATGCATTCAAACTGTTGCTCAATAAATACTACCCCAGCTATTTCCCTACTGCACCAACCAAAGAGATTAAGCAGGATTTCTCCTTTTCCTTCCAGATGGGAGAAGTGGATAAGCTGATCAAGGGTTTTACAGACAAGGTGACGGGTTTTGACCAGTCTAAAATAGATGGGTCGCTGAATACGGTGAATGGCAACCTGTCGCTGAATGTATTTGTGCCACAGGCGGGCTATGGCGGGTATATGGTGAATGATCTGCAACTGAAAAGCTCCGGTAATTTTGATAAGATTGACATCAGTACAAGTATAGGCAGGGTTACCAGTGGAGACAAGGTATTACTACAGCACCCATTGATCCTGGCCAGTTCCGGCAAAGATACTTCTTACCTGAAAGTAGACCTGCAGGCACAGGACACTTCCTCCCTGGATGGTTTCTATGCCAGGGTGATCACTGTATCGGATGGGGTGAAGATCAGCTTCCTGAATAGTGCCTTTACCGTAAATGAAAGACAGTGGAATGTGAGACCGGGCAATGAAATCTATTGGAGTAAGAACTTCCTCACCGTACATAACCTGAAGGTGACGCGCAATGAACAGAGCGTGTCCGTAGAAACCAACGAATACAACCCGGATGAGTCTACCTTCATGATCAACCTGAAGAACCTGAACCTGGCCGATGTAATTCCGGCGCAATTGACGCCTATGCGTATAGAGGGACAGGCAGACGGGAAGATCCTGATCACAGACCCGATGCGGAACCTGGATATAGATGCGGATATTGTGACCAAAGAACTACGACTGGACAATGACTCCATCGGGCTGGTATCTTTTGCAGGGGGATATAGTCAGGGCACCGGCGAAGCCACATTTGAATTACATAGTGATAATGCCGGTAAGAACCTGGATGCAAAGGGAAGTGTGGGATTAACGAAAGAAAATAACAGACTGGAAGGTACAGTGAACCTGAAGGGTGTAGACCTGGTATTGCTGGATCGCTTTGTAAAAGATTATGTGACAGATCTGAAAGGGCAGGTAAATGGGCAGATCAATGTGAGTGGCACTACAGAACTGCCTTCGGTGAAAGGGAACCTGAAAGTGGATAGTGCGAAAGTAAGGGTATTGTACCTGGGTACAAATTATACCATTCCTAAGTTGAACATTAATATAGATGATAACCTGATTGAGTTTGGCAACTTCACCATTATTGATAAGAACAACAGTAAAGCAAGTGGTAGTGGATATATTTCTCATGATCATTTCAATGCACTGACGTTCGACTTTGATGTAACGGCGAGAAACTTTGTCTTCCTGGGTACAGGTGCGGCGGATAGTGATCTCTTTTATGGAGATGTGATTGCGGATGGAAAGGTTTATTTCCAGGGTCCGTTAAATGATATGGTATTGAAAGTGCAGGCAAAGCCGGATAAGGGTACCCATTTCTACCTGCCATTGTCGGATAGTAAGGATATCGGGAAGTCGGATTACATTACCTTCAAAACCTATGGTACAGAGATGAAGGAAGAGAAGCGGAAGAAGAAGGATAACGTGAAGCTGAATGTGAAACTGGATATATCTGCTACCCCTGATGCACAGATTGATGTGATTATGGATGCTGCGAGTGGTGATATGATTTCTGCCAATGGTACCGGAAACCTTCAGATCAATGTAAACCTGGATGGAGATTTTACCATGTTTGGGAACTATGAGATCAACCTGGGTAGCTATAATTTTACTTTGCAAAGGCTGACCAGCTGGAAGTTTGATATCGACAAGAGCAGTTCAATTACCTGGAATGGCGATCCGCAGGCAGCGAAGGTAGATATACATGCAAAGTATTCTTTGCCAAAAGTGAGTTTGTACAACCTGGTGGGAACGGCTTCTACCACAACAGATAAACTGGCGACCCGTACAGAGCGGGTGGATATCCTGATTAACCTGCGGGGGGAGTTGATGAAACCTGATATTTCTTATGAGATCAATCTGCCAGAGGTAGGGTCACTGGCATATGAAAGTGGTGTGGCAGCGAAACTGAAGGAAATAAACCAGGATCAGAATAAGGCCTTGCAACAGATGGCGGGGTTGTTGCTCTTTAACCAGTTCCTGCCTGAAGATCCGAGTTCGGGAGGTGCGAGTGTGGCGATCACAGGTAAGAATAGTGTGGGACAGGCATTGAGTGCGCAGGCACAGGCGATATTGAATAATATAACCGGGGCACTGCTCAAGAACAGTGGTATTGGTGTGAATGTGAACTATCGTGCTTATAATATTGGTAATGTGGATAATACGGCGATGGACAGGAACCAGGTGAGTGCCGGTATTACCAGTACCTTATATAATAACAGGGTACGGTTGTATGTGGGTGGTGATTATGACTGGGGGAAGGCGGCTACTTCAGCGAATACGAACCGGCTGGCGGGAGACTTCAGGGCAGAGTACCTGCTGACGCCGGAGGGCAGGTTCCGTATCAATGCATTTAGTAAGTCGGATTATGACGTATATAATTTGGTGAACAGGACTAAGGCGGGTTTGGGGTTATCTTATGTACGTGAGTATAATAAATTCACCGAGTTGTTTAATGAGCGGGCGAGAAAGCGGATGATAGATAGTATGAGGAGGTCTGAGATGCAGCGGTTGGACGAGAAGGATACAACGGTGAAGCCGGCGAGGGATACAACGCATTAAATAAAAAAGGGTCCTGCCAGAGGGAATTCACCAACGAAGATGAAAACCATTTTCATAAAGAAAGGGTCCTGCCAGAGGCAGGACCCTTTCTTTATTTATCCTTTCAGGATCTCGTGACCCATTTTATCTCTTTTTGTTTTCAAATACACCTCATTATGCGGGTTGGGATGAATTTCGATCGGCACATTTTCTACCACTTCTAATCCATATCCTTTCATCCCGGCTCTCTTTTTGGGATTATTTGAAATCAACCGCATTTTGGTAATATTCATATGCCTCAGGATCTGGGCACCCACACCATAGTCTCTTTCATCCATCTGGAAGCCTAATTCCAGGTTTGCTTCTACAGTATCTCTCCCTTCTTCCTGTAATTTATAGGCTTTCAGTTTATTCAGCAAACCAATACCTCTACCTTCCTGGTTCATATATAATATAAGACCTTTTCCTTCCTGTTCTACCATCTGCATGGCTTTGTGGAGTTGCGGGCCGCAATCACATCTCAGGCTATGGAGAATATCGCCGGTTACGCAGGAAGAGTGGATACGCACCAGTACGGGTTCATCTTTCTCCCATTCTCCTTTCTTCAGTGCCATATGGGTTTCGCCGGAATTCAGTTGTTTAAACGCAATCAATTCAAAATCACCATATTCAGTCGGCATCTGTACGCGTACCTCTTCTTCGATCAGGGATTCCTTCTTGAGTCGGTATTCGATCAGATCTTTGATGGAAATCAGTTTCAGGTCAAACTTCACTGCTATTTCCTTCAGTTCAGGTAGTCGGGCCATGGAGCCATCTTCGTTCATGATCTCCACCAGTACGCCGGCAGGCTCAAATCCTGCTAGCCGGGCCAGATCGATCGTAGCTTCGGTATGTCCGGTGCGGCGCAGCACTCCTCCTTTCTTTGCTTTCAGGGGGAAAATGTGCCCGGGCTTACCTAATTCTTCAGAACGAATATTGGGATCGATCAGGGCCTGAATTGTTTTAGCTCTGTCATGGGCGGAGATACCGGTGGTACAACCATGTCCCAGTAAGTCAACAGAAACTGTAAAAGGTGTTTGGTGTAAAGCTGTATTATCACGCACCATCATTTCCAGACCGAGTTCCTCGCATCTTTCTTCAATTAATGGTGCACATATTAATCCACGGCCGTAACGGCTCATAAAGTTGATAATCTCCGGAGTCACATTCCTTGCAGCTGTGATGAAATCGCCCTCATTCTCCCTATCCTCGTCGTCTACTACTATGACCAGTTTACCCTTCTTTATATCTTCTATGGCTGATTCTATTGTATCTAACATATCACTGTTGTTATATTGATTGCAAAGTTAGGTTAAAAAGAGGCATGAAACATTGGATTAATCCCGGATTTTACGCCCTTTTGACAGCACAAAAAGTCACCCTCCAGTGGTGTTGGGCGTCCAATATTTCCCTAATTCCTCTCAAACACGCTCCCATCAGTTTAATACCCTTCTTTCTTTATCATATATTAAATATAAGCATATCAACATTTGTCAGAAAAACTAATATAAAAACAGCCCTTGCCCGACAGAGAATTAAGTATTCCAACAAATTATTATTCGAAATATTAGAATTTCTTACCCTATTAGTTGAACAAACTCCATTTAAAGACTGTTTTGCCATATAGTTTCGAATATACACAGCCATCTACTCAATCTTTTAATATGGCTTAACAATTTGTTAATTTCAAGTTAAAATTCGTAAGAAAAATTTATTAACCTTTGCGGTCTTATAAAATCAAACTGCTCAAATATGGGATGTAAAAAACTACTGTTAACATTCATTGTCTTGCTTAGCGTTTGCTATTCTTTCGCGCAGGTAACAACAAGTGCTGTTACCGGTCTGGTGAAAGATGCAAAGGGGGAGGGCCTGATTGGGGCCACAGTTAAAGCCATTCACGTTCCAACCGGAACCGTTTATGGTACCACAACACAAGCGGGAGGTCGTTACACCATTCCCAACATGCGTGTAGGGGGTCCTTACACCGTTACAATTACCTATATAGGCTATCAGGAACAAAACATTAAAGATCTGTATCTGAGCCTGGGTACTGCATTGACCCAAAACGTAAAACTTGAAGATGGTAGCAAATCGCTGAACGAGGTAACTATTACCGGTCAAAAAAGCAGCATTATCAGTTCAAACCGTACTGGTACACAGACCAACATCAGCCAACGCCAGCTGACTGAGTTGCCAACTGTAGGCCGTAGCATCCAGGATTTCGCCCGTTTGACACCGCAGGCAGTTGCTACTTACAGCAGCTCGAACGGTAGCCCACTGGGTATCTCCTTTGCAGGTCAGAGCAACAAATTCAACTCATTCACTGTGGATGGTGCGAATGCAAATGACGCATTTGGTCTGACTGCTACAGGTACCAATGGTGGTCAGGCGAATGTAAACGCTGTTCCACTGGAATCGGTACAGGAAGTACAGATTGTACTGTCTCCATATGATGTTACCCAGAGTAACTTCACGGGTGGTGGTATCAACGCTGTTACCAAATCAGGTACTAACCAGTTCCACGGTTCGGCTTATTTCCTGAACCAGAACCAGGGTCTGGTAGGTCACAACGTACAGAGCGATGTGAAATACGCTACTTATAATAATACAACATGGGGTGCCAGCTTAGGTGGTCCTATCGTTAAGAATAAAGCATTCTTCTTCGTAAACGCTGAAAGAAACGACTACAAAACGCCGCTGCCTTACAATCCGGCAGATGCAGGTTCAGGTTCTAAATTCAGCACTGCGAGACTGGATTCTATCCGTAACTACCTGATGACCAACTATGGTTACGATCCAGGAAGCTACACTGATATCAGTTCTAAAGGTTATGCGACTTCGGTATTCGCACGTATCGACTGGAACATCAGCGACAAGCATAAGCTGACCCTGCGTCATAGCTATGTAGATGGTAGCAACTACGTAATTTCACGTACTGCCACTACTATGACCTTTGGTAACAGCGGTTACTACATGCTCAGCACTACTAACTCTTCTGTAGCTGAACTGAACAGTAACTTCAATGCAACAACATCCAACGTGCTGCGTGTGACTTACAACCGTATCCGCGACAGACGTAATACATCTGCATTCCCTTCTATTTACCTTACAGAAAGCAGTCTGAACTACAATGCTGGTGCTGACTATTCTTCTGCACGTAACTCACTCGGTCAGGACAACTTCACTATCGTGGACAACCTGACTATCCAGAAGAAGAAGCACACCCTGACCTTTGGTACTGACAACCAGTTCTTCAACACGAACAACGTGTTCCTGCAGTACTACTATGGTTATTACACTTACAGAAGCTTGAGTGCTTTGCTGGCTAACTCAGCTGCACCATCTTCATATGGTATCAGCTACTCTGCCAAGGGTGGTGATGACGTAGCTCCGGGTAAGATCCACGCAGGTCAGTTCAGCGTATATGGCCAGGATGTATGGGATATCAATGACAGGTTCCGCCTGACTTATGGTGTTCGTATTGATCTGCCTGTATTCTTCAACAAACCTGATGCAAACACCGGCTTCAACTCTTCTGATCTGGCAGCTAAATACAACGTACAGAACAACGTAGTTCCTAAGTCTAAACTGCTGTTTGCACCAAGAGTTGCCTTCAACTACGATGTTAATGGCGATGGTACTACCCAGCTGAGAGGTGGTGTTGGTCTGTTCACTGGTCGTGTGCCACTGGTATGGATCTCTAACGCTTACTCTAACACAGGTGTTGCCTTCACTAAATTCAGTGGTACACCTGATGCTTCTGTTCGTTTCAACTACGATCCATCTGACGTACACCTGGGTGCTTATATCCCAACTACTACGGCTGCGCCAACTGAAGTTGACGTTACTGACAAGAACTTCAAATATCCTCAGGTACTGCGTGGTAACCTGGCTATCGACCAGAAACTGCCATGGTGGGGTCTGATTGGTACCATCGAAGGTCTATATACCAAGACTATCAACAACATCGCTTATCAGAACCTGAACGTAGGTGACCAGCAAGGTACTGTGACTGTAGGTAACACTACCCGTCCATGGTACAACTTCACCCGCGCAAACAGCAGCTATACTGACGTAATCTACCTGAAAAACACCAGCAAGGGTTACGCTTATAACTTTACTTTCCAGATCCAGAAACCTCTGGACCATGGATGGGCTGGTAGCGTCGCGTATACTTATGGTAAATCTACCTCAGTAAACGATGGTACTTCTTCTACCGCTTATTCTAACTGGCGTTTTGCTTACAACCAGAACGGTCTGAATAACGTAGGCGAAGCTCGTGCTAACTACGATCCAGGTCACCGTGTAGTTGCTTTTGCAAGCAAGACTTTCCGTTATGCTAAGAACCACATGAGCACTACTGTTGGTCTGGTTTACCAGGGTTACACTGGTCAGCGCTACTCATTCCTGTATAACTATAACCTGACAGGTGATGATGCTTCCGGTAAAACCGGTTCTTCGAGCTTAGCTTATCTGCCTACAGATGCAAGCCAGTTTGCAAACCTGACAGTAAATGGTGCAACTGTTACTCCTGATCAGCAGCTGGCTGACTTCAAGGATTTTGCTTCTCATAACAAATACCTGCAGGATAACCTGGGCAAGAACACTGTTCGTAACGGTGCAAGAATGCCATGGGAAAGTCACTTCGACCTGAAGATCGCCCAAGACTTCATCCTGAAAAACACACACAGACTGGAAGTTGGTTTCGACGTTCTGAACGTTGCTAACCTCCTGAACCGTAACTGGGGTTGGGGTTACTACCTCGGTAACCAGTCAGTGTCTCTGTTCAGCATAGTATCTCAGACACAGAACCCAACATTCACCTTTGATAAAACAAAGATGAACAACATCAACGGTATCCTGAGACCATACACAGTGAGCGACTACCTGTCACGCTGGAGAGGTCAGTTGAGTGTTCGTTATAACTTCTAATCTGCATTTATACAGATACAAAAAACGCTTCGGCCTAACAGCCGAAGCGTTTTTTTATTATATTTATATGAATGCATGAACAATATTACAAATGGAAATCCCCTCATCTCGGCCGTGAATTCGAGATGCTGGTATTCGGAGAGGAAGGCTATCCCCTCATCCTCTTCCCTACCTCTATGGGGCGCCATTATGAACATAAGGAAAGAGGCCTAATTCATGCATTACAATGGTTCATCGACCATCAGCTCATTCGGGTCTATTGCCCTGATAGTATAGATGCCCGAAGCTGGTATAACAAACAGGTCTCCCCTGCCCAACGCACGCTCAATCACATTGCTTACGACAACATGCTGCGGCATGAGGTGCTGGAAAGGGTCATATACGAAACCGGCGTTCACCGCGTAGCCTTAGCCGGCTGCAGTTTTGGTGGGTACCATGCCTCCAACTTTGCCTTCCGCTACCCGGAGCAGGTATCTTACCTCTTTAGCCTCAGCGGCATTTTTGATATTACCTCCCGCCTGGATGGTCATTATGATGATAATGTCTATTTCAATAATCCCATGGATTACATGCGCGACAATCCGCGCGAGGCCCTCTGGCGCATGGGAATTATACTAGGCGTAGCCGACGAAGATATAGCCCGTAACCAGAATGAACGGATGTCAGGGATACTCGCTCACAAAGGCATCAGCCACTGGCTGGATGTAAGGCCCAATCAAAAACATGACTGGCCCGTATGGAACGAAATGTTACCATATTACCTTTCCCTTATAAAATAAGCTGGCGAATCCATTGGCGCGAATATTGATCCTCAACCGCTTTTATGGCAAACGGAATCATTGATACACTCAACGTAAAAACATTTTTCAGGATGAAAAAAATAGGCCTTCTCTATGGTCAGGAAAACAGTTTCCCCCAGGCATTCATTGACCGCGTAAACGCAAAAAATGTCAACGACATCTCTGCTGAATTCGTATCTATCGACAAAGTAATACAGGGTATTCCAAATGAATATGCTGTGATACTGGATCGTATTTCGCAGGATGTTCCTTTCTATCGTACCTGGCTCAAACAGGCTGCACTGGAAGGAAGCGCGGTGATCAATAATCCATTCTGGTGGAGTGCGGATGATAAATTTGTGAACAATGAGCTGGCTGCACGTGCGGGTGTCAATGTTCCTAAAACTGCATTACTCCCCTCCCGCGATCTACCGGTAAATACTACGGATCAATCGTTCAGAAACCTGATATATCCTTTTGACTGGGAAAGCATTTTCGCGCACATTGGCTTTCCTGCTTATATGAAACCTTACAATGGCGGAGGTTGGAAACATGTCTACAAAGTCAATAGTGCTGAGGAATTCTTTGCACAACATGCGCATACCGGCCAGCTGGTGATGATGTTGCAGGAAGAGATTGAATACGATTCTTATTATCGTTGTTATTGCATTGGCGGCAAGTATGTACGTGTTATTCCTTACGACCCGCACCAGGCTCCTTATCAACGTTATCTTGATAAGGCACAGGGAGACGATGACCTGGAAGGTGTGATCATCGAACAGGTGGCTAACCTGAACCGTTACCTGGGATACGATTTCAATACAGTAGAAATAGCCGTGCGTGCAGGGATCCCTTATGTGATCGACTTCTGGAACCCTGCGCCGGAGGCAGATGAGGCGACGATCGGTGCAGAGAATTTTGAATGGGTGGTAGAGACAGCGGCGAATTATGCTATTGAAAGAGCGCTGAAACAGTTGCCGGGAACAGATAACCTGACATGGGGTGCGTTTATGACCCATGCGGTGCCAGGAAATCAGACGGCGATAGTACCGGGTGCGAAGAAGACGGCGGCAAAGAAATCGACGACACCGGTGGGTGCTGCGCCTGCTGAGAAGAAGACTACTGAGAAGAAGGCTGCTGCTAAAAAAGAACCTGCGGCAAAAAAGACAACTACTAAAAAAGCAAAGGCCAAAGAATAGGTTGTTTGTTTGTATACAACCGGCCTGCATTACCAGCTATCTCCCCTCAGCCGGTATGCAGGCCTTTTTGTTTCTGAAAATGGTTTTCATCCCCGTTTGTGAATTCCCTCTTTCATGAATGTTCTATTGGCGGCTGCGAAAAAAGAGTACCCCTTCCTTGCTGCCGCAGTCCATTTTCCATATTCTTCTTATCTTGCCTCCCTAATTACCAGCTATGCTCCGGAATTTCACACTAGGCATTGAAGAAGAATACATGGTCATGGACCCTCGGACGCTCGAGTTATGCTCCCATGAACAGAAAATTGTAGAACAGGCCCACAAAGTCATCCCGGAAAAAGTAAAAGCCGAATTTCATCAGGCAGTCGTAGAAGTCGGCACCCACATTTGTGCAAACATCGACGAGGCCCGTGCAGATGTAGCACACCTTCGCAAAACGGTGGCACAGATTGCCGGCGACCTGGGATATAGTATCGGCGCCTCCGGTACTCATCCCTTTTCCAAATGGGAAGCCCAGCTCATCACAGACCATCCCCGGTATTTCGAAATTGTGAATGAAATGCAGGACGCTGCCAGATCGAACCTGATCTTTGGGCTGCATGTGCATGTAGGAATGGAGAACAGGGAAATGGCCCTGCATATCGCGAATTCTGTGCGTTATTTTTTGCCTCACGTATTTGCCTTAAGTACCAACTCTCCTTTCTGGGAAGGTCGGAATACAGGCTTTAAATCATACAGGGTAAAGGTATTCGATAAGTTTCCCCGTACTGGTATCCCTGATTATTTTGCCAGTATCGGAGAATACGACCGCTATATACAGTTACTTGTCAAGACCAAGTGTATTGACAACGCCCGCAAGGTATGGTGGGACCTCCGTGTACATCCTTTTTACGATACGGTAGAATTCCGGATCTGCGATGTGCCGCTCACCCTGCAGGAAACCTGTACCATTGCAGCCATCTTCCAGGCACTCTGTGCAAAGATCTATAAACTGCGCATGCAGAACCTGAACTTTATTATCTACAACCGCGCACTGGTCAATGAAAATAAATGGAGAGCCAGCCGCTATGGTATAGATGGCAACCTCATTGACTTTGGTAAAGAAGCGGAAGTCAATACCCGTTCACTCATTTTTGAACTGCTGGAGTTTGTAGATGATGTGGTCGATGAACTGGGTAGCCGTCATTATATCGAGCATACAAGAGAAATACTGCAGAATGGCACTGGTGCTGACAAACAACTGGCTGTTTTCAATGAAAACAAAAACATGCACAGTGTGGCGGACTTCATTATTAAACAATTTCTCAAAGACTGCTAGCACATGAAAGTAGCTATACTTGACATGTATGAAGGCGTTCCGAACGAAGGGATGCGTTGTATCAGGGAAATACTCGCGGCGTATGCTGTGCGTCATTCACTGGTATTGCAGTGTGATGAGTATGAGGTGCGCATCGCTGCCCAGGTACCTGATCTTTCTTACGATATTTATATTTCTACAGGTGGTCCCGGTTCACCGCTGGATAGTGAAGGCAGTGAGTGGGAACACCGTTATTTTGGTGTGATGGAAGCGTTGATGAAAGCTTCAAAGCCGGTGTTATTGATATGTCATTCCTTTCAGCTTATGTGTCGCTATTTGAAGCTCGGAAATGTATGCAGGCGCCGATCACCTGCATTCGGAGTGTTTCCTGTGCATAAGACAACTGCAGGTGAATTTGAACAGCTCCCCGATCCTTTTTACATCGTGGATAGCCGCAACTGGCAGGTGATTGGTTTAGATCATGCACGTATGGATGCAATCGGCGCTTCCGTTTTAGCGCTTGAAAAAGAACGCCCCCATGTACCACTGGAAAGAGCGGCCATGGCGATACGTTTCGGCCCTCATATGATCGGCACACAATTCCACCCGGAGGCTGATGCAACCGGGATGCGGATGTACCTGCTTCAAAAAGAAAAGAAAGACCAGGTGCTCACCAACTATGGTGCGGAAAAATATTACAGCATGCTGGAACAACTTTCAGACCCGGATAAGATCATGCTCACGTATGATACGCTTATTCCTGCATTTCTGAACAATGCCTTATCTATTCAATCATGATCCCTTCTTTACGCAAATATTATAACGAAAATTTTACTGCGGAGAAATACGCGGCATTTATTGAATCAATGGCTGCTGCTGCCGGCGAAGCCCCTGCTTTTAAAGTAGCGGAAACACCCGTGTTTGTACCAGCTGCACTCACGAAGCAACTGATTGATACCAGCGAAGCGATCATTGATGTGATTACACAACCTGACTTCAAAGCCAGTAGTGAAGCGTCTTTTCCTGCATGTATGAAAGTACCGGGCGAAAATGAGCATGCGCATTTTGTGATCATTGATTTTGCTGTGTGTCAAAATGCAGAAGGCGTGTTGCAACCACAGCTCATAGAACTACAGGGCTTTCCTTCTCTGTATGCGTTTCAGGAGCTGATGGCTAAGGAATTTAAACATCATTTCCAGATCCCTGATACAGTAAATAACTATTTCAATGGGTATGATGATAATAGCTATTTAGCGTTATTGCAAGAGATCATTGTGGGTCCTTATCAACCGGAAGAAGTGGTATTGCTGGAAGTAAAGCCACATGAACAGAAAACCCGTATTGATTTTTATTATACGCAAAAGGTACTGGGAATACCTGTTGTTTGTATTACAGACCTTGAGCAGAGAGGTGACCAATTATACTATAAGGATACTTTAATCAAACGCATATACAACCGCGTGATCTTTGATGACCTGCAAAGACAGGCGGCTTCATTGCCGGCACATGTGTCTTTATTCCAGGATTTTGATGTAGAGTGGATCACGCATCCGAACTGGTTTTACAGGATCAGTAAATATACCCTGCCTTTTATTCATAGTGAATTTGCACCGGAAAGCTGGTTTCTGCATGCAAAGGAGTTGCCAGCCGATCTGGAGAACTATGTATTGAAACCGCTTTTTTCATTCGCAGGTCAGGGGGTAGTGATTGATGTAACATTATCAGATATTGCCTCGATTAAAGATCCTGAGCACTGGATTTTACAGCGAAAGGTACAATATGCCCCGGCTATCGAAACACCTGATGGACCCGCTTATTGTGAGATCAGGATGATGTATGTATGGAAAGATGGAGCGGAAAGGCCATTGTTGGTGCATAACCTGGCGAGGCTTAGTAAGAGTAAAATGATAGGTGTGACGAAGGATAAGTCGCATACCTGGGTGGGTGGTACCTGCGCTTTCTTTGAAAAGTATTAAAAAGGCTGACCTTACGGTCAGCCTTTTTAATTTCAAATTCTTTTATTTCCCGAACTTCTCCTGCCAGTTCAACATACCACCGGTCAGGTTCTTTACATTCTGAAATCCCATTGTTTCCAGGATCATTGCTGCCTGGCCGCTTCTGCCTCCGCTTCTGCAATACACAATCACTTCTTCATCCTTCAGATCTTCCAGCTCATCCACCTGCATGGCTCTGATTTCGCCCAGGGGCAACAGGATACCACCGATATTAAATTCTTCGTGTTCATGTGGTTCCCTTACATCGACGATGTGCAGGGATTCGCCATTGTCAATACGTTGTTTCAGTTCTTCAGCAGTTATATTTTCCATCGCTGTAAATTTTATAAGTTAAACGATTATGGGGTATACTACTTTGTTATTGCGGTTCTTTTGTAGAATCAGTTGCACCTTTTACCGGTGCGGTAGGCGACAACCAGATATCCACTACTTCTCCTGCTCTTACCATGCTCAGCTCCTGCAGTGAATTTCTTGGCATCGGATCCTGTTTGATCACAAATGCATTGGCAGTGTCTGTTACAGAAGGATCTACCATTACTGTACCCAGGTTCAGGTTTCTGCCACTCAGGGTCACCTTGGCTTCCTGGAAGGTCATTCCGATCAGATCCGGTACGGGATTTTCGATACTACCTGTACCGCTACTCAGTACCAGCGTGATGCTGCTACCTTCGGGCACCTGTCTGCCGGCTTTTACCAGTTTACCATTCAGCAACTGCTGCAATACGGTATTGGTAGCAAAGTCCGGTTTATAAATTGTATCTCCTACATTCAGCCTGCGGCTATGCAGGGTCATTTCAGCACTACGGAAAGTGAGTCCTACCAGGTCAGGCATGTCCACCATTGGCGGCACTACCTTATTGATAGTCAGGTAAATAGTTCTTCCAACTTTTACTATCGCACCTTTTGCGGGGGTTTGTTCCCATACAGCCAGGGCAGGCAAACTATCGATAAAAATGGAGTCTCTTACATCTACGTTAAACCCAGCATCTTCCAGCTGTTTGGTAGCGTCTTTCACACTCTTACGGTATACGTCAGGCACGGTTTGGGTATCTCCATGCCTGGTAATTACCCCCAGCAGCAGGAAGAAAATCAGCCCCAGTACCAGGAACAACCCTACCACAACGGCCAGGTTGAACCCAAAGGAGCGTTTTGTAATTTGATTGAACACAGATTATATTTTAACTTAAAGATAGCGTAATCTTATACCGCTTTGTTATTTCCTCAGGCACTCTTCAATTAATGTGCCGTAAAACTCCTGCAGGGTTTTACCGGCAGCTCTTACCTGCTGAGGCACGAGGCTGTTATCGCTCTGACCAGGCATGGTGTTCACTTCCAGGAAGAACAGGCGGTTGTTTGCCTCTTCATAGATGAAGTCTGCACGCACAATACCTTTGCAATTCAATTTGTTATACAGTTCTTTGGCGGTATTCCTGATCTGCTCACACACGTCGTCCGGTGCTGGGGCAGGGGTGATTTCTTTGGTCATACCCGGCGTATATTTCGCCTCATAGTCAAAGAATTCTTTGCTGCTTACAATTTCTGTCAGCGGCAAAACGTTGATTTCGCCATTCACTTTATATAAACCACAGGTTATTTCCCTGCCTTTGATAAACTCTTCGATCAGGATCTGTACATCTTCTTTGAAAGCCTTGTCGATAGCGGGTTGCAGTTCTTCGGCAGTATTTACTTTAGACATACCGATGCTGCTACCACCTTCCGCAGGCTTTACAAATACAGGCAGTTTGAGCTGTGCCAATATTTGTTTGGTATCGTAAGGCTGGTTACTGAAGATATGCACAGATTTGGATACATTCACCACATTCAGGGCTGCCACTACTTTGTTGCAATAGCTCTTATTGAAAGTCATGGCGGAGGTGACCATGCCACAGCTGGTAAATGGAATACCCAGCATTTCGAAATATCCCTGCAGTCGGCCATCTTCGCCAGGTGTACCGTGAATACCGATGAAAACGGCATCAAAAGTTACTTTTTGCCCTTTGATAGTCAATGAAAAATCGTTCTTATCCACGGCTATCGCCTGCCCGTCGTCCCCCGTATAATTCCAGCCCTCTTTTGTAATAACAATTTTATACACATTGTATTTGCTGCTATCCAGGTTTTTCTCAATTGTTACGGCACTTTGTACGGAGATAACGTATTCTCCTGAGTATCCGCCGGCAACAAGGGCGATATTCTTTTTCATATAATAATTAATAATAAGCGGATAAAGTTAATAGAAAAATGGGGGATGCAAACTTTTTTACTCCAAAAAGAAGGGGAGAAAAGGTAATTAGCCTTTTCTCCCCATTTAGGTTCGGTATGCGTGCCAGCGATTTGCATCTGACGACCAGTTACCGATAATTCCTTATGCTTCCTGATTAAATATGTAATTTCTCTTTCTTTGCCAGCAGTTCTTCTTCAGACTCCTGGTACATTTCGTCTGGTACACAACAGTCTACCGGACATACTGCCGCACACTGTGGCTCTTCGTGAAAGCCTTGACACTCAGTACATTTATTAGGAACAATATAATAACTGTCAACAGCTATAGGAGCGTTACGCTGGTCGGCATCGATAGAAGATCCATCCATCAGCACATAAGAACCCTTAATCGTAGTGCCATCGGCCATTGCCCATTCAACACCACCTTCATAGATCGCGTTATTAGGGCACTCAGGTTCACAAGCTCCACAATTAATACATTCATCTGTTATTTTGATTGCCATGTTATAAACTTTTTGTTTAAGAAGTAAGCCATTAATTTTGCAGACAAAAATAGAATATCTCCCTTTAAAAAGTAAACTATTTATATAGATTCATGAGCAGTACAGAAAAAGTAGCCGCCCTGGTACGTTTAGGTCAATACCTGACAAGCAATGATCCAGCGCTTCTGGCAGTAAAGGAAAGAGCTTACCAGGCTAACGGCTGGTTCACCCCGGAATTCATAGATCTGGCCATCAGCCAGATTGCGGAGAATTTCCTGGAAGCCGCCCACCTCAACAGCTGGATCAATGCCTACCCGGAATTGACTAAGAACAAACCTGCCCGTACAGTGGGCATCGTTACCGCTGGTAACATCCCTCTTGTAGGCTTTCATGACTGGCTCTGCGGTTTCGTGAGCGGCCACAATGTTCGCCTCAAACTGTCATCAAAGGATGTAATACTGATGCAGCATGTGCTGGATAAGATGAAAGAGTGGCACCCTGAATGGGCGGAGCAGACTACAGTACAGGATATGTTGAAGAACTGTGACGCTTATATTGCAACAGGCAGCAACAATTCTTCCAGGTATTTCGAATATTACTTTGCCCAGTATCCGCACATTATTCGCCGGAACCGGACTTCCGTAGCTATCCTCACAGGTGAAGAAACGCCTGCTGAGCTGGAAGGTCTGGCGGACGATATCAGTATTTACTTTGGGCTGGGATGCCGGAATGTAACCAAGGTATTTGTACCGGAAGGGTATGATTTCAGCCAGTTGCTGGAGGCACAGAAGAAGTATAGTTATCTTGCCGATCATAATAAGTATAAGAATAATTACGACTATAACCTGGCTTTGATCCTGCTGAATAACAGTCCTTATATGTCGAATGAGAGTATGTTATTGCAGGAGGCGGCGCATATTTTCTCGCCAATAAGTGTGCTGAACTATGGGTATTATACCGATAAGGACACGCTGGCGGCGGAGTTGCAGGCGAATACAGCGTTGCAATGCCTGGTAGGAAGAGGGTTTACTCCTTTTGGAACGGCACAGCAACCATCGCTCACGGATTATGCGGATGGAGTGGATACGCTGGAATTTTTGAGTAAGCTATAAAACATTCATAAAAGAAGGATTCACCAACGGGGATGAAACCACTTTCAGTAGAAAAGGACCGCCCTTATGGGAGGGCACTGAAGAAGTTG
>NZ_MTKN01000123.1 GCF_001975825.1 [Flexibacter] sp. ATCC 35208
AGGTACCCCCGGAGGGAAAACTGATAAGCACCTTCACCTGACTTTTATTCCTGCTAAATGAGCAGGTACTATTGTGAGCACTGTCCAGAAATGACAGCATCTGTTGCATGGGGTTCGTACCTACTTCACCTGGTGTACTGCTGGCGAGATACATAACCTTATCTTCTTTGAAGAGGACGATATTGTACTTGCTATTGTGGATGGTTTCTGTGCTATCCAATATACTGTGGTAGTTAGTCCCATCTATTTCAACAGTACCCCGCATACTATCCAGCAAGGTTGCTGGTGTATGTTCATTCGCATAGGTATACAGTATATAATAGCTTGTGGGAACTGTAATAATCCTGTCCTGCACCTGTCGTACCAACTGTATGACTTTGGCAATCGCAGCAGTATCCTGTGCACATACGGGGCAGGAACAGATAGCCATTATTATCAATAGAATTATTCGTCTCATTTCTTTACTTTTTTTGATAATAGAATTTCATCTGCCATTTTTCACGACGTCTATTTTGCAGCCGGAACAGGTATGATTGTCCACTGGAAATATTTTTATCACTACCAAAATCAACTTCTAACAGGTTCATACCTGGCTTAACGGAGAGCGTACCTGTTTTTACAATCTTCTGGGAAGCATTGAGGGAAACAATTTCATAAATAACGATGCTATCATTTGCATCATTTGTGTAACCACATTGAAATGCACCCGAACAGTTAATGGCAGAACCATCTATTTCCTTTTTCAATTGCACATATGCATATTTCACAGCCGCTACAGTATCAGTAGTAACAGGTTTGATTTTAAATGTCCAGACATCTGTTTGTGCAGAGAAAGTATTTCCATTGTTTGCCGTCACCGTCCAGGCATATGTTTTAGAAGTATCCAGTGTTACTGCTGATACCGGATAGTTCAGGAACAAATCTTTATAGTACACACTCCGGTATACAGGGATATTTGCTTGTATGGCTTCAGCAGCAGATTGCCCTGTGTGTAGTTCAACGACGGTAAATGTATAATTCAGGTCACTATAGATGGTGATAGGTGTCGGAGGCAACCAGATAAACTGTGGCAGGTTGCCTTCCACGACACTTTCATCTGCAGGACTATTTAATAATGGTGGACTTACCGGCTCTACCGTGAAGGGTAAACAATCTTCTGCCAGCAGAGTATTCACTTCGCCTGATTCCTGGAATAAACTGTAACAGGCAATATAATTCCCGGCAGTGAGCAGACCATTTGCATTCCTATCTGCCGCAACAGAAAGATATTCATAGGTTACAGGAGAGACATCGCCTGCCTGTAGCTGTTTTGCCCCTTTATTCAGCAAAATGGAACGGGATACTCCTGTTAATACCGGTTGATTCGTTTCTGCATCTGTGACACGTAATTCAACAAACACATTCATGGAAGAAGATGCCGATACCAACAGGATATTCCATAACTGCGCTTTTTGTAGTACGCCTGTCGGGGGTAACTGCACCGTCATACTGACCTGTGCATTGGTTTGAATGGATAGCCATAATAATGCTATAATGATGTAGCTTTTCATTTAAAAGGTTTTTGTATAGGTGAGCCTTCCTGTATTATTTGAAACCAGCTTCTTTTCTGTGCCGGGAATAAATCCTTTGTCTGCCATCATTTCCAATTGTCCCAGGTAGGGAATCATCACCCTGAAATTGCCTGTATATCCTACTTTACTGAGGTCATACACAGATTGATAACTATACTTCAATCCCCCTCCTATTTCCAGCCATTTAAATGCTTTGAACTGTACACTGCCATTTACACCGTATAGATCGTATTCCCCATTCATGGCAGCAGAACCGGTGCTTTGTACAGTAAAGCGCCCGAGGAACATCGTATGGTTGAGAAGTATGCTATTTGTATTGTAATAGACATAACTACTGTCATCCATCTTATTATAAAACCTGGTATATGAGAGCAGGGTATTCATCATGATTCTTTTTATTTTGTAGAAGTGGCTGACAGTGCCTACCATGGTATAGAAGGTATTCTCGATATAGGAACCGTCGCTCAGCTTTGTGAGCTGAGAGCTGGGGTAATAACCCAGGCTGAATACAGGGTAATGTTTAATACTCAATGTAGCCTGGATGGTTTTGTAAATAATATTACTCTGATAGTTAGCCTGTTGGTAAGAGGTGTTATAATCATTACGACGCACGGATGCAGTGACCATCAATTTCTTTTTAAAGAAAGACTGATCCACACGTATAGACCAGGCGATTTGTTTAGCGCCTGTAGTATATAAACTAAAAGACTGGAAACCGGCCCCCAATACTTTGTATACACCTGTCAGTTTTGTGTGGGTTTTAGTGATCAAACCATTGGCAGATAATGAATACGCCAGGTTGCGATGTTCACTAAATCTCAGCATACTTCTGACTTTAGTATCATCATCAGTAATCTGGTAATAAGGTAGCGATGATTTTGCTACTTCCCCCGTCACGTAAACGTTCTTACTGATCTGCCAACGGCTTTCTACAGCCATCCCCATTATATTATAATCAGGCGTGGTACTGTCAGTACCGGTACGCTGATTATAGAGTTGTTTCTTTCCTCTGAAAAAAGAAACATAAAGGTGATTCCCTTCTTTCATACCATAGCCACCTCTGATCATAGTAAGGTATTGACCAGGCGAGCCATTGTATACCACATAATTCCGGAAACGGTAGTCAATCGTACCTGCTGCAAATGCCACGTAATATCTGGGGTTATACTCAACCTGTATACCCTGGATACTGATGGATTTGGCGGTGAGTTCAGAATAATCAGCAAGGGCACGACCTATTGAAAGCTTACGAATAGCCAGCAATGTTTTATAGCCTTTGGGCAGAACGGAATCCGGAAGATTCATACTATTTAATTGTGCGGAGAGTTCCGCATTATTCCGGCTAGCTGATATCTTTTGCACCATATCACCTTTTAAATTCCCTACCTGTAACTGATGCGCATGATAACTACTATCCATTTGCTGCCATCTTTTTTGCAGACTGTCAAGCTGTTGTTGCCTGGCAGTATATTGCGATTCAATACTGGTATCGGAGAGTAGTCTATTACTACAAGGCTCTCTGATACCAGCCTTGTAGCGTAAATTAATATTGGGTATAGATGGGATAACAGGAATTCCTGACAAAGAATCATTGTGTTTACCATATAATTCTTTTTCCTTTGCCTCCACCAGTCGTTGTAAAACAGCCGGAGAAGATAACCAGCTTTTCAACTGGCTGAGTTCTTTTTCCTTTGCATCCAGCAGGGCTTTCTCATCCATTAATTCCTTTAATTGTTTGATACGGGATACATCCCGGTTCTTTAGTTTTTGAATTAACAGGTTACGAAAGTCGCGGTTGGTATATTGTATACTAAATCCTGTGATGTTACGGAACAGTGATGAGTTACCTTGTGTAGTAGAAAAGGCGACATGAACAGGATATTGATCGCGGATTGTAAGATCCATCCATGTAGACAAGGTATGCTGATACACATCTTTCTGCTGATATGGCGTATCAATTTTCCCCTGGTAGTAATAATCATACATCACATTGCCATGTACTACCAGGAATGGTTTACGAGGTGGTTTATGCCATAGGGTAGTATCATAACGTTTGTCGGGGAATACGGGTAGCAGACGTATATCTTTCCCTGTATCTGTTGCAAGCAGATATGAAACCTGGCCGGAGGATTGTCTTATACCACGGGGGAAAACAACAATAGTGCCTTTGCCGGGAGCTCCGGGAAGGGTCGTACTTCGTTGTAGTTGCGCGTAGGTATTCAGGCTCCGCACAATGAGGAGAAATAATATAAAATAATAAGTCTTCAACCTGTATTAAACAGTTGGTAATAAAATAGAAATAGACCTTAAGTATTATGATTTATAATACAGCACTATTTGGGTGGGTATTGTCCATTAACAAAGTAAATTTATAACATAAGGAAAGTTTATACGTCCACATTAATAAGTATACGGGTAAAGTAGCATAACAACAGGCTAAATAGATGAGTACAAAATTACTCAAATAATAAGCAATACAAAATAAATCCAAATAGAGAAAACGCCGATCGGACGACAAGAAAAGGCGAATCGTGGAAAGCAGAATTTCCCCATTACAACTAAATGGAGCGCCTGTATCTTTTGATACAGGCCATTCCGTTTTGATTCATAATCCCTAATAACCTTATTACTGGCAAGGATTGGTCCAGTACACCGGATCAGACCATGCCTCCCCACAGCTGGACGTAGCCTGCACCTGTAAACGATGCTGTACGCCACAATTACCAACCGGGATCACATCGATATCACCAGAACTGGTTGAGTTTTTCAACACACAATCTACATACCAGGTAAAATTACCTGCCGCATAATTGTTTACTGAACAACTAATACCATAATAAGGATAAGGTATCATTACCCTGGTAGCCACTACTGAAGAACCACCAGGTGCCAGAGATAATAAGTGGCGCAACAGCTACCGGGTAAAGCCTGCAGCCACTGGAGGTCAGTCATTAACGTCAATCAAAAGACAAGGGGCCTTCAAATTTATCAATTCGAAAGCCCCTGTTAAATTTGCAAAATTATTACACCATTGCTCATTGCTGAAAAGCCTAAGCCACAGGCCTAAATTCTTCACTTTTCTAAAAACTATTACGCCATCGCGTAAACTTCTTCATTGATGAAAAGCATTACTACATCTGCGTAAACTCTTCACTTTTCTAAATTCACCTACGCCACAGGCGCAAACTCTTCCGCCTTCCAGGTCGCCATATTCTCATAATTCTTATACCTCAAAGTCATCAACTCCTGCGCCAATCCCATCAACCTTTTCGCCTCTGTAGGATTCGCTGCCGCCAGCGCCTTATACCTCGTCTCATTATAAGCATAATCCGTAAATGATACCGCTGGTCTTGGTGAATCCAACACAAACGGATTCTTCCCGTCTCTCTCAATGCCGGATTATGGATTATACCTGATCAATGGCAAATACCCACTTGATACCGCCAATTGCTGCTGTGTCAATCCCTGCTCCATATCTATACCATGCGCTATACAATGACTATATGCCAATATTAAAGACGGTCCTTTATAAGCCTCTGCCTCACGCAATGCCAGCAAGGTTTGCTGTGGATTTGCCCCCATCGCTATCTGCGCCACATACACATTACCATAAGAAATCGCCTGCATCGCCAGATCCTTCTTCCCTACCTTCTTACCCGCTGCTACAAATTTCGCGATCGCTGCTGTTGGTGTCGCCTTTGACATCTGTCCACCCGTATTGGAATATACTTCCGTATCCAACACCAACACATTCACATTACGGCCTGTAGACAACACATGATCCAACCCGGAAGAACCAATATCATACGCCCATCCATCACCACCTATCAACCACACACTCCTCTTCACAAGATGATCTGCTACCGCCAACAATTGTGCCGCCAGCGCATTCCACGCAATGAATGCAATTTCTGTTTCAACACGCCTACCCTTTCCCTTTGCGCTGCAATCTGTGATTCCAATTGCTGTGGTGCATGCAAAAGATCCTCTACGAGTACATCATTTTCCAGCACTGGTTGCAATGCCACCAACAATGTCTGCGCTATCTCCTACTGCTTATCTGTCGCCACACGCATACCCAATCCAAACTCCGCATTATCTTCAAAAAGGGAATTTGCCCATGCCGGGCCACGCTTATCTTTATTCATTGACCACGGTGTTGTAGGCAGGTTACCACCATAAATAGAGGAACAACCTGTGGCATTTGCCAACAGCAATCTATCACCTTAACTGCGTCAGCAACTTCACATAAGGTGTCTCCCCACAACCGGAACATGCTCCTGAGAACTCAAATAACTGCTCCAGGAACTGCGCCCCTCTCACTGTAGAGAAATCCAGCTCTGCACAATTATTCACAGGCAAACTCTCAAAGAACTTAATATGTTCCCGACCTTCTTCCAGTGAAGGCTTAGGCGCCATATTAATTGCCTTCTTAGAAGCATCTTTGATATCTACTGCCGGACAAGCCTGCTTTTAAATCAAAAAAGTTATCCACCGAAATTGCCTTAATATGCATTTGATGTAAAAATTGGTATGGTCCTAGTTTTTCGCCATAATAGGTGGCGTATAAGCAGATTCGATAATTATCGGTTATAAACCCAGAAAAATGACTTTTTTGCTGTTTTACACCTTGTTTTACACCTTTCTCACAACAAGCTGATTATCAAACACGATTCAAATCGCATTCAGGCAACTACTCAAAAAGAGAATCTTTTTTAAACCGCTGAGAAATTCATTTTCAGCGGTTTATTTTTTTAGGTTGTAGCCTCTCAAAAAGTCGAATCTTCGTTTTTTTGATACTTTATTACTACTTCTTCTTTATATCTATTTAATCGTCAAACTCTCTATCGCACCCTGTTCTTTTGATGCTGTTACTTTTCATCTCATTAGCGTTGTATTGTTTTACACTTTTATTTACGCTTTTGGGGTAATCTGAAAACAGAATCACTTAATCAATGCTGATCAATCTATCATTTTAACGAAATTTGTATTGCATTAGCGCAAGAAAGGAGGCCTTCATGGAAATACCTGTTTTTCGTCCCGTATATAATTGGCGAAATCATATTAAGCCAAACAGGCGCTATAAAATTCACATCCGGTACGTATTGGCCCTCCAATGCAACTTTTGAGGAAACACTATCTTTTGCAAAAGTAAAACAGCTGGACAATATTGCCAGCTGCCCCAAAATATTAACCCCGACTGTTGGATCAAATCTAAACTATTACAAATCATACCCCATTGGGAACCATACCCCTCTAGCAACTGGACTTAACATATTTGAGACTGTAAAATTTCCTGTGTAAATGGCCTATGGTGGTGGCCTATCTCAATAGGCCCCAAAACCGGGGAAGGCGCTGCTGCCGCGCCATTCCCCCCTCCCCATCCCGGCAGGGTTTCAAACAATGGGGAAGGGGTTTACACAAAATATTTTACGCCTTATGTTTTTCTACTAAGTCTTTAAATGCATAAAGCAAGAATTCTAATTTATTTAAATCTCCGGCACCAAAATATTTTTTATCCTTACCCTTATAGTAATACCAATCATCTTCAGTATTTTCTATTACATCTGTTTCCATCTCCAAGCTTTCTAGTTCTGTATCAGTCAAGTCAATTGTAACATACCAACCAGGATTATCAAGGGTACCAATTTTTACTCCATACATATGTTCCCAAGATCCATTACAATTAGAAGTCATCCATTGTGAAATCCACGAAAGTATTTCTGACATAACAATATTATATTTATTATTAAATTGATCCTGGAATCAAAAATCTGTTATTTTTAGGGAATTCAGACGGATCTGCAGACCTGGCTGTGGAGAGCAACGTATACAGAGAGATTATAGGCAAGTATGAGCGTGGGGATGCTACGCCATTCATCGATTTCGCAAAACGGATTGCTGACGCACTGGGCGTATCACTGGATTACCTGGTGGGTGAAGGGATTAACGCTCACTTTGATAAAAAAACGCTGCAACGTATCCAGGACATTGAGAAGCTCGATGAGGATACTAAAGAGAAGGTGTATTTCCTTATTGATAACATTATTCAAAATACTAAGGCTAAAAAAGCCTTTAACTCATAAAGAAGCCGCAGGCAATCACCTGCGGCTTTTGTAGTATCTCAGTTAGCCTTTAATACAGCCTTTATATGTTTCCAACGGATGAATTGTGTTATTAAAAGGGATATAACACCAGCTATAAATATTCCCTGCCCGTATCTAACTGCCCAATAAGTAAAGGGGCTACCTATAATTAACCATTCAATCAGTAGCTTTACTCTGAGATTGCTTGTTTTTTTAACTATAAGTAGTAAATCAAGTATTACTAATAATAATATTAACAACACCCAAAAAACAAGTCCGTACAAGCAAACTAATATTAAAGCGGGAAGTACCGACTGGAATACGTTCCTTGATACATTTGTATCAATTAGATTTAAGACAATAGCATATAAAAAAACTGCTATAAAAACACCTATAATATTAATCCAATTTGTCTTGATAATTTTCATATTTTACTACTGAACTGTTGGTTTATTTTGGTTCATCTTATTCCAATCCGTTATACTATAAGTTTTGTTCCCTTGTTGAACTCCAGTAAAAACACCCTTATCATCCATAGTTACTGTAAAATTTGCTGACATCATTGATCTATTATTATTGCCAGGCAGACTTGTATATGGATTACCATTTGCTGCACTTACACCTATAAATAAACAGTAGTTGTTGTATTGTGCCATAATTTATAAAAAGTATCGATTTTATTCAAATCTTCGATAAAAAAGTTCGATTGCCCCCCAGCTGGCCTAACACTAAAAAAGAACCTTTTTACAACCAGCATGACACACTTATTCTATCTTCATGACTCGCATACTCAAGGCGTATTTCCCGGTATTCATCCATAAAAATAGCCTTTTCATATTTTTCTACATTTATT
>NZ_MTKN01000124.1 GCF_001975825.1 [Flexibacter] sp. ATCC 35208
AAGTATAAACAACTTCACTAAGAAAAATTAAGGATTTAAGGTCCGTTTGTAGATTAATTTTAATTTTCTTTCCGTTGATTTTAAAAATTAAGTCGGGGAAAATATAGCTTTCAATTCCCTTATAATACATATCGTTTCTATTGGTATCAAAAATTAGTGAAACATTCTCAAAAAGAACCTTTTCAAATAAGGAAGACTGACGTTTATCCCTGGTAAAACCAGATAAGGAAGAAAATAAAATACCATCAAGTATTTCAACGAAATTACCTCTTATATAGTAATAAGGACGAGGAAAAGAAGCCTTAGCATCTTCAAATGAAGAATATTCATCTTCTAAAAAGAAATTAAATCTATTAATGTCTTCTTCTTTAATATATCTGAATACATGCTGAATATTATCTAATTCTTCGATTCTGCAAAATCTACCTATTGAGCTTCCCTTACTATTTATTTTTATATAATCAAAACCTAATGGTCGCATATTTTTGTGCCAATCTAGAAATTCTTCAAGGGAATTACCTTTATAAAATAATCTATTAACTATTCCGGTATATGGCAATGACTTTTTAAAATCCTCAATCAGAAGTTCATGATACTTCGGAATAGCTGGATTGATAAATTCATTTATAAAACTTACAAAGTTCATGATTAATAGTTTACGTAAAAATTTAAAGTGGTATACCTTCAGGAAAAAATTCCGGAAATTCTGGCAAAATTTGAGGCAATACTTCAGGAACAGAAAATGGCTTTTTCGGCAAGTCCCTTGATGGATCGTGTGTACGAGTACCTGAAGGTACAGGAACAGGTCTTAATTGTTTTGCCGTGTGATACATAGCCCGGTCGCAGGATTGGCAATATAATAACTAAATAAATAACTATAATCATTAGAAAAAAGTTGTAACCCATCAGGAGGAATAGGAAGGTAGACCAAATTATCTGTGCCCTTCCTAAAGGGTCCTGCCTTCCAACCGCTGTTGGCTCATCTCTCGTACTCGAGCCTCCTAAACCAGCTGTATCACCTTTAGGATCAATATACGAAATTGGATTACAAAGCCGCTAACATACCCCTGTGCTCCAGAATCCATAAACACGGGCAACTGTATCTCATCCGCCAGTAAGTAACGGCAATTGTTACAGCCTATAATGGCCTCTTTAAAGGATACATAACCTCCGGAAGGCGCTGCACCAGGTACTGTACTCGCTCCATTCGGATGATCCAAATCACCACCCGCCTTACATACCTGCAATAATTTTGTACGCAGCGAATGCGCCTTTGCAACATAAGCTGTGCTGTTTAAACAACCCTCACACGGCTGTGCCAAAACAGCTCCATATATGTAGTTATATTAGCAACCCTACAAAAATTTATACTCAGCTTTATAAAAGGCTGTTTTTATCTCTTGCTGGTTTATAAAATAGTCCAGTAATTCGAGCAATACTATATTCCTGAAATTTTATATCTTAACTGAGTTTGGCTTAAGAAACTTACAATTTAAAGGGTAGTTCTATAAGAGTGCTCTCGGTACCGGGAGGTCCTGTAAAAATAAACCGATAATAAGAAGCATAATTCTTACCAACTGCTTCTATAACTTTGTTTCTAAACATTAAACTTACTGAATAGTCACTATTAATTTCTTTTGAAATTATCGTATATTCTAAATATAACCGAAGATAGTTAAGAAACCCCCTTTCACTATCTGCAATATATGCATACGTCTCCTCTATGTTATCAAATATTATTACTTTACCGTTAGATAAGTCCAAACCGATGTCCAACCGAAGATTACTATCCCGCCCAAAAAAGACAAATCTGCCATCCAAATATTGTGGCTTTACAAAGTAAAAATTTCTTAATACGCCAATTACATCCTCCAAATTGCTATTTTCCAAAAGTTTTACAAACAGTCCTCTATTGTCATTTTCCCATATTAACGCTCTATCATGTTTAACCAAAATCTCCCCAAATTCATTTTCATTCGGCTCAAGTGAATTAAAGATTGCCCTTACCCGAGAAAATACGGCATATTGATAAATAGAAATAAACTCTTTTATAGCTAAAGTCTCCATCTATTGTAATTTATTTTTAAATGTATTGTGTGCTTTGTTAGCAGGTACTTCCTCTGGATTTACCATTTCTATGACATTTACTGGCATAAATCCCTTTGAGCCATTTTGCTGGAAAAAGATTACAGCATGTGTCACCTTCTTGTTGAGTTTTGCGGACGCTGTTCAAGCATCCTGATAATATGCATTCCATCCCCACAAATGTTTCTGGACCCGCCTGAGAAAGGTTGAAAAACTGAAAATTTGCCATCTCATTTTCCGATGCGTAATAAATTCCGACAGTTCCCGGCCGCATTGAACCCGTTCTTGAATTATTAGAACGCGCAAAACGAACCACTTGTTGATAATCCTTCTGACCAAGTCCGGTTTCTGCCATCATTAATTCATCTTCATGCCATTTATCATCAGGTAAATCATCCACTAATAAAGGATCTTCTCCATATGTTTGCTGGTAATTGGTTAACATCATTCCTAAAATTATAGCCACTCCCTAATTTATGGCATAAGGAAGTAATGCCTTTCCCTATATGTTATTCAGACCGCAGTGCAATTCCTACCTTGTTTTCCTGATTCATGTGGTGCATATTTATTTTTTGTCCCTCAAACGGGTTAAACGTTTTAAACTGTTCCACAAAGATTGCATCAGCTTCAGGCGCATAAACATTATCTAAAGCATACTTTTTTCTGTTATTCCATTTGATTGATGGAGTATTTGCACGGACTTGACCCCAATACCAAATAGCATTATTCAGCTTCCACAATACATTACACTTCTTCTGAAATTCTTTGTCGTTATATCTCCTCTATCTCACAATGTTCTAGTTTCCCATATTGTTTAAGAATTTCCATTGCCCTTTCTGATACCATCAGGTAATTCTTTTTATCTAAGAAAAAATCATCTCCCAAATTATCGTTAATAATTAGCCATTTAAAATTTGGAAGGTCGCGATTTGGATGTAAGTCCTTATAGAGTTCGGAAGAGGATATTTCTGCATCTTTTGAAGAATAACCAGTTAAATGAATATGATTTAATTTTTCTAACATTGATTCTGTAATCAGAAAACATGGAAAACATTCAATTATATCATCTCCTAACCAACCATCGAAAATAAAATGTAGATGAAAGATTCTCGGAGGATGAACAGAACTGTCTAACTGAGTATGTTTCCCTAGCTGACCAGCAACTTCTGGTAATAATCTGTATTGTTTTGTTATAGTCATATTATTCATTTTGTTGTGTATTTTGTGAATTTATAGGATGAATAATAAGTGCGGTAGTATTTGTATTTAAGCTCGGATTAAAACTTGTACCATATTGCCTGTCAATCAGAGTTGCCTGGTTCAAAATTTGTTTCCTGGTTGAATTTGGGTTTGCTCTATACCTAAAATAATGTTCAGGATATCATCAGGAATCTCACCCTCCTCATACTTATCTAATCCTACTAACCCTGCCCATTTCAAACAAAGTCTCCCCCCCATAAGGCTTTGGCAAGGTAGATTTATTATATCCCAAATCTATTCATCTAATTTAATAAACCTCACAACTTAAATGGGAGCTTTATAAGAGTACTTTCTGGCTCACGCTGAGTAGGAAAGACGAATCTGTAATAATCGGCATATTCATTTCCTCCAACTGCGGCAATAACTTTCCCTAGGAACATACTATTAACCTTAAAATCATTTGTTATTTCATTTGGAATAATCTTATATTCCAAATAAATCCGAAGATAACTAAGAAATCCGCTCTCACTATCAGCAATGTATGTATATGCTCCATCAATATCTTCAGCTAAAATTACCTTGCGGTTTGATAAATCAGCACCAATGTAAAACCCTCCATTATTATCACGTCCAAATAATACAAACCTGTTTTCTAAATATAATGGCTTAATAAAGTAAAAATGGCTTAACACCTGAATTAAATCTGCAAAGTTGCTATTTTCTACCAGTTCGGCAAACATTCCCCATTCCCTGTTTTCTCCTTTAAGCGACCTATTATACCGAATCAATGTTTCAGGAAAATCGTCCTTGTCCGACGGCTCAAGCGAATCAAATATTGCCCTTACCTGGGAAAATACTGCATACTGATAAATAGAAATAAACTCTTTTATAGCTAAAGCATCCATCTATTGTAATTTATTTGTAAATGTGTTGTGTACTTTGGTTGTCGGCATTTCCTCCGGTTTTACCATTTCGATAACGTTTACCGGAGTAAACCCTTTTGATCCATTTTGCTGGAAAAATATCACTGCATGTGTCACCGTCTTATTAAGTTTTGCGGACGCCTGTGAAGCATCCTGATAGTAAGCATTCCATCCCCCTACAACAAATGTTGCTGGATCAGCTTTTGAGAGGAAAGCTTTTTGAAGTGCCTGTCGATCATGAAGATGCTGTAACTCTTAAAAGCATTTGGAAGATAAAGTAGCAGCGTGTAGTGGTATCATAAATGTCTCGCCTTTACCGCCCCCTGGCCGACATGCCTTACAAGCGCACCTGATGCGGTGTGTAATAAAGATACATCAGGATGTCCCGGCAGGTGCCATAAAGGTAATATGCCATCTTTGACACGAGCCTTCAGATATTTCCCTATACCAATGTGAGTAGATACAGAAATACGAAACCTCGCTAAATTATCCCAGCCATCTCCAGGATCTTGTTCCGAAAAATTATAATAAGTTTTCCATTTGACAGAAAGGGAGTGTAAAATATTTTGTGTAAACTCCTTCCCCATTGTTTGAAACCCTGCCGGGATGGGGAAGGGAGAATGGCGAGGCAGCAGCGACTTCCCCAGTTTTTGGGCCGATTGAGATAATTCACCACCATAGGCCGTTAACACAGGAAATTTTACAGTCTCGAAAATTCAGTTAAATCAAACGATTAATTCCTCCATAATAATCATCCTGATATTCCCAACTAAACATTCTAGTTGCTTTTAGTATCAACTCCTTTTCAGACCTCCCTTTTATACTTTCTAAGCTATTTTTAACAAATTCCAGATGTTCATCCTTATTATTTTCCTGAACTACCAAAAGATAGTTAAAAAAGAAATTTCCTTTATATATGCCGTCCTTTACTCGCGCATTCAAATATTTTCCTATACCCATCGGTGTAGCTACAGAAATACTAAATCTTGTTAAATTTTCCCAACCTTCTCCTGGATCTTCCTTTGAAAAATTATAATAGACATCTAATTGATAGAAAAAATCTCTTTCTTCGTTACGATTCTCTATAGTTGCATCTTCCCAATTGAAATCATGCACATAAATTTTTGCCATATTCTTACTCTAATTAATTGTTAGTAGTAACTAAATCCGCTAACATACCCCTGTGCTCCAGGGTCCATAAACACTGGCAACTGTATCTCATCCGCCAGTAAGTAATGGCAATTGTTACAGCCATTCTGCAAACTCGTAAGTTCTGCCTCTGTCAGCGTCATCGCAGCACCAAACTTATTTACAAGGAACTGATAAAATCCGCCCGCTGCGTTATTATATTCCTGCGTCAGTGCAGCCAGTCTTGCACAGATACTACTATCTGTCTTTTGAACAGAGACATTTGTCGCCTGTAACTAGTGCCTAACCATCTGCCCAACCTTTCTAATATAACAACCTTAGGCAACGGATGAAATAAGGGTCTAGGTAAACTTGCTCAATTGCTCCTGATCCTGGTATCTAAAATTCAAAACCAAATCCCTTGAAAGTCTGACTATATCGATCCAGGTCAGAGTATCTTTTAAAATTCCAAATGACGATGCTTTAGCTGGATTCTGATACCTATATAAACAAAACTCACTTCAAAATATCCACTCCGTTTTTCTTTGCCGATGTGAACCACGTATCTTATGTAAAAGAAATTAAAGCTTAAATGGGAACGTTATATTAACAATTTCCTCATTTAGATGTCCCGGAAATACAAATCTGTAGTAATCAATATATTCTTCCCCTCCAACCGCTGCAATAACTCTCTCTCTAAACATTAGACGAACTTTATAATCATTTTTTAATTCATTAGGCATAATTTCATACTCCAGATAAATCCGAAGATAATCGAGAAATCCACCTTCGCTATCCGCGATATAGGTATATAACCCATCCATATCATCAAACAAAATAACTTTGCGGTTGACCAAATCAAAACCTATATAAAAACGATCATTATCACGCCCAAACAATATAAATCTGTCTTCCAAATATAACGGCTTAATAAAGTAAAAATAGCTTAATACCTGAACTACATTTGCTAAGTTGCTATTTTCAACCAATTCGGCAAACAATCCCCTTTCTTCGTTTTCTCCTGTAAGCGATCTATTATAGCGAATCAAGGTTTCAGGAAAATCGTCCTTGTCCGACGGCTCAAGCGAATCATATATTGCCCTTACCTGGGAAAATACTGCATACTGATAAATAGAAATAAACTCTTTTATAGCTAAAGCATCCATCTATTGTAATTTATTTGTAAATGTGTTGTGTGCTTTGTTTGTGGGAACCTCCTAAGGCTTCACCATTTCGATGACGTTCACTGGGGTAAATCCCTTTGCTCCATTTTGCTGAAAAAATATTACTGCATGAGTCACTGTCTTATTGAGTCTTGCGGACGCCTGCGCGGCATCCTGAAAGTAGGTATTCCACCCTCCTACCACAAATGTCCCTGGACCAGCTTGTGAGAGGTTGAAAAACTGAAAATTTGCCATCTCATTTTCCGATGCGTAATAAATTCCGACAGTTCCCGGCCGCATTGAACCCGTTCTTGAATTATTCGCACGTGCAAAGCGAACTACTTGTTGATAATCATTCTGACCAAGTCCGGCCTTTGCCATCATCAATTCATCTTCATGCCATTTCGCATCACTAAATACACCATTTATCTACTATAATTTATTTGCAAAGATGTTGCTTACCTTCTTGCGAATACTCTATGTATCAAATCCAATTCCTTAAATTGACCATAATTTCTCTAATTATAAACCACCTCCATTTTCTGAGGGGTCAACGTATGTTATAACGGGAAGAGAGAATTTTTCAAACTCTGTTTTGGTTAAATATTTAACTTCAGATGGGATTTTCAATCTGGAAATATTAATTCCCTTAGTTGTTTTTGAACACCAAATTAGCAAAAATCCCATCATATTTATCTCATCGACAAGTACAAAAACATATTTCATGATACCATCTTTATCAAATGGTGATGGTATATTATTATCACCATCTAGAACCCGTAGCACAATTTTTTTCCACATTTATTTATTCATTTTATAAAACTCCCAAAAAGTATTCTCTATTCCGTATGCTGCCTCATCAAACAAAAAACTCTCTGCAGATGTTTGAGGATGGCCAAATATAGAAAACTGGTATAAATGAGTTCGTTCATGTCCCAAAGTTTTCACTAAAAGCTCATAATTCCCAAAAGCATCCGGATAAAGAGTGATTGTGCGTTTATGTGCATAACCAAATAGTGATCTCCCAACTAATTCCGGCTCTCTGACTATCCTAAGTTTAACTCCTTTCAAACCAACTCCGGCTTGCTCCGCAACACTTTTACAGTTCTCATTTGCATAGGGACTTCAAGCTCGGCCAAACCGCCAACATTTCCACCTCTTCTGTATAATCCTCCTATTTGTATTAATGGTCGTGTTCTTGATATTGGAGCTTCTCCTATCCATTGTAGACCAACGTTAATACTAACTGATGTTATTAAAGAATAACCTTCTGATCGACTCGTGACAGCTTCGGCCCTTGTACTATAATATCCTGACCATGCAATAGGATTGAAATAAAATCCCAAGGAGTTAGGATCCCATCCGGAAGCATCGCTAGCCCATTTATCTTTTAAGTCAGAATATGCTTCTGCATTTGCCTCTCCTCTTAATCGATCTTTTATTGATTGGGGTAAGGCCGTCTTTCCATCACTTCCAACTCCATATATACCTCTACTAAATCCGTCCTGATAACCGTTAATCTTTTCTTGATACAACAAATTAGAATGAGCTGTAATTCCTGAAGCACCTACGTTATTCGCCCAATTCTGAAACCGTGATGAAGATTTACCCAATGAAACCGCAACAATATTCACATCATTTAATGTATGACTCCAAGAGCCATTGGAAAAGGTGAATGACAATCCACCCCAGGAATTAGTATCACCTTCTTTTGCATTTACCGGACAAGTAGGACAAGCTCCGTTTGGATCATTATATGCTATTGGGTTATTGCTAAAAATAGCACATGGACTCATACCAGCATTCAAGACTGGATCTGTATCCCACCTAAATCCTATCCTAGTATCATACTCCCAATACTGTGCAGTATTATGATTTCCTTCCCCTACCACTTCATCACTTTTCTCTTGACCATTAAACCCATACCTATACCCTCCTAAACTCCACTTCCTATCCCCCATCCCCATCCCAAAAGGATAATAATCCCCAGCACTCATCACCTCCGCAAC
>NZ_MTKN01000125.1 GCF_001975825.1 [Flexibacter] sp. ATCC 35208
AAGTGTAAACAACTTCATTGCAAAAATACAACGTGTAGGATGTTGAAAGATGAAAGTTTTATCCTTATTCATTTTCATCTACAAATCATCCGGGGGAGGTTTATAAAGATCCCGTTGTATATATATTGGGAAAGTAGAAGTAGAATGTAGTAATGAGGAATATTTTTGAGTTGATATAGGACTATTATTACTCCCCTAATAATTTCTGCAAAACGTACTCTTCTACCCACCCCGGAATATCGTCATCAATTACTTTTATTTCTTTTCCCTCTACTATTTCCAGAATCAAGCCATATTGCTCCCCGGAATTATCCAATATAAAACAACGATAACAAAAAGGGTAGAAGTACTTTGATTACGTTGTTTGCAAAAGAAAGGTTTAACTGATAACCATCTGCAACTGCCTTCTGATTTAATGAAGATTGATCAATAAAGGCATAAAAATTGCGTAGTTCTTATCTTAAAATTACAAAATTTAGACGCAGATCGCCCCCCTACAAACTATTCAATATTATAACAAACAAGGGGCTGACCCAAAAGTCAAAAAGGGCTTTTTGGATCAGCCCCATTGAAGTTAGATGTGGTTACTTATTTCGATTTTCTTATCGGGATTCACACCCAATGAACGCATATGATTATAATGAGAGGCAATTGCAGCGGTAATTGTCGGTATGCAATTGTATTGGATGCCGAACTCCTCGCATTTCAATTGTACTATTTTGCTGAGTGCAGGATAATGAATATGACTTATACGGGGAAAGAGATGATGCTCTATCTGGTAATTCAGCCCTCCAACATACCATGTTATACAGAAATTACCAGGCGCGAAGTTTGCCGTAGTCTTAAGCTGGTGTACCGCCCATTCATTTTCGATTACAACATCATCTTCGCTGCAAAATGCAAATTCAGTTTCTTCCACAACATGTGCCAGCTGAAATACGACTGCCAACGACAGGCCTAATGTGATATGCATACACAAGAACCCTATCAGCCACTTTTGTGCGCCTACAAATATGACAGGGATCACGATATAAAAAATAACGTACAGCACTTTACTTAGCCAAAAAATAAAGTGCTCTTTAAAATTCATATGCTTTAACTCTGTGGTGTATATTTTCTGCGTGCCGTATTTCATGAAATCTGTAACAAAAATCCATAAAATAGAACTGAGCGCATAGACAAACCAAAGATATATATGCTGCAACTGATGAACTGGTTTCCAGACCTGCGTGCTGCTTTGCCTTATGATCGGGCTTTTGGCGATGTCATCATCCAAACCATCTACGTTTGTGTAAGTGTGATGAATGATATTATGTTTTTGCTTCCATATAAACGCATTGCTCCCTAAAGCATTTAGTGTAAGCCCCATCAAACTATTTACCCATTTTTTAGTCGAGTAACAGCCGTGATTCGCGTCATGCATTATATTAAAACCGATGCCTGCAAGAATAAACCCTAATAGCCCGGATAGTACAATGCCAAAGGGGAAAGAGTAATTAAATGCAAGCAGGTAGATATAGGAACCAAGAGCCAGTAAAATAAGAATAAAGGACTTTATATAAAGTTTCCAGTTCCCGGTTTTCTCAATACCGTTTTCGACAAAATAATTTTCTATCTCGATTTTAAGTGCCTTGAAGAATATGGATTTTCTATTGTAGACCAGCTTTCCCATGCTGTAAAAATGGGGAAAAAAAACAAGAAAAATCAATTTTTTAGCACCTGTTTTCCTGTTCATCTATTGCTTTTTATTGCTTATATCTTACGCTCATTTGGTTCGAACCACCTTTATAAAATGAAGCTTGTATAAATAAAAAGGTTTCAAACAGTGTCATCTGACATGTTTTATTTTTTTATCCGCGTAAAATCTGTTATCTTTATCGCTTATGGCATAAGTCTTGCCTCTCTGATTTGTATCGTTTCATCCTTTCTTCTCAGTCTTCGCTTTTCCGATTGCCAGTTGTTCCGTCAAATAATTACGGATAATCTTTTTCTTCAATAGGGTTGTGCCGATTGCTTTCTTAACAGGACATGAGCACTGCCATTCTTTAATTTGGCCCGGACATAAAGTGCATAATGCGCAGTTATAGTGCCGTAATCATATTGCTCACCATACTCATATACCAAACAAGCATCTACGATACAGTTGCCTGGTAATAATGTGCTGTTTTAGCACATATTCAATCACACCACCTCTAAAAACACAAAGGCGGCTCAATAAGTAATGATGACATTTAACGATTTAGATATTATAGCACCTATCCTACAAGCTCTTAATGGCAAGGGATATAAAACCCCTACATCAATACAACAACAGTCAATTCCTGAAATACTTTTATGGAGGGATCTATTGGGTATTGCCCAGACCGGAATCGGTAAAACTGCTGCCTTCGCTGTCCCTATCCTGCATTACTTAGTTGCAGTCAAAAGGTAGATAACAAAATAAGATCATTGATTCTTACCCCGACGAGAGAGCTAGCCATACAAATTGCGGAGGATTTCAAGTCTTATGATGAAAAAATCAGATTAAGGTATACGCCTGTTTTTGGAGGAGACGCAGGAACAGAAAGATCGCTCGTTTTTACACGTACCAAACATGGCGCGGGCAAAATGGTAAAGCAACTGGAAGGAACCGGTGTTCACGCTGCTGCAATTCATGGTAACAAATCGCAGAATGCAAGACAGAAAGCGTTAAGTGATTTCCGCCAGGAGCGCGTTAAAGTGCTCATAGCAACAGATATAGCGGCAAGAGGTATTGATATAGATCATTTGCCACGGGAAGTGAATTTCAATATACCGGAAGCTGCAGAAACATACGTACACTGCATTGGCCGTACCGGGAGAGGGGCAGCAGCTACAGGTAAGGCTATATCATTTTTCGATTATAAAGAAGCAGGTTACCTGAAAAGCATTCAGAAGCTGATAGGATTCCCGGTACCTGTATCAAAAGTACCTGCTCACCTGAGGTAATAAAGTTTACTCATTTCTAAAGAATATCAAAATACATGGCCGAAACATTTTTAAAAAAGGAACTGAAAAAGAAAAAAGCAAAAGAACGAAAGGAGAAAGTCGAGAAGATGCAGCAGCGCAAGCTCAACAACAAGAAAGGCAAAAGCCTGGATGAAATGATGGCGTACCTGGACGAAAACGGGAACCTGACTTCCCGGCCGCCGGATATGCGCAACCGCATAGAAATAGACCCTGCGGATATTATACTTGGGGCTGCACCGCAAGACAGGGAACATGACTTACTACACTCCGGTTTAGTACTGTCATTTGATGAAGCTAAAGGATATGGATTTATCAGCGACAGCCAAAGTAAAGAGAGCATTTTTGTACATAGCAACAATATTTCGCAATTGCTGAAAAAAGGGAACAAGGTCAGTTACGAATTGCAAAAAGGATCGAAAGGTTTTAGTGCTGTAAATGTACAGGTGCTAAGAAAATAGATAAACACAGAAGGTACAAAGCATTGTGCTTTTGTATCGTCTGTGCACTTTCCTGTCTTGCCGGATTGTCAATACTTACGTTTTTTCTACAGAAGTATATTTTTGAATTGGATGAAGGATTATACAATATAATAACGTACCTTCATGTAGATATTGGTTTTCTGCCATTGCCCTCTCTGAACTGCAATCATCTTAATTTCATCTTCAGTTTTGCGTCTCAGTTGCCATTTTTATTTTTCAAACAGCAATTATGAGCATTTTCATAGGAAACTTGAGTCACATGACATCAAAGAAACAATTACATGATCTCTTCGCAGAATTCAGGGCAGTCAAATCCGTAAAAATCATCACTGATAATTTAACAAAACATCCCAGAGGGTTTGCTTTGTTGAAATGGCAGGGTGCGTAACTGGTAAAAAGGCAATAGAAAAGCTAAATCATAGCAGTGTGTAAATGCAATCTATAGTCTTGAACGAAGCACGTCTCAAAACGGCAACTCCATATCAGTTCGGTCGCAGGAGATAAGAACTATTCATCAGCAAGCTATAAAATATTCGTCATGAAAATCTATATCGGGAATTTACACCTAAAGGCATCAGAAACAGAACTGACCAAGCTTTTTGAAGCATTCGGCAATGTTTGTTCAGCAGGTATAATAATGGACAAGAAAAACGGCGGATCAAGAGGTTTTGGATTTGTACTGATGGAATCGCAGGAGGGAGGAATAAAAGCGATACATGCGCTTAACCAACTAAATTATAAGAATAAGTACCTGGAAGTAAGTGAAGCTATGTAAACCAGGTATGCAAAAGTTAATGTGCCCATGAAAATATTTATAGGCAATTTGGGAAACGAAATTGCATCACCAGATCTTTTCCAACTGTTTTCAAAGTTTGGTAAAGTAAAGTGGGCAGAAATTGCCAGAGACATAAATAATAATCCGCGTGGCTTTGGGTATGTTTATATGCATACAGCAACAGCAGGAGACAATGCAATTGCTGCACTGAACAAAAAAAAATTTATGCAGCAGCACCTTTCGGTAAGCGAGGCACTATGTAACGAAAAGACTATAGGAAAAACAATTTTTTATCAATAAATCAATAACAATGCAAGAAGGTACAGTAAAATTCTTCAACACTTCTAAAGGATTTGGCTTTATTACGCCTGCTGATGGAAGCAAAGACATCTTTGTTCATGTAACGGGCCTGAATGATGAGATCGGTGAGAACGACAGGGTGTCTTATGAAGTACAAAACGGCCAAAAAGGATTAAATGCGGTGAACGTTCGCGTTCTTTAAACCATTATAATTTATTTTCCAGCTCTGCGCATGCGCAGAGCTTTTTTATTTTACAGAATCTTTGCCCTCCAATATCTATTGCTTCCCCTATCTATGCATTTATTTTTTGCAGCCTATTTTTTACAAACTTCCACCAACAAACAGTTTTTATTACTTGGTTTCTGGTCACAATTGTAACTAAATGCCAGATCGAATTAGATGTGAATGGCTGCCACAATGATTTAGTATAGCTGGATAACACTATAAAATCTCATTTAAAAATCTTACGTATAGTATTATTCAAACAGGTTCTTTCCTCTCAAGCACTAGCCGTATAAAATCGGCATTATTTGGCTACCGAATTAGAGCTCAGCCTAACCCTTTACTGTAGCAGATTACAGGATTTACAGTCAAAATAAGCATACCCGGATTCGAACGAAAAACCAGCACTCAACACCTGATCGATTCCTTATACTCCCAATTCCACTGAATTGTTCCAGTTTCATTTTATCAAATATGGTACGCTACAAAGCCAACTGTCAAAATATTCTTTATTGAAAACAAAATAGCATACACGTTGGATGAAAAGACCCAAGAAAAGTTTCAGGAACTGTTCGGCTGGGTATGACAAGGACAGTGGCGGAATAGTAGAATTTGGGAAAATGTAGCTTCACCCTATCAAACCTTTAAGAAAAGATAGATTATGTGGCCAATTTTTTCCTCACAACTGGCTATCGTATGGCAGTCCAGAGAATAACAGCATGAAGGAAAAAATAAAAAACTGGTGTTTCCAAATGGAATTGGACAGGAAACGAAAAAGGATCGATCATCTTTTAGATAATCGATCCTTTTTGCGGGGTGGAGGTGACAATGTTCGAACCGGTTTGCAGATGATTTATCTGGTATTTACTCATTTATTAGGCAGGCTCATTCATAATAAGCATGACATAAGCTGCCATAAGGTATTATTTTCCAGCAGTTATGGCGAAATATAAATTTTTATATTCTGCCACAAGTGTTTATTTTTGACCAGTTGTGGCGAAATATAAATTATATCAGGATGGAACAACTTATAGGAAGAGAGGAAGAAAAGCTACTATTACAGAGGGCCTTGGACTCTAATGAGGCTGAATTGGTGGCCATATATGGCCGCCGAAGAATAGGGAAAACTTTTCTAATCAGGAGCTTCTTTGAGAAGCACATAATTTTTGAATTTTCGGGCATCCATAATGCAACGCTGAACGACCAACTGGCTAATTTCGGTCAGGCGCTGACACGCTCCATGAAAAGTTTGCCGGTAGAAACCCCGGTTAATTGGAGTCAGGCTTTTAACATGCTGGAAAAATATATAGGTCCTCTTATAAAAAAGCAAAAGCGAGTTTTATTCTTTGATGAATTTCCCTGGATACAAACACCAAGATCAGGGTTTATGCAGGCATTTGAATATTTCTGGAATATGTGGGCCTCCCGGCAAAAAAATCTGGTGGTAGTAATCTGCGGATCTGCTGCGTCCTGGATGATTCAGAAAGTAATTAACAACCGCGGTGGACTTCATAACAGGGTAACAAAAAGGATTCGCCTTTTACCTTTTAATCTTAGTGAAACAGCAGCCTATCTGAAAAGTAGAAAAATAACCCTGGATCAATATCAATTGCTGCAGCTTTACATGGCGATGGGAGGTATTCCTTTATATCTTAAAGAAGTGAATAAAGGAGAAAGCGCAGCACAGGTATTAGATAGAACATGTTTTAAAAAAAGCGGTTTGTTGCATGATGAATTTAAAATACTTTATCACTCATTATTTGAAAAAGCCACATATCATATAGAAGTGGTCAGAGCGTTGGCGGCTAAATCCGGCGGGCTTACAAGAAATGAAATAATTGAAGCCTGCTCACTCACATCCGGAGGGGGAACCACACAATTATTGGATGAACTGTCGGAATCAGGATTTATAACACCTTATGTACCTTTTGATAAAACTGTCAGGGACAGCATATATAAGCTTACGGATGAATATTCACTTTTCTACATAAAATTCATAGAAAATAGTAAATCGCAAGGGCCTGGTACTTGGCTAAGGCTATCTGAAAGCACATCATGGAAAAGCTGGAGTGGCCTTGCATTCGAAAGTATATGTCTTAAACACGCTCAGCAGATTAAAAAAGAAATAGGAATAGCGGATGTTTATACCGAAGTATCTCCGTGGCGTTATTCTTCCAAAAAGAAGGAGCAAGGCGCGCAAATAGATCTTCTGTTTGACAGAAAAGATAATTGTATCAATCTATGTGAGATTAAATTTACTCTTTCCGAGTTTATTATAGACAAAAACTATGCTGCAGTATTAAAACAAAAAGAAGCTGTATTTCGTGAAAGAACCCAAACCCGTAAAACACTTTTTATTACACTTATAACCACCTTTGGAGCAAAAAAAAACGACAACTACATTAATCTTATACAGAAAGAGATTACTATGGAGGCTTTATTTAAAAACTAAATACCGTGGTACCTTTCCTGAAAATTCAGCTCGGTCTGTTTTATTGAATATCTACTATGAAGAAAAAGAAATAATTATCAAGTTTACATAAAACTCAATGGGAATAATCAAGCATCATACTTAATTATTCCCATTTAAAATCTGCGGGCTGCGGGGGGACAAGTTTCGAACCGGTTTGCAGATAGTTTAGCTGAAATTCGGAACTTTACGAGCAAAACTTATCCAGGAAACTTTGAATGAGTCTAAATCCGATGACTATCCACTTACATAATTGGTAGCTCAAACGGCTTTACTAATCTTTTCCTAATTTAGCATTTTATTTAAACTATAAAATTACTGTGTGATGAATCTAATTCTCTTTAGAGGACGTCCTGGAACAGGAAAAACATTCATGTCAAATTTGCTTTCAGCCACTATTAATTTACCTATACTGAGAAAGGATGATTTTTATGATGTAATTAGTAGCATACAGCCGGAACACCAGGCAAGAAACCGGGTTACGTTCAAACTGTTATATACTATCCTGAATAGCAATAAAAATATTGACTCAACTATTATTATTGATTTCCCTTTTCAATTTAATGAGGATATTGCGGACCTGAGAAAATGGTGTCATGAAAATTTGGTTACTCTAAAATCTGTTGTGGTAACCTGTAGTGATGAGAAGCTTTGGGCTTCCCGCTTTAATCAACGTGCCGAAAATCCTACACCTAATCAACTTATCACTGATTTTGAAAAGCTTGTTGAAAGATATGAGTATATGCATTTAAAGGCTGATGCCGGTGAGCTCTTGATTGACACTATTCAACAACCAGAAGAAAACTTAGCTAAAATTATAAAGTTCCTGCATCACTATGAAGTATTAAACAAAAATGGGAATAATCAAGCATAATCATACTTAATTATTCCCATTTTAATCTGCGGGCTGTAGGGGACAATGTTCGATTGCGCTGTGCAAAGTCCGTGAGGTGGGGATTTATCAATGAAACAACTCGAAATTACCCGACAGGTAACTAATCCTGTCCGACAAGGTCTAGTCAACCACCGGAAACGAGTCTTGCGTAGTCATTAGAGATGATGGCAGTCGGGTAAGGATAT
>NZ_MTKN01000126.1 GCF_001975825.1 [Flexibacter] sp. ATCC 35208
TTGTAATTGCCGATTACACATGGTTGCATCCCCGCAAATCACCACGAACAAAATGATAACAGCCCATCATACTTTATATTATAATCATAATACTGAATTTATATAATTATTTATATTAATTATAATTATTTAAAATATAGCTGCTTATAAAAGTATAACTACCGTAAATGTTCATTATTTCAAATCGTTCGCCGACAGTGAACAATTTGAAATAATGAACATTTTTAGATGTAATTCGTTTTTGTTCATTAAATTTGCTTGTTCACTTTCAATGAACGAAAGAAATAAATGAACATGACTAAAGATGAAATCATACTAAGAGAGGCTTTTGATGCACTGGCGGAAAATACAGGTATACAGGCGTCCTATAGGCTGATGTCTTTTAAGTCCGACCACCGCCTAGATGCAGAAGTTCAGATCATAATAAACGATACAGTTCTGCGATTTGCGGCAGATGTGAAAAGGGAACTCCGGAACTACCATTTGCGAGAACTTCCGCAGACAGTATCGGATTTGCCTCTAATGTTTGTTGCAGACCGATTATTTCCTGCTGTAAAGGAAGAGTTACGCAGAGAGAAAATAAGTTATCTGGACACTGCCGGGAATATTTTTATACAACATAGGCAGATATATGTATGGATTGAAGGCAACAGGAAAATGCAAGGTGAAAAAAAGCAGAGTGTAAACCGCGCATTCACAAAGCAGGGGCTTAAAGTAGTATTCTTGTTTCTTTGCCAGAATCACATGATTAATATGCCCTACAGAAAAATTTCTGATCTGGCTGGTGTGGCATTGGGTAACATACCACTTATTATGGAAGGTCTGAGAGAAGCACAGTATCTACTTCACCTGAATGACCAGGATTTTATTCTAAACAGAAAGAAAGCATTACTGCACCGATGGATTGAAGCCTACCGAGATATTTTAAGACCTAGCCTGCATCTCGGCAACTTTAAAAGCACAACCCCTGATTTGTTTAAGGAACGTCTTATGACAGGAAATATTGAAAATGCGGTAGCTGGCGGCGAGGTAGCTGCAGAGATGATCACGCATTACCTGAATGCGGAAATTTATACGGTATATACTACACAGACTAGTAAGGAGTTTATGGTAAAAAATAGATTGATTCCAGATGAAAAAGGCAATATACAGTTGTATGAAAAATTCTGGGATAATTATTCAAAAGATGGTAGAGTACCGGAACTACTTGTGTACGCGGATTTATTGATAACAGACGAGCCGCGCTGTCTGGAAACAGCAGAAATCTTATATGAAAAACAATTGAAGCATGAATTTGAGTAGCATTAGAGAAGAGGATTTAAAAGAAGTGTTTGATGCACTGGAAGAGGCATTTGGGGTAGTAAATATTGATTATTATCTGATAGGTGCTATTGCACGCGATGTATGGTATACACAGGGAGGTAAGGCTTACAGAACTTCAAAAGATGTAGACTTTGCCGCATTGGTTGGCTCAAGGTCCGAATATGAGGCAGTGCGTAAGTTCTTGATAGAGAAGAAGGGTTTCAAAGAGTCAAAGCAAAATGCATTTGTAATGATCAATCCCAAAGAGATTCAGATTGACATACTGCCATTCGGAGGTATTGAAATTGACTCTCAGGTAAAACTGGATGCTGTGGGTATGTCCAATATTCAGGTAAATGGCTTTCAGGAGGTATATGTAGCGGGTACCGCAACCATGAATATAAAGACCGGTCACGCTTTTAAAGTGGCGACACTGCCTGCCATTGTGTTACTAAAACTGATAGCCTTTGATGACAGGCCAGAGAAAAGAGAAAAAGATCCAAGAGATATCGCCAATATAACTGAACACTTTTTTGAATTACAGATGAACCATGTATATGATGAACACAATGACCTGTTTAAATTGGAAGAGAAGGAACTTGAAAGCCTTCAACTGGAAGAGGTGTCTGCTACTGTAATAGGTAGAGAGATCGAAAAAATCACCAGAAGTAATGAAAAACTATATGCACGTGTGATAAGCATTCTTCAGAAACATATTGAAGCAGCTGCAAACAGTCAATTTGCAAGATTGATGGCAACAGAAACAGGAAGACCAGTCACTGAAATGGTGAACTGGCTGCAAAGATTTAAAGAGGGTATGGTTCAGTCATGAACGCAAAGTAGGACAATAATAAGGGCAAACAGATCCGGGAACCGCACCTGATGGGTGTATTAAATATCAACACAAGCTTATTTGCACTGCTAAAAAGTTAATTAACAGGGAATTGCAACATCAGAAAATTCAATTGATTTCGAACTTAAATGTTGTTGAAAATAAACAAGTTAGGGATTTATGATTATGTATAAAAAAGCAAGACTCGCTCATAGAGCGGGTCTTGCTTTTTTTGCGGGGCAGAGGGGACAAGTTTCGAACCAGATTATAGAGGATTTATCTAGAATTGTCATGTTTAATAGTGATTTTTTCAGCTCGGATCAAAAGAGAGCATATACATCCTAACATTGAGAAGCTAGATAAACTCCCGGTGCACATGAGATTAAAACATGCAAACAACTGTTTGATCAGGTCATAACTGTGTGCTGCGAAGAAAAAGAATTACTATCTTGTTACATGCACTTAGCTGACGGAACGATTTCTTTCAAACGCTTCATAGCGAGAAAACATTATTTTTGAAGATTGGGAATCCTGAGCCGAGCTGTTGATTTATCTCTCAAGTGCCTATAAATACTACGAAATGAAAATTACATGGGGCTTTGTGTTAGGAGCATTTATTGTGCTAGGTCTTCTGGCAGGTGCCATTTATCTACCTTATTATTTCGTTCACAGCCCGTTCTTTAATCAGAATTTTTGCGAAAGTGGCCAGATAGGTGATTCGATCGGGGGGACTGTTGGACCAGCCGTGGCTATCATCGGTGCCCTGCTTACTTTCCTTGCCTTCTACGTCCAGTATCAGGCAAACCAGCAACAGAAAGCTGACCTTAAACAGCAACGGGAAGATTGGGAGATAGAGCGGTTTGAAACCCGATTCTTTGAGCTATTAAAGCTTCATAAGGAAAACGTATCGGAAATGGAACTGGTTGCCGGAAAAATCAAGGGAAAGCTTAGCTTTAATTATTTGTTTGAAGAATTCATTTGTCTGTATAAACAAGTAAACAAACTAGTTGAGAACTCGCCGGAGCCAGATAAAAGCAATTTAAACGCCGCCAAGATAACCTACCTAGTCTTTTATTATGGAGTTGGAAAACTAGCTGAGACATCTTATATTCCCGAATTTAGTTGGCCTGAATATCAATTATTTGAGGATGTGAAAAAAAGCATCCTTCAACAACAGCAGGATTATATTTATCCATCAAAAAGCAGCTGGCAATGGGCAGAATACCAATATATGCCTTATAATGGGCATTCTACAATGTTGGGAACATATTATAGACATCTTTTCCAAACCTCCAAGTATATCATCACTTTCCCACATATTAAAGACCCAGAAGTTAAATATCAATACATCAGAACTATGCGAGATCAACTCTCTGAGTTTGAGCAGCTGATGTTATACTTCAATGCAACGACCTGGTTTCCGAAAGAATGGGAGGAAGCCTTTACCAGCTACAGATTTATTAAAAATATTCCACTTCAACATATACCTGAAGAATTGTCCCCCATCGAAAGATATCAGGAATTCATGATCAAGCTATGGCTAACTAAGAAGAAAAGGCTCTTTGAAGTACAAGGTGATATTGACAAAGTTGTGAATATATGGATTGATAGTTATCCTGAAATTTACATTACTCTGAAAATTCATCCAGGTCACAAAAACTACCCTTCACAATCAGATGTAAAGCATTTAATGGATATGCGTAATTGGAGTTAAGAAACTTGCGTTTAAACAAAGCAGGGTAGATCATTGATCTGCCCTGCTTTGTTTAATATCGATTTAAATGTTCTCTCTTCATTTTCGGACTTTAATCTTCCATAAAATTCAATAGCATACCTATCTGTCATACCGACGATGAAATCACAAATAATTCTTCTCTGATCGGCACCAGCTATATCGTAACTGTTGCGACAACCATCTGGCAGAAGTTCATGACCTTTTTTCTCCGGGTCTGATAATACTTTGAATATTTCATTGACGAATTCACAACCTCTAAACTCGGCTACTTTTAGCCCTAGTGAAAGAACCAATGAAATATAGGTGAACCTGTTGTTTTATGGATAGTCTGAAAGATTCCCTTAAAGTAGCGCTTTTAGCTGAGTATAATGAATTGAACAAGGACAATCTGGAGCATAAAAAAATTTGACAGCCTAATTAAAAGAGATTGACTGACGAAAAGTTCGATAGTTTAGAAGAAAGCAGTTATGTACTAAAACAAAAAGGAAAGCTTTATTAAGTTCTATTCCCGATAGAATAAGGAGCGGAAAACCATTTCCACTGAATGTATAATACGTAGGGCGTTGGGCCACCTCAAACGGAGCCATATCCTCCGTTTGGGCTGGACCAGTATCACCGTAATAGACAATGAATTAGAAAAATGCACAAAAAGTATTTCGAATACTGATGAAGCAATCGAAAAAGCATTGATCCTTTCGTCAAAACTCTCTATGGTATGCCATTCCAGCGACACAGATGTGAAAGTGAAGATACAAAACCTCGTCTTCCCTGAAGGAATCGTCTATGACTAGGAAAATAAGTCATTTCAAACCATAAAGTGAATTATATTTTACCCGTGTTCCAAGCCTGTCGGGCAATACAAGCGCTACGAAAAAGTAACCGATCATCATTTAGATAATCAGTCCTCTTTAGCGAGAAAGATAGATTCGCCCCCCGGCCCTGTTACAGTCAAAATCATCAAAGGCATGACCGGCAAATTGGATCTCAAGCTTTCTCAGATTTTCATAAACATCAAAAAGGCCTCCAGATTCTCATCTGAAAGCCTTTAATATCTTGCTAAATCGGTCGATTTATTAAGCGGGCTACGAGGGACGAAGTCCAAACCAGTTTACAGAGGATTTATCTAAAATTTACGAATTACTTAGTGGAATTCATTACTAACCTTGTTATTAAACAATAGTATTATGTCAGATGATATTTGAACCAAGTTTTATTTAGGGCCAATTTCATTAAGAACCGATTAAGAGGAAGTCTAGAATACTGCTCTCAACTACACTTTAATATAAGCAAAATTCACTTTTCCGGAAAAATCCCCCCTCGGTAGATGTATGAGATTTTTGGAGATTATGAGGATTTTTTCTGGCGGTCATTTCATTTCTGTTTCAGAAACTCGTTTATACCACAATTTGGCACCCTCCTCAGGTGTTGATTTCATCTTCATACAATAATACACATAGCAACATAAAAGCATCAATGCGACTAAAATCGCACTCAGAGTTATAGTATATATATGTTTTCTCATTGATTTAAGTTTTTAGGATCATCTTTTACATCCTGGTAACCTTCCAGAAACCACCACCCCATTTGAATTGCTCTTTGATCAGCATCGCTATCTTCATAATTTAATAATGTCGACCACTTTTTGCAAGTACATAAGAACCACCAGTCCTATTTATAGCATTTCCCCAAAGCCTGTTTATTGAATCTAATAGGTTATAGACAGTCCGATCATCCGTTTTACTTGGGCCCAATATCGCAGTAATAAACAACCTTTGGTAGTGGCTTTTCATATTTAGTGAATCCGTTCGGACAATTCTCGAACAAAATTCATGAACACCTAAAGTTTTTTTGATTTTAAAATTCTGATATACAATTACTTATAACCAAACCAATAGTAGTATTGAACGGTGTTATATGTAGGGATAAAGAAAAATAAGATTCCGATATACCAGCATTAAAAACTTACCCCCAATTATTAGTTCACAGGCTGCATTGGTGCTAACTGGTACCAACCGCACTTATTTGGTTAAATTGCTTAAAAGTAATAATTTGTAAAAATTGTTTCCTGCTAAAAGCAGCGTATAATAGCGGAATTACAAATGTTGTGCGTCAATCTGACAAGCACCCTTACAATTAGAAAATCTTTTAAATGGCAATTCAAATAACGGAACGGCAGCACTTTGTTCCAAGAACATACCTCAAATACTTTGCTGACAAAAAGGGCTCAGGGCATTATAATATAATGGCGTTGCCAACAAAAAATTTAACACCTGAAGCCATAATTGAAAGAAATACAAAGAGTATTTGCTACGAAAAAAACCTATACACTTTACCAGGCAGTACCAACGAAGAAAAAATGTTGCTTGAAAAATTCTATTCAGAGGAATTTGAAAACAAGTATGAGAAAGTGTACACAATGTTAACCGACCCTGGCAAAACAGAATTGTCAGACCCTGAGCGAGAACTTATCATATCGACAGTTGCAACTATGTTTTACAGAGTTCCTGTGTGGCAAAAGCAACATACGGAAGTAATAAAAAGGGTCTTTGAAATGTGCATTCAAGCTACAAAACAAACAGGACAAAAAGAGACTAAGATTGAAGGAGAGACTTACGTAATTGAAGGCAAAACCGTTGACCAATTAATTGAAGAATATATCTCAAACAATAAATCACATCAAGTAGTCTCTCAACTAAACATTGCACTAAAACTTGTAGGTGTCAGAATAAAAAGCGACAATATATACATCCTCAAATTGGAAGATGGTGAGCAGGAATTTATCACAAGTGACAACCCCGTAATACTGCAGAACCCAAGCAATGAACAAATATTCCCAATTGACCCTTCAAATATTATGAAATTGCCATTGGACACAAAGCACTACTTGATGCTAATGCCTAACAATGACAAAGCAAATTTGAACAGAATTGTAAGACACAACGCAAAAGGTGGATTTAGTCGGCGTGAGGAATTAATCTCAAATACGGAACAATTACAAGGCGCAGACGAATACATTTTAGGAAGCACTCCTTCACTCACACGATATCTAAACATAAAAGAAAAAGACATTCCTTTGACAGACGAAGAACAGGCATTGTTAGACAGGTTAATCGAATTGGGAAAGAACTTCGGTTGGTTTAACTTGAAGTAGGATTGTTCCAAAAGAGCGAACGCATAATAATCAGTTTTCGGCTATGCTGGCTGACGTAATAACATTCGGCTGCAAATTTCTATCAGCTTCAGTTTCGGCAGGACGTTCAACTTTCAGCTTTTAGTTTTTCAAATCGGCTGCGGTTCCGGGATAGAAAAGCATTGATACCAGCACAGCAGCAAGCCATCAACGTAGCCGTAATGGTAGGACGACACACTCCGACTAAAAAAAATAAAATGAATTCAAAACGACTACACTCATTTTTGACACTTGGTAAAGTATAATAAGATTCAATACAAACAGTATCCTAAAGCGCGGACGGATTGTATAAAGAAGGTTTTGACTGGGTGTCGTCGTATACAATACATGACAACATAACTCTTCAATATTCTGATGTAGAAATTAAAGGTAGTGTAAATGTTATGGGGTCAATAACAATTATTATTGAAGAAAATAAGACATTAAGAATTGAGTAACACAAGGGGTACAGAAATCACCACTTCTAACGGGTTTTGCGTCAGGCGGCCTGACATGCAAGCTTGAAGCTGTGTGCTACTGTTAAACTTTAGTAATAAATTGAAGTTTTGTGCTCCGACACCCGCCCGAACGCAAATCCCGAAACCGTTATAGCCAATAGTTGGACGATAAACCCCAAGGACAATGAAAATCATTCCGACAATTGAAAAATATATAAATGAAATTACAAGTGACGGCTTTCATCGTTACAAATCCTGGGACAATTGTCATCAAGCTTTTAACGTAAATAAACAGACTGAAATTCATAGTTTACAACTTGCTTTTTACTTAGCGAGTTGGGGAATGTATCGTGGATCTGGTGGCTTGCTCCAAAAAAATCACTTTATTCATAAGGGGGCGGTTGATATCTTATTTTCAAAAGATATAACAAAATTGAAGTGCAACTCGGAAAACGAAATAAACAAGAAAAATATTGAAGACGTTATTAAAGTAAAAGACAAACTTGCTGACCATTAGTAAGTATTCGGTTCTCG
>NZ_MTKN01000127.1 GCF_001975825.1 [Flexibacter] sp. ATCC 35208
ATTTGTTTAGGGTACTTATTTGATGACACTTTATTTTCTGCTCTTACTTTTTCTTCAATAGGAAAAGATAAGATCGCACACATCGTCATCATAAATGCTTTCGCCAGGAAATCCTGTCTTACTGCTCTCGCAGTTTTGCCAGAGAATACTTCCATTCCTACTCTGCATTTGAATAACTTATAAGCTTCTTCAATATTCCAGCGATAATGATACAATTCAATAAAACAATCGTAGGGATACTTTCTTCTGTTGCATAAAGATGTACATAGCACTTCCTGCTCTCCTGTTTCCAACTCTATTACAATCAATCTACACTTAATATCCGGTGATCCCTGCCGGTATTGCTTTTGCAAATGATGGTCTTTAGCTGGCAATGTAAACGTAACTATTTTATCCGTTTCTCCATTTTCTAACATTGTCCGACCTTCCTTCCACCAATCACCTTTAAGTCGTATACAATAATCGATCTGCTTATGTTGAAGAGTATACATCAGTGACATGCCAGGATATCCACGATCCAATAATAGTAAATCTTTGCGCAGGAACTTTACATTTGATAAATGTTGTCTTAATAGTATTTGTTCTGATACAGCATATTTGTCTATAATTGCATCCAATGTAACCAGATTTAGCACATCATACATCAACGAAGTAGTAGCTATGCAGCGTTCGGCATCTGCATGCCTACCCATATTATGTACGCCAAATTCTTCCCTGGTTGTTTTGTGATTCGGCAGTACACATGTACTTCCGTCCGCCGCTAACAAACGATGCCCTTTCCAGCTAAGATAAGGCGCATCCTCATAGAACGTTTTGCCCGCCTCTGTGTTGAGATCTTTAAATGCTTCAGGGATTAATTTTGCTCGTGATTGACTCAAGGCTCCCTTCGTCACTTGTTGTATACTATACTCCTGATCCAGAATCTTTCCAAAAAAATCGTTAAGCTCTCGCTGAATTGATCGCATCATACCTCGGCTTATAAGTACTATGAGTTCTTTGAATGGGAGTTTACGGTTCCGGGTAAATCCTTTTTCACCGTCTTTGTTACGGTTCTTGTATTGAGCATCATCAATCAGTTTTACTATATGTTTAACAACTTTGGTCCTATAATCCTTGTTCGTTTTTTCAGTAAAACAAATTTACTGAATCTTATATCCTTTTTCACTAATTTTCATTGAGAGTTGCTTAACTAAACGACATTGTATTACACGGTTTAAATCATCGTCAACGTTATATCCATCTATAAAAACATTTTTGGTTATTTCATCTAATCTCATTATTGATAAATGAGGGTTCGTATGTGATGTAGATGACCCAAATTTGAACAGACCCAACTTCGTGTTATTCCAAGTAAATACTTCTATCTTAATGGTATAAATGTTTGTTTCAGTCTCGTATCTTTTGTTTACAACTCTAGTTTTATAAATAAGAGAGTCAATCTCTTTTACTTCCACCAGATGTTTTCCTAGCAATGAATCAATCTTTACTTGAGCATAAGTAAAATGACTGGACCAAAAACTGATTATGAAAGTTAATACTAAGAAAAAAAATTTCTCATGGGTTCTGTTTTGATGTCTGTTCAGATTGTGCGTTTCGGATTTTATTTATTTCATTTATGTATTTTACCTGCTTTTCATATGGAGCTTTCTCCACGTTAAGAGCGTTAGGATTAACAACTGATGAGGAATTTCTGTCTGTTGCATGAACACCTTCATGCGTACCAATAGCTCCTATCTGATCTTCCATAGTTAGATTCTTAACGTCCCCGGTTTCTCCAGATCCTATAACCATATTGTCCTGACCTACCTTAGGTTCTAAGGCTTTTTCATAAATTGTTATTTCAGGCTTCTTAAAATCTCTACTTATCTCTTTTCCCGAAGCGTCTCTAACAACAGATGCTGACGTTTTTGTTTCTCCAGCTGCAGTTGCACCGTTTGGATACTTTTTAATGTTTACTTTATCTATTGTTATCGATATTGAATGTTTTGCATTTACCATACCTTTTAAAACCTCTCTTCCTGTTTATGACTGATTCATTGCATTACCAACCCTTTTAACATCTTCTGACGCATTTTTAGACCAAACAAGCGTTCCTTCTTCCTTTCTAGTATATGAAACTTTTTTCCCATCGGTCCCTACGATCCATTCTGGAGCCATACCATCGGGATCAATAAACCTAATTGGGTCATCAAATGCATAATTATAAGGTGAATATCTTCGCATCTTATCGGCTAAAGGGTCTAGAGTAAGCCATCTCCCTATCTGCGCATCATACATTCTGGTGCCATAATCATACAATTCCAAACCGCTACCATCCTTAAACTCTCCACTCTGCAATTCCTTCCCATTGTACTTCATCCTATTCTCCGGATAATTCATACCTTCAACGCATTACTACTAATCCCCGCCATTGTCAAGCCAAATGGATAATAATGAGTTTCTTCCAATAATGGCCCACCATTATGCACAACCACTAAATTATCAAAATAAACATCTTCTCCACTTTCATTACTCAGGTAAATATACAAAAATCCCGTTTTCGTAATCGCAAATCTATCTACTGACAATGTCTGCAATTCATCCGTATGACCCCTGTACCGGAAGATCATATTTTCTATAATCTGCTTCTCTATATAAAATCTTATTATTTCCAGTAACTCCTGGCTGAAAAAGGACAATCATAGTAAATAATCCTTCTGACAGTATAAAAATCTGGACGTACTAAACGCGTATCCCCATCAAATTCTTTTCCATTGATAATAAACTTGTATTTAATCCTTCCAACCCCACCCCAGTTAGTCGCATTATTATATGACTGATAAGTCAACATCTGTCCGTTTACAATAGATTTATATTAACCTCCTTTGATGAAATATTCATTCTGCTCCCCTATCATCTTTGCCATCATCGCTATGGGAAAATTAGGGTTATCACTCGTGTAGGTAGTTTTGTAGAGGATATTCCCTTCGAATGACTGGGCGAAAATAGAGAGCGGAAAAAACAGGAGGATAATGAGGAAACGCATGTAAGATAATTTTTACAAAAAAAAGATAATAGATCAATTTTCACTACTACCTAATAAAAGGGTCCGGCTGTAAAAGCACGGACCCTTTGAATATCAATATCTAATCGAAAGATTATCTCTGAAACATTGGAGGTAATTTCTCGTAATAATTTTTTTGATATTTGTCAGCTTCAATGGATACTAATCCAACCGAATATAAAAATAAATCGAATCTAAAATTAAAATCAATCTGTTTCCTTAGATATTCTTCATGCTTCAAATATAACTCTTCAGTAATAATATAACTACCAACATCGTCAAATAAAAAGCGCTGGTCCTCTGTAATATCATCTGCAAATATTTCTTCAAACTTCTTATAAGGAATATGGGAAATATTTACAAATCCCAGGACTTTGTCTTCCGTCTTCAAAAAAATTTCCAGAAGAATTTGATAATAGTGCTTACTCATGACTAAATTATTAAAAAATCGAATTACAAATTAAGGAATCGGAATAACATTTCTAATAGGAATTATCCTTGTTCCTCCCGATATGATGAAATAAACAACCAAAGCACTACCAGTTAAGCCAGTCACCTCCGACACTTTATGCACGAAAGCATTATCATATTGAACACCATCAATTCTCTTATAGCTTGGAATACGATTATCTTTCTGTTTACATTCATTCTCATTGCCTGTTTCGGTATCCCAGGCGCCCTGATGCTTTCCCTTTTTATCATACACTTCTATCTCCCCATGCTGAGAATCCCATTCTCCCAACCATCCTTTAGGCACCTTTTCGCCCAGGTCAAATGAAGGTCTTGCACCACTTTTAGGAGGCAACATTGATGAACCTGGAAATCCAGGTAAGCCATCTTTTTTATACTCTTTGGGAACCGGTTTATAAGAATCCTGTTGATATGGAGTTTTTCCCTTATTGCCTTCTCCTTCTGCTGGCTGCTGTTTATTATCTTTCTTTTTATTCTTATCCTTGTCCTGATTGTTATTATTATTTTCAGCAAAAAATGTTTTTATTTCATTAGGATCGTTTGTTGATTGCCCTCCATTAGCATCTATACTCCACATACCATTAGGGTCAACATTCCTTACCGGATTATTGAATGCGTAATTATACGGAGTATACCGTCTTCCATATTCAGATAACGGATCCATACAATCCCATCTTCCTACCTGAACATCATACATCCTTGCGCCATAATCATACCATTCAACACCCGTACCGTCAGCGAACTCATTATTCTGTTGTTTTTAGTATCAAAATTGCTGATGTGCTGGCCGTTTCAATTGATTACCTCGTAGGTAAAACTAACCTCGTCCTGGATAAGGCTACATTAAAGCAGTTGGAAGATATTAACACCCTCCCTGAAGAGGCCAGAGGATATATCCTCAACCATATTGATATGATGATTCGGGACTTCAAAAATAAAACAGCGTATAATCATAAATAAAGAATCCNNGGATTCTTTATTTATGATTAGTTATTCTGGTAATGTTCTTTATACCACTTATGCCACTCATCCCAATCCCTTTTGCTAAAACTCAATTTGCCTAACAGAGTCCCATCTGACTTCGATTCTATTTTCGTTTTTTCTTCCATAAATGCTATCTGCTGAGTGCAGCAATAATAAATCGTGTCCGTTGTATTAGCATTAACAACGGAGTCTAATATTTTAAAGTGATAATCAAAAAGGGAATCACGCCCATTCTTAGTTGAAGCACTATCTTTTTTTTGTGCAAGAGTACAACTCAAACAAATGAACACCAAAATAAATGGTAAAGTATTTTTTATCATTATTGATCGACTTTTGTGATATTGCCGTTTTTAAGATGTATTGTAACTGTTTTAACTTCTCCGCCTTTGCTATAATTGACTTGAACGCTACCGGTAACCCCTCCAGCATCGACTTTAACATTATTAACTTGAGAACCATTATCTCTCTTATAGCCTGTTATCAATTCTTCTGTTCCCAATGCTTTTTTATGCGCATCTGTATAGTTTGTTCCGTTCAGTTGCTTATCCGATTGTTATACGATTTCATGTACAAGTGTGCTGGGTGCAGACATAACAGGACCTTTTCCAAATGATGATATATCACTAACATCAATTTTCCCAGATGCATAACTACCGCCAATTACGTTTTTGTCATTCTGAACAACCTCTACATTAACCGTTCCTTTTTCTATAACTCCTGACGCCTCTTTGTAAAAGGCTTTCTGCTCTGCCGTCATTTCTCCCTTTTTCCCCGTAGCGTTTAAGGTCACGTTACCATCCTCTGCTACATTGGTTTTATAAAATCCTCCTGTCCCCGTATTCGTTATTTGGGCATATTGAGTTTTGGCCGCTTGACTTCCACTAACAATTAATGTATCTCCTAAAAAATCGGAGCTTTTGACTAGATAATGAGACCATTAAACGCATCCAGGACGTCTCTAAGATGCCCGAGATTGAACGTAATCATGTATATGCACTGTTAGATGCTTTTATCACTAAAATGAAGTAATGGGCCTATTATAAACAGAAAAGTCGCGGGAAAATACCTGCGGCTTTCTTAAAGAGAATACTAGTGTTACGTTAATTATTAATTGACGGATATAATCTTTTCAATTTTACTCTTGCCTCTTTGTTTGTGAACTGCCAATTAATTTGGCCGTTTTTATTATTCCGGTTTGTTTGCCACTGAGTAACCTCTTCTTTCACTTTCTCCATTGTAGATATATGCCTGTTCAAGCATTGTCCATTTAATACATGTAATTCTATTTCAGCCATATTCAACCAGCTTCCATGTTTTGGGTATAGACGAATTCAAATCTATCCCACAGTCTTTTTGCTTCTTTAGGTTCAAAGGTTTCGTAAAAAGCAGCAGCCGTATGTGTTTTGAAATTGTCCATCACTAAAGTTATTTTTTTCGCTCTGGGATATTTCTTATCTGCAATCTCTTTAATAAACATAGCCCAGTCCTTTCTGGTCTTGAATGCGGTTACCTCCACAAATCGTTTTCCTTTCAATGGTTCATTCGCAATAAATATATTTACCATCCCATGCCTTACGTACTCATAATCTACTCTTCTTTCCTGACCTGGCTTCATTGCAATTGGCTCACGCAGTTCATCGATTAATTGCTTCGGTGACTCGTCCATACAAACAACCGGATAATCAGCGTCATACGGCCTTTTATATACATCTAACACATTTTCCATATCCGCCACAAACTCACTACTGCAACCAGCTGGGATTACCCACCCTTTTACTTTCCAGGGCTTAAGTTCATTTTTTTTAAAACCTTTCTTACTGTTACGTGGGAGATGCTTTCTACATACTTCAATTCTACCATCTTATCGGCCAATAGCCGCAACGACCATTTTGCAAATCCCTTCGGTGGTTCACTACAGCATAAGCTAACTAACTTCGCTTCCGTATCTCCATCTACTTTGGACCCATAAATACGATTTGTAGGTCGTCTTTCTAACGCCCCTTCAAAACCCTCTTCTACAAACTTCTTTTTAACTCGGTCTATTGTGCGCATACCAACCTTTAAAACTTTGCTTATCTGCTCGTTCGTTACTTTCTCAGAATACTTCCCTTCATCACAATTCAAGAGAATATAAGCAACTCTAAAGGTTTGTGAAGTATGGGAGCCTTTATTTATTATGCTGTGTAGTTCTTCTACTTCTGTCTTTGTTAATTTGATGGTATAACGTATCATTCCTGGAAAGCTTTCCCAAATATACAAAATATATACGTCATTTAACAATTAACGTAACACTAGTATAGTTCTATTTCTTAAATGCATAGTAGAAACTCGCCATTGAAAATAAAGCAAAAAGACTTATCGCAAAAATCCCCCAAATAAAGGGATTTTCCTCAGGAAATAAAAAATGAGAACTCTCTCCTGCCAAATACTTCAATTTAATTTCTTCTCCAACCTGAAGCAAATCCCTTGTGTTTTTACTTATTGATTTACTATATGTGTTACCATTCAATTCAAAATACATAAACTCATTTTTTGTAAAATATGTGCCTGGCAATTTTTTAATTTTCACTGTTACAATACTGCCATTCATATATACATCATAATCTTTTTTTAAGGAGATACTTACTGGTATTAATAGCAGCAGAAATCCTATTGCTGGAATGAGATATTTTAATTTATTATTTTTCATTTATCTAATTGATGGTGAAGTTGTTTAAACTTTTAATTTTCTACAGAATAAGGTTATAAAGGCGAGCCAATGTAATCCCATCCAGGTGAAGGCTTTTGTTTCATAACGCACCAATAGGGCTTTGAAAGCATCCAGCCATGCATTGGCATGCTCAATTTTTGTTCTTTTTTTATATAATTCATCGTCAAAATAACGATACTGGTCTGTACTGGTCTTGCTATTACGCTTATTGGGTTTGACATTCAGCTCTATTTCTTCTTGTTCGCATACCTGACGAAACGCTTCACTATCAAAGCCCGGATCAGCATTCAAAAAAACACCTTTACAACTAATATCTGCTTGCTCCAATACTGCTATTATTTCTTCAAAGAGGC
>NZ_MTKN01000128.1 GCF_001975825.1 [Flexibacter] sp. ATCC 35208
ACGGCTACCATAATAAACATAACTCTTCAACGCCCGCCAGTTGCCCGCCAGTCCATATGTATATGCATTTACACTTGTATCAGTAACAGCGCTGTAACACAGACTGGATGCCACTATGGTGCAGGTATAACAGCTATCTACAGACAAAGTAGCCACAGATGTACTGCTGGTTTTAGTATGATAAGTCACCACATCACCTGTGCCTGAACACGCATCACTGACAAGATTCGCAAACGTAACTGAGCTGGATGATTTGATATTGATCGTACAGTCTCCGATACGTGCTACGTATTTGGTACTGGTGGCATCAGCAGAAGTGGCGTAGAAATAATTATTGATATTCTTATACAGAATTGCACATTGTGTATAAGACACGTCATAGCCTGCATTCCGGGCATCAGTCATGAGAGATGCCAGGATAATATGATCTGTCTCTTTTGTAAACAGACGACCGGATGTGATCACATAATCGAACAATGGTTTCAGGCACTCGCAGGTACAGGATTGTCCGTACGCGTTGCTGCCAATCAGCATTATTGCTATAAGGATATATTTTTTCATGTGTTATATTCAGACAGTTAAGGAAATAATGATTACTACCAGATTTCGATGGTTAACGGCGGCCCACTGATGTGATAAGTCGTTGCGGTAGTAAATGTTTGTGTATCTCCCCCATTGATAGATATATGATAAGTATAAGATGTTGTTTGCGGATTGAATGTAATATTCCACATAGCAGATGATATTGTCGTATATATACTATCCACCATTGCAAAGAGCTGTACCGTATTTGAGAATCCGGCATCTGTTGCATAGGTTACCTCTACCGGTGACGGGCTATACCCATCTTTGGCTTTTACGATCAGGTGCGTAGCATCCAGACAGGTGCCTGAATTATTAGCCTGTGTTTGTAATGAGGAGGTATCGACTGCAGCAGCCGCTTTGTTGTTGGCATCGGCTACAGATACATAAGAATAATACAAGCCTGCTGCTATGGTGACAGATACGGAGGAGCCTACATAACCCGAGTCACAATCATTCTTAGACACACTTACACTAAATGAAGTATTATATTTTCTTTTATTTCTTGACAGCAAAACATTGATCGGTGTACTGGATTGAAAAGTCTGATAGGTATCATCGCTCAGCTCATACTCTGTAGAATCCGCAGAATATGCATAACAGGTTTCCATGGCCGCCATCCTGACGGTATAGGAGCCCTCCGGAATCGCCTTACAGACAGGGAATTGAGTCACCTGTTCTCCGCCACCTACCTGGTAACTCACGCCCGTTTCGTTATTGATCGCAATCACTTCAAAGGATGGGAGGTCTTCAGAATCATCTTTCTTATATGCTGTCAGATTACAGGTTTCTACGCAGGTACTATTCATTGCCGCGTATATTGGCCCGATGGAATCCAGTGCAGCCTGCGCGAGTGCATTGGCGGCAGCCTGACTCACTGTTGATGAATACTGATCTCTTGGTATACTATAATAAACAGGATCTGCGGAGCCACTTGTACATTCTATGGTGTAATAGCCCCCTATGCTATCATTACCATATACATGCAGACCACAACCGCTATTATAGTCAGCATAAGTTTGCTGTATACAACTGGTCACTGAATCTACCTTCTTTACATCTGTCACTTTCCAAAACTGGCTATATTCTGTAGCACTGGCTGCTAATACGCGTGAATTTTCATCAATCACCAATGATGTACCACTTGAAATAGGGTTTTCCAACATAGCGACCTCCCCTGCTGAAACCGATAAGTTTCTTCTGCCAGACCTTGTCACCTTCATCGTTACCTCTGTGCCAGTGAAAGGAGCTCCATCTTTATCTACAAAATAAATAGCAGGATCTCCTCCGCTAATGGCATTGGCATCAACTGCATATAATCTGCTCAATGCAGGCCAGGTAGCAATTTCAGGTTCACAATCCGTACCACCCGTTTTCTGCCTGGTATAAACCAGTATTTCATCACCTGCAGAGAAATAGCTAACCACCATAGCTGAGTCCAATCCTGATATTATCTTCCCCTCCTTAATAGTTACATTATCTGCTGTAGCCCCGATATTCTTATAGGCCCCACTCATCCCATCATAAATCCAGCCTGCCGGTAAAGAGAAATTGTATATCGGGTCATTAAATTCATTCTGGGTACTGGTCAGTACTACGGAGCCAGACTCCCCATCATACAACATATTCCGTGTCACCACCCTGCTGCCTTTATCAATGGCCACAACACTATCCAATAGTCCATGACGATTGACTACTTTCATGGTACCTGCTACTCTGAAGATGACTTCTTCACGTTGTGCGATATTCAACAGACTCGGAATGATTGCCCAGAAAGTACCCACCAAAAATCCATCACTATTAATATTCAGATTGAATGACTGTGTTACAGAACGTTGTTCTCTCATACTCATCATTAGCTCCACATCCTTACCTACTGTGGCGGCTGTATCGATCACCCCTTCTGCACTGATCACCTTTACCGTATTGTTCAGGTGCTTAAACGTAGCTGTTGCATCATCCGTGTGGTAATGATAATGAGTAGAGGTGATTGCATTCGTTGAATCCGCTTCTCCAAATAATGACTGTGATTTAATCTTCCCATTCATATCATTCAACTCTACTTTAAATCCCTGGCTAACCGCCATGTAATGACGGGCATTGATGCGTAGCAAATTGGCCAGTGTGGGTTTAAACCTTTTCTTATTATCACCCAGCGGGGTCATGTCTGTAATAGTGGGAAAATCATAGCTGGTATAGAAACAGGTTTCTGAATAGCCATTTGCAGAGCGTTTTAGCTTTGTATTGATGGATCGTACCTTGACCCTGCTATATCCCACTGAGGGACCAGGGAAAAAGGTTTCGCCCAATGGTCTTTCTACATAACCCGAACTGACAGGCGCCAAAACGGCTGACTGCTGTTTATACTGAATAGGTAATCGCCATGGATTTTCTTCACCCCCAATGGTAGGTTCCCAGATGGCCACCCCACTACTAATCGTTAAGCTATCTTTAGTGGTCGTATAGGTATATTCCTGGCCATATACAGCTTGTTTCTGACTGGTCATTGCATCCCAGTTATCATAGATACTGATCCGTTTTACACGAAGTCCACCTCCATATTTCTTATAATAAGGATTGGCCAGTCGTACAAAAGAGCGGGTAGTATCAAAGGTTTTTGCCCAACCTTTAATCCGGGCGCTTTTATCAAAACCCGTGATCATTTCGGTCAGGTTAGTGACCTGCGATAAGAGCATTTTTGCACCATCCAGAGGAGTGAGATCATCACTCGTCTCTGATCCGGGGTATGCTTTGGAAGAAAGGTTCAGGCGCAGGAACTGCATCGCTGCTTTTGCTAACGGACTATACCCCCCGCTGCTGACTTCGCCGGAGCTATTGATAGCCTGTAGTTTGAACCAGATGCTATTACCATCGTTAAAGGTTCCATAGTTGCCCGGATCAAGTGTGGCATAACAGTTTACATACTCACCCCCACTCCCGAATTTATCCGTTGGCATCTTTACAAACATTTTGAAAAACAGCGTATCCATGCCTTCGAGATAACGGGTATATACCTCTTCATCAGTTATGGCCTTTGGTACATTTACACCCACATACAGATGTTCATTACTGGTACTGCTACTGCTGTAAAGGTTTGTTGTCAGGTTTGCCTGGGAAGGAATACCTGTGTATACACCTGCCACATGAAACATCTGTGCTGCACGCCTGTTCTGTACATAGGCATAATCATCACTTTCATAATCTACTTTCATGGTGGCTCCGGATGGGAGTTTTATCCGATCCAGTGTCCAGGCGGCCATATTCTGAGCTGCCAGTGTACTATCCTGTAATGCGTATGGATATTCAGCATTATTCAGACTACCCGGGTTTTGTGCGGCATCTTTATAATTACCCCATCTGTCATAGTTCTTAGTGGCATATGTAGGATTGTTGCTATTATAGCCAAACACATATGCATTCTTATCTGCACGTTGATTACCATTGTAGGTGAACCAAACCTTTTCAAGTGTCAGTTTGCCTTTTGTTGGCTCACTTGCATTCACACCTTTACATAAAGAGTAACTATATTGAAAGTGAACTGTTTTTATTGCCAATGCTTTTGTACCATAACTCAGGAAATCTGATTTGGAGTACACCTTGATAGAGTCCAGTTTCTTGTGCTGGCCTATTGCCTGCAGGTTTCCATCCTCATCCATGCCCGGCATATCTTCCCTGTTGCTCACCCAGAAGGTAGCTATCATATTTTTTGACTCTATGGAGTTGAGGTACCACAATTCTTTCTCACCATATACATAACTTCCTTTATCATCCCTGTTGTCGGTCAATAAATTGGGGTTATAGGTCGCCTTCTTTGAATAAGGAGTACGCCATCTTTCCGGGTTGTTCTTATCTGCCATCTTCGAATAATTGAACTTGATGGCATCGCCCCTGTCATCGGGTGTAATGCCATCTCCGGTGAGATCCACATAATCCGGGCTCAGGATACCTGTAAGCAGGAAGGAATGAGGATATGCGGGCGTTTCTTCTTTACTGAGGTAGTTATCAATACCATTTCTGTTAGCAGTGGTATTGTCTTTTCCTGGAATGTAACCAACCAGCCCTTCAGCGATACTACCACTATCTGTATTCACAGAAAAAGAAACATCTTTTTGCAAAAAATTATATACTGGGATACCGTATATGTAACGGCGCCCATCAGCATTCAGTACATCGATCTCAGAGAAGTGATTGCTCTTCCTGAAAGTATTGACACGCTTTTCTCTTGCAATAGCACCATCCTCAATTTGGAAAGTATCTTTTGCAGGTGTGAGATATAGATTTGGTTTAGGAACAAACTGATTGGGTAATCCGGCATATTTCCATTGTAATTTCGCTACACCGCGCTCGTCTTTCTGGTAATACTCCATTTTGATAGTATACGTCTCACCAGCTACCAGGTTAAGTACAGCAGAATCCGCCTTACTATCAGGATGATCTGTCCACCTTTGAAACACGAGAGAATCATTTATGTATAACCTGATACCATCATCACTGCGTGTAGAAACAACATATCTACCTGTCACGTCTGTCTTTAATCTCCCGGTCCAGCGCACAGAAAAATTATGCCTGATCGTAGATATGCCTTCAGGCTTATTTACATTGATCTCTGTAAGGTTAGCAAAGTTCACCACTGTATCTGTTCTGCTAAAAAGGAAAGATTTAAAATTTCGTCCACTGTAGTAATCACCTCTTAAGCCCTGCATGCTATCTGTGAGGTCAGAAGGATAAGTAACATCGCAACTTTGCAGTGGGAAAGTGTTTACCGCATAGTTGTCTATATATTGTGAAAGTCCTGCAGTCGTTGCTTCTTCAGCGGTGAGATAAGAAATGACCTGTGTACGTTTATCACGTTTCATTCTACCCGCCGTTTCACTGGTCACGGTTACAAAACTATCTTTTGAAAAAGCTTTGTATCTGTCCAGTATATTGAGGGCGTACATTCGTGCACTACTGCTACTAAGGTGTTGCAGACGGGTAGTGACTACTTCATCACCCCCAAGAGCATCATACCAGTCTTTATCATTCACGGTTGTTTCTCCCGGGTTACGGAAATAAGCTGCTTCATATAAACCCGTTGAACTTTTAAAAGGAACTTCCAATGCCATATAGTTACGGGCTGTCCATGGATTTACTTCAGTGCTGGCACGTACCAGGTTGAAATCACCACCCCAATGGAAGGATTGCCCAAAACCCAGGTCGACATTTCCACTGGTAGAACCATCTTTGGTTTTCATTTGGTGATCATACACATAACCGATATCCCCCCTGTATGCACGGAACATACCACCTGTTCCTTCACCTGTAATAGAAAATACATCATAGGTATAAGCAGGAATACCAATAGTAGGTATAGCAGGCTTTTCCCTGTAGGGCATTTCCTTTTCTATATTATAATCCAGCAGGGAAGCGGGCTTTTCATTTGCATCCTGGTAATTTAGGTAACCAAATGCGGGCAGAGAGAGCGAAGTATCTTCATCTGCTATATATTGTTTGGAATGGCTATATTCCCCCTTTATAAATGGATGGTATGCAATAGTCGTAGTACCTATCTTCGCAGAAAAACTATAAGCAGAACCTGTATATGGCATCGTGATCGTAGGCATGTAAGCAGGTTTGGCAAATGAAATGCTGGTTCCGAATACACCTGATGATGAAGGGTTTCTATAGTTAGCATCTACTTTACTTTTCTGCATAACCTGGTATAAACGGGTACCTACTGATAGCTGCAGGTCTTTCAAACCAGCGCGCGTATTGTAGGAAGCTGAGACAGATGCCGAGGTGGATGCTGATTTTGACTCTAAATCACCATCCTTCGCGCTGACACTTTCAAAAAGGGAAACCCCGGCAGTGAGACCATCAGTGGAACTATTTGTCAATGACAACCCTCCTGATAACCCGGGGAACGTTTTGGAACCAGCATTCAACCCGGCGGAGAGGGAAGATTCAATACCATATCCCTTATAGTTATTATGTGTGAAACCTAGACCAAATGAAATGGTACCAATGGAACTATCACTTGACTGCGCCGTCTCTGAGGGTTTACCAAAGAGTTCATAACCTACCTCCAGGTTCACTCCCCATGTTTGTGTAGGCTTAATATATTGGACTTTACGAATACTATCTTTGCCATCAAAATCGTCAGGGATACCTCTCAGGTTACGTGTGATCGTACCTGGATTAATATTCCATCCAAGTCCTACCCAGCTGGGTTCCTGATCCATGGAGATACCGCTATTGTAACCAAGGGCAATCGGATATCCGCCTACATCCAGCAGGGGGATTGAATAAGAGAAATCTCCGGAGAACAGGTCGACCATATTGTCGCTGCTCACAGAGGTGAAGGCCTGCATTTCAGGTTGACCCGGTCCGCCTATCCTGGCAGTAGCAGTCGTCGACACATTATTGGTAACAGGCAGGAGGCCATTATTGGTACCTGGAGGGAAGTCCTTATAAGTACCAGGCGTAACAGCCTTATAAATAGCCGGCACTTTATGAATTGAGGGGTTGACAACCACTCCATTTATTCCTTTCATCGGAAAGCTTTTTGCAGCAGCCAATGAATAAGCAGGAATGACTGTTTGAATGTATAGTAGGGCCAGCATCGTAATGGCAAATGCCTTCTTCCCCTTTGCAGCTAAATCCAGTATCATATTTATTTAGATTTATTGCAGGCCTGGTGAGCCAACAAAAATGGTATAATCTTCATAGGCAGGTGCTACTTTAAATTCGGCACCTGCTTTAAAAAAATAATTACGCTCATCGAACAGTCGCAGGTTCTTTTTCAATTCCCTGTAACCAGTAAAGGTGGCTTTTACAAAAGCATATTCCTCATATTTATCCGGCACATCTCCCTGTGATTGTTCATCCATCAATAAGGATGTGCGGATAATGTATTCCATGGAAATCAGCCTTTGTGCAGCGGTATCCAGAGTGATATTAAGCTGCTTGCAGGTACCCCCGGAGGGAAAA
>NZ_MTKN01000129.1 GCF_001975825.1 [Flexibacter] sp. ATCC 35208
CATACCGCCTACTGTGCTGATAATGAAAAAATAGTTTCACCCAGCTTACCCAACCAACCAGGATCAATCGTTTTATCCTTTTGCGATTCTTTATGCAATCGCTTCAATGCCGGCAAAAAATCAGCATCGTCCAACGCTTCAATCGCATCAAATAACAATGTCCCAAATTCACCCGTCAACAGCTCTTGTATAATCACCTCTTTTATCCCTGCCTCTTTTCTAATCGCCAACCCCACAATGGCTTCAAACCGCGTTTCCTCCTCCTTATCATTCACCCTGTTCCACAAAGCTGTTATTATCTGTTTCGGGTGCTTATCTATCCGCGAACCAATACCAAATGTCGCCCAATTCCTGATAGCACTAAATTTGTCTGTAGTCAGTTCCACCATCGCATCTACCGCTACCTGATGTTCCACCCCAAGTAATGCATACACCACGCCTAATCTTACGTATTTATCCGAATGAGATTTAAATGCGGCAACAGCCTTCGCCTGAGCGGCACTCAACGTATCGTTGTTAAACCGGATGGCATGTAGTACAGTGATGAGCAGATCTGTTGTAAACGCACTATCCAACAGCGCACGCTCCAACAATTCAAAATAAAGTTGCAGCGATTCCTTTAAATAAGGCCTTCCGGTCGATCCCAATTGTGCCAGAATATCAACAGCGATCTCCTTTTCCCGATCCGTACCCGTTTTTACCAATTGATAACATCTCTTAAATGTCTCCTCCCCACCCCTTCGGTATAGCTCTCTAACATTATCCCAATATGTCTTTTGTGATTTATTATTGAGGACCCGGGTTAATAGTTCTTCTGCTGTAAAGTCTTTTCTTCTCATAAGGGCTACCAAATTAATAACTTTAGTCCTAATTTTGCGCCAAATTTAATTGTGTTGGGAGATAAGATCGATTACTTTTCGGATGAATTAATAAAAGATATAGCCTTACCTGAACGGTTTACCTTTCCTTTTTTCTACGAACCACATCCTTTATCCAAACTAGCCGCTGCCGACCTCCAGCAATACCTGGAAACGCATACCGGGCTGGATCATAACTTCGGACTGACTGACGATACGGATGGATCCGCTATCGGCAAAATGTTCGGCGTGCTGGTCGTACAGGATCCAACCGGCAGACTGGGTTATCTCTCCGCCTTCTCCGGCAAACTCGCCAACTCAAACGACCACTGGAAATTTGTTCCTCCTGTCTTTGATATGCTGTCTGAAAACAGCTTCTTCCTCAATGGACTGGAATTCATCACCGCCATCAATACCCGGATTGACGAACTGCAGGCAGATGAAAAGTACCAACAGCTGAAACTGGACATAGAGCAGGCAGCCATCACCGCTACAGCCGAAATCACCCATTTAAAGCAGCAATTAAAAGCTAACAAAGACAATCGTAAACAACTCCGGACTCAGCTAAAAGAACGCCTGAATGAGGCAGAATATGCTATTGCTGAGGCAGATATCATCAATCAGAGCCTGGCAGATAAAAGACAGCTGAAATACCTGACGGACAATTGGGCGGCAAGACAAGCGGAATTAAAAACCCAACTGGACCAGTTCGAGTCCATTCTCGAACCGCTCAAAAATGAACGGAAGGAACGATCGGCCGATCTACAGCAACAGATCTTTGAACAATACAGTTTTCTGAATAAATACGGTCAGACCAAAAGTCTGCAGGCTATCTTCAGCGAAACACCTTTTGGTAAACCACCGGCTGGCAGCGGGGAATGCGCCATGCCCAAACTACTCCAATTTGCTTTTGCAAATAATTACACACCCATAGCAATGGCTGAATTCTGGTGGGGCACCTCTCCAAAATCAGAGATCAGGAAACATAAACAATTCTACCCTGCCTGCACAGGCAAATGCAAGCCTATTCTGGCACATATGCTGGAAGGGATCGCCATCGACGACAATCCGTTATTGCATGTAAAAGAAGATAGTCATCCGCTTGAAATCGTATTTGAAGATGATAGCTTTGTGGTAGTGAACAAGCCCTCCGGTCTCCGCTCCGTACCCGGGGTGAATATCGAGGATTCCGTGTATAGTAGATTAAAACACGGCCTACTAGATACAGAGCCGCTGATTATTCATAGATTGGACATGGATACTTCAGGACTACTCGTCGTCGCCAAAACCCAGGCAGCCCACAAGCATATCCAACGACAATTTTTACAGCGAACAGTCAGCAAACGCTATACTGCATTGATTTCTAAAGTACTTGACCAGTCAGGAGGCATGATCGACCTTCCTTTGGGACCTGATTTATTAAATCGTCCCAGACAGCTGGTTTGCTTCGAAACTGGCAAGAAAAGCGTTACAAAATGGGAAGTAGTCAAAAGATTCCCGGACATGACTAAAGTAAACTTCTGGCCGCTTACGGGTAGAACGCATCAGTTGCGTATGCATTCGGCACATGAGTCAGGACTCAATGCCCCCATTGTAGGAGACGATCTGTACGGCACCGCATCGGAAAGAATGTACCTCCATGCAGCCGAAATCGAATTTATCCACCCTGCCACGAGGGAAAAAATGCGCTTCGCTGTCGAAGAGGGCTTTTAATCCAATTGAAAAAGGTAACTGATACAGCCGAAATCGAATTTATCCACCCTTTCCACAAGGGTGTACCAACAAAAATACCTTTTAACCCAGTTGATTATCAACCCATCCCTAACCCCCTGATGACAATCATGGCCACTGATGATGCTATTTTCAATACCCCATGATCCACGTCAATAGTTTTGCTTCGGCAATAAGTGAGTTTTGAAGTAAGATTCTAAACTATAAACCTTCAGCTATGAAATACATACAATTCATGCTTGTAGCCATCGCTCTGATGCTGACCAATATCCTTTCATCATCTGCTCAAACTGCTGCACCTGCTGCCGGACCATCTGTCAACTTACAGGCAACCAGTTATAAGTTCATCAAAACCGTCAATGGCAAAGAAGAAGCACAGCCCGTGGCACCACTGGCCATCACTTCTGCCGCATACGATGTAAAAACTGCCGTTAATTATTACGAAGATGAGTATGATTCATACTTTATCTCCTTCGCTATACCTAACGGTCTCACACTGGCTGCTTATGACAAAAGTGGTAAACTGATCCGCACTGCAGAAAGATATGAAATTGAATTATTGCCTACTTCAGTGACTGAGGCAATTGCAAAAAAATATCCAGGGTGGACAATTGATAAAGATGTATACCTGATCACATACATCAAAGACAGGGACAATGAATCCAAATACAGACTGATACTGGAAAACGGTACCAAAAGAATTAAGTTGAAGGCGAATGATGCCGGAGAGCTTTTCTGATGATTTTTTATGAGACAATGTATTATTAAAACGAGGCCGTATCAGCAATAAGATACGGCCTCGTTTTATTTGGATACCTGGAAGAGGCAGATAATCATTTAAGCGATGCTCAGTGCGTTTTTTATTCCCCCTCTTTTTAAATTTAACCGTTAACGACCTAAATGATCTTAATCCGTTCCTCTTCCAGATCTATCTGGTATAACTGTTCTCTGATGATCTCCTCATCAATCGTCGGATCTTTATTCAATTCCGTCAAATAATCCCGTTGACTCTCCAACAAATCTATAAAGATCTTTTTCATCTTTTCATTCATCAGGCTCTCACTATTCGCTTTTGCCCGCTCTTCCCATATATGCAACAACTTCTCCATGCCTGCATGCCCATTCAATTCCTTCTCATACTTACTCTTCAATACCTGGTACACATGCTGCTTCAACCCCTGTTTCATCTGCTGTCTGGTCGTATTTTCCGACTCCTCCTTCTCTATATCATCAAAAATATGCGATCGGCTGATGAAGTAAGGCAATGTCAATCCCTGTACCACCAGTGTCAATAAGATAGCTACAAAGGTGATAAAGAGGATCAGGTTCCGCTGCGGAAACAATGTGCCATTCTCAAACGCCACCGGTATCGACAACGCCGCCGCCAGCGATACCACCCCTCTCATACCCGTCCAGCCCAACATCAATGGCAACAACATCGTCCGGCTTCGTGTGCTTGCCCGGGGACGTACACCGGGACGAAAGATAATCGTTGCCAACATGGCACAATACGCACTAATAATGCGTGCTACTATCAGCACGCCCGTCACCAGTACACCATAACCAATAGCTGTATGCAAAGGTGTACCATCTGCCCTTAATCCCTCTACAATCTCGGGCAGGTCCAGTCCTATGATGAGAAAAACAATCCCATTCAATATAAACACAAGACTGTCCCATACACTATAAGCCGATATACGACTGGCACTATTCAAAAATACAAGTCGCTGCGAAGACATATATAAACCACCACATACCACCGCCAATACACCGGAACAATGCAATTGCTCTGCCAGCCAGTACATCAGGTAAGGTTCTATCAATGTCAACGCGATATCTGATGTAGGCGTGGTAGGTAATTTTCTGTGTGCTTTTACAAATGCCCACGCTAAGATTAAACCGACTGCGGCACCACCGATTATCATCCATAAAAAACTAGTCGCTGCCTCCTGCCAGATAAATTGCCCCGTACCTACGGTTATCATGGCAAAGCGAAATATGATCAGGGAAGACGCATCATTCAACAAACTCTCTCCTTCTAATATTGCCGATGTAGACTTAGGAATCTTTACAAATTTTGTAATCGCCGCCGTGCTGATGGCATCCGGTGGCGAGACAATCCCTCCTAATAAAAACCCTAATGCGATCGAAAACCCGGGCAGGAAATAATTCGCAGCCACTGCTACCGACAAGGCCGTAAAAAATACGACAAGGAAGGCAAAGCTGGTGATAATACGCCACCACTTTTTCATTTCTTTAAATGACACACCCCAGGATGCTTCGAATAATAAAGGAGGTAAAAAAATAAAGAATATCAGGTCCGGATCTACCCTTACCGCAGGCAACCCGGGGATAAAACTGATGAGGAGTCCTGCCACTACCAGCAGTATAGGATATGCGATTTTTAGCCGGGTCGCCCACATTTCTAATACCACGACAACCGCGATCATCGCGAGAAAAAAAGGAAGGATAGTGTGCATTCAGTTGATATTTAATTCCTTGACGAGCAAATATTCCCGAAAATAAGGAAATAGGGCGGATAACAAATACAATAAAAAAACTATATCCAGGTAAGGTCTAAGTGGGATGATATAAAATTGGTTTACATACCAAAAGAACCACCCACAATAAAAGAATGATAGAATTTGGTGATAATAGTTTAGGATATTTCTCTTAAGAATTATAGTCCAGCTATAGCATAGTTATACTTCCTTAAGGTCACTATAAGGGCATTATAAGGGCACTTCAATATCGATTGGATATTGAAGTGCCCTTTAAGTGATGTATTAGTATTGGTATAGTGATAAAGATTCACTATATTAGCATACCTATATTTATTATTGATTTTATAACCTCAAAACTGTTTGTTATGGCTCTTGTAAAAGACAACATACTCCTCCAATGTGTACGAGGCTCCCTCGGCGATCAACTCACGATTTACGAAAGGAACGGGCAGATTATTATTGCCAAAAAACGCGGTCCGTCGAAGAATAAGCCAACTATAAAGCAGCTGGAAGCCAGGTATAAGATGAAAATAGCAGCAGCCTATGCGCTGGCAATCCTGGAAGATCCGGACCTGAAAGCTTATTATAAGTCACTGGCCGGACCGGGACAGAATGCCTATAATATGGCGGTAAAGGATGCTTATGCGTCACCGGAGATTCAGAATATCAGATTCGAAGAGGAGACGGTGATCGTGACTGCAAAAGATGAATTCAGGGTAGCGGCTGTGGAAATACGGGTGGTTGATACTGATGGTGTTATCGTGGATAGAGGCGCCGCTGTTTTAGGCAGGAATGGTGTGGATTGGTACTATAAGGTAGCCAGTCAGCCACCGGGTGGTAAGATCATAGTAGTGGCGGTGGATTTGCCGGGGAATGAAACGGTCAGGGAACTGAAACTGGTATAAATCCGGCATCAGCCCGAGGAAAAAACATCCCCCCAAAAAGCGCTGAAAAACAATCCCAAAAAACACCTCGGAAAAAGCCCGAAAAAGTGCTGGAAAAGCGCTGAATAAGCGTTAAAAAAAAGTTTCCCCCGGAAGAAAAACCTCCCGGGGAGGAATGCTATTCGAAAAAACTGATAAGGTCCCCCTTATCAGCCCTTCTTTAATGTCAATACTGCAATTTCAGGCCACATCCCAATCCTGCCTTTTAAACCGAGGAAACCAAACCCTCTGTTTACATACAGGTATTTCCCCTGCTGTTCATACAAACCGGCCCATTGCTTATATACATACTTTATCGGGCTCCATTTAAAACCAAATAATTCAATCCCAAACTGCATTCCATGTGTATGCCCTGCCAATGTAAGGTGTACATGCTGATGATGATCTACCGTTACCTCATCCCAGTGAGAAGGGTCGTGGGACATCAGGACCTTGAATGAATGATCCGGCACATTCACCGTCGCTCTCTTCAGATCTCCATATTTATGAAAACCACCTTTCCCCCAATTCTCTACACCGATCAGCGAAATGCTCTGCCCATGTTTATTGATCGTCACCGCTTCATTTAATAATAAATTGAAGCCCATCTCCCCATGCACCGCTTTTAAACGGTCCAGATTTGCCGCCTGCGCCTCCTTACTTTCCCATCTCATGTAATCGCCATAGTCATGGTTCCCCAATACGGAAAACTTGCCATAAGGGGCCTTTAACTTCGTAAAACCACCTATCCATGGATCCATCTCAGAAGCCATGTTATTGACAAGGTCACCAGTGAATAATAGCAGGTCGCTGTTCTGCGCATCGACCAGGTCAAGGCCTTTCTGTACGCCACCGGCATCGCTAAAACTACCGGAATGTATATCGGATAATTGTGTAATCGTAAAACCGTCAAATGCTTCCGGCAGGTCCGGGAAGAAGATCGTCTCTCTTCTAACTTTATAGAAATGCTTACCCTTTGTCAATCCAAAGAGGATCAGGAGGAAGATCACCCCTGCCAGTGCCAGCGCGACCTCACTCACAATGACACTTCTGTCTGGAAAGCCACGGAATAAACGAACAATATCTTCGGCTAATAATACCGGGGAGGAAAATAGCTTAGGGATAAAGCTGAGCACCATGGCACCGATCACAACAGCGATCAGGCGTTCTGAAGTATGGCCGGCTCTGCGCATGAAGATGATAGAAATGATCGCACCGATCAGAAAAATATCGACCAGCCAGTAGGCAAAATGAAGCATAGGATCCTGACTGAGTGTCGATACTGCCTGGTAAAAATAAAGGTCGCCCACAAGGAAGAGCAATAGCATTAATGGAAATCTTGCCATATAATAGTAAAACGCGTTTTTTAGGTAGACGAATACCTAATGATAATATTGAAGTTGTTTATAC
>NZ_MTKN01000130.1 GCF_001975825.1 [Flexibacter] sp. ATCC 35208
ATTTTTAACAGCTCTAGGGAAGATTTAATTTCATATTTCTGGGCCATACCTAAACATAAATTAGTGATCAAAAAAAATGTTGTCCAAATAATTTTCATAAAAATAGATTTTAAAACTGGTAATCTACACCCGGATCATCCCAAAATATGGTTGTAATATTAAAGGGTATTCCTCCCACCCTTGTTCCTTGTTCATATCCAAACCTCACCTTTACCTTTTTATTAACAATCTTATATTGGGGAGTCCATCTTCTAACAAATAAACCCATAACATAACCACCCACATAGATTTTTGTACTAACTTGTGAATTAGTTGTGGTAACAATATTGAACTCCGCGGCCCCCTCATAAACTGCTCTAGGTTTATCCTTTACCAGCGCTTGCATCTCATAAGCAACCTGTCCCCTTGAGGTGCTGGGAGTAATATTTCCTTGTTTCGCTTTAATTTCAAACCAGGCAGCTTCTGGAAAACGCGTAGTTTTGCCTGATGAAACATTCTGCAAAGTGGTGGTTGCTTTCGCATCTATAATTATATTTTTCCTGCTAGAGTGGATTGGCCAGTACAATCCTTCTCCATCGTCAAGGTGGTCAGGTAGAGTATTTTGTGCGTAAGAGTTCAGATAGCCAACCATGTTTTTGGAGGCTTCCGCCCATACATGGAATGTCTTTTCAAATGTATCTCCAACATAATCTTCCCACTGACCGCTACTTGTAAATGTTTTGCCAGAATATTGTTTTGCTAAAGTCATTAAAACCGATTTAGAAAGATCTTGCCATCCACTAGTATTTCCATTTTGCGCACCTTTGAAGATATCATTAATTCCATTACTAATATTTACTGCAAAATTCGAAATACTGTTTCCAATGGCACTATAATTAATGCTAGCACCTAATTTATATCCATAGTGTCCAGCAGTAAAACCAGTTATACCACCACCAATAGTAGCTAACGCGAGATCATTTTCTGTTAATCCATTATTCTTTGCAGTTGAATACCCTATAGCTGAACCAATAGCCATAGTAGTAAACTGGGTCGCCCACTGAGTATTTGTACAACTTGCAAAATCAAATAATGAAATACTCCCTGAAGGGTGTGTGCCATTCACAGGATCATTTCCCATTACTACATAGGGATATGAAAATAGGATCTTACCTAAACAGGACGAAAGATAAAAGGATCTACTATTATGACTATGGCCGGCTTCCCGGACAGCGGCCTGCAATACGAGTATTGACTTATACGAAACCGAAGAACCAGACCGAAAAAAATCATAATAAGCAAGCCTTAGAATTAATAGATGTTAAAAAAAGCCAGACAATAATAGAACAGCAATCTATAGGATCTGCCTATATTCCACCACATAAGTTTAAGGGGAATTTCCTGGAATACTACGCGGAATATGTAGATAAAAATAAGACAGATAGTAACAGGGCTTTACAGAACAGCTTTAAACAATTCAAAGAATTTGTAGGGCGTAGCTTCGTTTCACCAGTTGACATTACGGAAAACCTATGCAAAGAGTTTAGGAAATTCCTTCTTGCCAAATTTAAAGGGGAAACTCCACAGGGATACTATGCAAGATTTAAGTGGGTACTAAACGCAGCAACAAAGGATAAATATTTCCAGGTGAATCCAACAGACGAAGTTTCAGCTATACCCAATCCCAGCGCTACGTTAAAAAAGAACCTTGAGGTGGAAGATCAAGTTGAATTCTTGGGGAGTGAGCAGTTGTATGATCGATTATTTCTTTTTTGAATCTTTCACAATGAAAAGTTCCTCTTCTAATCTCCATTGCGATCTCACTTAAAAATCTTCCCTCATAGGCAGGGTAAGTATTTTTGAATTTTAGATCTGGATACTCTAATGCCGGACTTTTAACGCTTATAGACAGTGATGGTCAAAAGTTGAAGATAAACCACCACCTGATAGGGCTTGCCACATTTGTAAGCCAGCTGGAAGGTAAAACTGGCATCTGGACCAGTATAAAGACATTACAGCGATAATGCTCATAGAGCTGTCTGAATCAGTCTATTGCTTTTTTATTTCATAACACAATTCGACCATTCCGCTTTTATAGGCGGCCACGTCTTTCAGATGCAATATAACTTCATGTCCTATATGTTCAAAGAACGCCGTGCCTTCGCCAAGAATAACAGGCAGGAAAGACAACCTGATTTCGTCTGCCAGGTTTGAACGGATGAAATCTTTTGCAAGCATTGCTCCGCCTACAAGCCAGACATGTTTATACTTTGATTTTAGTCGTTCATTCACCAGCTCGTCCAGATCGCCGGAGTAAAGTGCTATGTTTTGTTTATAAACAGGGAGGTTTCTGTGAGAGACTACAATTGTGGGTATGTCTCCGTAAGGCCATCCATAAGATGCAGACAGTTGCAGCGCATGTTCGTATGTATGGGCCCCCATTACATAGCAGTCTATTTTTTTAAGAAATTCATCGGGGTCTTGTCCTGTAATTCCTTTCTCATAATAATCGGGCGTGTCAAACCACGAAACGCTATTGTCTTTTTTGGCAATTATTCCATCAAGGCTTGAAACCATATGTATGGTTAGCTGAAATGTATCTGTTTTCATTTGTTTTGCAGGAAAGCTCTTTAAGTTACAGCAATATTTTGAAAGAACTTCGTCTTGTAGATATCCACATATTATAGTCCATCACGATAAATATATCCCGACTTCAACGCAAGCGGTATCCACAGCATTAAATCGGCCATCAGGGAATCACTATTTACGCCGCACTTTTGGGAGGCAATACTAATAGCAACAAGATAATCATTATGATTTTGCAATGCTTTCAGAAACTGCCATTGCCATAACTCCAAATCGCCTATTTGAACAATGTATCCGCTTCTGCTGATAGCAGCAAAGCTTTCTTTTATAACAGGAGTAGGAGGATTTTCCAGGCGTTGTACGGCCTTAATAAATTCTGCTAACGGAAAATGTAGCTGTAACAATATCAGGCATGGTGAAGTCCTGATTGAGGCCGTATCCAACAGATAAAGCATTTGATTGTCATAAGTACTTTCTTTTCCCCTCCCTTCAATGCCCTTGCTTCTTGAAGCTTCAGCTATTGAACGTTCAAATATTGCAACCTCAACAGGAAGATCATATATGGATGGTTCCTCACTTACTTTTTCCTTTGGCAGCGTGCCTCTAAGGAATGTGGGAAAGTATAGTCCAAGATCATACAGGTTGGGAGAAGCAGGTGGCACGCTTGCAAGATAGGCACTGGCAAATATATTGAATAGTTCAGGACCAAGTAGTTGTAAGAGGGCCGGATATTCTGCCTTCATACATTCCATTAACCGTAGTACATATCCTTTGGCATATATTTCTATTTTTTTCATTGCTGGCATACCTGCGGTGGAGAGTATTACCTTCTCATGATTGAGATGATAGCATTGATCGGCCATGTACACTTTATCATTTAGCCTGCCAGGTTTAATAATAATCGACGTAAGCCATTTCTGAATGTTGGCCAGTTCACTCATGGGATGTTTGTATTTGATGATCTACAGGATTAGAAACCGCATTTAAATAAGGTGTACGATAGACAGGTACATCAGGTAAATGGCCTTGTAATACCTGTTTTGCTTTACTTACTTCAGCGATCAGTTCATCATATTCAGGAATATTTGCGTCCCATTCTAATAGGGTAGATACACCTCCGGTAAGCTGCTGTGCAAGATTATACAAACGCCAGACCTCTGTAGGCACTGGCTGATCATGTGTATCCAGGTAATATTGATAACAATCTGTAGGTCCGGCAATATGTATTTGAACTACTGCTTCATGTGGTATGTTACGAATATAAAATTCCGGATCGAAATGGTGATTATTACCTGATACAAAAACGTTGTTTACGTCAAGCAGTAAACCACAGCCGGTTTTATGCACAAGTTCAGTCATGAACTCCCATTCGTAAAGACTGGAGCTTTGAAACTCCATGTACGTTGAAGGATTTTCCAATACTAATGGTCGTTGAAGTATATCCTGAACCCGGTTTATACGCTCGCTGACATGTAGCAGACTTTCTACTGTCAGGGGTAAAGGCAACAAATCATGGGTATTTAAATGAGCTACTCCGGTCCAACATAAATGATCTGATATCCAGACTGGATTTACTACTGCGGCAAGCTCTTTCAGTTGTTCGAGATAGGCAAGATTTAATGGGTCTGTACTTCCTATTGACATAGATACGCCATGCATGACAATGGGTCTTAATCCTGCAATATGTTCCAACACATGTCTTGCGTAGCCAAAATTGTTCATGTAATTTTCACTGATGATCTCGAACCAGTCTATAACCGGATCGTTTTTCATCAGGTGTGCATAGTGTTTGCTGCGTAAGCCGACGCCCAGGCCAAGATTAGGAAGGCCCAGGCGTTTGTTGTTATTTATATCCATAAATATAGATCAGGTAGATGGAGGAAATGCCAGCCTGATATCACTAGGCTGCGGTTTAACTGGCTCTGGTGCATCGGGATTCCTGGTTTTTAAAACCTTTGTGTAGGCTTCCCATGCTATGTCATAAACCAGGTCGCCATATTCAAATTCTACCTGGCCGGGTAATTTAATAGTACTGTGATCCGGATCTTTAAAATCATTTAATTCCATTGCACCGACGACAGCAGGTTTCCCTTGCTGATCAGTAAACGGCGGGTAAATCTGAGAAGCAGAAATAGGAACAGCGCATCCGCCAAAACTTTTACAAAGATTATCGGCAGGAGCACTGTATGCCGGTGTCGGTAAACCGCATCCGGCTTGTAAATTATATTGGCCCTGGGCCAGTTTTACACTTTGGCTACATGATTTTGACTGGCCTACCAGTTGCACAAATCCGCAACCTCCCTCGGCCTTGCATGAGTTTGACCCTCTGCAATTATGGTAGACTTCTGCGGATGCGCAGGTGTTGTCAACCGGTGCATCGTTGTTCAGATTCATACCCTGACATGCGTGATAAAGTGTATTGACCTGCCGGACTTTTACACCTACCGAGAGATCGGGAAGCTGACCAAAAACTGCCCAGCACATCATCAGGCGGTCGCCGGAGCCACTCATTGATGGAAAAGGAAATCCTACAGAGCTGTTCTGCCAGTACTGGTCAAGCACAGTGGTAATGCCAGCTATTGCGCCTGTAGCCACTTCACAAAACTGTTTGTAGTTGGCATTTCTTTTTGCTTTATCCGGCTTTCCGGAATTATCCAAGGGGTTATTAAGACGGTTTAATGCGCCTGCAATTTCTTCTGCCGCTGGCAATGGGTGTTTGTTTTTATCATAATCCGCACCCATCAGATCCTGAGCAGTCCATTTATCAGCACCTTTCCGTATCTGATTATGCCAGGTAGGCCATGTTACAATTTTACCGGATTTAAGATCTTCCTGTATTTGTTTAAAGCGCTCATAATGGTCATGTTCACCATTATTGTGACGGGCGTATGCGTGAGATGACGCGGCAGGGGTTCCGGTATCTGTATAAGAAGGATAATCCGCTTTAAGTGCTTCATCGGAAGCCTGGTATTCGGGATTAACCGCCTGTAATCCTGCTGAAGGGCGTAGATTCTTCCGGATACCTTTACCCTCACCCTGGTCAGTTATACTGCAGATAAGTTTGAATACAAGTTCTTTTGCTTTATCTGGCAGCCAGCCCGATATGGTAGTCGTCAACTCCTGGAACTCCTTATAGGGATGGCCGGGAGAAACAGTGTTAAATATGTCCTGCTGTATAGCGGCCGGAGAATACATCATTTCCCATAGAGTGGTAACCTTACCTTCAACATCTTTGTAAGTGATATCAAGGTAATCCCAGAGGCACTGATACATCTGACCAATACTACCGAACATTGGCAATTGATCTCCCTTTTTCCAGTTTTTAAATGGGGTTATCGGGAAATATTTGTGTAGTTCACTATCTTTAATACGTGCTTTAGCTTCTTCTTCGGGAGCCTCAATGGCAAGGAACAGATCATTCTGACTTAGATTAAGCTCATCGAGTTTTACCCTCATATCAGCATAATTAACACCATTTGATACAGGTTTACAATCCTGGAAATCAACAATACCCGGAAGAATGGTACTTTGGGGATTGTAACATGTCCATGCATAATTGTTGTTTTCTGGCGACATTTGGGTGAACTGGGGTACGATACCCAGCGCTGTTGCTACATTTGAGGCCAGTTGCAAATGAAGCATCTCTTCAATGAATACGCTGAATATTGTATTAAATGCTGCTTCATTCTCAGGAATATTATTTAAGGATGATTTTTCTCCTGGTCTGAAGGTAGGAGCTAGTCCCGGCCATAAACGTCCCTGATAAAGGTTACTTTTCTTTCCGGTAATCTGGTGTAGTCCCTGTATAGAGTACAAAGACGTCATGTACAGGGGAATCGTGAATAGTTCAACGTTTACAGCCGTTTGTACGATAGCCTCAACGGCGGCTTTGTCTGTTTCAAAGAATTCCGGGGAGCGATCAAAAAGATCTTTTTTTTCTGCTTGCGTCTTCATTGATTAAATGTTTAGGATCATAATAAATTATACAAATTTTGCTTTCATTATGGGTATGAGATCAACAATATAAAAATAAAGGGGTAAAACCGACTTGTCTTTATAAAATGGGTATGTAGAATAACGCGGATCATCGTCTATTTGTTTAATAAAATTAATTTTTTGCGATATTGGCTATTATGGTATGACGCTCAGTATCAGAAAGTCCGATTGTATTATTTTCATCTTTAATAATTCTTATAGGCTTCGGTATCCGGGGCTACGTTTTTCAAATGCCAGCCAACAGCAAGTGTCAGACGTTTTGTGTAATTAAAAACTCAATTGAATGAAGGGAACTTTAAAAGTTATTTTATTATTGCCGGGGATTCAATTTGTACTCTTGTTAATCGGTCGATTAACAGATGTTTTTCAATACTATAAAGCCCCGACTATCGCAAACAAGCCTTCAATAAAATTAAATAGCAGAATGCTGGGCTCCAGGTTCATCTCTCCGAAAAGATTAGATTTTATTTGGTTTACAGGTGATACTCCATTCGGTACACTACCTAATATTTATAGATTGTGTGGCTTGCCAGGCGACATTGTTGAAATAAGGAAAGGTATATTATTCGCTACTGATAAAGATATTAATAAGGACTTAAAATTGGGGCACCCTTATATTGTTACACGAAATGAGTTTGAAATATAAAAACCCTTACTTAATTCTACTTTGACAACTTAGGAACCATCTTCTCCAACAAAATCGAATCTTTTCCCAAGACTAACCTGTCGCTTTACAATATAAAGAGCCAAATCAACTTTACTTCGGTTAATATATCTTTCCCTGGGTACACCAGCTGCTTTGTACTTTAAGTTATTCCTTCCAGCACCTTCTTAATTTCTTTGAAGGCGTGACATTTGCAAAAAAATCCGTATCAGCCGGAAATATAGAATCTGGGCTTGGGTTAACAATAAAAAGTACTATCTGATTTTATTTTGAAGTTGTTT
>NZ_MTKN01000131.1 GCF_001975825.1 [Flexibacter] sp. ATCC 35208
AATAGGAGTGCAAAATACAGAGAAAAGAGATGAATTAAATAAAAGATTTATAAGTTTTTTAACAGGTATGTTCACAATAAGATCGAAGTGACTGTAAATGAGAGAGAAATAAATTGTCCACACCTTCCACAAAATGGTATTTGGGTGAGTCATAACAAAGGTCTGTCGCAGATCAACCAGGTTACCGACGAGATCACTACTTACAATTACGAAGACGTTCGCCGTAACAGGGAACGTGGTGGTCATACACTGTTGCATGTCAGCTGGTAAAGCAGCGGCGGTTGGTGACATGTAGTTTACCAGTTTCACCGTATCGCTCGTAGAACATGTGCCGTTACCAATACTCCAGATAGCGCGTACGCTATCGCCGGCTGGCACAATGATCGTTGCGAGCGGATCGTTGGCATCAGTTACAGTAGCAGCGGTGGTACCTGCGAATGTCCATTCACCGACAGCTCCCGTTACATCAGGGGCGTTGGCTTTCATCACGAATGCACTGTCAGCACAATGTTTCACGCAGTCTGCACCGGCATCAGCTTTTACAGGTGTCTGGTAGTTGGTCAGGATCACAGCCGCGGAGTCAGCGCAGACACCATTTGCGACTACCCAGTGTAATTCTGCAGTAGCATCATTTGGTAATGTTATGTGTGCCTTTGGATCATGCTCTTCACCGGTGTGGATCGTAGCGCTGCCGTTACGTACATACCATGTACCGGTGGCACCGGTTACATTAGGCACAGAACCATCCAGTACAAAATCAGGACCTGCACACCTGGTCTGGTTAGTCCCTGCAGTGACAGCAGTCGGCTGTTCGTAGTTGATCAGCACAATGTTGTCAGCAGTGCTACAACCCAGGTTGGTAATCGTCCATCTCAGTACGACCGTAGTACCAGCTGTGATTGTGAAGGTCGCTGTCGGGTTGTTGACATCAGCAGCCGGGATGATATAAGATGCAGGAGAAACCACACTCCAGATACCCCAGATACCGGTAGCACCAGCTACATAAGGCGCATTCGCGGCCATGGTGAATGCATCAGTGTTACACTGTTTCATGGTATCAACACCCGCATCTGCAGGAGCAGGCGGATTGTTGTTGAAAATCCAGACAGTGTCCACATCCACACAAACGCCGTTTGTAATGGTCCAGAACAACATACTGCTATCACCCACAGGAATGGTCACCGTCGTGGCCGGATTATTAATATTTGCGATTGTTGCGGTAGAACCGGCAGGTTTGGTCCAGGTACCTGCTGCAGTTGTTTCAGAAGGTGCATTGGCTGCCATTGTGAAGGTCGCTGTATTACACTGGTGCTGGTCAGGACCTGCGTTCGCGTCAGCTGGTTTCACATAGTTGACCAGTTTTACATTATCTGAAGTAGCACATATGCCATTTACAATGGTCCAGGTAGCAATTACGCTATCGCCGGCTGGTACTGTAATGGTAGCAGCAGGACTATTGGGATTAGTAATCGTCGCTGTTGCTTTGGACACGGTCCAGGTACCTACACCTACAGATGGTGTAGAACCAGACATCATAAAGGTATTGGTACCACACTGCAGGATCTGTGCAGAACCTGCATCAGCAATGGCCGGCGCCTGGTAATTCTTCAGGAAGATATAATCAGTGCTGGAACAAACACCATTTGTTACCGTCCAGATGGCAGTAGCGGTATCACCTGCAGCCAGGGTAATCACCGGGTTGACCTTATGAATGTCAGCTGCAACAATACCTGCCTTGCTACCGGTGAACAGCGACCAGGTACCTGCTGCGGTAGCAGGATTAGGTGCAGTAGCTGCCATAGTGAAGGTGGCCGTGTTACATTGTACCAGTGAATCCGGACCTGCGTTGGCAGGATCTGGGCGCTGGTAGTTCACAAGGATGATATCATCTTTTGAAGAACAGGTACCATTAGTGATGGTCCAAGTCAGTACCGCAGTTATACCATTGGCAACTGTGATCACCGCATTTACCTTGCTGCTGTCTGTAGCAGGAATAGTAGCAGTACCACTCTTCACAGACCACTTACCGGTACCAATGACCGGTGTATTGGCGGCCATGGTAAAGGCCGGCGTCATACACTGCTTCAGGGAGTCAAGACCCGCATCGGCAGTCGTTGGTGTCGCGTAGTTATACAGTTTTACATAGTCAGCTGAAGTACAAAGACCATTGGTCACAGTCCAGATCAGCGTAGCGGTATCGCCGGCTGCCATTGTCACTGTTGCAGCAGGATTGTTGAACTGACCTGCAGTGATGGTCGCTTTGGAAGCCGCAAAGGTAAACCAAATACCTACTGCGGTAGATGGAGAAGGAGCGGTCGCGTTCATCGTGAAAGATGTCGTGTTACACTGCTCGATAGAATCCGGACCAGCTTCAGCCTTCACAGGTTGCATATAATTCGTCAGTACTACACTAGAAGAAGTCGTACAGGCGCCGTTGGTAATCGTCCATGTCAGCGTTGCAGTTTTACCTGCCGGTACGAATACAGTAGTAGTAGGACTTGTTGTATTAGTAATGGTAGCGGTACCTGTGTAAGTCCATTCACCCGCACCTACGGTAGCAGCATTGGCAGCCATGGTGAACAGGGAGTCATTACAATGTGTTTGAGCAGGACCTGCATTAGAAGTTGCAGGTGCAGTATAAACAGTGACAGTACCACTTGCACAGGCGGTAGCACCACATTGACCATTGCTTTCTACTCTTACATAATAAGTAGTGGTGGCAGTAACCGGAACAGTGATCGTAGTGCCGGTGCCGATTGCAGTACCAGTACCACAACCACCCGCATACCATACATATCTGCCGGCATTGGTACCATCAGCATTTTTACCCAGAGAACCACCGACAGCAGTCAGGGTCGTTGTACCGCTTGTACAGATATTTGGTGTACCCACAGTCACGCCTGTAGGTGCCGTGCCCGGAGATTCCACATTCACCCAAATCGTAGTGGAGTTGGTACAACCACCATTCTCACTTCTGAAGTTGACAGTAAATTTATACACGCCATTCGCTACACCTGTTGGAATAGGTACAGTGATCGGCCAAGAGGAGATCTGCGTTTCAGGTACGGCGGTGAAACCAGGCATTGTACCCATTACACTATAATAAGTAGGAGTACCTGTCGTCGCAACAGTATCCATCTCGAAATACCTCAAGGTGTTACAAACAGTATCCGGCTTAAGGGTCAGGGTTGGCGGCGGCGTATAATGTAATACAACGGTATCCGTATTGATACCACAGTTTAACACATTATTAATCGTCCATGCCAGCTGTACATCCTGATAAGCACCGCTCGTCACTCTTACAGTAGTATTATAGGCGTGAATATCGTCGATGGCTACGCCGGTAGACGTACCAATGACAGACCATGTACCTGTTTCAGCAAAATCATCTGTCAGGGCAACGTTTGGTTCGTTAGCCTGCATGATAAATACGTTGTTGGAAGCACAAAGTGTCGTATCCGGACCAGCATAAGCCCTGGTAGCACCCGTGATGAGTGTCAAGGTATCATAAGCATACCCCACACAATCAGTGTTGCCGGTAGCTGTCACAGTCCATTGCAGGTAAACAGTCAATCCCGGGTTGTTCAGTGTAATCACTGAAGTGGGGCTGTTCCTGCTTGTCGTAAAAGTAACATAGTTACTGAAGTCAATGGTAGAACTGGTGTTGCCAGACAAACCCGGACCGGATATACCTGTGACGGTCCATGTACCTCTTGTTCCTGGAATAGCGGAACGGAGCATGGTGAAAGAGTTGTTATCAGACGTACCATCCTCTGCACAATGTGTCACGTGTTTACCTGCAGGAGGCGCCGGCACTTGAGTTAGTTTTATTTTAAACGGAGCGGAAGTAACCGTACATGTACCATTTACAACAACGACAAAGAAAGATGTATCTGCAAGTGTCTGGGTCGTATAGTTAGCTATTGCAGTCAGGTTATCGTAGTCAGTCAGGTGCTGACCCGTAGCCACATCCGTCCCCCTATACCAGGTAATACTCTTGGTTGGATCACCCGCCGGATCAAGCGCATCGGCCACGCTCAGGGTAAGTCTACTACCCAGACACAAAGAGGTATCAGAGGCTGCGATCTGCACAATTGGCTTATCATCTTTCTTAATACTAGCCCTATTGGAGTCCACACAGGTTTTGCCACCATCAATACCATAGGTAACATAACCATATACTTTGATGGTCGTATCACTGAAGACAGTTACATGCCGGTCGGGGCCTACATAACTGGTATCGCTCCATTTGAAGAAATCATAACCACCGGAGGCTTGCAGTTCCACAGTGCCTCCCTCACAGATCTGGGATTTCGTAAGATTTAATACCGGCATCGGCAGGATAGTAATCTTGACCGATGATGAGGGGGCCGCACAGGTGGCGGCGGAACTTCCCGCTTCAAAGACCCTGACGCGGAAAAGGTAATCTGCCGCCACATCCTTTGTACCTTTTAGTTCACCTTCGTGAATGACGAGGGTATCTTTGTTGGCAGTACCATAAGGTACATTGAACCAGGTTACACCACCATCATCAGACATCTCCCATTGATAAGCCGGATTGGTAAAATAGTTAGTAGGTGTATAAGAAGAAACAAGTGTCGTAGCGACACCCTCGCACAATACTTCTCTCAGATTACTCACCGCTCCATGTATGGATGCATCGATACCAGGACTACAATAGGATAGCTGGATATCATCCACGGCAATATCATTACCACAACCACCAGGAAAATTATTGATAATTCGTACAATTACACTGCTCACACCAGAAGGTACAGTGAAGGACCCCCCGAACCTTTGCCAAGTAGGTTTGGTGAAGGTGGGAGAAACGGCGTAGGTTCTGAAGCTGGCTAATACCTGACTGGTATCTGCTGCATTTAATATCTGGAAAGTTACTCCTGCATAAATAAACCCCCACACACAGGCACTATTCATTACACTGGTACTATCAATATTTAAGAACCATGCACTGAAGTTATATACAGAACCACGGCACAGACCATCTACCTTTTTCTGAAAGAATATTGATTGAGTATAACCGGAGTTTGCTACCAACATAGCTCCTCGGTCTGTACCTGTGTGATCTCCGGAGAAGACAAAGTTAATTCTGAGATGAGTTGTATTAGAAATAGCATAATAATTATCTTCAAGACCACCTGATGGGGAGTAAATATAAGTAATAGCAGAACTGGGTGAATATTCCATTCGGCCGGTATTGACGGGTAGTGTACCAAAGTTCTCAGTAAAACCAGGCATTTCCGCATCACCACCGCTACAGGTAGATATCGTACAGTCAACTACAACAAGACTCTGTGTTCTCGTCACCGTCGAGTAAACAGTTTTACCACCACTTGTACTTGCATAGGTCATCGCAACTTTAAAGGTATACTTACCAGGAACGAGGAACTGTAACGTCAGCATATTCGTCTGGTTCAGTAAAGTATCTTTAATGGAAGATGTCCTTTCGGAATATAGGATGTTATAATCTGCATTCGTACCATTAGGTGAAGTAATTGTCCAGTTGGCCTTAGAAGCAGCACCACTAGCCAGCTGCGCATTCATACTGGTAAACTTGAGCTGGTCTGCAGTGCTATTATTAGTAGACATACATACTGTATCTGGCACATTAAGAAACAAGATTTGGCCCCTCGCTAACCCAAATAGGAGAACCATACAACTGATTATTAAAATAGTTGATTTAATCATCGTTAAAGGTAGTTGTACTGTTATAGGTGCTATTTTACTACGATGACAAGAGTAATTGTGAAACTACAGCACACAATAAAATCTCAATTAATTCTTCGCAGAAATAAAAAATTGGCAATATTAATATTATCGTCAGCCAGGCTTATAATATCAACACAATATTACATACAATTATTTTTAAATTTAAATTCTATTCAACATTTAATCAGTATTTAATATTTTAAAAAATCAATTTAATGATCGGTAAATATTAAGATGTATAAAAAACTCCTAAATAATATTATAACAGAATCAGCAATCGAAACACTAAACTAAAGCTGTTGCAACGTATATACATCACATTTACACGCAATTATTAAGACTCAGCAATCGAAACATTAAATAAATGTCGTTACACCGTATATTCATTACGTTAACACGCAACTATTTATTGATAAATAAATATTAAACAATTTGTATAACAAATGACTTTATGATATTTGTTAAATCCATTTAAATTATTCAATACATGCAACACTCAAAGGAAGAATGTGTTTCGGAGGTTGAATTAGATTTGAACGACTGAGGGATATAATTCTTGCATCAGATACAACGCCAGTATTTGAAGGCATGATTATCAGACAGACAAGTTTCTCCATTTATAGTCAACGAATCCGGGGTAGAAGCTGGCCAAAAATAGTTGCAGCTGGGGCGGCTAATGCATATGTTACAACTACTACATGTAGCATTATACGGAATTTGTGTAGACAGTAATTGTATAGAAGAAGCAATTAAAAAATTTGATGAGTCAATTACAAAGTATCATGCAGAAATAGCGAATAATTTATTATATATGCCATCATTCAATAGTCCGGTAAGTTTTCCACAGCTTCGCTGTGGAAAATAGATGTAGATAAATAAAAGAGCTTTCCAGCTGATACCAAAATAAAAAAAAGGCAATGAGGAAGTATGACTAGTACCAATCTCAAAGCCTTTGGCAAGGTGAAACACCTTGTTAGTGCAATTTTAAATGAATTGCCCCTAATAACCAAACCTCAATACAAATTTATGATTTCGCTATTTGAGGTCTGGCTATGTTTGCCTGTTCGATATACCATCTCCAATATTAGCCGTTTTGGTACTTATTGTGAGAAAAGCATCCGATTGCAAATGGAAAAGGAATTTGATTTCGGAGGCTTTAATAGTTCTTTGATTAAGGATAACTGTGGTAAGCGTCTCATTGCTGCTTATGACCCAACCTATTTGCCAAAGTCTGGAAAA
>NZ_MTKN01000132.1 GCF_001975825.1 [Flexibacter] sp. ATCC 35208
AATAAGTACCCTAAACAAATTAACAGAACCAATGCTCTTGCCATATGCAAAGAAGTATGGGAGGGCTTATGGATTCGATCAATGGTTTCAAAATCTATAAAAGTGATTGATGATATACTTCTTAAAACATGTGAAAGTATTAGAACTGGCAGAAAGTTTCCAAGGAATCATAAAGTCAAGAAGCCGCCTGCAATGGAATACAAACAACTTTAGCCTTAACTAAACGACAATGATTTTGAAATTTCAAAAAATTTGTATGGAAAACAGGAATTGATTATTTCGGCTGGAGGCAGTGCGACTGAAAACGCTTTATTCAGTAACATAGCCAATATCCGCATGGCGCTTCCTGCTGGCTATCCAACGGTTGAAACTACCAATCCAAATGCATATGTAGTCAGGCTGAATGAGTATCAGTATCCAATTTAAATAAGGCTATGGATTTTAACATAACAAAAAATTCTGGGTGGTATCAAAAGGCAATTGGTTTTTTAGAGCAAAATTATCCAAATTGGCAAAAGTTGTTGATGAAAGCCATTGAGTAAAATAAATTATCATTATTTAAAAAATGAGTAAAACTTTAAAACACAATAACATCTTCTATTTTTGCATACCACTAGACAATATACCATTTGAAAAACTACCAATAGAGATTACTGAAAGGTATGCATATTGCAGATTTTATAATGTTTCATCAGTCATAAATGAACCTTCAGAATTTAATCTTGTTGGCGTTTATGACTTCCTAAATAATGTGCCACTAAAAAAAATAGATATTCTATTGACAACAGATTTTTTATTTGGAGAAGTGATTTCATATAGTCCTCCTTTAAGAGGTAAGGGGAGTTGGAAGTTAATAGATAGTCATCCTGTTAATATTACCAAAAATGAATTACCTCATTTAAAGTTTGGAAATAAAACCTTTTTTTATTTAAAAGAAGGAAAGTATTTTCTAGTGGCAGGAATAGAATCATCTTACGAAAATGTTAAACATCTCGAGAATCCCAATTGGAATGGAGATATATCAATTAAACTAAGAATAATTGTTGAAATACTTAGACGAAAAGCCAAAGCAATAGATCTTCATATTTCTACTCAGGAATGGGAAGAAATTGCATTTATTGTAATGAGAAGCGAATATAGTACCAAAAGAATGAATGATGATGCTATTAAGGAGGGTGTAAGCAATCTACTGCCAGAGATGCTAAAAATGCCTATCTACAGCGAGATACCCATAGAAATTCGGGGGAAATCACTAGATGAGATCTTGGATTAAATTCCGATAACTAGTCTTTCTTAATTGAGAAAGATCTCAGTCTTGGTTTGCATATCCAAAATCGAATTAATTCTAATTCGAAATATTCCATATGGCGACCATTAAAACGGCAGCAGGTGCGGTGGGTTGATAATACGACCAGTCCGAATGATTATGTGACGAAACTGAACGGGGTAAGTGTGCAGAAGATAGGGCTATCTTTGGTATTACGTGTGATGGCGGGGGATAGTATTACGATAGTTTCTAAAGCATTCTATAATTTTCAGAAGGCTCGATAAGGATCATGAAAGGCTACCCAAATCTTCTGTCGCGTTCATTCAGGTAGCATTCATTAATATTCTTTTAAAATAAGTCTGGGGGAGATTTAAACATTTTTTAAGTGATTTGTTGATTGAAAATGAATTAGAAGGGGTTGTCTCAAAACTTCGAGACAGCCCCTTTTAATTCAGGTACCTGATGGAGAGAATTTTCGTACATGCAATTCTCAGCGCCTTCCGGCAACTTATGATACATCCCCTTTTATTTAAGTGCGATCAACCTAATCACCCCTTCATCTCCCGCACGCTTCGCATGCTCTAACGGCGAATCTCCATTACTATCCCTCACATCCACCCTCGCATGATAACCCAACAACAACTTCACCATTCCTGTATCCCTATTCCTGCAAGCATTCATCAACGCTGTATTCCCATAATCATCCGCCGCATTTACATCTGCTCCACGATCCAATAACAACTTCGTCAATGACACATTATGCCTGTTCGCCAACAATATCAATATTGTCTCATGATCATGCATTTTAAAATCTACTTTCGCCCCATGATCTAAAAACAATTTCGCAATATCTTCATGCTCATTAGATACTGCATATGCCAGCGGTGTCAATCCTTCCCTGGATACAAGGTCTAACTGCGCACCCTGTCTCAATAGCATTTCTGTAATATCAGTATGTCCTCTGCTGGCAGCATACATCAAAGGTGTAACGCTATCTCTGTTCAATGAATTGACATTTGCGTTGTGAGACAATAACACATTTACAGTAGTTTTGAATCCTTTGAAAGCAGCCAGGGATAAAGCCGTTTCTCCAAACGTATTCTTTGCCTCAATATTCGCATTGGCACCCAAAAGCATCGCGACGATATTTGGTTCGTCATCTGCCGCGGCTCTGATGAGTGGCGTAAAGCCCTCCGTATCTTTGACCTCTGTGTTGGCATGGTGTTTCAGGTCGTAGCGTATGCTGGCTTCGTCTTTATTGATCACCGCATGCATCAGGTCTTTGTCATAAAAATTACATGCAGTGAAAGTTACAAACAACAATAAGTAGTAAGGTTTCATAAGGAAATTTTAATAAAAGGTGCAACACCTGGTGGAATTGCAGGCTGCTGCGTTGTTTTAAATTGTACGTTTTGAAATTGAATATCTTTGATGGCTTCTGCTTCTACGCCTTTGTTGGCTTGAATGTATACGTTTTTAAAGTGTAGGTCGTGTACAGGCATTTCAGGTAATCCACGGAATAGCATCGCGGTTTTTGCACCGTTACAAATAATATTGCTGATATAGAAGTCTTTAAATTCGGGGAGTTTTTCATTCCCTCCTGAAAGTGAAGATGCTTCATAGTATGTATCAAATGAGATCGCTTCGTTTATAATATTCACCATCCGGATGCTGTCAATATAGATGTCCTCCACCAGTCCGCCTCTGCCCCGGTTACTTTTCACCCGTATACCTACATCACTTCCTTCAAAGGAACAATGGGTAACATAGATATTGCGCATGCCGCCATCTGTATTACTTCCTATTACAAAGCCACCATGTGCACGGTACACAATACATTCTGCAATCAGGATTTCGGAAAGGGCTGCCTGTGAACCATCGCCACTTGATTTCATACAAATGCCGTCATCTCCTGCATTCACGGTGGTATGATAGATAATTACGCCTTTGCAGGCACTGATATCTATACCATCTCCATTTTGTGCCCAGGCTTCATTGAACACATTTGTATTCCTGATAATGAGGTCATTCACCTTCTGCGGGTTGATGACGAAGTTAGGCGAGTTCCGAAAGGTAGGACCATCTATCAGGACATGATTGCTATTACTGATCACTACCATTTTTGGGCGCAGGAAATCTCTTGCCGGTAGGTAATCGGTAATTGTTGCATCAGGTTTTAATGTTTTTAAATAGTTTTCTCCATTCATGGCTTCTTTACTCGGCCACCATATTTTACCATCGGCACTCACTACACCGCCTGAAGCTACGAACTGGTCCCATTGGGTGTTGGTGACTTTCATTTTCTTTAGCGGCCGCCAGCTTTGGCCATTTCCATCGAAGGTGCCTTCACCGGTGATGGATACATTTTCCAGTTTTTTCCCACTAATAGGTGGAGCTACTTCGAATTTGTGGCCATTGGGTAATAATGGGTATTGTGTACGGTCTGGCGTAAACAATACTAATGCGCCTTTTTCTACATGTAGGTCTACATTGCTTTTTAGTACGATGGGGCCTGTGAGCCAGGTGCCTGGTGGTACGATGACATGTCCGCCACCTGCAGCCGCACAGGCATTGATGACACGTTCAAAAGCAGTTGTATTTAAAACGGATCCGCCTTCGACAGCGCCATAGTCGCTGAGCAGAAATCTGGCTGAAGGGATAACCGGGTCTTTTATCGCCTGCATGGGGAATGGTGCCTTGTTCAGGTAATATTCAACCGGGTGCTTTTGGCATATGGCAGGGAGGGATAGGAAACTGACCACTGCCAATAGAAAAAGTTGTTTCATGAAACGTGGGAATTATATCGTTTTCTAATTTACGTATTTTTGTTGCCTTACATGGGACAAATTTTACAAACGGGCACACTGATTATTACACTGGATATGGCTCCTGGCGATCAGGCGTTTTTTGATGCACTGAGGAAAAAGCATTTTCCCGCGCATGCCAATTACCTGGATGCACATATAACTTTGTTTCATAAGTTACCTGCTAATGAGGGGAGTATTCCGGGTATACTCACGAAATTTGCAGATAGAAAAGCTATTACTCTGGAAGTGGATAAGGTACATTTGATGGGTATCTGTGTCGCCTATACATTAGTAGCAGATGAGTTGAAAAAATTACATGAAGAGATGCAGGTGGCTTTTGCGCCGTGGTTGATTAAGCAGGATCAGCAGGGGTTAAGGGCGCATATTACGGTTCAGAATAAGGTGACGACTTTTAAAGCACAGCAGTTACACCAGGAATTGAATGAAGGGTTTACGCCGTTTAAAATAGAGGCTACGGGCTTCAGTACGTGGAAGTATCTGAAAGGGCCGTGGAAGTTGTTGGATAAATACCCGTTCCTATTGTAATATCCCCCTAAAACTTTATCCCATCCTGCCACTCTGACACCACTCCTCCCCACTGGAATAATTGTTGCATTATCTCTCTTAAAAACTACTACCATGGCAACCTTTTCAGAAATGATCAACAGCGATAAACCGGTATTGGTAGATTTCTTTGCTACCTGGTGCGGACCTTGTAAAACCATGGCTCCCATCCTGGAAGACGTGAAGAAAAAAGTGGGCGAGTCCGCCAGCATTATCAAAGTAGACGTAGATAAAAACCCGCAGGCCGCCGCTGCCTACCAAATACAAGGTGTACCTACACTCATCCTTTTCAAAAATGGGAAAGTACTCTGGCGTCAGTCCGGCGTAGTTCCCGGTCATAATATCGAACAGATCATCAAACAAAACGCCTAAGTTAATCGCCAGCCACTGGGTGAAGTGATAAAATAATAAGCCTACCGCTGCTGGAATATTTGGTCGTGGCCTGAAAATTATATATATTTTTATTGAAAATATTGAAAGCAGCTCACACATGATCAAATCTTTTAGCAGCCTGGTAGCTTTACTGGGTATAGTTACCATCGCTCATGGGCAGGACCTCTACCAGCCCCGCAATATCAAAAAGGCTTACACTAATCAAACCAGGGACATGAACGGCAAGCCAGGCGCTAAGTACTGGCAAAACACCGGCAGATACGATATCCTGGTCACTGCGAATCCTCCTTCCCGTACCATTTACGGCACTGAATCCATCCGTTATATCAACAATAGTCCTGATACGCTCAGTAAGATCGTGATCAGACTGATCTGTAATATTCACAAGAATCAGGCGCCCCGCTCCGGTTACGTGAGTAAAGACTTCCTGACAGATGGCGTCTTTATTGATACACTCATCATCAATGGTACGCACGTTGGTTTTGACAATAACGTAGGTACTGTTGCAGATGTGGATCTGCCTCAACCGCTGAAGGCGAAAGACAGCATGCTACTGCACATCAGCTGGCACTACGATATGTCTGTACAAAGTGGTCGCGAAGGCAGTATTGACAGCACGACCTTCTTCCTCGCTTACTTCTATCCCCGTGTATCTGTTTATGATGATTACAATGGCTGGGACAGGATCGAACATATGGACAGGGTGGAATTCTATAGCGACTTCAACGACTATAAAGTAGCCGTAAAGGTGCCTGCCAACTATGTAGTATGGGGTACCGGCACTTTGCAGAACGTGGATGAAGTGCTGCAACCCGCTTTTGCTAAGAAACTAAAAAGCAGTTATACTTCTGACAATGTGATCCATATTGCCACAAAAGCAGATATGGAGGGCCACGAGGTGACCCGTCAGAATAAATGGAATACATGGATCTTTACTTCCAAAAATATTGCTGACGCCACCATTGGCCTCAGTAACCATTACATATGGGATGCTGCCAGTGTGGTTGTAGACAGCGCTACCAAACGCAGAACCAGTGTACAGGCAGCGTTTAGCGACAACGCGGCTGACTTCCACCACTCTGTGGAGTTCTCTCATTATGCACTGAATTATTTTTCTACCCAGTGGCCAGGGGTAGCATATCCTTTTCCTACTATGACGGCTTTTCAGGGCTATGCAGATATGGAATATCCAATGATGGTGAATGATGAAACTACAGGAGATGATCTTGAATTTGGCCAATTGGTGCAGGATCATGAGATTGCTCATACCTACTTCCCTTTTTATATGGGGATCAACGAAAGCCGTTATGCCTATATGGATGAGGGGTGGGCGACCACTTTTGAATACCTGATTGCGATTGCCGAAAGAGGGAAGGAGAAAGCGGATCATTTTTATAAGAACTTTCGGGTGAGAGGGTATATTGGGGATCCTTCTTCTGAGGAAGATCAGCCGATTATTACGCAGTCTCACCAGGTAAGTGGTCATGGTTATGGCAATAATTCATATGGCAAGGCATCTTTGTCTTACCTCGCTTTGAAAGATCTGCTGGGCGATGAGCGCTTCAAAAAGGCGTTGCATACTTACATGAATAATTGGAATGGAAAGCACCCTATTCCATGGGATTATTTCAATGCTATCAATGCAGGTAGCGGGCAGAACCTGAATTGGTTTTTTAATAACTGGTTCTTTTCCAATAACTATATTGACCTGAAATTGTCTCGTTTCGATCAACAGGGAAATAAAGTAAATTTGGGGATCAATAATGTGGGTGGTTTTGCCATTCCTTTTGATATTGTGCTGACTTTTGAGGACGGAGGGATTGAGATTGTACATAAAACTCCTGCCGTGTGGGCGAGTGGGGCGAAGGAGTTGCTGCTTAGTGTGCCGATAGCTAAAAAGGTGATTGGGGTTAAGTTGGATGGCGGGATCTTTATGGATGCGACGCCGGCGGATAATGAATGGAAAAAGCAGTGATGCCTGCGGCTGAATGCTGATTATAGCACGGGCAGGACATCTTTATGGAT